>CACZCH010000003.1 GCA_902779645.1 uncultured bacterium | reverse complement strand
TTCTTCCTGCCATTGTATATGTATGAACACGACTGTCATCTCTTTGTGAATTAACCTTTGCAAAAAGAGTTCCGCCTGAACCCGCACTGTACATATCTATTTTGTATTGCGCTGCTTGTGGAACTCTGAAAGTACACTTGTTAACCGGACCGGACTTAATCTGCCTTGTACCGGAATATAATTCTTCAACTAATTTGCTGTCTCCATTGTCGGTATTAACTTGTATACATCTGTATACACCATGTGACACCTTGTTCTGTATTGGATTAGCTTTCTTGAAGAAAAGCCTTTTTTCATACTTTCATTATCCTTTCGTTTGGTTGTTTGTTGTTTGGGTTTTAAGCGTTCTCCAATTGTTTGATATGTATTGCGCTTAGTCCGGAGCGTCCTCCCCTTGTTAGGGGAGCTAGAGGGGTGTTGACCCTCTTTGGGCTCTCGGCGGGTTCTTCCCTTGCGGGTTGAGACCCACCCAACCTCCCTCGTTAGGGAGGAGTTGCTTGATTACCAAGCTATGAACAGTATTTTATCTGGTATACTGCCCGTTGTGTTCCATGTTGACAAAACTTTTGACTGAGGATGTGAAATTTCTAAATACGATTTAAAATCTTCCTGAACCTTAATTCTGTCTTCATCGTCTAGATTTTTTGATATAAGAACATCATCATACTCATTCAATATATTTTCCGGCGTTGTTAATTCTAACTGCTCGGTAAACATTGACTCCTGAGTATTCATATACTTATCACTGTCTATATAATACACATTTACAATATATGCTCCCTTGGGAGGGTTGAAAATACAACTGTCAACATTCTCATTATCCTCCTTTGCAGCGTTGTTTCGCGTAATATCTTCATACAAAGTACCACCGATTTTATAGCACTCATAAAAACCATGAGGACTCTTATCCAATTTCTTTTTTGCTTTATGAGCAGCAACATTTGTCATTGCCATAAAAACAACTGACAATATCAACATAGAAATAAGAACTTCTACAAGTGAAAAGCCAAATTTTTTATTATTCAGTTTTAGATTTGATAATGTTACCATATTATTATTACCGCTCCGGGATTAGCTTTTGATTTGACACCACGACAAATCTTGATATCTACCATATTATCCTCATAAAATGTCGGACTTTCCGGCTGACTTCCGTCTTTACAAGTAGGCTGCACATTCGACGGAGTATATCCTTCACCATACTCTGTATAACTGCTTCCGGTCTGAATATTTGTTAAAGTCAAATTGTAATCACTACTAAGTGCAGGCAAATATATGTATGGACTCCAACCGGCAAAACCCGGACATAAATCATCCTTACAATCAAACAAACCGCCTTTAAAACCTGCTCCGTTAATTTTTGCCAGCATAGCAGCATATTTTTCATCATCTCCGTTCTGCGGATTAACTTTATCATACACTTCCTTTATAATCGGAAGATCTGATTTGTTTATAGTCAACCCATGAGTCCGGTATTTTGCATTTGCACCGGATTTCGACAGAAGTGCCTTTTTGTCTGTTCCAAATAATATATATGACTTATTGGCATCCGGTTCACCTTCAACATCTGCATTAGAACGTGCAGGATGCATCGTAAAATTCCCTGTCATATTTTCATATACCATGGAGTTTATATCTCCACGAGTTCCTGCATCATATCGTTTTGTATAATACTTTCCTTTTACATAATTCCATTTGTATGCATTTTCCTTATATTCAACTTTACCCATTGTTTCATAAGTTATATTATCAGAACATCCGAAGTTAACATCATCTTCTTTTCCTCCTGCCGGAGCTTCATTTTTATATCTTTTATCTACCGGAAGTAAATTACAAGCTTCCGGTAGATTGTTTGGTATACAACGAGGATCCATATTCAGAGAGTTATACAATACATATCTGTCGAGTTGAGTAGTTGGATCCTGTTTTAAAACAGGTTCATCACCGTCTGCAGAACGCCCTAATTCAACACTATAAGTTATTGAATTATTATTCTGCTTATTTGTGTTAACAACAGAAACCATCGCTTTGGTATAGTTTTGGACTATACTAATTTTGCTCGTAGAATTTATAGGAATTGATATTGGACTATCATAGGGAGATTGTCTGCCAGCCTGAGAATCAGAACCTTTACCATGCAAATATACCCAGCAATTTCCTGTACCTCTAATTTCATTACGAGCACTGGCTAAATCATACCATAACGCACCACCGGCTTGTCTCCCCGGTCCGGGACAAGCTCCGATTCGACCGGCTGCTACACCATTATCAGGACATAACTGCGGACAATTGCCCCAACTATTTTGGTCATTAACTCCATTTCCTAAAACATAAGGCGTACAAACACTTGCACCGCTATTACCTAAAGGAGATCTTAAGCTGTACTGAGCGACAACTTCGTTTGGAGACTGCTCTGCCCAATTATCCAAAGCAAGCCTTATTTTATTTGCCAAACCAAAAATTCTGTCATCCGCTTTCGCTATATCATTTTGGAAATTTTCATCTATGTTTATATAACCATAATACGACAAGCCTTGGATTGAAACACTTTTATACAAAGCAGGCTCTTGCGTTGAACCATCTCCACCTGCACCTACCGTTATTACTTCAAAATAGTGCGCTCTGGGAGCTTTAAATGTACAAGTATCCCCTTCTTCTATAACAGTATCCATCGGTCTGGTTTCTCTATCAGAGATTGCATAAAAATAATGCAATTTCCCTGAAGTATCGTAATAACATTCCGCAATACCATGGTTCATATTGTTTATAGGAACTCTGACTTTTTTCATCCCAACTACCGGCACCAACGCAACAGCTATTACCATCGCAATAGTCATACTGATTAGCAATTCTGCTAAACTAAAACCGGATTCAAATTTTGGTATATATCTTTTCATAGCGCTATCTTCTTTGCGGTTTTCTCTAACCGCTAACTGCCGACCCTATATTTTTGCATTTTGCTCTTCTTTTTGATATATCTATTATGTGCATCGTACATATTAGGCCATAATAATATTATACCACATTGCGACAGTTATGTGAACCCATCTATATGAAGGGTTTTTGGGGTAGTTTTGATTGTATGCATTTTTATTGTTTAAGATACGGCAAAGTTCGTATTTAACAACGTTTGAACTGGATTGTTGCCTAAACTTGCAGCATTCCTGTACGCATTATATGCGTTACCGATTGTTATTGCCTCACTCCCTGTATAGCCGTTCTTTAAAGCACTAAATACAACTCCTGTTCCTTTTGTATACGCAGTTTGCTGGAATACCTCTACATTAGGTTTCGGAGGAAAGTCTTGAAGCTGTTTTATACCAATATCAACCTTCAAGCTGTCATCAAGTTCTAAAGACTTCATATCTCTTATTTCTTTTATAGAAACTTGACCTTCAGATTGATTGTTATAAAAACTCTTCTTTGTTAATACTGTATTTCCGTTTTCTTCATCTAACGGTGTATGCGCGTTTATATGAACCGGTTTGTTCGTAAACGGCATCGTTAATTGTCCGTAAATAGTGTCTTTGGAATATGCTCCAACTGATTCGATACTCATAATCTTTGTCTCTTGGGTTAAATATACTAATCCGTTAATATTAATATATACTTATATACTAATAGTATAAACTATATGCATAGATTATTAAACCCCATGATTTACAAAACTTTACAATTGGAGTTTGCGGAAAAAGTCTGTGATTTAGTTAA
Organism: uncultured bacterium; assembly: GCA_902779645.1. Lineage (GTDB taxonomy): Bacteria > Cyanobacteriota > Vampirovibrionia > Gastranaerophilales > Gastranaerophilaceae > CAG-196. Next base: position 144,129 of record CACZCH010000003.1, on the reverse strand, counting down.
AGAGATTCTTCGCCCCTATATTGTTATTGAGCTCAGAATGACGTTATTATTGGTTTTTGCCTTCGTCGTCATTCTGAGGCAATAGCCGAAGAATCTCTATATCTTTAATTTTTCCGCAAACTCATTGAGTAAAGAGTTATTATTTGTTACCGCTCACCTTCCTTGTGTTATAATTGTGTTTCAGGAGGAATTATGGCTAAAAAACAAAAAACTACTTTAAATATCCTTACTGAATCTGTCGGTTTGTATTTTTCAAACTTTGATAAATTCTTTAAATATATGACATTCCCCGTTTTGGGACAAATCGCAGGATTAGTTATCGTATTTTTTACAACGTATTTATACACAATCAATATGCCAAAATTGATTGATAAATACCCTGATTTGAACAGTTTAAGCACATTAATCATAATATCAGTAATAATATCACTTCCCGGGCTTGCAATTTTTTGTAAAGCTTTCTGGGAATATTTAGTTGCCTACGGTGCAGTTAACTCAATGCTCGATAATCTTCTGCGCTCAGGCAGAGTGTACGATTTCGAAGCTCATACAGAGTTAATAAAAAGAAGAGCTCTTCCTTTTATCGGCTTGTGGTTATTATTCAGCATCTTCTCACTAATCGCTATCTGCCCGCTTATGTGGATTATTTGCGCTATCTTTGCCGTTTACTTTGTCTTAACCTTCCAAGTGTTTACATTTGAGCCTGAACTTTCACCAATAGGCTGTGTAAAAAAGAGTTTGATTCTTATAAAAGGCAAATTTGCACCTACTCTAATGCTGTTTGCGTTAATCGGAACACTCACTTATATCTTAATACCCCAAATCATTACAAGCGGGCTTGATGCAATTGGAGTGAGTACAGCACTTGCTAACAGCATAATGCCGTTAGTAAAACTATGCCCTGAAATAGATTTATCAAAATACGGTATAAGTCCAATTACACACTTACAAATTGCAGTCTTTACGATTGAAGTCACAATTACTCAAATACTTATCCAATACACATTACCACTGCGTTCTATCCTCTGGTCCATGTGGTATAAAGAGTTAAACAACGGTATTCCGTCGCAAGATTTACCGAAAACTAAAAAGAAAAAATCTTCAAAACGCCCGAGTGAAAAGCTTATGGAAGCTTCTCACAAGAAATTTTCATCTAAAAAACAAAAACTCGATGATAACATTTTGAAACGTGCAATGGAAAAAGACGATGAGGAATAGATAATGTTATCGTTCGAAAATCCGACAGAAACATTAAACTACCTGACTTCTGTAAATATAAATTATCAGGAGCTCTCAGAAAATGCTAAAGAACTGTTAAATAAAATTCCTGAACTTCACACAAACAAAGATGAAAGAAAGTTTCAAGCCATAACTCAAGGGATTTTAGAGTGCTATAAAATTCTGCGCGGATTCAAATCCTCAAAATGGATTTCCGAAAACAAGCTTCAAAATGAGCTTCTGCCTAATGAAAAACCAATTACTTTCACTAGAATAAATTCTCAAGGCGAAGTTTGCGAATACAAAATTATTAACTTTGACCAAATAGATTTTTCAAAAGAAATTGAGTACGCTGATGAATTTGAAATTATATCCAAACCCGAATCAAAAAAAGCTGAAATTACCCAAGAATTGAAAGAAGAAAACGCGGAATTCAACAAGGTTCTTTCACTGCTTCTAAACGGCGAAAACGTATTCCTAACAGGATTCGCAGGTACAGGAAAGAGTTATATCCTAAATAAGCTTAAAGAAACTTTTAAGAAAAAATTAACCATAACGAGCACCACTGGGATTGCTGCCGTTAACGTAAAAGGACAAACTCTGCATTCGTGGGCCGGTGTAGGACTCTGCAAAAATCCGATATACAAAACGATAGAAAAAATTAAAACCCGCCCCTCAGTACTCAAACAGATTAGAAACTGTAAAATTCTTGCAATAGATGAAATCTCAATGCTCAACATAGAAACTTTTGAATACGTCGATGAAGTATTTAAAATAGTACGAGAGTCTGTTGAGCCTTTTGGCGGAATACAAGTTTTGTTTATAGGTGACTTTTACCAACTCCCTCCTGTTGAAGGAGCAAATATAGGGGTAAATGGTAACGAATATTCTTTGTTTAGCGATGAAGCTTTCTCAGAACCTGAGCGAAAATTCTGTTTTGATTCGCCTCTATGGGAAGAATTTAAGTTAAAAAATGTTATACTAAAACAAAATTATAGGCAGAGTGAAAAAGATTTTATTAAAGCTCTGTCCGATATGCGAACAAACCAATTGACACAAGAAGACATAGAACTTCTCCAAACCCGAGAAACTAATCTCGATACGTTTGAAACAAATATGCTCCATATTTTTTCAACAAACTTTGAAGCTGACAGATACAATATGGCTAAATTCAACATGATTGACGAACCCGTAAAAATTTTCTCCTCTATTGACGGAGTATACAGAGGAACAAAACCAATATATGACGGATTTACTGAAAATGAAAAATATGTACTGGATATCTTCGGGCGGAATTGCAGAGCAGATAAAGAAATTGTTCTTAAACTCGGTGCAAAAGTTATGCTGCTTATCAATCTGGATTTTAACAAAGGGCTTATTAACGGCTCTTGCGGAGAGATAATCCGATTTAATGAAAGCACAATCACAATAAAATTTGATAATGGCGAAGTCGCCGATATTCCTAAACATAAATTTGAATATTATTACCACGACAAATTAACTGCCGAAAGAACTCAATTCCCGCTGAAATTGGCTTACGGGATAACTATACATAAATCTCAAGGTATGACATTGGATAAACTTGTCGTTGACTGTTCAAGAATATTTGAACGCGGGCAGGCTTACGTCGCAATGAGCCGTGTTAAAACACTTGACGGACTCTACCTGCGTAATTTTTCCAAAGACAAAGTTATGGTTGATGAAAAAGTTGCTGAGTTTTACTCTAAACTTGAAGAAGTCAAAGATGTTCAACCCATTGCACAATTAGAACTAAATCTTATCGAAGATGATGAAAAACCCAAAATAAGTGACGAAGAAGCAAAAGAGATAATAAAAAAATGTGTTTCTGAGTTCAGCGGTTTGTACGGGAAAAGCGGAATAACAAAAATTCTTGCGGGAAGCAAAAGCTTCGAAGAGAACGAGTTTCACTCAAAAGCTTGCGGTTCTGAATTCTTCGGAGCTCTAAAAGGCAGAAGGCAAAAAGCAATCACCGCGCTAATAGATAAGCTTATAGAAGAAGGTAACTTTAAAATCAAACACGTAAGTTTCGGCAGACCAATATTATGTATATAAAATTTTGAAGAACTTTTCTAAAAAAAAGAACTAAAAGACTTTTTATATGTGTTCTATATCATCGGCGGAAACAATTAAGCAGTTTGCATTTTAATTAATGAAAATAATTTTAATATTAATCGTGCACTGAAGTGCACGCTACTTACTTATATAACATCAATTATATTATTTATCTTAGCTAATTTTTCTACATCGTAATTTTTAATTTTTTTAATTATTATATTCTCCAAAACTTTCCTATCATTAGTTGTATCAGGTAAAAATAAATCAATCGGAGAAATATTAAAAACATCACATATAGTATTCATTGTACTTGGTTGCGGCTGGCTTTTGCCAATTTCAATCATCCTGAATCCTTGCACAGATAAGCCGATTTTCTCTGCAAAATCCTCTTGAGTTAAATTATTATCTAACCTTAAGCGTTTTATACCATGTGATAACAATGAAATATAATCCATTCTATTATTGTTACTTATGTTTTAAAATAATTAAACTAACTAATACTATATTTTAAAAAAAAAAAAAAAAAAAAAAAAAAAAACAGTCTCTCTAGTCATTATAACACGAATATGATAAAATTCATTATTATATTTTCCAAAACTGTTTTTATTACAAAAACCTATTTTATTCTCTTTAATGAAGATAAGAAGTTATAGTTAATTAAATCCCCATCGACTTTGGTTAAAAATACTTGCGCTCTTTCTTCCCCTTCGTCAAGTGTAGGTATCATAGAAAGTTCATTTGCATAATAGTTGCCTTCGTTCCTTGCGCTTATTGGAAGTTTAGATGCAATAGAATTGAGTGAGATATTTCGCAATGCTCCGGCAAAACCTTTTCCTTTATCTGTAATTTTTGTATAAATTCTAAGCGACGCATCATTTGTTGATAAGTCATACCTTCCAAATATTAGTGTAGTTAATTGAGGAGAAACCGAAGTTATTTTCATTCGCTTAATTATATTATCCTCAAGCTTCATCTCCCCTGTTATATCATCAAATTTGCCATCAGGAACGCTTACTAAGTCCGCGAGTGTAGATGGGCTAATCATAGCAAGAGGGTTTCTGAAAAGCGATGCAACTTTAAGAATATATTCAACATATCCGACCTGACCTATCGTGCCGTCTTTTACATTGAATTTTATATCACCGTTTAGTTTAAGTGTCTCATCAGTATTCAAATCAAGAAAACCCTTAGCCTTTCCGCTTATCTGGCGCGGAAGTCCCAGAATTGAAGTCGCCATTATATTTGAATCAACTTCTTTTACGCCGAGTTTAAAATTATATTTTCTGTTATACAAATCCGCATGAACCCTTAACGAAGAGATTCCGTCTGCTATATCAAATCTATTGGATTTCAAGTTTAAAATTCCGTCTTTATTCAGTGTCATATCTGCGTGTATATTACCGAAGTTTATTTCTTTATACACACCTTTTAAGAGATTAAGCGAACATTTTTCTATAACAAGAAGTCCCTTTTGGAAAGGTGGTATAGTTTCAGATTCTTCTTCGTTTTCTGCACCTGTCATAACAAGAGCATTCTGAGCATTTTCTTCACCTGAAGAACTTGTATTCTGAGTTAGGAATTTTTCAACATCTATGTTATCAAGAGTTAAATTAACATCTTTGACCACAATAGGTAATCTGAGTTCATTCAAAACATCCCCGTCAAATTTGAACTGCTCTCTTAAATATCTTCCTTCTGATTTTAGACTTATCCTGTTACCTCCTGCTTTGATTTTTGCAGAGCGTATATACAATCTTTGAGCAGGGACAAATACCTTGTCAAGGTCAAATGCACCCGTCAAAGTAGGATATGCTCCGTTATTATTTATATGCAAATCACCTGAAACTTTTCCGCGCTTGAATATTTTCCGGCATGAAAGAAAGTTTAAAAATTCACTCGGGAGCGGACGGGGCATATTAATATTCAAGTCCAGAACTTTCATATTATCTGCCATATCAATATTTCCATCCACTTGTACAAGCGGTGTCATACCGTGTTTAAGCTCTTTTGTTATATGATAATTTATTGTATTAATCTTAAGAATATTTTTTATTATACTCAAATCAACTTTGAAAAAGGTTTTATAATCCTTTAAAACCATTGATTGTTCGCCGAATTGAAAGCCGTGATTTTCTTTGAGTAAAAAGAACCACAAAATATCAACATTGCTTCCGTTTGCTGTTTTTATAATAAGCTTGGACATAGAGTCTCCGACAAGTTGAACCGGAGCACCAAGCATTTTTGACAGATAATTTTTGAAGAAATCGTTTGTTACAAAAATATTAGAATCAAGTTTTGTTTCGCATTTGTGCTTATAATCCTTTGTATACCCTTTTAGCGAAAGCGTATTTGTTTTTTTATTATTGTAATATCCATCAAAATCAGAGAATTCAATATCTTTTTCCCCGATTTTAACCAATCCTTTTGTAATTTTTACAGGCATATCAAGGAGCGGTTTTACCTTAAAATCGACTTCTTTGACATTAATATCTCCGCTGAATTTTGATTGAACCAGTTTAACGTTAAAATCAACATTTCCGTTTATATCTTTAATCGATTCTAGCATTTGGCTTCCGTTAGCTACAATAAGGTTTGAATTTACAACATCTGCAACGTCTTTTGCCTTAAAATTCTTTGCTGAAGCTTTGAGTTCATATTTACCCTTATTGGTCATAAACGCATTGAAAATAATGTTAGATTGTTCAATCTTCAATGAAAAATCTTTTACGTAAGCAACGTGATTTTCCATAAAAATACGGTTTTGGTCATTTGCGGAAATATCAATATTATACCCGTCTTTTTTTACATCCAAATCGAAATCCAAATGAAGATATTTTCTCTCTCCCCTCCTGTCAAAAATCGCGTGCTTTGCAGATAAATCAGCTTGAACATCAGGCGAATGATAAACAAGAGTTACATTTTTAACACCAAGTAAAGTATTATAAAAATCAAACCCTATTAATGATTTTTTCTTCTCTTTTTTCTTTGTTTGTTTAGGTATAATTTTTTGCAAATTATAGACATCAACATATATATCTTTTGCCAAAAGCTTATTGACTATAATAGTTCTTTTATTTAACTTTCGCAAAGAGAATTTTGTATCAATATCGGAAAGTGTCAGATAATTTTGTCCGTTTTTGTCAACTGTAATTTTGTCAACAGTAAAAGCAATATCTAAACCTGTTTTAAGTTTTACGCCTTCTATATCAACATCCGCATTAAAAGCTTTTTTTGTTTGATTCTCTATTAATTTAGCAGTATTTGGACTATTTACAATTGAAGGCAGAGCAAATTTATATACAAGACCAACCCCTGTAATTATAGCTAAAAGCAAAACTGATGAACTTAACAAAAACTTTTTGGCTCTGAACTTCATAAACAAAATTATAAACTAAAAAAAACAGCAGGTCATCAAAACCTGCTGCTTTTTTATAGAAAAATTCCTTATATTTGTTCTTCTTCGCCTGCTGTTTTTTTGTATTTACGGATTGTTGCATTAAGAAGGTTTTCTTGGTGCTTATCTCTGTATATCTGACAAAGAAGTTTATAAGCATATTTGTTATAAGGATTGTGTTTCAATATTGTTTCCAACTGATCGGTAGCTGAAACAGAACGTTTCATATAGTAATCAATCAGTGCCGGCAATGTATCTGTTAAATCGTTTTCATCCGTTGCTATTGCTATTTCAGCACAACTCTTAGCATTATCGAATTCTTCTGCATCCAAATACATAACAGCTATTTCATAATAAACTTCTGACTTGCTTCTTCTGTCTGATTTTGATTGAGCAACGGCTTGATATTCTTTTGCCGCTTTTGAATACTCTGCTCTGCGTCTGTATTGTTCTGCTAACGCCAAATGAGTTGAAACATCTGTTGCAACAACTTCATCAAGATTCTTTGTATCGTTTGTAACCGGTACATTTAAAGTATTAAGAACTTCTGAAACAGTAAACAAATTGTTAGATTCTGAAGCTGTTAAAGGTACGTTTGTCACATCAGGTTTTACCGAATAAACCAATGCTAATGTTTTTAAATCACGAGTAGTGATTTCTGTATTAAACTTCGTTCCAATCGGATACATAACGTCATAAATACTGGGGCTTGCACCTGTTAAGCCCAAAGAATGACCGATTTCTTGAAGAGCTGATGAGAACAACTGTTTTGATTCCAAGCTGTGACCTTTATTATCAAGCTTGTTAAATACAATTGTTGATGCTGTAATTTTATTACCGTTGATTGTAAATGCGTGTACACCAATAGATTTTTTGTTATCGGTATTTTTAAAATAACAAGTCATATCAGCATCTTGCGGGCTTTCAACAAATTCAAAGCTTACAAGGCCTTCACTCGCTCTCTGCCAAGCTTGATATGCACTCATAACAACTTCTCTGTAATATTCAGGAACGTCCGCAGAATCTTGTATATAAACTTTTAGCGGAAATGTTTCTTTATTCCATCTTATAATTTTCCCGTTTTTGGCAACATTTCTGAAATAACTGTCTATTACCGCTGCTTTAACTGTTTTTTCACTCATTGATTTGTCATAACCAAGAGTAATTGCATAAGAATTTTTTAATGTAAATTCCGGATTTTGTACTTCAATTTTGTTGTCCATATTTAACAAAACAGCCGTACCTGCTGCAATTAGGAATGTACAAATAACAATCTTTTTCATTTTCTAAGAAACCTCATTTTCTGTATTTTCTGTTTTTAACTTCTACATTATACACTAAAACTCGTAAAAATAGAATTTGCTATTTTTACGCTTTTGCATTTACAAAATTGTAATTACCAAAAGATGACATCAAAGAATATTTCTTTAATGCAGAATACGTTTTAATAGCCGTTTTATTAGACATACCGCTTTCTTTCATTTTATTTACAAAAGATTTTGCAGTAGCCAGTTCATCATCGGGAGTTTTAGTTATAATACCCAATGTATCCTGAAAAGCGTTTGCGGATTTATTCCCGTATAAAGCCGTCATCATAGTATTATACGTACTCATATTTGTATATTCTTTCAAAGAAATTTCATATTCGCCGTTTTTCAGTTTTGTTAAAGTTTGTTCATCTAATACAGACGGCAAATTATCAAGCTCTGCCTGAACGGTTTTAAGATGATTTTGCTTTGTATCGTTTTTTGTATTTGTTAATAACAGCGAATTCTGAATTAAAGAACTTATATCCGATAAATCCGACATATCCTTATCCCTTTTCGATTAAATTATATAATATTGAATTGTTTTTTACAAGATTTACAATTTTGTTTTGTACTCAATTTATGTGGTAAAATGTTCCTATGGAAAAATTCAAAAAATACGCATTAAAGTATTACGAAAAATTCAAAGGATATGACAAAAAGAAAAAGGCTTATATTCTTGCAATATTCGCCGTAATTTTTGTAATGCTTTGGGCATTTATCTCAGCAGGGGTAATTACTTCGAACTTTAACCGCTCACAATTAAAAAATTCTGAAAACGAGCAGAAAGTTGATGCGGTAGGCATAATTATCACTGAAACAAAAGAAGGTCAGAAATATTTTGAAATATATGGAGAAACAGGACATTACAGCAACGATCATAATATCGCAACTTTGCATAACGTTATCGGGAATTTCTATAAAGATAACGAAGTTTCTATGAGCTTCCAATCTTCAAAAGGCACATATAACGAAACAACAGGCGTAATAACCTTGTATGAAAATACATATATCGTTCTTAAAGACGGGGTTTCATTAAAAACAGATAAGCTCGTTTGGTCTGGCAGCGATAAAGAAACAATAGCGGAAGGGAATGTCGTTATACAAAAAGTGGACGAAATGAAATCCGTTGCTCAAAAATGTATAATTGGTGCAAATTACGACAAATTCAAAATATTAGGAAAAACAAAAACAGAAGTCTTTGAAAAAAAGAAAAGCTAATATAAAGCAGAAAGGGCAATTATGAAAAAGCTTTTAATAATATTCGGAATAATATTGACTACAATCGGGCTTGGAGTTTTGGCATCTGATTTGGAAATAGAATCCAAAACTCAAACTTTTTCAGATTCCGAACACAAGATTAAACTTGACGGAGATGTTAAGGTTAAGCTGGATAACCTAACTATTCAAGGTGATACAGCTGATATATCAGTACGACGCAACAACAAGCTTGATACTGCCACTTTCTATAACAAACCTTTTGCCGTTGAAATTAACGGGAATAAAAAAAGAGAAGTTAAATCCAATATCTTACAAATTTCTTTAATCAACAAAGTTGTAAGAGCTGAGGGCGAAACTCAATCTGTCATAACAGAAGGGAATACCCCTATAATTATTATTAACGCTGATGCACAGGAATATGACACTAAAAGCAGTGTTATGGTTGCAACAGGTTCTGTAACAATGAAATACAAAGATATTGATACCTTTTCGGATAAAGCCGTTATTATTGCGGATGAAAAAGGCGGGGTTAAGAAAATCGACCTTTTTGGCAATGCAAGAGTTAAACAGGAACAAAACGAATCCGAAGGACACCATTTTGTATACAATGCTATTACGGATGAAATGAGCGTTGAAGGGAATACAAAAACTATCGCAATCTCGGAGGACGGTAAAAAACTTACTATTCACTCTGACTATCAGCAATACAATAAAAAACAGAACTCATACATAGGTAGCGGACACGTAAAAATTTGGTATGATGACTATTACGCTCAAGGTCCAAAAGTCAGCGTATTTCCTGACCCTAAAACAAATAAACCTAATATGGTTTACTTTATAGGACGTTCAAAAATTATTCAGCAGGAAAAAGACATAATCGCTGATAAAATCAAAATAACAATGAATCCAAAAGATTTTACTGCTGAAGGAAATGTTAAAACAATTATTCACAACATAGACACAAAAGACGGAGATTTATAATGTCTGAAAAAATTGATAAAGCTATGAGCCTTTTTAAAGAAGGTAAATACAAAGAAAGCATAGATGCATTTAGTTCAGTGCTTGAAACAGAACCTGATAATGCTGACGTTTATAACAACATGGGAGTTGCATACTCCTGTGTTGGAGATTTTGATCATTCCGAAAAAGCTTATATAAGAGCTATCGAGCTTGACCCGGAGCTTGCACAAGCTTATATAAACTTATCGGACTTATACTACAAAGCAGGCGATTTGGCTTCTGCTGTCGGCACATTACAAAGAGGGAGCTATGAACTTCAAGACAATCTGACAATTGCACATCTTCTTGCTCGAGTCTATATTGAGGACCAAAGGTGGGATGATGCAATCGAAGAACTTGAAAGAGTTCTTGACGGAGAACCTGAAAACTATGATGCTTATTACGATTTAGGACATGTTTATTTTGAGCTCGGAGATTATGAAACTGCAATTGATAACTTTGAAAACGTTATTGCGTATGAACAAAATCAAAACAATGAACTTTTGTACTATGCTTTAGCACAAGCCTATGAAGCAAACAATCAAATTGATAAAGCTATCTCGAATTATTTGAAAGCAATTGCTGTTAATGACAAATTTACTCTTGCATACAAAAAAGTCGGGATATTATTTTTGGCAAGAGAAGATTTTGAAGATGCTGTTGAATATTTTGAAAGTTATTTAGACTTTGATATTCCGGACGAAGAAAAAGTAAGCGTTCAAAAATTAATAGACAGAGTAAAAGCTAAAATTTAATTTAAAACGCAAATATCTTTTTCACATATTTTATTACTAATAAAACACATAAAAAAGAGTTTATATGAAAATATCGGATTCACTTAGTTTTAAAGGTTTAGATTATCAAAAGGTCTCTAATAGAGACAGATGGCTTTTTATAAGAAAAGATTATAGTGAATTGCGAAAATTGGGTAAGAAATACGATATAAAATTAACAACCGTAAATAATTTGTTAGATCCTTGCAAAAGTTACATTGATATAGAAGTAAAACCGCTCAAAGAAGGACTAAATTTTTTTAAAAGACTATTTAGACCGTCTGGCAGTAGTAAGCTTATTACAGGATATGTTGCTATTGATGAGCAGACTATACCTTCTATTGCTCGATACGTAAAATATGCTATTAATGATTTAAGTAAAAAATTACATAAGTAATTTACCCATTTATATAATTCATGCTAAAATTTTTCTATGAATAACAAATATTGGATTGCATTCTCTTCTGTTGAAAAACTTGATTCAGAATTTATTCAAAAATTATACGAATACTTCGGAGATATTGAGCGTGCATTTAATTGTTCAAAAAAAGACCTTAGCGAAATAGAAGGACTTAGCATAAAGAAAGCGGAAGAGTTTTTAAACATTCGTGACAAAATAAATCCCGATAAAGCTTATGACGAAGTTGAAAAACGAGGGATTAATGTACTGGCATTTGATGACGCAAAATATCCGTATATGCTCCGCCAAATACATAATCCGCCAATGGTTCTTTATTATAAAGGAGATTTGTTTTCCTGCAACTTAGACAGAACCGTTGCGTTCGTCGGTTCAAGAAAAGCAAGCACAAACGGAAAAGAGAGCATTCAATCCGTAATTAAAGATTTTTACGGGACAGATATTTGCATTGTCTCAGGTCTTGCCGAAGGAATTGATTCAGCTTCTCACAGAAGCGCTATTGAAAATAATCTGAAAACCATAGGTGTAATAGCAAGCGGTTTTGATTTCAAATACCCTTCTTCTAACAGGGATTTGTATGAAAAACTTGAAAATGGCTGTGGAGCTATTATAACCGAATATTATCCGACTTTTGAACCGATAAGATTCCGATTTCCGCAAAGAAACAGAATAGTAACAGGATTATCCTACGGCACGGTTGTTGGGGAAGCTGCGCTAAAGAGCGGAGCTTTGATATCTGCCAATTTAACTTTGGAACAGGGAAGAGAACTTATGTGCATCCCCGGGTCTATTAATAATAAAAACACTGAAGGAGTTTATAAACTTCTCAAAAACGGCGCAACAATGGTAACTTCAGGGGAAGATGTTTTGAATGCACTGAATTGGGAGATTAAATCCTCACTCCGGCCTTCTCAAGCAGCGCATGGGGACCGTTGTACGCACAATACTGAATATACAAGCCTCCTTGATTTAATAACAGTTGAACCGCTCGGATTTGACGAATTACAATCTGCTACCGGTATAAAAACTGAAGAACTTTTGAAAACCTTAACCATGATGGAAATAGAAGGACTTATAGAGCATACCGACGGAGACAGATACAAAAAGTCAATTTAATACCTCTGAATAATATAAAAATTTTATAAAGTTTTTATTATTTCTATTGCAATCAAAAAAAAAATATTGTATAACAAAAAAGTAGGGGTAAATGACGATTTTATGCTCCGTAATTCAATATATAAGAGGGTTAGAGAAGAATGAACGAATACATAACCAAAGTAGTTAATGACTTAGAGAGAAAATATGCTTGTGAACCTGAATATTTACAAGCTGTTAAGGAAGTTTTATGTTCAGTTGAACATTTAGTTGAAAAACATCCTGAATATGAAAAACTGGCAATTTTAGAAAGAATGGTTGAGCCTGAAAGAATTATATCATTCAGAGTTCCTTGGGTTAACGATAAAGGTGAAGTCAAGGTTAATAAAGGGTATCGTGTCCAATTTAGCTCTTTAATCGGACCTTATAAGGGCGGACTTCGATTCCACCCGACTGTAAACCAAAGTATTATGAAATTCTTGGGGTTTGAACAAATTTTTAAAAACGCTTTAACAGGCCTGCCTATCGGCGGCGGTAAAGGCGGTTCGGATTTCGACCCTAAAGGAAAATCTGATAATGAAATTATGAGATTCTGCCAAAGTTTCATGACAGAATTATACAGACACATTGGTCACGATGTTGACGTACCTGCCGGAGACATAGGTGTTGGCGGACGTGAAATAGGTTACTTATTTGGTCAATATAAACGAATTCGTGACGCTTATGAAGGCGGAGTTTTAACAGGCAAATCAATCTGTTACGGCGGTTCTTTAGGCAGAACTGAAGCAACAGGTTTCGGTCTTGTATTTTTTACAAGAGAAATGCTTAAAACCAAAGGCGAATCTTTCCAAGGAAAAACCGTCACAATATCCGGTTCAGGTAACGTAGCAATATACGCTTGCCAAAAAGCTCAGGAATATGGCGCTAAAGTTGTTGCAATGTCTGACTCAAATGGCTGTATTTATGACAAGAACGGAATTGACTTAGCTCTAATTAAACAAATTAAAGAAGTTGAAAGAGGAAGGATTAAAGATTATTTAAGAAAACACTCGGATGCCCAATACATGGAAAGAACAAGCGAAGACTCTCCGATTTGGACTATTAAAACAGATATAGCGCTTCCTTGTGCAACTCAAAACGAACTAACACTAAATTCTGCTAAAAAACTTGTAGAAAATGGCGTTATTGCAGTATCTGAAGGCGCCAATATGCCTTGCACACAAGAAGCAACAGATTACTTATTAGAAAAAGGTGTTCTTGTAGGGCCTGCAAAAGCAGCTAACGCTGGCGGTGTTGCTACCTCTGCAATTGAAATGTCACAAAACAGCATGAGATACTATTACACATTTGATGAAGTCATCGCTAAACTTGATTGTATAATGGTTAATATCTTTAATGCCTGCAAATGCAACGCAGAAAAATACGGCTGCGCAGGAAACTATGTAGCAGGCGCTAACCTTGCAGCTTTTGATAAACTTGCAGAAGCTATGAAATGCCAAGGTATAGTATAAGAAAAGAAAATGGGGGTTCTTCCTTTCTTCAGAAAGGAAGCGAAAGATTTTTCATATACGATCGGCGGGAATAGAATAAGAAAGACTATTTAACCACTTGTAAACCCTGCCTCAATGGTAAAAATACAAGAGAGTCAGCATAAGTAAAGTATAACGGCGGTTTTGACAAAATGTCAAAACCGCCTACTTTTGTTTAGTATAGAATCTGTCTTTTTAGGAGTATCTTTATTCTCGGCTTCTTTTTAATTTGACCATATTTGACAAATATGTTATAATTCATTCGTGTTTATTATGGGTGAGAGTTGTGTAAACTCCCTCCGCAGTGCTGAAAGGGATATAAGAAAAATGGTTGAGAAGTATTCGGACGAAGATTTTGAAGCTCTTTTGTCTAAGTATGATTACAAATTTAAAAGAGGAGACATCGTTCAAGGTGTTGTGTGTGCGTATGAATCTGACGGAGCGATAGTTGATATTGGTTCAAAGTGTACAGCTTTTGTACCTTCTTATGAAGTTTCTTCTGATAGAAAAGCAAAGGCTGAAGATGTTTTAGAAAAAAATACAGAGTATGAGTTTTTGATAACTCAAGAAGCTGATGAAAACGGCAAATTCACATTATCATACAAAAAAGTTGCAGCCGCTCATACTTGGTCAGAACTTGAAAAAATCAAAGAAGCTGATGAAACAATTGCCGCAGTTGTCACACAAGTTGTTAAAGGCGGCGTAATTGTTGATATATCGGGAGTACAAGGTTTTATTCCGCAAGGCCAATTATGTGCAAGAGAATCTGTTACAAATGCCGGTGATAAGATTGAAGTTAAAATTATATCTTTAGACAGATCTCAAAATAATTTGATTCTTTCAAATAAAAAAGTTTATGAAACAAATATGGCAGAAACAAGAAAGAGTGTTTTCTCTCAAGTTGAAGTAGGTCAGGTTGTAAAAGGCGAAGTTGTTAGAATTACAGACTTTGGAGCTTTTGTAAATGTAGGCGGAGTTGATTGTTTACTTCCGCTTTCTCAAATATCTTGGAAATGGGTTGAACATCCTACTGATTTACTTAAAGTCGGTCAAGAGATTAACGTTGAAATTATTGACATAGACCATGAAAAACAAAGAATAAGTCTGAGTTTGAAAAATACTGAACCTGATCCGTGGATTAAAGCAGAAGAAGAGTTAAAAGAAGGTGACACAAAAGAAGGTGTAGTAACACGTGTAAAACCTTTCGGCGCATTTGTGGAAGTACTTCCTGGAGTAGAAGCACTTTTACCTCAATCTGCTGTTTCTGCCTATCAAAATAAAACAGGGAAAATGCTCTCAGCCGGAGACAAGATTGATACAAAAATTGAAAAATTCAATCCTAAAGACAAACGGATTTCGTTAAATCTTCCTAGTGAGGAATAGGATATTCAAGTTTCTCAAGTACAGCTTGAACTGATTCAGGACAAAGTCCTACAATATTTTCAAAACTTCCTTCAAATTTATCAAGATAATTTGGAGGAAGTTCTTGTATTCCGTAACTTCCTGCTTTATCAAGGGGGGTAAATGTATCTACATAATAGTGAATCATATCATCAGTCAATTCTTTAAATCTAACATAGCTTGTTGTTGAAAGTGTTGCGGCGCGGTTTGTCTTTGTATTAATTCCACAGATAGATGTCACAACCATGTGTGTTTGACCGGAAAGCTCTTTAAGCATATTATATGCATTCTCTTTAGTATGTGGTTTGCCTAATATTTTGTTATGCAAAACAACAACAGTATCTGCAGCAAGAACCAGAGAATTTTTATCTACACGTCTTACTACATCTAAACATTTTTGCGTTGCTAAATCCTCAATTTTTTCATACATAAAATCATCAGAATCTAATTTTTCATCGTAATTTGAAGGAATTATTTCATATTCCAAACCCATTTCCAATAATATTTTTTTTCTACGCGGTGAATTCGATCCGAGAATTAATTTAATCATCTATTTCTAACTTTCTATGTTTTACTTACTCCAAGGATTCAATTTGTTGAAAGTATTCATAAGATTTTTATATTCATTTTCTAACTGCTCTTTTCCATTTTTTGTAAGTTTATCCTGCTTATGAGTAATTTTTTTGACTATATGAGTATCATTATATTTATCCAATGCAAGTTGAATATAATCTAATGCTTCTTGAAAAAATTTTGTCCAAGATTTATAAAATGGTTTTTTGCATTCAATAATTTCACCTGAATTTTTTGCTATAATTCTTGCTTTACCGAATTCTAACATAGAAACATCTTCGCCGTATGGTATAAGCTTATTGTTTTTATTTCTTTTTGCTAAGAATTTTCCGTTTTTAAAAATGGCTTTTTCATTTATATCCAGCCCTCGCACATTTATTATTTGAGTAGATATTCCTTTTTTTAAAATAACTGTTTCTGATTCCATTTTTCTTTTTAAATCAACCATACCTCTTCTTAGTTCAGCAGAAATTCTTTGTGGTTTTGATTTAAAATTTGTTCCTGCTTGAATTGATTGTATATGCATTTTAAATTCCTTCTAGTACCCGTTTGTTATAAATTCTCTATTTCTGAATTTTGCACCTAATTTATGCGCAATTTTTTCACATTCTTCCACATCAACAGAATGTACATTATCAAATCCTGTTACAACACTCATAGAAACATCCATACCTGCTTTTTTACACGAAGAAGTAAAATCAAGCATTGCTCCATAAGCATTTTCTATTTTGGGTTTGCAAATATCATTGTATTCTTCTTTATTTGAGGCATTCAAACTTATTGAAACGGAATCTATCAAACCTTTAAACTCTTCTGCTACATTTGTTTTATAAATAGCGTTTGCGTGACCGTTTGTATTCACTCTTATCTTAATTTGAGGATAATTTTTTCTTAAGTATTCACAAAATTCTTTCATCATATCTTTCTTTAAAAACGGTTCGCCGTATCCGCAGAAAACAACTTCTTTTGCGGAACTTTCAAAATTCTTAAATTGCTCAATAATATCATTTAAAGTGTAATTATCATCATGCCACATCTCACACCCGCAAACATCATCTTTTTGAGTTCTGAGACAAAATATACAAGAATTTGTGCAAGCATTCGTTAAATTTATATAAACCGTACTCGGATTTTTTTCGTTATTAATTGAATAGACCAGTGTATACATCAAAGTTTTTCCCTCTATAAATATTATACTTTATCAAGAATATTCAAAAAGTTATTTTGCCGACTTGTAAACTTTTGTAACAGAATGTTTAAATAATGAAATTAGCAAATCTGAATATACTTTATATATATGTAAAACATAAAATAAGAAACACATAACACAACCTTTCATACAACCTACACACTAACCTTCTACACATGAGGAATTAATTAAAAAAATTCCGAACCCTAATCAAAAAGACTAGGGTTTTTTATTTTGTAGAAGTGACAAAGTGAGTTTTGTAATCACTATTTACTCTACCCGATATTTGTAGTAAGATTATAAGGTGAAGAAAGAGTTTTGAGTCATGGGTTACAAAATTTTATCTAAAAACGAATTATGTCCGAACCAGTATGAAATTACTGTTGACGCACCTTTTGTTGTACGCAACGCTAAAGCAGGACAGTTTATTATATTCAGAGCAGAGGAAGATGGAGAAAGAGTTCCGCTTACAATTGCTGATGTTAATAAAGAAACCGGAGCCCTTACTCTTGTATTTATGGCTGTCGGATATTCGACAAAAAGACTTGCTGAATTAAACGTGGGTGACGAACTTGTTGATATTGTAGGACCATTAGGACAGCCTACTCATATTAAAAACTACGGGACTGTTATCTGCCTTGCAGGCGGATACGGTGCAGCACCTTGTTATCTTATTGCTAAAGCTTTTAAGGAAGCCGGAAACAAAGTCTATATGATTATGGGTGCAAGAAATAAAGATTTAATTTTCTGGCAGGATAAAATGAAAGATGCTTGTACTGAGCTCTTTATTACCACTGATGACGGAAGCTTGGGTGAAAAAGGATTTGTCACTCAAGTTCTTGAAAGAATTATGAATCAAGAAAAAATAGATTATGCAATAGCAGTAGGACCTATGCCTATGATGAGAGCCGTTGCTAATCTTACAAAAGATAAAGGGATTTATACGGAGGCAAGTATGAACCCGATAATGGTTGACGGAACAGGTATGTGCGGTGCATGCCGTTTGACAGTCGGCGGAAAAACTAAGTTTGCTTGTGTCGACGGGCCGGATTTTAATGCCCACGAGATTGACTTTGATGAGGTTATAAACAGAACCAAAATATACAAAGATCAAGAACGCAAACGAGATGAAAATTGTAATTTATTGAAAGCAACAATATAGGAGATATAAGATGGCATCAGATGAAAAAGCAATACCTTTATGTCCGCTAATGAGCGTTGGCTCACAAGTAGAAATTGTATGTATGCAAGAGAACTGTGCTTGGTATTTAAAGAATTATAAAATTTGTTCTGTATATATGATGGCACATAATTCGATGCTTGACGTACAGGCAAAACAAAGAGCTGCAAAACAAGCTCAACAATAGTTTTATAGGACCGGTTTTATACCGGTCTTTTAAATTTTAAGGAGTGAATTAAAATGAAAAATACAGTCGTTATTGGTGCACAATGGGGTGATGAAGGTAAGGCTAAAATAACTGATTTATTAGCAGAAAAAGCTGATTTAATAATAAGATACCAAGGTGGTTGTAATGCAGGTCATACAGTTGTTGCAAACGGTCAGACATATAAATTTCACTTGATTCCGTCAGGCATTTTGTATGACAAAACAATTTGTTTCATCGGTGCAGGTACAGTTATACACCCTGAATCTTTTGAAAAAGAGTTTAATGAATTAAAAGCTCAAGGAGTTAATTTTAAAAACCTTAAAATATCACCGCTAGCTTCTATCACAATGCCGTATCACATTGAGGTTGACGGTTGGAGCGAAGCTAATGCCGGTAAGGGCAAAATTGGTACAACAAAAAGAGGGATAGGACCTACTTATACTGATAAAATGCAAAGAATCGGGCTAAAGATTCAAGATTTGTACTCTTATGAAGCACTATCGGAAAAACTTGATATGATTTTACCGATAAAAAATAAACAATTGGAAAAAGTATATGGTCTTGAACCATATACAAAGAATTGCATAATCTCGCTTTGCGAAAAGTATGCAGATCTGTTTAGACCTTACGTTGCTTTCGACTGGCAGGATTTATTAAACAGATACAAAGACAGAACAGTCCTTTTCGAAGGAGCTCAAGGAGTTATGCTTGATATAGACTACGGAACATACCCATTTGTAACAAGTTCAAATCCAATCGGAGGCGGAGCTGCTACCGGAAGCGGATACGGCCCGGCTATGATTCAAGAAGTTGTCGGTGTTACAAAAGCTTATGTAACGCGTGTCGGAGAAGGGCCTTTCGTAACAGAGCTTACGGATGAAACAGGTAAAAAAATTCAAGATATCGGACACGAATTCGGCGTAACAACAGGAAGACCGAGAAGGTGCGGTTGGTTTGACTCAGTTATTATGAAATATGCTGTTCTTGTTGGCGGAATTACAAAAGTTGCGCTAACTAAGATAGATGTATTTGATTCTTTTGATGAAATAAAAATTTGCGTAGCTTACAAAGATTGCAGAAATGATAAGGTTTATACTTCATACCCGACGGATGTATTTATTCATAAATATTTGGAACCTATTTATGAAACCATGCCGGGGTGGAAAACTTCATTAAGCGACATAAGAAAATATGAAGATTTGCCTGAAAATGCAAAAAAATATATATCTAAAGTAGAAGATTTAATTGGGGCACCTATCGGTATAATAAGCGTAGGACCGGATAGAGAACAGACAATTTTTGTTGATTAAAAATAACAAGAATAACACTTAAATGCGGTTTTGATAAAAATCAAAACCGCATTTTTGTAATATTAAACTTAGATACCACCTATTTACTCCCGCGGGCTTTTCCTATAATTACTTTACCGATGAACTCAATAAATATAGCAATTTCCCAAAGTAAATTTTGGTGTTTAATATAGTATAAATCATATCCTACTCTTTGTTCAGGAGTCGGTTCGTTTACCTTAAGCTGCTGCCAGCCGCACCAACCGGGACGAACCCAGTTTCTGCATTCCCAGAAAGGAATACTTTCCTTATTTTCGTAGTAAACTTCTTCTCTGACGGGGCGCGGGCCGACTATACTCATGTCACCTCTAAGTACGTTAATCATCTGAGGAAGTTCATCTATATGGAATTTTCTTAAGATTTTACAGAAAGGAATCATTCTCTGGTCGTCTGATGTAATCTCATTCACATCATCATCAAAATCATCTGCAATTTTGTCTTGGTACATAATTCTGAATTTAATCATCTTAAAAGGCTTCCCAAATTTACCCATTCTTGTTTGTGTAAAGAATATAGGACCTAAATCTGAAAGCTTAATTCCTATTGCTGCAATTATGGAAAGCGGTAAAGTTAAGATTAAAATTGCAATAGATGATATTACATCACAGAAACGCTTAAGTGATGCATAAATGAGGGCTTTTCTTCTTACACAGTCGTAAAAAAGCCAGTTTACCGACATTTTTGAAACAAGGTATTTGTGTGTGATTTTTTCGTAAAATCTGTACATTCTCCATACTTTTACACCCAGAGGAATACCTTTAACTAAGTCGGTCAGAATATCTGAATCCATACGTGATTTAACTGCAACAATTACGATTTTTACATTGTTATCTTTTATAACAGCTTCCGAGTCACATGTAAGCCCTAGAATGTTTATAGAAGAATCCTCGTCTTCAATATTATTCATGTTGTCATCTAAAAATCCGACTACATTAAGCTTAAGTTCCGGTCTTTGTTTAATCTCCTCTGCAATAAGCTTTCCGTCCTGACCTGCACCTACGATTAAGACATTTTTTGTCTTATTGCATACCTTGCAAATAAACCAAGCAATAATTCGAAACAACGTAAAAGCTAAGAAAATTAGCATAGCGCTGAATACCAGAAGTATGACAACCATAGCTTCCGTACCCAGAATAAAAGCCATAATCGACATAATCACAAATGATACTGCAACTCCTTCAAAAATTGTACAGTAGTCTTTCAGCTTATAACCTGTTTTTGAATATATTCCTTTTGCACTAAGTAAGCCTATTGTTAACAGAATAGATATAACAATTATCGCAGTTATTTGCTGTACACTCGGCTGTAATGGCGAAAACATTAGGTAAACAATACCTGCAACAATTAAGGCATCAATAAATCCATATATATAATTCATACTTTTCAAAGCTCCTAATATAACACTATTAACCTTTGTAATTATACCATATTACAAGAACTTTTGCACTCACGTATATAAGTGAGAGATATTAAAACATACTTCCGTTCCAACCCCAGAACTCAACCGGATGGTAGGTTATATAAATATTTGAACCGTTTAATCCGTAATCATTAGAAAGCATTTTGCATATTTCATTTGTTGCATTTTGACATGAAGCTTTTGAAACAGAACCAAGCGAACGAATAATTATATAAGCTCCTTTTTCTGCTTTTTGCCCGCCCATATACAAATATTTTGAATCCTCAATATTTGTCATAATATAAGATTTTGGTTTTGAGAAAGCGGCAGAAACCGCATCTGTAAGCTTTTTTTGTATATCGTCTTTTTGTTTTTCATCTATTTTAATACTCAATTTTGCTTCAATATAAGGCATAAATTCCTCCTTTTTTAAACACTACAAAAATTAATATTCCTTTATTAAATCAACTGCTGTAAATAACTAAGAATGTGTCTTAGAGCGATAGAACGATGAGAAACTCGATTTTTTTCTTCTTTACTTAATTCTGCCATAGTTCTTGTATCACCTTTTACCAAGAAAATCGGGTCATATCCGAATCCGTTTGTTCCTCGTGTTTCTTCAATAATAGATCCTTCGCAAATTCCCATATATTTGTATTCTACTTCGCCTTGCGGATTAATAAGTGTCATTACACAAGTGAAATGAGCCTTTCTGTTTTGAACACCCTCAAGCTCGTTTAAAACTCTTTCAATTCTTAGAGCCGGAGTTTCAGCATATCTTGCCGAATGTATTCCCGGTTTTCCCCCGAGTGCATCGATACATAATCCTGAATCATCCGCCAACGTCCATGTTTTAGAAAGTTTCCAAGCTTCTTTTGCTTTTATATAAGAGTTTTCTTCAAAAGTTTCTCCATTCTCTATCGGATCAAAACCTTCTGGCGGAAGTATAAATTCAAGAGGTAAATTTAATGATTTCACAATATCATTTATCTCTTGAACCTTATGTTTATTTGATGATGCCAAAACTATTTTCATATTTTATACCTTTTTATTTATTTATATCGATAGTACTAAAGTTTAATGTGGTATCAGCGGAATAGCTTTATCATAATAAAGAATCCTCATCGCTCAATCCTCCCTTCTTTAGCAGGCTTTATTTATTTTGCTAAAGAGGGGTTTCTTTAATTTAGATAAAGAAATACAGCCCGATTGCAATTATAGACAGAATTAAAGATACAATAGCAAACTCTTTTACAATCCTCAATTCGCTATGTCCGCATAGCTCAAAATGATGGTGAATAGGCGACATTTTGAAAACTCTTTTGCCTGTAAGTTTATAACTTGTAACCTGAATAATAACTGACAAAGTTTCCATAACAAACACTCCGCCGAATATTGCAAGCAGAAGTTCAAATCTTCCCATAACAGATAATGTGCCTAACAATCCGCCTAAAGCAAGAGAACCTGTATCCCCCATAAATACTTGAGCTTTCGGTTTATTGTATCTTAAAAAACCAATCAAAGCACCAACAACTGTTGCAGATATTATAGCTATATCAGTATGTCCGCTTACAAAAGCCAAAACTCCGCATGCCAAAAAAGCTGGAATGCCTGTTGATGCAGCCAGTCCATCCAAACCATCTGTAAGATTATAAGCATTAGAAGCTCCTGTTATTATAAAAACCGCTAATACAGGATAGAAAAAACCGACGTCAAAGCTTTTTGAACCAAGAGTTATAACTGTCCCGTAATGTTGTATTGCGTATATAGTAGGAATAAGAGCAATTAAAATTTGTCTTACAAGCTTTCCTCTCGGGCTTAAGCCTTTGTTTTCTTTTCCTTTGATTTTCAAATAATCATCTTGAAGCCCTGCTAATCCCATAAAGCCTAATGTTATAAGCACTATCCAAGCAGAATTCCCCATCTGTTCAGCCATATAGAGTGTAATAATTGATGCAAGGATAATTGCCGAGATTATAAAAACACCGCCCGTTGTTGGTGTACCTTGTTTTTTAGCGTGAGCTTCCGGCGCCAAATCTAGAACATATTGTCCTATTGTTTTTTTCTTTAAAAAATCTATATAAGGTACACCAAAAAGCAAACATAAAACCATACTTAACAATAAACCAACCGCAAGCATTATCATATCAATTTCTCCTCTATATGTTCTATCATAATTCTAATATATCAAAGAAATAAATTAGTTTCTTCTTATAAATAAATCTTTACATACAGCGTAATTTTTAAGACTGATATGCTTTTCTACTGCATACTTTATGTTATAATCTATTTATCGGAGGAGTTTATGGAAAATTTTGATTACGGGATTATAGGCGGAGGTCCTGCTGGTTATACTGTCGGCATGATGCTTGCACGTCAGGGTAAAACTGTTGTTTTATTCGAAAAGGATAAAATGGGCGGAACTTGTTTGAATAAAGGATGTATACCTACTAAATCCTTTTTACACGCATCTGATGTTTATTCACAAATGAAAAATATGTCCTCATACGGAATATATGCGGATAATATTACATTTGATTTTTCTAAAATAATTGATAATAAAAACCAAACAGTAGAAAAAATCCGAAAATCGTTAGAACTTGCTGTTAAAAACAGTGGTGTAAAAATTATACACGCAGAAGCTTGTGTGAAAGATAAAAATACTGTAATTGCGAAAGATGAAGAATACAGTGTTAAAAACATTATTCTTGCAACAGGTTCAAAGCCGAAAGAAATTAAGGGACTTGAATTTGACGGAGAATTTATTCTCAGCTCTGATGATATTCTTAATCTGGAAGAACTCCCAAAATCAATACTTATAGTTGGTTCCGGAGCAATCGGAGTTGAGTGGGCAAGAATTCTGTCAAACTTTGGGGTAGAAGTAACCTTAACTGAGATGGCGGAACACCTTATTCCGCTTGCTGATATAGAGGTTTCCAAAAGAATTGAACGTATTTTTAAACAAAAGAAAATCAAATTCTTTTTGAATGACAGCATAGAAAAAATAGAAGGTCAAAATATAACATTAAAAAGTCAAAATACTATTACAGCAGAAAAAATTCTTGTTGCAGCCGGAAGAATTCCTGTTTGCCCGACATGCGAATGTGAATCGGTTCTTGGAGATGCTTGCGGAGAGATTCAACTTGCACACTATGCAATTCATCAGGCAAAAGCAAAAGCTCTAGGTATTCCTTTTAATAAAAATCTTGTACCGTCCGTTATATACGGTGAACCTGAAATCGCATGGGTCGGGCTCAGAGAACAAGACACAGACGAAACGTATAAGAAAAGCGTGCTTCCGATTACAGCTCTAGGAAAAGCATGGTGCGATAATTGTACAGACGGTTTTATAAAACTTATTACTAAAGATGATAAAATCTATGGAGCACATATTGTTTCAAAGGAAGCTTCAAGCTTAATACATATTCTGTTAACAGCTATTCAAAATAATGTAAAAGTATCGGACATCCAAAAGATGTGTTTTGCACATCCCACCTACGCTGAAGGAGTTTTTGATCTACTAATATCTTTATAAAAATTGGTGTATATCTTACACAAATTATAAACATTTGTAAAAATACTTGTGTTTTGGGGTAGAAAAAAGCTGAAAAAATGTTAGCATGTAATTAATAGGGAAAATGAAGAAAAGAAATGTAAATTTTTTGTTACAAATAGTCAATTTCAAAAATTGTTTTGTTTTTATATTGTAGTAGTGTGAAGGTGAATAAGTGAACAACGAAAAGTTTTTAACTGATATAAATATCTATAAAACCAACAATGGAGGCGTAACTTCGCCAATATCAGCAAATAACCTTGTTTCCAAGGTTAACTCCTTGACGCACAGTAATTGTAACAATTTCCTTACAAATCCGAAAAACAAATCTTATTCAACAGAAAAAGGAAAAACACTGGATTATAAAACCGTTCTTGACGAGGTTATTAAGCTATATCCGATTGATAACATTTATAAATTTTATTCAGACCTATATAGTATTATTCTTCAAAATATTGACTCAGGATTCTGTGCAATTGGTTTATACAAAGAAAAATCTAATTGTATAAATCTGAGACTACAAGATAAATTAGGCAACTTCTATACAACAAAAGTTTTCATGAAGGATGCAGACAACCCGATTATAGAAGTATTTAAAACTCAACAACTGATGTTTAAAGATGATGTATCATTTTTAAAAATTGCATATTTTAAAAATAATCCAATTGCTATTCTGCCATTAATTTCAGTAAACAAATGTATTGGCGTGCTTATTATTGCCGATAATTATGCAAGACAGAATGTCCAGCTTTATACTTTGCTTGCAAATTACGTTGCACTTATATCTCATAACAATGAATTAATTGAAACCAGCGATAAATTTGTTAATACGGACAACTTGACGTTGCTCTATAACCACAGATGTTTCCAAGAGCTTTTAGCTGACGAAATCTCAAGGGCTAAAACCTCTAAACAAAATTTATCTGTAATTATGCTTGATATTTGTAATATTACCAAAATTAACAGAGATATGGGGCACGCTAAAGGAGACGAAGTAATTAAGCTTGTTGCGGGAAATATACGCAAAAACGTCAGAGAAGGTGACATTGCAGCTCGTTACGGCGGTGATGAACTAGCTATAATACTTCCTAATACAAATGTTGAACAGGCAAAATATGTTGCAGAATATTTAACTTATGCCCTTTCCTGTTTCTATATTGATGATGTAGGACCGGTTAAGGTTTCTGTCGGTATTTCATCATATCCCCAATGCGCTGATGATAAAGAAAAATTGTTAATATTAGCAGAACAAGCTATGTATATCTCAAAAGCAAGAGGATACAAAGACGGCATGTCTGCAATTATAAGTTCTGCAGACTTCAACTTCTGGGATGATGTTGCTCTAAAATCTTATGCAGAAGTATTAGGTAAACGTCACGCACAGCTGGGTGTTAACTTTGAAGATGAACTTTTGGCTAAGTTTAACTTAGACCACGCTGAAATTCCAAGTAACAGAATTTTTGAAATTGCATCTTCTCTAGCCAGTGCAATCGATGCTAAAGACCCTTATACAAAAGACCACTCAACTTGCGTTTCAAGGTATTCTGAAGCTTTGGCAAGAGCAATTAACCTTCCTGAAGATGAAATTGAACGTATCAGATTAGGCGCACTTCTTCACGATGTCGGTAAAATCGGCATACCTGAAAGAGTTCTTCAAAAAGAAGGGCCGCTATCTGATGAAGAATGGATAATTATGAAACAACACCCGACAATTGGTGCGGAAAAAGTACTTATGCCAAATGCATCACTAAGAGACTTGATACCGATTGTTAAATATCACCATGAAAGAATTGACGGAAAAGGATATCCTGAAGGACTTTCTAATGGCAATATACCACTTGCAGCTAAGATTGTCGCAATTGCTGATACATACCATGCTCTTACCAGTGACCGTCCTTACAGAAAAGGTATGAATATAGAAAAGGCTGTTTCTATTCTTGAAGAAGGTGCAGGAACTCAATGGGATGCAGATTTAGTAAGAACATTTATAAGCATTGCACCCTCTTTGGGACTCTAAATTTTTAAAATTATCTTTACATTTCTTCACATATTGCCATAAAAAAGGCAATTATTTCTCTGTGAAATACTTTATATATACATAGAGGATATTACATTATAAAAGGAGAAATAATCATGGTAGTAAAAATGCCAAAGGCACCTGTAAAACCTGCAACAGATTCAACTTATGTGCATACCATTAAAAAAGGTCAGACACTAAGAGAAATCGCATTTGCAAATCACGTATCAACTAAAGATATTGCAGATATAAATCCGGGGCTAAAGCCGGAAAGTACAGTAAGACCTGATCAAAAAATAAAAGTTCCTACATATAAAAACTCAACTTGGACAGAATATCAACAAAGACGAGAAGAATATGAAAGACAAGTAGAGGCAAATAAGAATAATGCTAAAGCTACTGAACCTAAAGAAAGCGGATATGACCCTATTGGTAAATTTTGCGACTTATTGAATTGGGTATACAATCTTTTTTAATTAAGTTCATAGCAAGTAGCGTGCATTAAAATACACGAAAGTAGAATAAAAAAAGGTGCATCAAATGATGCACCTTTTTTTTATTCTATATTTACCCCTTTACGCTACTCCATAAGGGTTGTCATTAAAATTGGTTCGTCATCTGTTGCAAGGACTGTGTGTTCAAAGTGAGCGGAAGGCATTCTGTCTTTAGTAATTACACCCCAATTGTCCTCTTCGACAAATACATCATCACAGCCTAGGTTTAACATTGGTTCTATTGCGATTACGTAACCTTGTTTGATGAGAGTTTTGTCACCTACTCGGTAATTAAACAAAAACGGGTCTTCGTGCATTTCGTGTCCGACACCGTGTCCGCCATAGTTACGGACAATTCCCATCCCGTATGAGTTTGCAACATCTTCAACAGCTCCTGATATATCATCAAGTACATTTCCGGCTCTCATTTTTGAGATACCTGCAAAAAGAGCTTCTTCTGTTGCTTTCATTAGTTTTTGTTTTTCTTCTGAGATTTTGCCTACTGCGTAAGACCAAGCACTATCTCCGACCATCCCGCCGTATGTAGCTCCGACATCGATTGCTATGATATCACCTTCTTTGAGTATTTCTTTTTCGCTTGGTATTCCGTGAACAACTTTTTCATTAATTGAAGTACAGATGCTTGCGGGGAAACCGTTATATCCCAAAAAAGTCGGAATAGCTTTATTTTCTTTTATAACTTTCATAGCGATGTTATCGAGTTCTTTTGTTGAAATTCCCGGTTCAACGACTTCTCTCATTTTTTTATGAACTAAAGCAACTATATGTCCTGCGTGACGCATGCGCTTAATTTCTTCTCTTGATTTTCTGTGAATCATACTATAACCTTCTTTCGTTAAGACTATTTTAGGACTAATATATGACTATTTCAAGACAATAAAATTAATTTTACTTGAAACGCTTGACATACAAGATTGATTTGATACTATTAATATTGTCAATAAGCCCCCATCGTCTAGAGGCCTAGGACAACACCCTTTCACGGTGTAGACAGCGATTCGAATTCGCTTGGGGGTACCATAAAAAAAACCACTCAAAGAGTGGTTTTTTTATGTTTTTTTTTATAAAATACTAAATTATTCAACAAATCTGACAATAACATTTGCTGTACAGTTATTCTCTTAATTGAATTCATTTGGCTGGTATCTGCCGAGATTTTGGATAAAACCACCTATCGGATACATATTTGTGGTTGGATTTTGCATCTCAACAGGATTCATTCTTTCACGCTCCATTGCTTCAATTCTTGCATTATAATCACTATTTTTTTGATATTGTTTAACCTTCAAGTCCTGATAACATCTTATTTTATCATCATTATGTTCTACTGCACGACATTTTTCTATTCCGTTTTCAAACTCAACTCTGCGCTTGTACCAATAAGCAACTACATCATTAAATTTACCCAAACCCTTCGGCTCTTTTACATCAACATACGCTACCGGTGCAAAGTCCTTCCACTGTGGTTCATCTAAACCTTCCAAAGACACTTCTTCCGTCGCAAAAACAAAAAGCGGAGCTAAAAAGAATAATAAAATAACAATCTTTTTCATACTAAAATCCTTTTTTATATTATAACATTTTTTGTTAAATATTGTCTACAAACTCAAAATTTGTGATATCATAAAAATATGAATTTTAAAATTAATGACAAGGTAAAATATTTAAATAGTATGTGCTGTGAAATCGATAACATGTATCAGACACTACTACTTAACAACGGCTTGTCAGACAGTGAATATGTTGTTTTATTTTCTATAATGGAGCTTGGTGAAGGCTGTTTACAAAAAGATATTGCTAACAACGGATATATAAACAAAAAAACAACTAATTCAACTATAAAAAAACTTGAGAAAAACGGGCTTATTACACTAAAAACAGGTAAATACCCAAACATGCCTATATATTTAACTGAAGATGGCAAAAAATATATTCAGAAACATATATTACCGATAGTTGAGATTCAAACCAACGTAATGGAAAGTGTTCCAGATTCCGACTTCGAAAATTTAGTAAAAACTTATTCTAAATATATTAGAATCTTTAAAGATGCAATCTCAGAATTAACAAAAGCTAAAACAAAATAAAAGAATAGCCCTTTGCTTAATCAAAAACGGACGAAGGGGCTGTCTTGCTTCGCCTCGCATTGAACGGCAATTGTGCATTTTGTTTTTGAAACTTACGTTTCTACAAACAAAACTGCTCCAGCCTCCGCTCAGCTTGCGTTCATACCCTGACCAAACTTTGATTGGTGGTTCTCGCCCCTTATATATACATGTTCATTGTAAAAAAATAAGCGGACGAAGGGGCTCGAACCCTCGACGTCAACCTTGGGAAGGTTGCATTCTACCACTGAATTACGTCCGCGTAGTAATTCTATTATAATGCATTTATTATATTTTTCAAACTTTATTGATGAACATACAATCGCCGTAGCTGTAAAAACGATATTTATTTTTTATTGCTTCTTCATACGCCTTAAATATAAAATCTTTACCGGCAAGTGCACTTACCAACATTAATAATGTTGATTTGGGCAGGTGAAAGTTTGTAATCAGCTTATCTATAACCTTAAACTCATATGGTGGGTAAATAAAGAGTTCTGATGCTGACTTGCAAGCCTTTATACACCCAAATTGCTTATAAGCTGTTTCCAGAGTTCTAACAGTAGTCGTTCCGACTGCAACAATTTTCTTTCCTTCAGCTTTTGCTATATTAATTAAGTCTGCTGTCTCTTGAGTGATTTCAAAGCTTTCCGAATCCATTTTGTGGTCCAGTACATTTTCGCATTTTACGGGACGGAATGTTCCTATACCCACATTTAGAGTTACATACCCAATCTCAACTCCTTTTTGAGCCAGCTTGTTTAGTATCTCTTGAGTAAAATGTAATCCTGCTGTCGGGGCTGCAACAGAGCCTTCATCTTTTGCATAAACAGTTTGATAACGTTCAAAATCAAGCTTTTTAAGCTCCTCATTCGTCATTTTTCTTTCGATATAAGGGGGGAGCGGAATATTCCCGACTTTGTGCAAAATATCTAAGATATCACCTTCATAAATCATTCTGACAAGCCATTTCCCATCGTCAGGAAGCGGTCTGATAACTTCTACGGATAACTCGTCTGCAATTTTTATAACAGTTCCTTCTTTAACTCTCTTAGAAGGTTTAATAAGAACTTCCCATTCTTTATTTTCGTGTTCTTTTAAAAGAAAAACTTCTATCTTTGCACCGGTATCTTTGTATCCGTACAAACGTGCAGGAATTACCTTTGTATTATTCAATATCAAAACATGGTTTTCATCAAGCAAATCCACAATGTCATAAAAGTGCTTGTGCTCAATAGTTTCGTTAATGCCGTTTCCTGTTTTTAGAACCATCATACGCGAATTCTCCCGCTTTTCAGCAGGAGTTTGCGCTATCAATTCTTCCGGCAGTGTATAATCAAATTCTGAAAGTAACATAATATAATTATATTACAAAAAATCGTTACTTTGCATTCACTCTGATTTAAAAAGCTTTTTCGAGTTTTGTTATAATATTTTTTACTTTATCTATAAATGCCTTTTTCCCCATTCCGAAAAAGTTCAAAACAGAATCTTCTTCATAATATCCGAATGTTTTGTTTGCAATCGGAGAATTCACTTTTCCGTAAAAGATTTGAGCATCCAATCTGTTACCTGAAGTATCTGCCAAATCCAAAATTGTATTTACAGGGCTTTTTTCATATTGCTTTTTTAACACTTCGATGAACTGCAAACTTCTTTTCTTGATATTACCCTTTTTAATTGCATTTTGCAATTTGTTAGAGATAAAAACTCCTTGAAAACTCGGTTGATAATTGTTGTTAACTTGCATAAATAAACTCTTTTTTAATATTTGATTTGTGTTAATTATTATTTATTTTTAAAAAAAATGTTTCTTGTCTAATTTTTCTAAAAACTTTTCTGGACTGCGGAACATACTTGAAAACGAATTTTCTTTAAAAATATCTACAATGGACCAGATCTTCAAAACGCCTTTAATATTTTTTAATTCTTTTATTTTAGCTATTAACCTTTGACTTCCGCCTGTCTGTGTATCAATAACTATTTCAAACGGGGATTTTTCATACTTTTTTATGTATTTTTCTTGTACTTGCATAAATTGACCTGACGGCAATCTTTTGCTCAGGGCATTCAATGCATTCGGAGTAAAGCTTAATGATTTAAAATTAAGTTGATTATTTTTTTGTATCTGCATTACAAAACTCCTATGACCATTTTAAAAAGAATAAATATTTTTTTTGCTAAAAACAAAGAAACAACTTTACAAATATTTACATCGTAACTTCATAAAATTGTTTCTTGTTAAATTTTAGATTTTATTTTTCCTGTATTTGTTTGGCATTAGCTACATCAATATCGCTAATTTTATTTTCTTTTTGAGCATCTTCAAGCTCAAGCTGTTTATTTATAATAACAGTTTGAACAACTTGGAAACAGTTGCTTGCAACTAAGTATAAAAGTACACCGGCAGGAATAGGTATAATGAAGAAAGTAAAACCGAGCATGAGAGGCATAAACGTATTCATTTGCTTTTGCAGAGCTGCCTGCGCAGGATCTTGGTTAGCATTCTTGTTCATAGCCATCATAGCTTTTTGAGACATGACCATAGTTATCATAAACAGAATTAGCAACGCAAATACATCCCAATGGAAAGCCGGTTTTACTTCTTTTGTAGGAATTGTGCTTACAAGCAGTCCATCTTTCCTAACGAAAGTCATATTTTCAACTTCTTTGGTATTAATATCTGTTACAGCAATTTCTGCCTTTTCGATTTGGTCAAGCTGGCTGAACTTTAGGTTCAAACTATCCAAGCTGACTTTAAAATCAGCAGGTTCACCAGGGTTTAGAGTTCCTTGAACTTCAACCGCTTTATTCGGTTTTTCAATTTTAACATTATCTATCGGCTCAAGGTCAGTTTTGAAATAAACTTTTGCGGATTTACCTGTCATAAACGAATCATACTTTGAAACACCAAAAACTCCGTCATTTGAAACACCTGCTGATGTTTTCATTGTTGCATCAAGTCTTTTAATAAATAGGAATTGCGAATCCCCTGCCATAGAGATAAATTGCGGACTCATTAAAGTTGAATACAAAAGAATAAAAATTGGCATTTGTATAAGAAGCGGAAAACAACCGGCCATAGGGTTAAATTTGTGTTCTTTATAGAACTCCATCATCTTTTGCTGCATTACTTGCGGATTACTTTTATATCTTTCCTGAATCGCCTTCATTTTAGGCTGGAGCATTTGCATAGTTCTCATTGAACGCTGTTGAGAAACGCCTAAAGGCCACATAGCGGCTCTCACAATAATCGTTAGTAAAATAATTCCGATACCGTACCCGCCAACGATTGATAGCATTTTTAATACTTTTATAGTTAATGTTGTAAAATCCATAGTTTTCTCTTCCCTTGTTTAACTCTTTTTTTATGCACGACGCACTATTTAAAGATACTTAAAACATGAGCTTAAGTCAATTAGAGAAGCCTTTCGAATTCATGAGAAAAATCTTTATCATTAGAATTTATGAGAGGCAAATGATATTCTTCAGCAAGTTTTTCAACTTTCGGGTCATAGTTTATTGCAAGAGTTTTTACTTCTGATTTAACTCCGATTACGTTTGCATGGAACCTCATTGCAATTAAGTATTCCAAGCTTGAGATAATGTCTATTGCTTCATTAATTGAAAGACTGCTTAATACTTCAACATCAAATAAACCTTTTGTTTTAAGTATTTTTTCAAAGTTATTACAAACTTCTAAATCAATGCTGTCTTGGAGTGATATAATTTGGATTTTTTTATGCGGAAAATATTTTGTAATTGCTCTTGCCAAATTATCTAAAAATATTTCATCTACTCCGTCAAATGCCCTTAATTGAACTCCTAAGATATCTTTTTTATCATTTTGCGGTATTTCCATATCAAAAACTGGATCTTTGACAAGAAGAGATGGGATTCCCCATTTATTTAAAAGTTCTTGTGATTTTTTGTCTCTTACTGTTATCTCATTAACTCTTTTCAGCAATAATTTAGTAAAAATCTGCCCTAGTTTAGAATTTATGGGACCTATACCTTGAGCGTATATTTGAACTTTTTTTCTTAAAACAAGTGCGCTAAAAATAACAAGAAGATAATATATAAGACTCTTCAAACTTGTTTTATCCTGTAAAAGGCTTCCTCCGCCTGAGATTAGAATATCGGATTTAATAAGAGAGGGTAAAAAGCCAAGCATAGAGCAAGAATTTACACCATGAATTTCAGAAGTTTTTTTAGGATTTGAAGATATGTATGTTATCTTTTCTGCACCGGCTTTTTTTAGCTTTTGAATTAAAACGCTTGCTATTGCTTCATCTCCAAAGTTATCAAACCCTATGTAACCCGAAACAATATATTTCATGCTTCAAGATTCTCCATAACATTTTTTAAATAGGGGATTGATTGAATTGCTCCATAGTTTTGAGTTTGAAGCCCCGATACAATTGATGCAAACTTTGAAGCATCGTTAGGTTGGTATCCATTAGTTATTGCGTACAAGAATCCTCCGTTAAATACGTCACCGGAAGCTGTAACATCAACAGCTTTTGCTGTATTATAAAATTCAGTAAAGCTTATATTTCCGTTATATCCTGTATAATAGCCGTTATCAATGTGAGACTTTATTACAACTATCTTCACTCCTTTATCCCAAAAATGTTTCATAATCTGCTCTATTGAATCAACTTCATAAAGTCTTACCGCATCCCCCTTAAGACTTAAGAAAATGATATCAGTGTATTCCACAATCTCCTCAAGAAGTTCTTTTGTATCGGATGAGCTCATAAAGCAGGAGGTGTAATTCGGATCATAAGCTGTTATAATCTCATTTTCGCGGGCAATTCTGAAACTTTCTCTTACAAGTTCACGAGAGCTTGCACTCAAGGATTGCACAATTCCTGTCGAATAAATAAGTTTCAAGCTT
Organism: uncultured bacterium; assembly: GCA_902779645.1. GTDB lineage: Bacteria > Cyanobacteriota > Vampirovibrionia > Gastranaerophilales > Gastranaerophilaceae > CAG-196. The sequence goes on along the minus strand of CACZCH010000003.1, from coordinate 109,710 downwards.
TTTATATATTCGTCAGATAAATCTTCTATTGAGAGCTTTGTTGCTGCTGTTTTGCGTTTATAATACAAAAGTTCTTTTTTATCGAGTTTATTTGCAATAATATACATCCCGTTTTGTTCATCATTAGTCTTTATCAAAGACGTATCAATATTTTCTTTTTTAAGACTTGATATAATAAACTCGCTAAACCCGTCATTGCCTACTTTTGTAATATAGCTGACTTTTCCGCCTAATCTGGATACTGCAACAGCAGTTGTAACCGTATCTCCACCAAAATATTTGTTCAGTGTCGAACTCTCTGCAAGGCTTCCGTTAGAAGTTAATTCAATAAGGCATTCACCTATAATTGCTATATCTGTTTTTTGTTGGTCCATTTTTTATAATCTCTTATTTCTTTTATAATATCTCTCGTTCTTGCTGTTATAACTTTTGGCTCAAATCCTTGGTGGAAGTCTCTCCCGACACCAACCGCTATTGCACCGGCTTTAATATAAGTAACAACTTCATTAAGTTTGATATTGCCCATCGGAAGAAGGTTCAAAAACGGCATTTGTCTCAAAATATCTTCTATATAACGAACTCCTCCCATAGCTTCTGTCGGGAATATTTTAATTAAAGGAATTCTCGACTTCCAAGCATTATAAGCTTCATTAGCGGTCGTTGCTCCTGCTAAGAACGGAACATGTTTATTCTTGGAAATTTTAATTAAGCTCATTTGAAAAATCGGTGATGAGAACATAACAGCTCCGTTGTCAAATGCAGCGTCAGCCTGCAAAGATGTTATAATCCCCCCGGCACAAACATGGGCGAATTTAGAAACCTCTTTTATTGCTTCGTACATTTGAGGATGCTCTACTGTCATTTCTATAACCCGAACCCCTCCGTCCACAAGCGCTCTTGCTGTTTGGACTGCAAATTCTGCGTCCTCGCATCTTATAATCGGATAAATTTTATCCTCTGCTATCATTTGAATATAATTTTCAGTCATTTGTATGTGTCCTTTTACTTCAAAATATTATACCATAAAAGAGTATAAATAAATTCAAGGAAGATTATGAAAAAAATTAAATACGCTTTTATTACAATTTTTGTTCTTATTATATTATCGATTATCGCTCTGTTAACATATATTTTTTTAGAACCAAAAACTTATGATTTTATGATGAGACATGTTGTAACAGAACGTTTACCGTTTGATAATGTCAAAAATATATATGGACACGATGATATTGTTCTTGTAATTATAGATGATAAATCTACCGAAAAATATCGATGGCCTTGGAAAAGAGATTTGCACAACAAGGTTCTGAAATATTTTCAAGAGTATGCTAAACCAAAAGTTGTTGTATATGATTCGATTTTCACAACACTCGATTTTGAAAATAGTCTTGCTGATAAAAAATATTTTGAAGTATTAAAGCATTTTGATAATCTTGTTGAAGGTGTAATGTTTAATACTAATGATTATAGCGATATCAGAAAAGGTGAAGAATATGATAATTTCTTTATAAAGAAATTCGGTATCAAAAATATAGAAGTTAATACGTACTTACCATATTTATACAGAAGTATGCTAATATCTCCGAATGAATTTATTAATTCCGTAAAAAATATTGGTTCAATTACAATTGTCCCCGGTTTTTTGGATGGATATCTTTCAATATTTTTCGGAGATGAAGTTTATAGAACACAAGAGTTTTTGACAAACTATAAAGGCGTTATAATCCCTTCTCTTGCGATGAAAAGCTTTTTAGTCGCAAATAACAATCCTCAAATTATAATTGATAACAATTTTATCCAAATTCCTGATTTGGGGTACAAACTTAAATATATACAGACTCCTTTTCAATCAATCGTTCCGATTAAATTCTACAAGCAGTACAAAAAGAACGGATATGCTCACATTAAATACTCTGCTGTTGATATAATGGATTCTTACGATAATATCAAAGCCGGTAAAAAACCTATAATTAGTCCTGATTTGTTCAAGGATAAATACGTTGTATTCGGGGCAAATGTGTCTGTTGGAAATGGCTTAAACGACATCAAAAATACACCGCTCGGAGTAGGATATTCCGGTGCCGATTTACAAGCAACAAGCTTGGACAATCTTGTTCATAATGATTTTATGAAGCTTATCCCGAATTGGTTAAATTTATTAATTACATTAACTTGCATGCTTTTTGTTTACTTCACAATCAGAACTCATGCCCTTCTTAAAGCAATAAATTACACTTTTGTAATCATTTGCCTAATATTTTTATTCGGCTATATATCTTTCTACCACTGCATAATTATTAACATTGCCACTCCTATTGTAATGTCAATTATAACAATGATTTTAGCTTATATTCACCAATATATTATAGAAGCAAAAACAAAAGAAAAAGTAAAAAATGCAATGGGTAAATATATGTCAGAAGACGTTATGAAAGATGTTATCAAAAACATAGACAATCTCGGATTAGGAGGGAAAAAAGCTGTCGTAACAGTTCTCTTTTCGGATATAAGAGGTTTTACTTCTATGTCAGAAAAGATGTCTGCACAAGAAGTTTCAGAACTTTTAAATGAATATTTTTCCGCTATGGAACCAATCGTAACTAAATACAACGGTATTATTAATAAATTTATAGGGGATGCTGTTATGGCAGTATTCGGAGAACCCATTCAAGACGAGAATCACCCGTTAAATGCCGTTAAATGCGGATACGAAATGCTTAAAAAAGTAGAAGAACTTGATTCAAAATGGCAAAAAGAAGGTAAGCCCACAATCCGAATCGGAGTCGGTATTAATACTGGAGAAGTTTTTGTCGGTAATATCGGATCAGAAAAGCGTATGGAATACACTGTTATCGGTGATACCGTGAACCTTGCAAGTCGTTTGGAAAGCTATAATAAGACATACAAAACCAAAATTTTAATAAGCCAATCTACTTACAAATACTCGGAAAAACATATTAATGTAAATAAAATATCCGATGTAGAGATTCGAGGAAAATCTGAAAAAATGGACATATATGAAGTTATTGGATTAACAATGTAAATTTTTGTAACATTATTTGTTTCTTCTCTAAAGTTTTCAAAAAAAATGTCGTTATACATGGTGAGGATATATGCCTAAAGAAGGAAAAATAATATGAATACAACTCACAAATGGAATTCTTTTAATGATTATAGCTATCACTATTATCCGCAAAAAACCGAACCATATAAAAAAGAAGATATGCCGGAAGAAACTGTCGCAAGAACGGAATATTTGAATACTAACTTTTTAAATCTGCCGAAAGATTTTAAAATCAAAGGTTAGATTAACCAAATAACTAATATGAAAAAAGATTAGGCAGAACCTAATCTTTTTTATTTTCTCCAATTTCCATATTTTCAGATATAATCGGTTTTCTGTAAGAACAAGTTCTGTTTGAACAAACTTCATACTCGCCGTTTTTAGTCTTTTTCTTTAATAAAAGTTCTCCGCATTCAGGACATTTATTTCCCGTCGGTTCATCCCACAAGGCATAAGAACAATCAGGATAACGATTGCAACCAAAGAATATCTTGCCATGCTTTGATTTCTTTTCAATAATTGTACCTTCTCCGCACTTAGGACATTTGACGCCTGTTGAGCGAACATACTTTTTACGATTCCCGCATTCTTTGCACTCCAAATACTTTCCGTAAGGACCCATTTTAAAAGTCATTTGCCCGCCGCATTTGTCGCATTTTTCGTCTACTGCCATTTCTTCTTTTGGTTGTTCGCTGTTTTCATCTTCGCTTGCACTATCAAGTTCATTCATATTATTGATAGAAATAATAGTTTTGCACTCAGGATAACCAGAACAGCCAAGGAATTGAGTCCCGAAACGACTTGTTTTTACAAGCATAACGCGTCCGCAGTTAGGACATTTTTTGTCACTTTCTATTGTTACCTTCTTAGCATCCTTCATTACGGATTGAACAACTTCCATAAACGGAGTATAGAATTCTTGCAGAACCACATTCCAAACAGCTTTCTTTTCTGCAATAAGGTCAAGCTTTTCTTCCATACCTGCTGTAAATTTATAATCCATGATATTAGCAAACTGTGTTACTAGCTGTTTGCAAACGGTTCTGCCAAGCAGAGTCGGTTTTAGAGCTTTGTCTTTCTTTTCCACATATTTACGGGTTTGAATAACCGTAATTATGGTTGCATAAGTTGACGGTCTGCCAATTCCATGTTCTTCAAGCGCCTTAACCAAAGATGCTTCATTATACCTTGGAGGCGGCTGAGTAAAGTGCTGTTTTGGAGAAACTTCTTTGCAGATTACTTTATCACCCTCGTTTAAATCAGGAATTTTTGCTTCTGCCTGCTGTTCTTCTTCCTCCGCGTCATTATAGAGCTTTAAGAACCCATCAAACATAACTTTACTTGTACCTGCTTTGAGATTATAATCACCGGCTTTTATATCTATTGTTTTATTAGCTATCGTGGCAGCCTGCATCTCAGAAGACATAAACTTTTCCCAAATCAGCTTATATAATCTGTACTGGTCATTATCCAAATAAGGCTTCAAACTCTCCGGTGTTCGATTTGGATAAGACGGTCTTATTGCTTCGTGCGCGTCCTGAACATTCTGTTTCCCTTTTACATAAATATTAGTTTTATCGGGATAATATTCTTTGCCATAGTTATTAAGAATAAACTCTTTTGCTGCCTCATGTGCATCATCTGATATACGGACGCTGTCTGTTCTCATATAAGTAATCAAACCGACCGGAGTTCCGTCAATTTCCATACCTTCATATAATTTTTGCGCGACCTGCATCGTTTTTTGAACACCAAAGCCCAGTTTTGTACTTGCGGCTCTTTGAAGAGTCGATGTTATAAAAGGGGCAGTCGGTTTGCGTTTTGTTTCTTTTTTAGTAACTTTTTCAACTATGCATTCCGTTTGAGGATTAAGAAGAACTTCTTTAATTTTTGCGGCTTCTTCTTCATTATTTATATCAAATTTTTTACCTTTGTACTTATTGACCTCAGCTTCAAATAATTTACCCTCTTTATCCATGATTGCATGGATTGACCAATATTCTTTCGGGACGAATGCTTCAATTTCTTCTTCTCTTTCGCAAATCATACGAAGTGCAACAGATTGAACACGTCCTGCAGATAAGTGGTAGTTACCCAGTTGTTTCCAAAGAACGGGTGAAAGCTTGTAACCTACAAGCTTATCTAATATTTGTCTTGTCTGCTGAGCTTTTACTCTGTCCATATCGATTTCACGAGAATGTTCAACAGCATACTTAACAGCTTTTGGAGTTATTTCATTAAACTCGATTCTTTGAACTTTATCATCATCTACCGGCAAAAGTTCTCTAACGTGCCACGCAATGGCTTCTCCCTCTCGGTCAGGGTCTGATGCCAATAGCACTCTATCAGAACGTTTAGCAAGTTCACTCAATTTTGTAACAACTTTTTTCTTATCAGGAATAATGACATATGTCGGCTTAAATCCGTTATGAACATCAAAACCCAAAACATTATCCGGCAGATTTCTTACATGACCAAAGCTTGCCTCTATTTGATATCCGTCACCTAAAATCTTTTTAATGGTCTTAGATTTAGCAGGCGACTCGACTATTACCAAAACTTTTTCTTTTTTTGTTTTTTTCTCTGCAACCGAAGCTGTCATTATAATTTATATATCTCCCTTAAATTTCGTCGTCAAAAAATAGTAGACTGGACACTGCCCAATAACTCAATTAAGTATAACCTAACACAAACCAAGAATATAGTCTAGCATTAGACAAAAAAAGAACCCCTGCAAAAGGAGTTCTTTTTTGTATATATTCTTTTGAATATTAACGTTTTGAGAATTGGAATCTCTTACGAGCTCTTTTTCTACCGTATTTCTTACGTTCTTTAACACGTGCGTCACGAGTTAATAAACCTTCTGCCTTAAGAACATTTTTGTATTCTTCGTTAGATTTAAGCAACGCTCTTGAGATACCATGTCTGATAGCAGCTGCTTGAGCAACGATACCGCCGCCTACTGCCTTAACTCTTACATCGTATTTATCTTGATTTTCAGTTAGAACTAACGGTCTATAAATCATCATTTCTACTGCAGGCATATTACCGATATAATCAGTTAATTTCTTTCCGTTAACGAAAATTCTGCCTTTACCTTTTACAAGCTTAACAACTGCGATAGCACATTTTCTTCTACCGGTTGCCATAATTTCTTTAGATTCAGCCATTATTTAGCCTCCTTTTCTAGCACGATAGGTTTTTGTGCTGCATGCGGATGTTCAGGACCGCAATATACTTTCAACTTAGTGAATTGAGTGTCACCTAAAGTGTTGTGTTGCAACATACCTTTAACAGCTTTTTCAATTAACTTTGTTGCATCTTTTTCACGTACTTCTTTAACAGAAGCTGATTTAAGTCCACCAGGGAAACCTGTGTGGTGATAATAAATTTTATCTGTTTCTTTATTACCTGAAACTAACACTTTTTCTGCATTGATAACAATAACAAAATCACCTGTATCAACGTTAGGAGTGTATTCAGGTTTATTTTTGCCTCTTAAAATATTTGCAATTCTGGTAGCCAAACGACCAAGAATTTCTCCTTCAGCATCGATTAAATACCATTTTCTTTCTACTTCAAGAGGTTTTGCTGAATATGTCTTATTTAGCATTTTTCTTGTCTCCATTTATAATTTATTTGTATTTCGTGAGTCGTGAGTCGTGAATGGTGAGCCGATTTTTAAATATCGATTCACGATTCACGATTCACAATTCACGGCAGGGTATTCTACCCTCATCAATGTCAATCCGTATGGATTAACTGTTTGCCCCGCCTTACGGCGGTCATGCGCCTCTAAGACTTCTTTCATATACTCAACAGGGAGCTTATGACCTTCTATCTCAAGAAGCGTGCCGACTATTGTTCTTACCATATTGTAAAGAAAACGATTCCCCTCAAGATGGATAAAAACTCTATCGCCTTGTTTTTCAACTTCGGCTCTGGTTAATGTACAAACTTTGCTTGGGTTTAGCGTTCCGGAACTTTTAAAACTTGAAAAATCGTGTTCACCGAGTAAGAAGTTCAAAGCAGTTTGCATCCGCTCTACATCAAGCTCGTATTTAACTCTTAAGATATCACCGTCAAACGCTTGTTTATAACGTCTGTTTATTAGTTCATATCTGTAATATCTTGCCGTTGCCGACTTTTGAGCGTGAAACGAGTCGGGAACAACTCTCAAGTTATTAACCGAGATGTCATCAGGGAGTATTTCATTTATATGGTAGATAAAGCTTGAAGCAACAATTTCTTTATCGGTATCAAAATGAACGACTTGTCCCAGCGCATTAACACCTTTATCGGTCCTTCCGGAGAAGATTGTTTTAACCTGTCGGTTTTGTTTATGATTGGCTGTTTTACCGCCAATTATCAATGTACCTAATGCCCTTTCAAGTTCTCCTTGTATAGTCGGTTCATCTATCTGCTTGCCATTTTCAAATTGAATTTGGCTTCCTGCATAATTTTTTCCCCTATACTGAACATCTAGAGCATATCTCATTCAATTATACCAATTGAATTAATGCCATCTCAGAAGCATCCCCTCTGCGCGGAGGAAGTCTAAAGATTCTTGTATATCCGCCTTGTCTTGAAGAATATTTAACGCCAATAACGCTAAATAATTTTCTTAAAACAGTTTGAGGTGCTAATTTTTTACCGTCTTGCTTAGTTTCGAACACTTCACCTGTTGCAGTATCGATAAATTGTCCAATTTCCTTATCGAAAATGTAACGACCTGCTAGTCTTCTTGAGTTCAAATCACCTTTCTTAGCCATAGAGATAACATTTTCAGCATAAGGTTGAAGAGCTTTTGCTCTTGCCATTGTTGTTTTGATTTCTCCATAAGTAATAAGTTCGGTACATAATGAACGCAACAAAGCTTTTCTTTGGTCTTGTGCTTTACCAAGCGTATTTTTCTTTGTTTGGTGTCTCATTGTTTTGTTTCCTTTATTGTCTTTTTACTATTTATGTTTCGTTTTTTCTAAATCTGAATTATTGCTTCACGCTCTACTGTTACTCATTATGTTTTGCTGACGCAAAACCGACATTCGTTCAGTTCCGCACTATTTCGAGTTTCGCTTACGCTCACTCTATACAAAATTCAGTTATTCTGCTGTTTCTATAATAACTCCGTTTTCATCTACTTTTGGTCCTGGAGCTAAGTCCAAACCGAAGTGATGGAGTCTTTCAATAACTTCATCTGATGATTTTTTACCGAAGTTTTTGATATTTAATAAATCATGTTCTGATTTCTTCAATAATTCCGCCATTGAGTTTATACTTGCTCTTTTTAAGCAATTGTAAGCTCTTACAGATAATTCTAACTCATCAATTGTAATTGAAGGTTCGTCGCTTGATGAATCTGAAACAACTACGTCTGAGGTTTCATCTGAAACTTCTTCTTCAATTTCTTTATGAACACTGCTTCCTGCAATTGAAGAGATTTGAACAAAGTGTTCAATCAATAAATCAGCAGCTTGAGTTAATGCTGTTGTAACATCAATTGTACCGTTTGACCATATTTCAAGAGTTAATTTGTCAAAGTCAATGTTGTCACCAACACGTGCACTTTCAACATCATATCTTACTCTTTTAACAGGCATAAATGTTGCATCAATCGGAAGCATATCGATAGGAACACCTGCTTTAGCATTTCTCGGAATATCATTAGCAACATAACCTTTTCCTGTTTCTACAACGATTTCAGCGTGGAAAGAACCACCTTCAGCGATTGTACAAATCAGCCAATCAGGGTTAACAACTTTAACACCTGCAGGAAGTTGGATGTCGCTTGCTAAAACTGCACCCGGTTTATCAATATCAATTCTTAATGTTTGAGGTTCTTTAGAATCAGTTTTTACTGCCAAACCTTTAAGGTTTAACATAACATCAATAACATCTTCTAAAACACCAGGAATTGCAGTATATTCATGAGTTATACCTTCGATTCTGCAAGAAGTTACTGCTGTACCTTCCAAGCTTGAAAGTAAAACTCTTCTTAAAGCATTACCGATAGTTGTTCCAAATCCTCTTTCCAACGGCTCAATAGTAAACTTACCATATTGTGATCCGTCTGATCCTGTCATTGTACTAACGGTTTTAATTTTTAATTCCATATTATTCTCTCCTATCAGCTTATTTTGAATAGTATTCTATAACAAGTTGTTCTTTGAAATCAGGGTCTAATTCTTCTCTTTGAGGAATTCTTTCAAATGTAATCTTCAAAGCGTCTTTATCTAATGTTAACCAAGCAGGTATACCTGACAAATCAATAGCGCTCATAACTGTTTTTATAAAGTCATTGCTTCTTGCTTTAATTGTAATAACGTCGCCTGCTTTGACTAAATATGACGGAATGTCAACTTTTTTACCGTTAACAAGAGCATGTCCATGGTTAACAATTTGTCTGGTTTGTTTTCTTGTAACACCTAAACCTGCTCTGAATAAAACGTTATCTAATCTTGATTCAAGAATTTGAAGCAAAATAGTACCTGTTACGCCTTTTCTTCTTGCAGCTTCGTGGTAATATTTAGCAAATTGTTTTTCGCTTACTAAATATGTAAATCTGATTTTTTGTTTTTCATTTAAGTGAATAGCATATTCAGAAGGTTTTTTTCTGTCTGCTCCGTGTTGTCCTGAAGCGGTTTGTCTCATAGAAGATGTTAACTTTCTGTTTGATAAATCTTTAACACCTTTGTTTCTGAATAATTTATTACTTGGTCCTGTGTATCTTGCCATTTTTTTCTCCTTTTCTTTTGCCGGGCATCTATGGTTTGCGTCCTTGGCGGGAACTCAAGCCCCGGTTGTTACTTAAGAAACTAAGTTTCTAAGGCAAAGAGGCAATAAGAAATATTACCTTTTACCATATAAATATTAGTTCTCTTTCATTGTACTATAAATAATTTAAGGACTAATTTACTAAAATATTATCTTAGCACCTTAGTGCCTTTGCGCCTTGGTACCTTTATAGGCACCAAAGCAAAAGCGTACTATACACGACGCTTTTTAGGTGGTCTGCAACCATTGTGAGGAATCGGAGTAACATCTTTAATCAATGTTATTTCCAAACCTGCTTGCTGAATTGCTCTTATTGCAGTTTCACGACCTGAACCAGGTCCTTTAATGTAAACTTCAACTTTTTTCATGCCTTGATCTATTGATTTTTTAGCAACTGATTCAGCAGCAGACTGAGCTGCAAACGGAGTACCTTTTCTTGCACCCTTGAATCCTGATGCACCTGCTGTTGCCCAAGCAATAGCATTACCTTGCATATCAGTAGAAGTTACAATTGTATTATTGAAGGTTGATTGTATGTGCACAACACCTTGTAATACATTCTTCTTTTCTTTTTTCTTTGTAGTTTTTGGTCTTGCCATTTTTTTGTTCCTTTATGTTTTTACTATTTATTTTCTAGTGATATTCGTGAGCCGTAAGTCGTGAATGGTGAGTCGATTTTTAAATTTCGATTCACGATTCACGACTCACAATTCACGTTTTGTAAATTACTTGTCGCGAATCGCGATATTATTACTTCTTCTTACCTGCTATTGCAGTCTTTTTACCTCTGCGGGTTCTTGCATTAGTCTTTGTTCTTTGACCTCTGCAAGGAAGTCCTCTTTTATGTCTCATACCTCTGTATGAGTTAATTTCTTGAAGACGTTTGATATTCATAGTAACTTCACGTCTCAAATCACCTTCAATGTTGTACTCAGATAAAGCATTTCTTAATTCTTTAATATCTGATTCTGTTAAATCATCTGTTCTTAAATCAGGAGAAATTCCTGTTACTTCAAGAATTTTCTTTGCTCTTGCTGGTCCTATTCCGTAAATATAGGTAAGAGCGATTTCTAATCTTTTGTTACGAGGTAAGTCTACCCCTACTAATCTTGCCATGTTTGTTTTCCTTTATTTTTCTACTACTTATATTTTTTACGCTTGTCCTAAATTATTGCTTCACACTCCGCTGTCATTCGTTTCATTTTTACTAACGTAAAAAGTTCCACTCATTCGCTCCGTGCTTCTTCGAGTTTCGCTTACGCTCACTCTACGCAAAATTTAGCCTTGTCTTTGTTTGTGTTTTGGATTTTCACAAATTACGGCAACTCTGCCTTTTCTTTTAATTACCTTGCACTTGTCGCACATAGGTTTTACTGATGTTCTTGTTTTCATAATTTTTTCCTTTTTGTTATTTATAATCTACTAGTTATTTTAATCTGAAAGTTATTCTGCCTTTGCTTAAATCATAGGGAGTCATCTCTACCTTTACCCTATCTCCAGGTAAAATTCTTATAAAGTTTTTTCTGATTTTACCCGATATATGAGCTAAGATTTCATGCCCGTTTTCAAGTTCTACTCTGAACATTGCGTTCGGCATGGATTCTAAAATCTTTCCTTCAATTTCTATTACGTCTTTTGCCATTTTTGTCCTCTATTTTCGGCTTTCAACAGACAACACTATATGTCATCTTATATAATCATATTTGCTAAAAATCTTAATGCAAGCATTATTATTGAGATTTGGCTATTTATGTTAAGAATTGTTATCGATTGTTTATTTAAACTATGGCAACATATTGAATATAAGTATTTTTCTTTTTTATTAATCCGTTTGTTAGTTAAATCAATATCTTTAAGATTTTATAATTGCATATTTATATATTGTAACAATATAAAAACAATCAAGGTTTTAAAACACTTGAACACTTTACAAATTTATATTAATATCTACCCCAAGAGGTGTGTATCAAAATGCAAATCAACAAAATAAGCACAACTAACAAATTTATAAACTTTAAGGCAAACTTCTTTACTGTTCAAAAAAGAGGGAAATATTTTTATCATACTGCAATTTCGACAGACAATCAGGAAAACCTCGGAAAAGAACCAGTTCTAATATATGAAAAAGAAGGTGAAAAATATGAAATCCCTATGGTTTATGATGGGAAATTTTATACTACGCAATCTTCCGTAAGTACAAATAAGTATAGAATATTTTATAAAGATACGGGTAAATATGAAAAAGGCGGCATAGAACAGGTTATTAATCCTCTAAAATTCATAAAAACTGCGACAATAGAAGATAGAAAATATAACCGATTGCCTTTGGAACAAGCTATTTCAAAAGGCGAAGTAAAAGGAAAAGTTTATGTTAATACTTTTGATATTCCAAAAGATGTTCCTGCAATATTAATCCTCAATGAGATAGAAAAAGAAGAAGACGTGATTTTAACAGATATACCGAAAAATGTAAAAAGTATTATTGTTTCGTCAGCTAAAATGGGTGTTTTAGACCACATTGCAAATTTAACAAGAAATAAATATCAAGTATTTAGTATAGTTTGGGATGATAATAAATTCAACGACCTAAAAAATCAAGAAGGCAAATATCTTTCAATAAATAACGAAAGAGAAATTCTTGAATACAAAGAAATAGGGATAAGTGAATTAACAACTGAGAATGTCAATTCTGTATCTTCTTCCGCAATTACTCCTCCAAAGTTAGAAAATGTTGAACGACTTTTGAATTTTGATGAACTAACACCTCAAAATTGCGGAAACAAAGGATATAGAATATCTCTGATGCAAAAACTTGTTCGTAACGGAATTTTAAAAGATATTAATATACCGAAGGGCTTTGTTATTCCTGAAGGCTACGTAAATAAATATATAGAATATCTTAATGTTGATGACAAGGAAGAATGGAAAAAACGTATAAAAGAAGGGATATATTATCAAGATACTGAAAATAAAATAAAAGAATTAGGTTTGTCCCGAAATGGTTTAATCATTCGTTCTAATTATAATACAGAAGATTTGAACAGTTTTTCCTCCGCAGGGATTTACGAATCAATAAGTGTGTATGATTTTGGTAGTATTATAGACAAAGCCGTTTATGATGTAATCGGCGGAGAACATTTGCGTTTATCGGATATGGCAAAAAAAGTGCATACGAAATACGGAATTAATGAAAAAGATATTCAACCATCGGTTATTGTTCAGGAAAGAATTTATCCTTATTATGAATATACTCTTTATACAGATGACGGTGATAATAATATCATAATTGATTTATCAGATAATAGTTTGGGATATATGAAACCTGCAAATGCATTGATTAAATATAATAAGAAAACCAAAGAACTTACATTAGAAAGAAAACAATCTCCTTTAGCAAGTTATTTATTTGATGAAAAAGGTAATATCATAAATCAAGAACACCCAACAGACAAAATTACAGAAAATTGGAATATTTTGACACCATTTCTGAGTATTTTAACTTCAGGTGCTTTAGTTCTTGAAAAATTCTTTAAGCATCCTCAAGACATAGAAGGGGGAATCTCCAAAGACGGAAAAGTTTACTTTTGGCAGACAAGAGATATCGTTGCTAAAGCTGTTAAAAAAATATAATATTATTTACACATATTTATATTTATTATAAAATTAACTTGCGTCTATCAGGAGAGGGGATTTTATGTTGAAGCTTCATAATACATATAACAGTCAAACCGAAGAGTTTAAACCGATTGAAGACAATAAGGTTAAAATGTATGTTTGCGGACCAACGGTATACGATAATGCACACCTTGGGCACGCAAGATGCTATATAACTTGGGATGTTTTATACAGATACTTAAAGTTCAAAGGATATGATGTTACATATTGCAGAAATGTAACCGATGTGGACGATAAAATTCTTAAAAAAGCTGAAAAAGAAGGAAAAACGCCTGAAGAAGTTTCTAAATATTGGTATCAAAGATTTAGTGATTCTATGAAAAAACTAAATAATTTACCCCCTGATATAGAACCTTTTGCAACCAAAACCTTAGGGGAAATGATATCAATGGTAAAAGATTTGATTGCCAAAGGATACGCCTATGAAGCAAATGGAGATGTATATTTCAGAGTTAAAAAGTTCGGTAAGTACGGTTCATTAAGCGGCCAGCCGATTGACCAATTAGAAAGCGGAGCAAGAATAGAAGTAGGGGAACAAAAAGAGGATCCGCTTGATTTTGCACTTTGGAAAAAAGATGAAAAATTCGGATATAATTCACCTTGGGGTGTCGGACGTCCGGGGTGGCACATAGAATGTTCAGCAATGAGCAGAAAATATTTAGGTAAGACAATTGATATTCACGCCGGCGGAGCTGATTTAATTTTCCCTCACCACGAGAACGAGATAGCTCAATCCGAGTGTGCTAACAGCTGTAAGTTTGTTAATTACTGGCTTCACAATGGCTTTGTAACTATCAATAAAGAAAAGATGTCAAAATCTCTCGGTAATTTTTTAACCATAGATGACTTACTCAAAAATTATGACTCAAATACAATCAGGTTCTTTATCCTTACAAACCATTACAGAATGCCTGTTGAGTTTTCCGACGAAGCATTATCTTCTGCACAAGCAGGCGTAAAACGTATGCTTAATGCTAAAGGTGCAGTGAATGATAATATAGACATAACTCAGTATGACGAATATAAAGCTTTTGTTGAAGCTATGGATGATGATTTAAATACCTCTAAAGCGCTTGCAGTGCTGTTTGATTTGACTAATAAAGCGAATAAAGATGTTGATTATGCATACACACTCCTTTACAAGCTTGCTTCAACTCTTGGTTTTACGTTTGAAAAAGCTACTTTAAGCGAAGAAGAAATTCAAGAAAAATTAAATATTATCAATTCTGAACTTGGTGAAAACTTCGGTTCAATGGAAGAAATTATTGAAAAAAGAAAGATTGCAAGAGCAGAAAAAAATTGGGAAATTGCAGATAAAATAAGAATATCGTTAGATAATGCCGGAATAGTATTAAAAGATTCTAAGGAAGGTACTGTTTGGGAATTAAAAAATTAAAAATGAAAAATGGAAAATGGAAAATAGTATTAAGTTCAATTTTGTTGGGACTTGCGCTAAGCTTTAATAGCGTCTATGCTCTTAATGATTTTGATATTGTAAGAGTCGGAATTACGGATAATAAGTTCCAAAATGTAAAAAAACAGGAAGTTACGCTCTATGGTACTGCCGAATGCGAGCTTTGCGACAAAGCTACGAAATCTGTTATAACAAGAGTTTCTCCTGATACAAACATAAACATAAGAATGAGCCAAAAGGGTTTGATAGTAGAAATAGAAAACCGTGCTCATGTTTTTCAGGATTTAGTTCTTATAAGTCCGAAAGGATTACTCGGTGTAAGAGATTTAACAAGAAAAGGAAAACCTGCTCTTTATCACGGAGCTTTTGAGATTGTTCAAAGTAATAATAGAGACGGATTTTATATTGTTAACCTTGTTGAAACCCAAGAATATCTGAAAGGTGTTGTGCCCAACGAAATGCCTGTAAGGTTTGGGCTTGAAGCTTTGAAAGCACAAGCTGTTGCTGCAAGGAACTATGTACTCACACCAAGGACACAAGCATATAAAGAATTTAATGTTGTAGACAGCGTTGCAAGCCAAGTATATTTTGGCGCGAATACAGAAGAAGAACTTTCTACCCGTGCTGTTATGGAAACAGACGGAGTCGTAGCTCTGCATAACAATGAACTTATTTTAGCATTGTACAGCTCAACAGCAGGCGGATACACTGAAAGTTATTCAAATGCTTTTTCCGATCCTAACACCAAAGCTTTTCCTTCTCCTACGAAGCCGTATTTAAAAGCAGTTCCTGATAAATCTGATTTTGAACCGCTTGATGATGATATAAAAGCTAAAAAATTCTATGAAGCAAGAGTTCCATCTTTTGATATTGAATCTCCTTATTACAGATGGTCAAAAGAATGGGGAGTTAGAGAGCTGGAGGATGTTTTGAGAAAAACACTCCCTGCACAATCCAAAACGGGTTTTGTGCATCCTGCAGTAAGAGAGCATGAAGATATAGGAAAAATAAAAGATATAAAAGTAATGAAACGAGGCCGCTCCGGTAAGATAATGGAAGTTGAAATCCTTACTACCAAAGGTTGTTACATAGTTTCTAAAGAGCTTGTTGTAAGAAGAACATTCCAAAAAGACGGTATATCACTTCCGAGCGCAAATGCTGTGTTTGAAAAAACAATCGATAACTATGGTAATGTACAAGCTATAAAAATTTTCGGCGGAGGTTTTGGGCATGGTGTCGGGATGAGCCAATTCGGAGCAGGGTATATGGCAACAAAGCTTAAACAACCGTATTACAATATTTTGAGACACTATTATACTGATATAAACCTGGGAACCGTTCCCGTAACCGTAAGCGGTGAAGATGTTAAACAAACATTCTGGGCTCCAATTGGAAGAGCACAGATTGTTGTAACTGAAACCAGTTCTCCTAAAATAGCTGTTATGATCAACGGCAGAGAACATGAATTTTCTCTTTCAATGCCTATTTTTCACAGAGAACACAAAATTGATATCTCAAGATACATTGATGACGGATTTAATACTGTTACATTCCACGCACCATCGTTAGGACGTTCTGTAAAGTTATATATTGAATTAGTTGAAAAATACAACAAGCCAAACTATCAGGATGATGAAGAAGAATAATAAAGGATAAATTTTGGAAGAAGCAAGTCAAAACAATTCAAAAAATCTTGAAGGCGGAGTTCTTAAAGCGGCTTGGCTTATTGCCGTTGTAACGATTGCAAGCAAACTTATAGGTTTTGTCCGTGATATGGTTGTTGCAAACTTTTATGGTGCAACTCTCGTATCTGATGCATACTTTTATGCACTTCAAATACCTTCTCTTGCAATAATTATATTGGGCGGAGTCGGAGGACCTTTTCACAGTGCCGCGGTTGCCGTGTTTTCAAAACTTGTAAGAGCAGAAGATAAACCCTCAGAAGAGGTTAACAGACTATATAATACATTCTTAACAGTATCTTTTATATTCTTTGCGCTTTGCGCAATTTTAGGGTTCTTTTTCTCGGATAAGATTATGGGGCTCATAATCTCTGCGGGTAGTCCCGAACTTGTCGCACTAGCTTCTGCTCATTTCAAAATCATGTCACCGATTATTCTAATCGGCGGAATTATAGGTATTTATTACGGACTTCTGGTTGTACATAAAAAGTACATTCTACCAAATCTTTCACCTATGATTTTGAGTCTTGTTGTGATTATCTCAATCTCACTTGCACATAATGATCATTCGGGATACGTACTTGCCGGAGCTACTGTATTGGGTGCAATTTGCCAAATACTTATCCAGTTTCCAAAATTAAGACAAATAGGATACAGAATAAAACCAAATTTGGATATAAAAAATAATCTGCAATTTAAAAACATTACCGAACTTCTTTTCCCTGCGATTTTGAGTTCGACAATAGGACAAATAAGCATATATATAGACATGTTTTTTGCTTCAAATTTGGTTCTTGGCGCTTGGACAGCTGTTGTATTTGCAAACAGGATTTTCCAATTCCCCGTAGGAATCTTAGTAACGGCATTTCTTGTTCCTCTTTTCCCGATTTTTTCAAGACTTGCAGGAGAAGGAAACGAAGAATCAATCCGAACGTATTTTAATAAAGGTGTTGGCGTTCTCTTTTTTGCTGCTATACCTATGATAATTTTAATATTATTACTTGCACAAGACGGTATATCACTTGTATTTGAGCGCGGGGCCTTCAATTCTAATGCAGTTATTATGGTATCAGAAGCTTTATGCTTCTTATCATTCTCTATTTTGCCTTATGTATTCAGAGATTCAATTACACGAGTATATTACGCTTACAACGATTCTAAAACACCATTTGTAATTGCAACATCATCAATTGCACTCAAAGCATTTTTAAACTGGCTGTTTATACTAAAACTTAATATGGGTATAGCAGGAATTACACTTTCTACTTCATTTATAACCCTATTCAACGCAACAATGCTCGGTTTATTTATGCACAGACAAATTAAACTTGATTATAAATCACTATATATAAATTTTGGTAAAATGGCTTTAGCCGGAATTATAACATTTATCGCAGGATGGGTTATCTGCGTATGGTTTAATAATATTGAACTTCCAAAGTATATATTTGAATTCTCTAAAATTGTAGTCGTAACGCTATTCTGCGGAATCCTTTATACGGTTTTAAATCTTTCCTTCAAGATGGACTATGCTAAAGAACTTATAAAAAGAATTATTAAGTAAATAAGTGCGGAACAAAAAATATTATATTGTTCCGCACTTATTTTTCTTACTTAAACCTTACTATTGAGCATTAAACATATCTTTGCCTACTGAGCAAAGAGGGCAAGCCCAATCTTCCGGTAAATCTTCAAATGATGTACCTGGTGCGATACCATTATCAGGATCGCCTACTGCCGGATCATAAACATAACCACACACTGAACATACATACTTTTGCATAATTTTTCTCCTTTTAATTTAAACTACTAACCATTTTGTCTGCAAGACAATCTAATTCTGCAAGCTGTTCTTCTTTTAAAGCTGATTTTATACAAATTGATTCATCTATTATTTCCGTACCTTTAAGCCCTTCTAAAATAGTTTTCATTGCATTTCCGCAAGTCGGCGCCCAAGAACCATTCTGTATAAGAACAACCTTGCGGTTTTGGAGGTTATGGGCAGATATATTATGAAGAAGATGTTCCATTGTCTCAAAAATACCGTTATTGTAAGTTGTTGTCGCAAACACTATATGCGAATACTTAAATGCATCAGAAAGAACATAAGATGAATGAGTATGAGATACGTCATACATTTTCATCCCCTTAACACCTTTGTCTGCCAATTTACCTGCCAAAATATTTACCGCATTTTCCGTTCCTCCGTATACTGAAGAATAAGCGATAAGAACAGATTTTTCCTCAGCTTCATATCTTGACCACTTGTCATATTTTTCTGTAAACATAGATATATTGTCTTTTATAATCAAACCGTGAAGGGGGCAAATAGTTTTAATATCAAGTGAGCTTGCTTTTTTAAGAAGCATTTGAACCTGAGGCCCGTATTTGCCTACAATGTTTGTATAATATCTTCTTGCTTCATCAAGATAATCTTTCTCAAAATTAACATTCGAATCAAAAAGATTTCCGTTTATAGCACCGAATGAGCCGAAAGCATCCGCTGAATACAAAGTTTTATCAGTTTTATCATAAGATACCATAACTTCAGGCCAATGAACCATAGGAGCGAGGGTAAATATAAATTCGTGTTTACCCGTGTTTAAACTGTCTCCCTCTTTAACAACCATCACACGAGAGTCTATGTCAAAATCAAAAAATTGCTTAATTAAAGCTACCGATTTTGCAGTAGTGACAATTTTAACTTCAGGGTAAATAGCAATAACATCTTCGAGCAAAGCGCAGTGGTCAGGCTCCATGTGATGAATAATTAAATAATTCAGCTCTCTGCCGTTTAATCCTGCCTCAAGGTTCTGGAAGAATTGTCCTGAACATGCTTTGTCAACTGTATCCATAAGAACTGTTTTTTCGTCTAAAATTAAATATGAATTATATGAAATACCACTCGGAATAGGATATGCGCTTTCAAATAAAGCGAGCCTTCTGTCCGAACAACCTATATATATAATATCTTCACTAATTTTTCTAATATCGTACATTAATTCCTCCTTAAATATTTATACCTCTATATATCCTATATAAGGCAGATTTCTGTAACATCCATCCTTATCCAAACCGTACCCCACAAGGAATTTATTATCTACCTCAAAACAATAATAATCTGCTTCTGCCTCAACTGCGCGTTTAACTTTTTTATTTAAAAGGGCACAGAATTTAAAATCATTAAGTTTAAATCTGTTATTAAGATAATCAATCATAAATCTTGCAGTATGCCCCGAATCAACAATATCCTCTATAACCAAAACATTTTTACCGCTCAAATCCGGCAAAGTAATGTCAACAGCAACAACTTTTCCGCTTGATGTTGTACCGGACCCATAACTTGATAATTTTACAAACTCCATCTTTACGGGCATCGTTAAGCGTTTTGCCAAATCAACCATAAACATAACCGAACCTTTTAGTACACAAATAAGATAGACTTCTTTATTTTCATATCTTTTATTAAGTTCGTCAGCAAGCTTCTGAATTCCATCTTGAATTTCTTCTTCTGTTAATAACGGTTTTATTTTATCTTCTTTAACCATAATTAATCAATTTACCTCTTATTTTTTTGCTTCTACTTCAATTACGTGTGTAGGCTTTATTTTAACGCCTATTCTATTACTTATTCCAACCCCGGCAACCCACAAAACTTCTGTTTCGGAGCATAAAAGCGGAATATCATCTCGTTTATGCTTAGAAACTCCTTTTCCGTTCATATATTTCTTGAGCTTCATAGAACCGTTCATACCAAAAGGTGTAATAATATCCCCTTCTTTTCTTGCTCTGATTGTAAGCGGGAATTTTTCTTCCGATAAATCAACATAAGCAAAATTAGCTGTTGATTCAGGGAAGATAAACAGTTCGTTTTCCGCATATTTTTTAATGGTAAAAGTAGTTTCTCCAAACTTATATGTACCTTCTTTTTCGATCTTTATTGGCTTAAGTTTGTCCGCAAGAACCTGTTTTTTATGAGGAATTGTTTCTACTGTCTTATTATCAGTATATAGCCACATAGCAGTTGCAAGCGATAATGTCGAACCGTTTCTTTTATCTATATTAGATTCAATAAAATCAAATATCTCATTAACTTTTTTAGAATCATAATCAAGCCCTAGTAATTGAACATATTCATACACAAAACGTTTTTTTATAGGAATTGAAAGCTTTTTATATTCTTCTACTCTAATTCTGTCTACATCAAATACTCTTGGCCTTATCGAAGAAAGAAATTCTTCAATAATTTCATTATCGCTTATTGCATTTTCTGCCAAAGTATTAAGCGCTTCTTTTACCTCAGGATTGATTTTTTCTAAAGTCGGTATTACATTAAGTCTCAAGAAATTTCTTTTGTACTCGGTATTATTGTTAGAAGAATCTTCATTTGGAGTAAGGTTATTTTTCTTGCAATATTCCATTATTTCTTTTCTGTAAGTTTTTAAAAGCGGGCGGTAAAAATATTTTCTTTTTTCTGAGATTCCTCTGAGTCCTATTACTCCTGTGCCTTTTATAACTCTATACAAAACCGTTTCTGCATTATCATCTTTGTTATGTGCAGTAAAAACAGCATCTGCATCATACTCTTCATATGCTTCTTCAAAAAACTCGTATCTTGCAATTCTTGCATCATTTTCAGTTTTTTTAAGATTAGAAGGAGCTGTTTTTGTATAAAACTCAAACCCTCTTGAAGCTGCAAACAATCTGCAGACTTCCTGTTCTCTTAAAGATTCTTCTCCGCGCCAATTGTGATTAAAATGTGCAGCAATAACGTTAAAATCAAAAAATTCAGGTAAATCTTTTACTTTTGACAGAATATCCAAAAGGCACATTGAATCATATCCGCCGGAAAATCCGACTATAACAGTCTTGTCCTCAAGATGATATTTCTTTAAAAATTCGACAATTCTATCTATCATATTTTATACCGTGACGAATCTCTACCGCATCTACTCCGAGCTGGTCAAGCGCTTTCATTGCAAGAGAATTCGGTTCATCTAATATAGCAAGCAAAAGATCAGTTGCCTCTATTTTTTGTTTACCTTGCGTCTTTGCTGAAAGCCATGCTCTTTCCAGAACTTTTTTTGCTCTCGGAGTGAAAGTTATTTCCTTATCAAAATACTCATCTCCATATCCGACAAGATTCTCAACTACAAGACGCGCATCCTTCATTGTTATCTCTAAATCGTTCAAAACCTCAAAAGCAACGCTTGTCCCTTCAGATATAATACCAAGCAGGAACATTTCCGTGCCGACAACATTTCTTCCGATTCTTCTTGCCTCTTCCTTAGCATATTTCATAATGGAAAGCGTTTCGGGCATTTGTTTTTCGATAGGTTTTAAAATCTCTTCCGATAATTCATCGCCGTTTATATCCAACTCATTAATAATATCGTAAGCTATACCTTTCTTATTCTTTAGCAGGCTTAAAATAATATGCTCCGGTGTAATCTCTGATGAGCCCAGTTCCTTTGCTATCTGAAAAGCATTATTCATCATCAAAAATGCGTTCGGAGTAAAAATTATTTTTTTACCTTCATACTCTGATTGTCTTGATTGCTGTTCAGCAAGCTTTGCCTCAAAATTCTCTGTATTTAATCCGAATTTATTTGCAGTCTTGACAAGTTCAGAGTCACAATTTTCCAAAATGGAAGATACAATCTGTTCAGTACCCAATATCTCATATCCTTTGGCAGAAAGCTTTGAAACAGCCCTGTCAAAAACTCCCGAAAGCGCTTCCCCTTCATAAATTGATTCAAAATCACTTTTAATTGCTTCTTCTTCTGTTTCTGGGTGTTCAAGGCGCTTTATCTTTCTTTGGACAAGTTTAGTTAAAATGTCGCGTGATGCATAATAATCAAAGTTAAACTTCTCCAAAATGGTTTGAATATTAGAGTTTTTATCTGCGATAACCGATAAAAATAAATGTTCAAAAAGAATATTGTTATTTCCGGATTTACTTGCCAAGTCTAAAGTATGTTTCAAAATTTCTTTGCACTCATGGCTAAAAGTTATATTTTCGTATCTTTTTGAACTTGTTTTAACATATTTTGCAACCTCCGGCTGAAGTCTTTCGGAAGAGATCCCAAACATTCTGAAAAGTTTTAAAGAAACTCCTTTTGCCTCATTTACAAGCGCAAGAAGCAAATGTTCGGGCGATACCTCCATACAGCCCATTACACCCGCAAGACGCTGGCTTTCGGAAACTACATTAAGTGCTCTTTCAGTAAATCGTTCAAACAAAACTATTCTTCCTCGTCATCAAATTCTTCTTCAAGAGATTGAACATATTCACAAACTCTGTTAAATTCGTCCTCATCTTCAATCGTTTTAAAGAATCCGTTGTCTTCATCTTCTTCTACGTATTCCATGACAATCATTTCTTCCTCTTCTTCACTATCTTCGTCTTGAGGAATTAAAAGAGCATACGTCTTGTTTTCATAATCTATTACATCATAGATTTCACAATTAATTTTACTTCCGTCTTCCCATAAAACTTCTACAAATTGTTGTTCTTGTTGTTCTTCACTCATAATTTACCGTCCTAAATATTGTTCAAGTATCACACAGGCACTTTCCATATCCACAAGTCCCTTATTTTTTCTGAAATCAACTTTCCTCGCCCGAAGTCTGCTTTCAGCTTCTTCGGAAGTCAGCCTTTCATCTTCTAATATTATATCAAAACCAATAATTTTTTGTGAAAAATCTATACAATCCTGTCCCTGAAACCCGATTGAACCATCCATGTTTTTAGGAAGCCCCACAACAATCTTCTCAACATGGTTTTCTTTTGCAATCCTTTGGATTTCCTCAAGCGCCTTTTTCTCAGGCTGTCTTGAAATTGTAGAATGCGCAGTTGCAATAACATGCAAAAAATCGCTCAATGCTATACCTATTCGTTTTGTCCCAACATCAAGCGCCATTATTTTATGCATTATCAACCCACCTTGCTTCTATGCTCGATATAATCAAATCCAATTGAAGCAGTTTAAAATCAGCACCTTCTTGGGAAGTTTTAGTTTGAAAAGCATTCTTGGTTTTCTGTTTATTCTTAAGAACGTATCTTAATCCGACATAATATTCATAAATACTTTTCCGTACAATATTAGTCAAGAACTGATAATTTGTACCTAATGAATAGAATATTTGAGCCAGTTCTATATCACCTTTAGTGTATCTTAAATAAGCCGCAAGACTAAATGTTACAAGCTTATAAGCAAGCTCGGGCGCGGTATAAATTTCATCATAATGATCCGCAATAAATTTATCGGCATCTACATTAAAGTTATTTTTCTTATACTCTTCTGACAACTTCTCAATAAAACTTGCAAAAGTATCGGATGTAATTTCATCAAAAAACCAGTTCTGAACGTATTCACTCAAACATAGCTTATCAATATCTTTTTGATTAAGTTCTTTTTTCTCAATATCAAGTTCAGGACGTTCAGGTGTAATATCAAGCAGAATGCTTTGCCAGCAAATATATTCGTAAGGGATTGGTTCGTCATTTGCATGAGAATTTTCTTCCGCCTGATTCAAAATATGCTTAACTATTTCCGGCTTGACATCATATCTTTCCTGATAATTATAAAATTTATCGACGACTCTATAAAAATCCTGCTCAGTCATCGTATGGAAGCCAAATGCATCTAAAATTCCATATCTTGGATTTACAACTATTGCCAAGAACTGGAGAGATCCGTTTTCTCTTTTTCTTGAGAAAATAATCGCCATATTTCCGTGCCCATCAGGAAATGAAACATAAGTTTTATAAGGTTTAGATTCTTTTAGAATATTTTTGTAAAATTCTTCTGTTTTATCAACTCTTATACCGGACATCTTTAGTTCGGATAACGCTTTGTTCATTCTGCTATGCAATGATTGCGGGGCAAAAGACTTAGCTTTTTCTATTGCGTGATAAGCAAGCTGAGATTTTGTTCTGCCCAAAATCTCTAAAGCTGTAAATCCGACCTCAGAGTCCATATAGTACAAAAATACAGGAATCAGAATATTTGCAAGACTATCGTCTGCATAGTCTTCTTCAAGTGATTTTATTAAGGTAATTTTGTCATTATCGGAAATTGCATTCAGAAAATCCATAAAATCAATTTGTGCTTCAGGGTTCATTATAGCTGTTTCAAGGAGTTGCTTTGTTTCTTCATTAATAAGCTCATTAAACTGTTCGAAGTACCCGCTTATAACATCATAATCAACTTTATTACCCAAATCTTTGAGCATGTTAAACGCAATCATCTTAACATGGTCATTATATTCAGGAGCCTTAATTACGTTCCACAGTTCATCTGAGAGCATGTCTTTATCAATCAGCTCTGTTAAAAGCCAGCATACAAGCATTGCCTTTTGTTCAGGCGCTGTAATAAGCTCTCTTATCAAGATATCAAGAACCGCTTTTTTATCTTCTATATTTCTCAAATCCGTGATTAGAGCCGGATCAGGTTTTGTCGTCGTAGCTAACGCCGTAAGCGTAGCCAAAACCTCTGCTTTTATCTGAATCTTATTCATAAACCCCTTTCATTTAATCTTATATTTTGCTCTTTATATTTACAAAATATATTTACACCATTAAACGGAAAATTCATTATCTTGATTTTATCCTAAAACCCTCTATTTATCAAGTAGTTATGCGAGATGTAAAGAAGAGTTTAAGATGATATTAAGATTATGCAAAGAAATCTTAATTTTGTAAAAATTTAGTCTATAATAAAATTGCAAATGAAAAATAAATTTAGAAGGAGATAGAAATGTCAACAGTTACTGAAATTCTTAATAAGTTAGAAACAGCAGATAATACAACTAAAAACCAGCTTGAAAACATTTTGGTAGATAAAGGTTCAGTAGTAGTTCCTGAACTCGTTAACCAACTTCAAACAGTTAAAGGTGTAAAAAGAGGTGTTGCTGCTATGACACTTATCAGAATCGGTGAAGCTTCTGTTGAATACCTTAAAAAAGCTGCAAGCTGCAACAAAGATTTTGAATGGGTTGCTAAATATCTTATCTCTGAAATCCAAGGCGTTGCTGCATAGGCTGAATAAAATTTTGATGAACATAAAATACCCTCTTATATACAAGAGGGTATTTTTATGCATTAATTGTACTTATGACAGACAAAGTTAAAGTAACTCTATACACAGACGGGGCATGCAGCGGGAACCCAGGACCCGGAGGATACGGCGCAATTTTGGTTTATGTTGATTCCAACGGCATAAAACACGAAAAAGAATTTTCCGCAGGATACAAACACGTTACAAATAACCAAATGGAATTATTAGCCGTGATTGTGGGCTTTGAAGCACTAAAAAAACCTGCAGATGTCACAATTGTATCAGATTCAAAATACGTATGTGATGCATTTAACAAAAAATGGATTGACGGCTGGGTTAAGAAAAATTGGAAAAACGTCAAAAATGTTGAACTTTGGCAAAGGCTCTTGAAAGCAATGCAGGGGCATGAATATAAATTTGAATGGGTAAAAGGACATGCAGGACACCCATATAATGAACGCTGTGACAAACTTGGAGTTAATGCATATAAGCAGGATAATTTATCGGAATCAATCTAATTTTATTAAATAATCATGATATAATTTTTAAGGAGGGAAGTGTATGAAAAAATTACTGACTGTTAGTTTAATATCAGTTCTCATTTTTGGAGCAATATCGGTTAATGCTTCTGATGATTTGACTCCGAAAGAGCAAATTATCAAACAAATCATTCAAAAAAATTATAACTACAATGCTACAGGGATTCTTAAGGCAGTTAAAAATGGTGATAAAGATGTAATAAGTTTATTCATAGCTTCAGGTTATGACCCGAATACTACTATTTTGAAAATGCCTGCCGTATACTGGGCAATAAAATTAAATAAACCTGAAATTGTTGATAAGCTTCTAACAGCAGGAGTAGACCCAAACCAACAAATTAACGGGAAGTCTCTAATGGCGCTTGCTATATCAACTCAAAATGTTAACACAGTAAAAGTCCTTATTAAGCACGGAGCAAAAGTTAATGACATGTCGACAGGAAAAAGTATGCTGACTTTAGCACTTTCTAAAAAGAGCGAAGAAATATCAACTCTTCTTGTCAAATCAGGTGCAGATGTTGATGAAGCTTCATTAAAAAAAGCATTAAAACTTAATGACAGCACACTAAAAGATTTGATTTTAACTAATTATAAAAAACAGTAAGGGTAAAAGGATAAATATAATGGATAATTGTATATTTTGCAAAATTATAAACGGTGAGTTCGGTACCGAATTTGTATATGAAAACGAATACGCAGTTGTATTTAAAGATATTAATCCAAAAGCAAATATTCATCTTCTTGTCGTTCCGAGAATGCATGTTGAGTCATTAAATGAACTTGATGATGAAAAATTGTTAGGGAAATTAATGATGACAGTAAAAGAAGTTACAAAAAAACTCGGTATTAAATCGTACAGAACAGTAATAAATACAGGTAAAGAAGCAGGACAGGAAGTTTTCCATCTGCATATACATATACTTTCAGGAGGAATAGTTTAAAATGACACAAACAATAGTTTTACAAGGCATAGATAAAGAACAAAATATTTATAAAGAAATAACTCCGGGAGGATATGGAATTGCTATAAAAACAAAAGACATTTTGTTTTCTGAGCAATCAAAGTTCCAAAAAGTAGAAATCTTTGATACAGATTCTAAACTCGGAAGAGTTCTTACTCTTGATGACTTAATGATGACAACAGAGGGTGATGAATTCCATTATCACGAAATGATTGCTCATATTCCTATGATGCAGCATCCATGTCCAAAAACAGTTCTTGTTATAGGCGGAGGTGACGGCGGAACAGTCAGAGAAGTTCTTAAACACGATACAGTAGAAAAAGTTGTTCTCTGTGAAATAGACGGTATGGTTATTGATGCCTGCAAAAAATATCTGCCAACAATCTCTTGCGAACTTGATAACCCAAAATGTGAAATCTTAGTAGAAGATGCTATTGAATATATTAAAGATAAAGAAAATATGTTTGATATAGTTTTGATTGATTCAACAGACCCAATGGGACCGGGAGAAGGTTTGTTCACTGACGAATTCTATACAAACGTGAAACGCTCAATGAAAAAAGGCGGTATAATGGTTGCTCAGTCAGAATCACCATTTACAAACAAAGAAGAAATTAAAAAAATGTACACTCAACTTAAGAGAGTATTCCCTATTGTTTCAACTTATACTTCCAATATCCCAACATACCCGGGAGGATACTGGGCATGGGCTTTCTGTTCGGAAGATGTTAAACCGCTTTCTTACTACGACGAAAGACGCGGCGAAGCAATCACTAAAACTTGCAAAATCTATAACAAAGAATACCACAACGCAAGATTTGCTCTTCCAAATTATTTAAAAGAATTATTATAAAGTGTAAATATTTTCAATATTATTCTTTAAAGCCTCCTAAATAATTATTTAGGAGGCTTTGAAATAAAGAAAAGTTGCTAACGAATAATTAGCAACATTAAATAAACACGAGGATATTAAGAGAGAGTATAAAAAGTCTTGTTTTATAAAGGTTTTGGTTTATTTACCTTAACCTTTGTTTTTGTTTTTCCATCCTTTTAATTTCGTCTTACATATATATAAAGTATTTTTATCTTCAGAAATTGCCTTTTTTTAAGAAAAATTTTTTAAATTGTTACACAACTTAAAACTGTATACAAACGACATGCATGAGATATATATTAAATATTTAATAGTAAAATAAAAAGATTGTTGTTTGAATCAAACAACAATCTTTTTATTAATATTGCATAAAGTTAATCTTTATCATCGAATCTGTCTTTATCAAAAGGAGCGATTTTTTTATCTCCTCTTACTGCTTTTTGAAAATCACCTCTATCACCTATAAAGCCCTTATCGAAATGTTCTCTATGATTTTTAAATGGACATGGAGCAGCCATAGGTGCAGGAGGAGCATAGAAACCACCGAATGGGCATGGCGGGATTTGCGGTTTATGAATTGCTGCGAACAAACTTAATGCAGAATACACACCTACAAATGTACCAAGTGCAATTACTAAAAACTTTCTAAACCCTTTGCTTTGACAAAAACATTTAGGTTCTTTTTCTTCTGTTAATTTTAATTCTTCTGACATAGTATTCTCCTTTTTAGTCATAGTTAAACTATCAACATTTAATAAACAAATAATAAATTCTTTTTGTTCATAATTATTTATATTAATGGTGAAAATACTTTGTAATACAGGTATATAGCAACTAAAATTATTAACCAACCGCTGATTTTTACAATTTTATCCGTGATATGCGAAAACTTTTTAATATTTTTTAACCCTGATGTAAACAATCCGGCAATAATAAGAATTAATCCCTGCCCTATTGCGAATAAAAACAGCATGATAACAGCTGCCGGAAGATTTTTCCCCATAGCTGCAAACACCATTATTCCGGCTAAAATCGGAGTAGAACAGGGTGTTCCCGCAAGAGCGAAAGCTATACCTAAAAGCAAAGGATATATAACCAGCGAGCTTGTGTTATTTTGAGGCATTGATTTTATAATAACAGGTATCTCAAAGTCCAATATACCAGTAATCTTAAGCCCGATAACAAAAAGCAAAGATGCCATAATAATGGTAAAATAACCACCCAAAGCTGAAGCAAATACACTCCCCGTAATTGCACAAATTATGCCGATTATCGTAAAAACAATTGCTGTACCTAAGACAAAACAACTTAATTGAATAAATGTTCTATACGGAGTTTCTTTAGAGCAACCTCCGACATAACCAATCATTAAAGGAAGCATTGCAAGCGAACAGGGCGATATTGAAGCAATAACACCGCCTAAAAATGCTGATACAAATAATAATAGCCAATGTAACATATATAACCTTACTCGTTTATTAATTCTATTATGTAATTTTCTAAAATTTTTGGCTGCATAGAGCCTTCTATTCTTCTTGTAACACGACCGTCTTGGTTTTTGAATACAGTAGTCGGTACAAGAGTAACATTGTATTCTTTTATCAAGGCTTTAACGTTTTTATCATGCTTTGTTACGTCTATTTTACGTAAATTAATCTTATCGTTGTATCTTGGAAATACTTCTGCCATAACTTTTTCAAGCTCTTGACATTCATAGCACATCGGAGAAGAAAATTTTATTATCTCATCTCCTGTTGTAAGAGCAACTGCTGGCGGAGGTGTTAGATTTTCTCTTGTTAAACCGAAATATACGGCAATAGGGACTAAGAAAATAAGTAAAATCCAAATAATATTTTTGTTCATAAAAATCCTTTCTTGCATAAGATATTCTCTACCTTATGCATCCTAACTTTACCATAGAATAATCTCAAAGAACAAAATATTAAATAAGCCGGTAAGGCAATCAAGATGTTTTTAAACTTTTCCGATAAACTTAATATCACACTCGGAAACAAGTTCTTCGTGAGCAAGAACCGTCAAATTCGGAACAAATTCACTTAAAATTACAAACACCATATGTCTGATATCCATCGGAACAACGATTGTTGGATTCTTTATTTTCTTTGATTTTGCAAATTTTATTAAATTATTTGAAATCTCTTCAACATCTTTTGCTTCAATTCTTATAATATTTTCATCTTCGTCTTCGCTAAAGAATGCATATATTTTCTCTAATGTTTCATCTGAAAATTCAATAACTCTGAGTTCTCCCTCTACCGCCAAATCTTTTATAATATGTTTAGAAAGAGCCAGTCTGACTTTATCAAGCAAATCTTCTTTTGTAGGTTCACCTGCATAATCATTTATTTTTTCAAAAATATAAACAATATTTTTAACGGAAACATGCTCTCTAATCAAACAAGTCAAAAGATATTTTAAATCAGAAGCTGCCATAAAATCAGGAAGAATATTATCAACCAAGAAGGAATTTGTTTCCATAACTTTTTCTACATACTTGTTAACGTCATTGTAGTCCATAATATCCGAAACTTCTTCTATTGCAATTGCTTCTATTGCACGACCTATATACTCAACAGCAGTCATACCGTGGAGCCAAAAATCTTTAACTTTTTCCTGCGGAATCCAAATAAGCTTTTTACCTGTAATCTCATCACTCAGTACAATATCATCCTCTGTTCTTTTGTACCCTTTGAGCTCATCTTTATAGTATGCAACATATCCGGGGAAAACAACGGTTCTAAAGAGCTCTATATCATGAATTTTTATACTGAATTCGTTTTGATTAAGTTCATCACTGTTATGAAAATGAATATGAGGAATTACATACCCTAAAGAGTCCGCAAGTTTTTGTCTGATTTTAACTGTTTCAGCAAGCAAATTATCATTAGCTTCCATTGAAATAAGTTCAAGAATTTCTTCCGATAAATTAACAACAAACTTTTCTTCCTTGATTGTTGCAAACATTGTATCCGGAGATATCTCATTGACCAAAGATTGCTTCAAGCTGTCAAGCTGTCTGAGTTCATCCGACATTTGAGTATTCAGTTGATTTTTCTCATCAGGAGAAAGACTGTCACTTTCTAACTGAGATTTAATCTTTTTAATACGATCTTTTTGGTTTGAAATTTTTAATTGAATCTCTTTACAAGAAGCATAAGGACTTGAAGGAGCTGCAAGCATTTTTTCCATTCTATATTTAAAGCTTGTAATGTTTACAATATCATCTAAATCGGTTTGCTCTTCTTCCTGTTTTTGTTTCATAAAAATGCAATTAAATTCGTAAGAATCGTCTGTCTCAACTTCATGCATTGTATATAAGTCCCAGCCATCTTCGGACATTTTGTTAAGCAAATCTTCTAATGCCTGCTTATCATCTGTTGGAACTGACTTTATTACATATTGCATTTTTTTGTTGTACATAAACTTCTTCCCTTTATTTCTAATGAACTCCTTTTTGTTTTGTTATTTTGCAGTTTTTAATTTTTGAATTACACTTTGAGTAATATCGACACCACCGACAAATACTCCTCTTGCATCCATTACCGCATCAAGTTTTTGTTCAACCATAACAGCTTTCGCTGCTTCCTGAATTTTTGTATAAACTTCTTTTTCTCTTTTTTCTCTCAATGACATATAAGCAGTTTCTTTTGCTTTGAATTCTTGAGAAACTCTTTCTTCAAAAGTTTGTTTTTTCAAAGGTGTATCTAAAGATTTATATTCTTTTTCTTTGTCAACAAGATATTGCTGCATTTCTAAACCTTTAGCATCAACTTCTTTTGTTACTTGTTTTGCATAGTCATAGTTATCGATTACTTTTGCATAATCAATATATCCGACACCTCCTGCATTAACAACACCTGTTACAGCAATCATAGCAAGAGCTATTAAACCTAATTTTAGACCTTTCATGTTATTACTCCTTTCATTTTTACTTTTATTATTTTATATTTTCTTATTTTCTTAATGTTTTAGCTTCAAGGCACATTATCACTAATACATCATATCGCCTACACCAAACGTAAAGTATCCGTTACGATTTCCGTTCGGTCCCGGATTCGTGAGCGGGAAGCCGTAATCGATTGACAACGGTCCTACTCCCGGCATATTTATCTTCAAACCTACACCTGCAGTAATTGCATGAAGAGGTCTATCGTATATAATACTTGATATTGTAGGATCAAATACAGTACCTGCATCAACCCAGAATGTTAATCTCAGATTTTGCAAGAAAGCCAGTTTTAACTTATCAACAAACGGTATTGGGGTAGCAAGTTCTACAGAACCCATAATGAACGATGTACCTGTACCTACACCGTTAACTTTGTACCCCCTGACAGTATAAGGACCGCCTAAACGGTAAGCCATAATTTCAGGAAAATCAGAGCCATGAACTTTCAAACCGCCTCGTCCTGTGAAAGATAAAGAGGACTTCTTAGCAACAGGTATATATTTTTTAGCCATACCTGTTAACCTTCCGTTTGTTTTACTAAATCCATCAAGCCCGAGAGCTTCTTCAAATCTTACAGAAGCAATTACACCATTTCTGGGAACTATCGCAGAATCTCTTGAGTCATAAGATATACCCGGAGCTACCTTCAAGAATAGCCCGCCTTCAAGCTCTTTTGCACGATCAGCTATATTCAAACCGTGCAAATTGTATAGGCTTTCAATTCTTGCTTTATCACCTTCCGAAAGATGAATATGTTCAACACCTAAAGTAAACGTAGAAGATAACCTTTTGTTCACCTTCAAACGATGTGCCAATGTGCTTTCTATTCCGATTCTGCGTTCCATTGCAAGAGGAATTTGATAACTGCCCAAATCTCTGTAATACAACTTACTCATTAATGAGTTATCCGCATTCAAGAAATGAGGTTCAAAAAAGCTAATTTCAGCTTGATAGTTAACCTTTCTCAAAATTGACGAATCACTCATCAAGACACCGGAACCGACCATACCTGTCAAAGAAACTCTTTGATTTCTGCCTCGGAAGTTATTATCTGTTATACCAAGTGAACCAAACACACCGGTAGCAGAATCAAGCCCTCCGCCTACTGATACAGATGCTGTTCTTTGTTCTTTCAACTCTATCGTAACATCAAATTTATCCGGATCATCAGGTGATGCTTCAATTGTTCTGTTAACATCCTTGAATGCCTGAGTTGAATACAATCTGACCAAATCCTGTTTCATTTGATTTTCATTGTACACACTGCCGGCTTCTGTCATTATATTACGCTTAATTACATAATCTTTTGTTTTTTCGTTTCCTGTAATTGATATAGAATTAATTTTTCCTTCCGTTATGCCTATATTAAGCGTACCATCGGGGTCATCGTATATGGAGTCAATTTTTGATAAAATATATCCCTTTGCATAATAACATTGATTAATCTGCTCCATTGCCTGATTTATTGCTGCGATGTTTTGAGGTTTTCCTTTAAGAGGAAGCAGATATTGCATAATTTCTTCTGTTGATACAACTGTATTACCCTCTACTGTGAAGTCCGTAATAGGTAAATTTTCTTCTACTATGATTTTTAATGATATTGTACCATTTGAGTTCTTAACAGGGATTGCTTTCATTTTTTCGGTAAAATAACCGAGTTTATATATAGTTTTCAAATCCTGCTGCATAGCTTCTTTATCATACAAATCACCTTTTTTTAATTTCATCTTTGAAAGAATGTAATCTGACTTGATAATATTAGAGCCAAGAATCTCAATATCGCTAATATATGCTGTACTTGAATCGTAGGTTGATTCTTCAATATAATCCGTTTCATTAATTAAACCATCGGATTCATCTTGCGCGGAGCAGTATGAAGATGGTACTGTTAGGGCAGTCAATACCAAGGATAAAACTATTAAATTTTTATATATAAATGATAGATTTTTCACCTACCGACTCCACAGCAATGTATAATTATATTTTATCATAAATATGCAAATCAAAGCAATTTTAACAAAATAGTTAATTTCTCTTAATATACTACTCTTTTGTGTAAAATTAATACAGCAGATTTGTAAATCCTGTTGTAATTACAGACATATTCAGCTTATCTGCATTTTCAACAATTTCTTTTGATGCAGACGGAAGAATTACCAAAGATATGCGTCCTTGTGCAGCCACATTCAAATCGTGCAGAGTTATGTTTGAATCAAACGCAAGTATAGCTTCCTTTGACCTGTCACAAGAGTAGTCAAGGGCGTACTCAATTGAAGCCGATTGCAAACCTTGAGAGATTGCGGTAGTCTTAAGATCTTTTGCGACAACAATTGCGCGAGAAGAAACATGTTTCGCAACCTTCCACGCAAAAACAGCATCTTCAACTTGCTCAACAGTAGGTTTTATTTTTGTAACAACTTTAAATGAATCCTTATCAAGTTCGCTTAAATTTGGAGTTTGAGTTAGAGTTCCCAAAGGAGTCTCTGTTATCTGATTTGACAGGTATTTTTTATAATCTTTTAAAGCCGTTTTTATTGTCACATAACAAACATCATGAGTTTCAAAATACTCTATCGCATTTTTAGTAAATTTTGGGGCAACTACAATATGTGTCTCCTTAAGCATTTTTGCAAGGTCACTGTCAACTTCGTTTGAAAGCAAAATAGTCGAACTCATAAAATCAACAGGATTAGAATCCATAACAGCCGTAACTGCATCATAAAGAGTTTTCCCTAATGAAACCGCGCAAATTCCGACAGGAGTAGCTGTTGCTGCTGCAAGAACATCATAGAATTCACTTATTACATTTAAACCTTTGTATATACTTACTAAATCTGCATAGCTTAAATTTTTGCTCGTTTCATAATCAATCATTCTGTCATTTGGTTCAAATCCTGCATTTTGTGTAGGATTCTCACCTGTAACTATTTTTATTTCGTCTGTTTGCATAATTGTTTTTCCTTTTTTATTTATAAAGTCTATTGTCCGACAGGAGCAGATTGTAACGGTATAGGTGCAAAGTTATTTGTCTGCGTCTCACCTCTCTGTACAGGAACTTCTATCTTAGGAGTTTCTCTTTTTAACGGTTCTGATTTAAGAGGAAACGGCTTTACTACCGGAGGAACAGGAGGCGTTAACCTCTCTTCTTTCAGCATCTTATCATCTGCTTTTTCACTTTCTAAAGCCTCATCTGCTGCTTTTTGAGCATCAGCGCCTTGCGGTATAACTGAAACACTTGACGCTTTAAACGGATTCAAAACAACTTCAGGGTATTCAAAATCAGCATTCCCATACTGTTGAGTTGCTACAATCATTACGTCATGCCATATTTTAGCAGGAATAGTACCGCCTGTTACACCGCCCATTTGAGAATTATCGTCATTCCCTACCCAAACACCTGTTGCAACATCAGGCGTAAAACCTATAAAATATGCATCTTTACTGTCATCTGTCGTACCTGTTTTACCTGCTGCAGGTTTGCCTATATTCGCTGCACGGCCCGTACCGTTTGTAATTACCGTTTTCATAATTGCAGTCATTGTAGCTGCAGTATTAATATTCAGTACTTTGCTTGTTCTTGCTTTTCTTGCTTCATAAAGAATTGTACCTCTTGAAGATTCAACTCTTTCTATTGCATAAGGTTCAACCTTATAACCTCCGTTCGCAAAAACACCAAAAGCTCTTGTCATTTCAAAAAGTTTAACACTGTTTGAACCAAGTGCAATTGTATAATCATAAGGTATCGGTGTTGTTATACCCATAACTCTTGCTAGCTGAATTACCGGTCTCACACCAATATCATCCATTAAACGAGCGGCACATACATTTGAAGAAACCATCAAGGCTGTATACAAAGGAATTTTTCCGCGATATTTATTGCCGTAGTTTCTGGGAGTCCAATTGCCTAATTTTACTGGCAAATCATCAATCATATCATTTGGAGAAAATCCTTTTTCAATTGCCGCGGTATAAATAAACGGCTTAAAAGCAGAACCGGATGGTCTTTGTGATTGAGAAACTCTGTCATATTGGCTCTTTGTATAATCTTTTCCGCCTGCATAAACAAGAATTCTTCCGTCAATAGGACTAAATGAGAATACAGCGGCTTGGTTTTTATCTTTTGTCATACCCCAAGCTTTTAAGTTTGCTAAAATAGCCTCATTAGCTTTTATTTGTGATTTATAATCTAATGTTGTTATAATTTTTAGTCCGCCGTTTACAATCTCATCTTCTGAAAATCCCAATTTTTGAAGGTCTTTCATTACATAATCACAAAAATACGGAGCCTTGTTTGTAGCGTACATTATAGGCATTGTAGATAGTACAATAGGCGCTTCTTTTGATTTTTGATAAGTTTCTTTATCAATATATTTCATTTTGTACATTCTTAGCAGAACTTGATTTCTGCGTTTTTTAGCCAATTCTTTGTTATTATAAGGTGAATATACAGACGGTGCTTGCGGAAGTCCTGCTATTAAAGCCATTTCTGGAAGAGTTAATTGATTTAACTCTTTATTAAAGTATATTTTAGCCGCACCTTTAACACCATAAGCTCCTGAACCCAAGTACACATTATTCAAATACATTTCTAAAATTTTGTCTTTGGAAATGGTTTTTTCAATCTGAGCTGCTACTTGAAGCTCTTTAATTTTTCTTGTGAAAGTTTTTTCATTAGACAGGAACAATATTCTAGAAAGCTGTTGCGTAATTGTACTTGCACCCTGCACAACGTGTCCTGCAAGTACGTTAGCCACCATAGAACGAGCAAGACCAAATAAGTCATACCCCTCATGCTTATAGAAGTTCTTGTCTTCTGTTGCAATAAGTGCTTTTACCAGCTGTTCGGGAACATCTTTCAGTTCTACATTTGAATATGTATATGCTGCAAAAGTTTTTATTACCTCGCCGTCACTTGCGCAAAATGTTGTAACAATATTTGGTTTAAGTGAATTTAAGTTCTTTATAGGCGGAAGAGAAACAAGATAAAGTTTCAATGCTAATAATCCTGCAAGTGCTATACCTATTACAAATACAAGAGCATAAGTTAATAAACTAAAAATAGAATTATCAACTGCAACTTTGCTTTTACTTACACGTCTTTTGTATTTAGGAACATTGTAATTTCCCATATATTTTACTCCTCATAAATATCTTTAAAAGCTCTTTGTGATAATTACGTTGACTACAACTTTTTGTGTGTTGTATATTATTAACTATATTTTACCAAAGAAATATTTTATAGGGATATATCACAAACCGAATGTTAAGTTTTTTGACAATTTTAAAAAATGAATTTTTATCATATTTTGTGCCTGAAAAAATGGAATACAAAATTACGGGTAAATGTCTGAAGTGCGGGAAATGCTGCCGTTATATGTATGCATTTGATACATATACAACAACTGATTTTAAAATTATGCAATTCCTTTTTCCTCAATACAGAAGATTTTATATAAGAGGAAAAGATGAAGAAGGAAATTTGATTTTTGCCTGTAAATATGTGACAGAAGAAGGCTTATGTTCGGTTTACGACAAACGTTTAAAAATGTGCAGAAATTATCCTGCTAAAAAAATAAATTATCAGGGTAAATTACACGAAGGGTGCGGATATACAGTTGAAGACAAAAGTTTTGAAACATATTTAAAAAGAAAATAATATTAACCCGCAAATTTATTTTTTAGGGGTTTTAGATAATATATAAGGGGAAAAATGCAAAAATGAAAATATTACCAATTAACAATATTGCTTTAAACAGTCAAATTAATAAAAATAATAAACAAGTTAAAAATAATTATTCAAATAACATAACAGATTTGAATTTATTAAATAAAAACTATAATCAAATATCATTTAGAGCTGTATCAAAGGAATCCTTAGAATTTGTACTAAAAATACCGCTTGAGGACAGACTGGCTTCAATGTTTGAAAAAATGGAGAACGGAGACGTAATTCTTGTCGGCAAAAGCTTAAGCCAAACAAAACTAAAACTTCTTGAGTGCATTGATAATATTGATACTTTAATTAAACGCGTATTTTACCTGCCGGAAGAAAAACACAAAGGATATCTTGGATTCTTCAAAGATAAAGACGGAGACAGACAAGTCATAAATTTGAATGATTATGATATAAGACTTCATGATGCGGAAGCTCTTAAAACGGATGTTTTAACCGCTAATGACAGTTTTTATATATATGATAATGATTTAATCATAATGCCGAATAACAAAGAAGCTCTTCAAATAAAAGATAAACCAAAAGTAGATTTGACAGGATACAGAAAAAATTTCTGTAAAGCCGTAGATTTCTCAAAAGGTGTACAAGAAGAAATTGAAAAACTAAACAGAAAAGTCGTTTCGCAGCTCTCAAGAGAAGTAAAAGAAAAAGAGACTAAAGTAACCTTTAAAGATGTCGGCGGGCAAGATGAACTCATAAAAGAACTTAAAAGAAGTATTCTTTTCCCGATAAAATATCCTGAGATGTACGAAAACTTTGACGTCAACAAAGGGTTTATTTTATACGGGCCTCCGGGGACAGGTAAAACCCATATCGCAAGAGCTTTAGCAAATGAAGCGGAAGCCAACTTTATCAGTCTGAACGGTTTGGAGATGGAATCAAAATGGGTTGGCGAATCGGAAGAAAACTGGCGAAATTTATTTGAAGAAGCAAGACAAAAACAGCCAAGTATTTTGTTTATTGATGAAATCGATGCAATAGGAAAATCGAGAGGCGGAACAGATGTTCACGGAGATAAAACCCTAAACCAACTGCTAACACTGATTAGTGATTTGGATCAAAGTAAAGACAATATTTATGTAATTGGTGCTACAAACAATTTTAAAGCGCTGGATAAAGCTTTGACACGTTCGGGAAGATTAAGCAAACATTTGGAAGCAAAAAAACCTGACTTGGACGGTGTAAGACAAATTTACAAAATACATTCCGCAAATAAGCCAATAGATAAAGATATTGATGAAGAAACACTAATAAAAAGAATGTTTGAACTTAATGCAAGCGGTGCTGATATCAGATACATAATAAATGAAGCTCATATTCTCGGTTATGATAGAGCAGGCATTCACGAAAAAATGGAAAACGGCACAATCACAGGAAAAGATAAACGTAACTTCAGAATTAATCAAGAAGATTTTGATAAATCAATTCAGAAATTCATAGAAACACGTGAAGGTTCAGACCGCAGACCAATTGGATTTAACAAGTAAAAAAGTCATACTGAGCCATATAACCATTAAGGGCGAAGTAACTTATATGAATAGTCATTTCTGAATCCAACAATTGTTTTATTGGTGGAAAATTTTTTCATAAAGTGTTTAAGATTCTTCGGCATAAATAATTATTGCCTCAGAATGACAAACTTTTTTTGCGCAAGATAATTCAATTTATTGTATAATACTTCAATAAGGATGTAAGTTATGCCGCACTTCTTTATTACAAAAGAAAATATTCAAGAAAAATTTATTACTATAAACGATAAAGAAAATTACCGTCATATTGCACGAGCCCTGCGCGCAAGGGTCGGAGAAAATTTGTTATTGATTGATAATGAGCAAATCCAATATGAAACGATTATTACTCAAATAACTAATAGCACGATAACTTGTGAAATTAAAAAATCTTACCCCTCTAAGCGGGATTTAGAATTTGATTTGTTTTTGGCACAGTCTCCGCTTAGAAGTGATTCACAATTAACGGTTATGGAAAAAGCAACTGAATTGGGCGTAAGAGGAGTCTATCCCGTTATA
Source organism: uncultured bacterium (assembly GCA_902779645.1). Lineage (GTDB taxonomy): Bacteria > Cyanobacteriota > Vampirovibrionia > Gastranaerophilales > Gastranaerophilaceae > CAG-196. The sequence goes on along the minus strand of CACZCH010000003.1, from coordinate 69,933 downwards.
ACTGACAATTGTGCGGTTAAAAAAGATGTAGCACAAGCTAAAATAGAAAAGTGGCAAAAAATTATGTATGAAGCATCCAAACAGTGTGAGCGTGCAAAAATCCCGACTTGCTATGGTATAAGTGACATAAAAAATGTTATAGAAAAGGATTTTGACCGAATAGTAGTGTTTGGCGAGCGTTCAACTGAACTGAGTTTGAAACAGTATTTAAGTAAAAATCCAATTAATAAAGGTGAAAAAATACTTGTAATAATCGGCCCTGAAGGCGGATTTTCGCAAAGAGAATTCGAATTCTTCAAAGAAAAAAAATTACCCGTAATCTCCCTTGGAGATTTGATTTTGAAAGCTGATACAGCCGTAACGGCAGCCCTTGGAGATATCATATATGAATATCAAGGATGATTTTATACTGAAAAATATTCACGAAGGATATCTTGTCGGCGGTTCCATACGCGACTTTCTTATGGGAAAAGAGGTAAATGATATAAAGGATAGGGATATTACCATAAAAGGTGCAGAAAAATTCGCCAAAAAGCTTGCAGAGCAATTTGATGCAACTTTTATAACTCTTGATAATGAGAATAAAATATACAGGCTCATTTTAAAAGACAAAGAAAACTATCTTGATATCGCAGAAATGTGCGGAAACACAATTGAAGAAGATTTAATGAGGCGTGATTTTACAATCAACGCAATAGCTTATGACCTGAAAGAAGAAAAGTTTATTGATATTACAGGTGGAATAGAAGATATAAAAAACAAAGTTATTCGAGGAATAAAAGAAGAAAATTTTATTGATGATCCGCTCAGAATACTCCGTGCTTTCAGATTTTCCGCTGTAACAGGATTCAAAATAGATAATGATTTAATGGATATTTTAATCAAACACAAAGAGCTTATTCTAAAACCCGCAAAAGAACGTATCCATGATGAAATAATGAAACTGTTCGGAGGCAGGGGTAAATATAACTGGGATAAATATAATGGGGGTAAATATAATGGGGGTAAATATAATGAAGATGAATACAATGGTACAGCTAAGGTTCTTCTTGAAATGCTTGATTCAGGTATTTTAGAAATTGTTTTCCCTTGTGTTAAAGAAATAAAAAAGATACCGTCAAATAGTCATCACCATTTGGATTTAATTCATCATGTCATAGAAACCGTAAAACAAATAGAACTACAATACGAATCATCAGAAGGGGAAGTTCTTGAACATCTTAACAAAGTTGATTTTGGCGGATATCCCAGAATTAACCACCTTAAACTTGCAGGATTTTTACACGATATAGGAAAGCCTTCAACATGGACAATTGAAAAAGACGGTGAATGTATATGGAAATATTCAGATATGATGGATTACCCTAACGATAAAAACTACCGACACAGGTTCATTAAGCACGATTTAATAGGTGCTAAAATGGTCGCCCCGATACTTAAAGAACTCAAATTTTCAAATAAACAAATCGAATACATATCAGAAATGATACGACAACATATTTACCCCTCAAGTGTAATATCTGCCCCAAATGCCGATAAAAAAATCATGATGCGCTACATTCGAAAAATGGGAGAAAATGTAATTGATAATATAATACTTGCTAAAGCTGACAGAATGTCTGCCCAAGGTCCGGCTGTTACAAAAGAAATGACCGAAAACAACATCAACGGCCTAAACAAACTTCTTGATTTTTATTTGGAAGTTAAACCGACATTGAAGCCGCTTCCCAAATTATTAGACGGACGTGAGATTATGAAGATATTGAATATTAACCAATCTCCAATCCTAGGTAAAATAATAATAGAACTCCACGAAGCACAACTAAACGAAGAAGTTAACTCAAAAGAAGAAGCAATTGAGTTTATAAAAAAATATAACAGCAAATAAATTTTTTATAGGTTTTTATGCATATAAAAGGAGATGGCATGAACCTTAGATTATCAACTACAAACTTCTACGGAAAACCTAACAATTATGCGATTATAGATAAATTTTTGTCGCGTTCTGCACAGCCTCAAAAAGAGGACTTTGCTTGGCTCAAAGAACAAGGCGTAACAGATCTGTTCAATTTTAGAACTCTCTCGCCTGATATAAATTTTAATGAAAAAGAAGAAGCTGAAAAGGTCGGACTCAGATACCATTCTATCCCTTCTCATACAAGACATCCTGAAGAAAAAAATATTAATTTGTTCCTTAAAAAAATGGAAGAAATAAAATCTCAAGGGGGTAAAGCTCATATTCACTGCAAAGCAGGAGCTGACAGAACAGGTATGTATACTTTTATCTACGAAATAATAAACGGAATCAAAAGTTTATCAAAGAGTCAGGCAGAATGGTTTGAACACGGCTATCACTACAAACTTTATCCCGAATTAATGGAATGGGCAAGAAATTTTGTATATAAAATAAAAAAATAAATTTTTGTAAAACTTTGTAAAGATTAATAGCAAAAAAAAAATTTACTAGTTTATAACTATGCATAAGGGGTAAATTTTTAAGATTAATTTTTATCTTTTAAGAGATTTTTGACAGTAAATATAAAGGGAAAAAAATGCAAATACAAAAAATTCAAGGGGTAAATTCTGGTACAGGGAGAAATACAGGGGTAAACACTTCTTTCGGATATAATCCTCAAGTTAACGCAGAACTTGTCAGAATGTTTGATGCTCAAAAGAAGAATAAGGCATATTACAGATACCTGAAAGAAATGGTGACTTCAACGAATAATGCGGAGAAGAATCTGCGTGAAGCAGAAAGAAAAGACAAACCTTATTTGGTTTCAGCTTTAATAGCAACTTTCCTTCCCGCTAAAATTCTTTTAACAAATATGGTTAATGCACTATTCCCATCTTATGATTACAGAAAAAAAGAACTTGAAACATACTCAGAAGAAATAAAACAGAGAGAAGATATTCAACAAAATCCTGCGCATTGGATGAATACTCTTGTTGCAACGTTATCTGAACATCAAAAACAAGACGAAGCTGAAAAAATGGTAGATGTACTTTCAACTGTAATGCATGAGATATTTCCTGAGCAAAAATTTGATTTTTCAAGTTTGTCTCCTATGTTCAGACAAGAATACATTGATAATGAAGATGATGAAGATATTTCAGAAGATTTGCAAAAAAGAATAGAACTTGGGAAAAGCAAAGTTTTCCATTATGAACCTACAACAAAACAAGAGTTAAAGGGTTTTGATTCTCTGGGCGGTATGAAAGAACTTAAAAAACAGTTAATGGAAGATATAATTATTCCTTTAAAAGAACCTGCAAAAGCAAAATATAATGAAGAACATTATGGTATAAAAAGACCTAACGGAATCCTTTTCTACGGCCCCCCAGGCTGTGGTAAAACAACAATTGTTGAAAGATTATCCGTTGAGACAGGGCTTCCTTTATTAGAATTAACAACTGACTCTTTCGGTTCAGAATACATTAACGGAAGCGAAATTAACTTAGGCGCCGTTTTTGATTATGCAGCGTCAATTGCGACAGAAGAAAAACCTGTAATTTTATTTATAGACGATGTAGACGGTATTGTAGGAAATAGAAATGCTTTTATGCATGACCATAAAAAGAGTGAGCTTGCCGTTTTCTTAAAACGAGTTCAAGAAGCTCCTAAAAATAACATTATTGTCATAGCTGCAACAAACAATTATGACGGTATTGATAAAGCCTTCTCATCAAGACTTAGACAGCAAGTTTATACCGGTTTACCTGATAAAGATGCAAGAAAGTCTATTATAAAAATGAAACTAGAAGAAACAGATAACGGAAAAACTCTCGCTAAAGATGAAAAAGCTTTAGATAAAATTGCAGAACTAACAGAAAATTTCTCAATAAGAGCATTGGAAGACTTTGCAACGGAAACAAGAAAAATGGCATTTATTAACGGCATTAGAGATATAACTCTTGCCGACTACGAAGAAGTTATTCAAAAGCCGGAAAACCAAAACAAAAAGATTAAAGAAGATTTGTATAAGACAAACGCAACAAGAAAATCTATCGGATTTTAAAACAAAAAAATAAAGGGTGCAAAAGCACCCTGAAAATCCAACTATCACAAATCAATATATTAAATAAATATTTTCATACTTCGGGGTATGGGATAAATATATCTCCTCTCCATAAATGTCTGCCTGATTGGCACGATATATTAAATCCCTTAAACCTTATAGAGGTTTATTCCAAAGTGATTCTGCAAACTTGCTTTGAGCAGGTGTGTTGTTTTCAACTGAAAGAGCAACTGAGCTCGGAGCAAAAAGAACAACAGCTTCACTAACTTTTTGAACAGTTCCGCCTAATGCATGAGATGCACCGCAGACAAAGTCAATAGTTCTTTGTGATTGTTCCTTGTCTAACAAGTCTAAATGTAAAATAACAGTTTTCTTATCAATCAAATTTCTTACAATTTGAGCAGATTCTGAGAATGAACGCGGCTCAATAATTGTTACTTCACTTGATTTATATGAATTTGGCATCGGAGTTACGTTTGTTTCCTTTCTTCCAAAACGTCTTGTAAGACCTGAAGGTACAGTAGTTGTCGGATATAAATCATCCAAATCGTTCTGCGGTTTACGAGCCAAATTATCCTCAACAGGATATTCATCTCCAAACGCAAATGCGCCTTCCTCATCCAGTTCGTCCGATTCGGGACTAAAACTGTTTTTCAACATGTCAACAAAACCTCTAAATCCTTCTGATAATGCCATTTCTCCTCCAAATATTTTTAATTTATGTAAATAACTTTCTTCCTATTCTGACCATTGTTGCACCACAAGCGACAGCAACTTTGTAATCATCACTCATCCCCATCGAAAGTTCGGGAAGTGAGATTTTATAATCTTTTTCAAGCTCATCTCTGAACTTTTTTATATCGCTGAACAAACGAGTAAGCTCTTCTTCGCCGGCACCAAACGGAGCCATATTCATCAAACCGATAACTTCTATTCCATCCAGTTTAAGAATTTCTCTAAGCTCTTCTCGCAGTTGTTCCTTTGAATATCCTGACTTTTGCTCTTCACCGGCGTTGTTTACTTGTAATAAAATTTTCTCTCTCTTATTTAACGAACAGGCTGTTTTTGAAATTGCACTTGCAATTTTTAAAGAGTCAACAGAATGTATAACATCAAAATGTCTTACAACTTTGTCTGCTTTATTCGATTGTAAGTGACCTATGAAGTGGAATGTAGAATTCCTGCGAATCTCATCAGACAATTGCTCAATTTTAGCAATAGACTCAACCGCTCTGGATTCCGCAAAATCCCTAATCCCTGCCTCATATCCCGCTTGAATAGCTTTAAGTCCGAAATATTTAGTAACTGCGATAATTCTAACGTTATAATGTACAATATTTTGTTTTATTGATTCAAGGTTCTTTTTAACCGATGAGCTATCGACTGCTATATCTTCGCCCCAGCTTTGTGATGGTATAAACATTTCCCCTCAACCTCAATCTAATTATATACTACACATCATGAGAGGTACAAGTGTTGTTTTGTAACAACTTTTTACCCTTTTTACCTTCATGCCGAAACCCATGATTCACATGCATTTTGACCCGTTTTGAATTGTTAAGTTTTGTTAAGTTATATGATTTTTGTTAAGAACTTGACAAAAATTTTAACGAATTTTGGCATCCCCGGGCATCCTTTATGAGGATGCCCGAAAATTTCAAATTTTATTTACTCTATTGTCCCAGATATGCAAGCTGCTGCATTACTTCACTTGCTGTATTAAAGACTCTTGAGTTCATTTGAATCATTCTTTGCGCTGATATCATATTTGATAATTCATGTGCTATATCTACGTTTGATTCTTCATATCCGCCGGATTCAATTGAACCAAATGCCATCTCACCTGCAATACCATAGTATATTTCACCAACATCCGGTCCCCATTCCCACAAGTTATTATTTAAAGAAACAAGACCTTCTTGGTTTACCATCGTTGCAAGTTCTAACGCAAAGTTTGAATCTTTAATTGACGAACCTTCTGCTGTAACATCGCTCCCTGAAATTGTAACTCCCTCAGGAGTTGTATACTTCCATTGAAGAGCTTCTGACTCATCTACGTATTGAGTTAAAATAGAACCGTCATTATAAGTTGCAACAATAATACCGTTTTCATCAATTGCTGTACTTTTTAATGAAATTGCATTTTTATCATTGTAGTTAACCATATCTTGAAGAATAACAGTTTCGCTTAATAAATTTGAAGTAGTACTATTAGCTAATCCTGTTTCACCAAGAAAGTTGCTTGTTGTACCGTCTGATGAAAACTTCATTGTGTATGAACCTGCATTCGTATACGATATTGTACCGTCAGAAGCCGCAAATGTTATACCATAAGAACTTAAAGCAGAATTGAAATTACTTACAATAGTACCTACCGTTTGGTCACCTGATGGTATGTCTACAAGAACATTGGTTGTATTTCCGCTCGTATCAGTAACATCAACTGAAACTTTACCTTCTGTAATACTCGCATTATTTAAGTCTTCTATCTTTCTTGAAGAAATATTAGGATCGCCCGAAATTTTTGCAAGCATGTTTTTAGGTATTTTAACTGTTTTATCAGAACCTGCGTTTGAATATATAGATTTTGCACCCATAACCTTCATACCGTTTTGAGTAACAAGGTTACCGGCTGAATCTACATTAAACACACCGTCACGTGTATAATATTGGTGTTTATCAGCATCTTGAACGACAAAGAAACCTGTACCTGAAATCATTGTATCCAAGTCTCTTCCGGTTGAAACAAACGTACCTGCGTCAAAATTTCTTGTAATACCGGAAATTTTAACACCCAAGCCGATTTGTTTCGGATTAGTACCACCGCCGTCTTTTGTTGCCGCACTACCATATGACAAATTGTTTGAATAAAGTGTTTCAAAAGTCATATTAGCTGACTTGTACGCAACAGTATTAATGTTTGCTACGTTATGTGCAATAACGTTAATTTGGGATTGTCCGGCATTTATACCGGTACTTGAAGTGTGTAATGCTTGTGACATATTTTATATTCCTCTCTCGTCTGGTTATAATTTTTATAAATCTTTATGTCTATTTTTCTCTGATTGAAACAACATTTTCAATTGAATAGTATTGACCGTTAACTTTTATTTTTCCGCTTCCATCCTCAAAACTTGCTTCTGTAACATTGCCGGTTACAGTTGTAGGATTTTTTGGATCCGATTCGTTCGGTATTTGAAGAGTTACATCTTTACCGATCATTGACAATGTTTGATTAATCTCAGAATTAATCATCATATCGTCATACATTGCATTAATGTATTTTGCACAATTTTCCAAACCGCTGTTCATTTGAGTCATTTGCTCCAGCGATGAGTACTGTGCCAATTGAGATAACCATTCAGTATTATCCATTGGCTCCGTTGGATCCTGACATTCCAATTGTTTAAGCATAAGAGTCAAAAACATATTGCTGTCATTTTGCATGCCAGTAGTACGCGCCTGTTGGTTTTGCACTAATGCTGTTTCGTTTTTCATTGCCGTTATTTGGCTTGTAATTGTAGACATAACCTTCTCCCAATATTTTTATACATTTTCTTCGTTTTCTATATCGAACATCATTTTTTCAAAACTTTGTTCATTTTCTTTTTGTTTTTTTGTCTGCTGTTGTTTATAACCGCCTTTTGAACCTTCTTGCTCTGTCCAATCAAAAAGATTTTCATTATCAGCTTCTTCAAGTTTTATTGACAAGCTGTCAATACTAACTCCTTGAGCAAGCAAACTTTCTTTTAACCCGTCAAAACCTTTCATAAGTAAATCTTTTGCCTCTTGCGTAGTTACGGTAAACTGTGCCGTTAAACCGTCTTTTGTATTAATCAATTGAAGATTTACTTTTCCAAGCGTACCGGGATTTAAAACCATATTTAATTTCGAATTGTTAAACATACCTTCCAATTGTTTTGAAATTTGTTCAACAATTTTACTCGGTGTAATATCCGTTGTTTTTAATTGAACTGCTGATTTTACAGTTTCTTGTTCTATCGCTTCGTATTTGATATCACCTTGTATCATAACCCTTGCAGCTTGTTCCTGAGGTGACTGATTTTGCATTAAATCACTCATTGAGCCTTCAGCATCTGCCAACTGAGAGCTGATAACTTCTACATTAAGCTCTTTTACTATATTTTCATTGATAACACTAGATACACCCCGTCCATCTGTTTTTTGATGAGAATTTTCTCTCGGAGCAAAATTTACCAGCGAAGCATCTTTTGAAACCTGTTTGTCAAACTGCTTAAATACGGTTGCACCGGTTAAATCAGAACATTGCTGCTTGTCATTCGATTTAAGAATAACACTGTTGTTTTCTGTTTTGTTTTCATCTGTTTCCAAGGTAGTCTTAATCGTTTTTTGGATTTGTGATTGCAGTATCAGAACTGCCGTCGGATCTTCCAGGGTATTTAATTCGTTGTACATAGTTGGAACCTCGTTTTCTGTGATAGTTAATTCTTCTTCAGGGTTTTCTTCAATATTTGATTCTTCTTCAGGGTTTTCTTCAATATTTGATTCTTCTTTAATTATTTCTTCAGTAATAGTATTCTCTGCATCTTCTTCTGTCGTATTGGCAATAACATTCGTTATTAAACTATTTCCAACTTCAACAAACGCTTGCAAAACTTGTTCCGTGTCATCCTGCAAGAGTTGACTTGTATCTGCCGGCATATTGGTTGTTTCTGTCAATATATTATTATCATTTTGTATAATTTGCGTTTGGTTTAATGAATTTTCAGCAGTATCAACAGGCTCTTGTTTTGCTGTAATATCATTTTGTTCTTCTGAGTTTGTTTTGGTTTCAAAAATTTTACCAAAGTCCAGTCCTTCTGTTTTAGGGAGTTTGTCCGCTTTGATAACAGATTTGTTATTAATGATATTTAAGTTGTTTACTAATGCTTGTGTCATTGAAACCTAAACCTTGCTGAAGTAATATCGTCTATTTCTTTTGCTTCTGCTTGAAGAAATTCTTTGTAGTACTCTTGTTCTTGTTTTTCTTTGAGTTTTTTTAAAACCTCTACCTTCTTGTGTGCTTCAAATACTTCTTGCTGTTTCTTTTTCAATATTGCTTCAGTATTAGCAATCATTCTTTCCTGATTTATACCCTGTGTTGTCAGTGTTACAGCGTAGTTTTGATGCATTTGAACCTGATTTACATCCATATCATCCGATATGCTCAAAGTTTCTATTTGAGATTTGTTTGTTTCTTGAGAAAGTATAATCGATTGAAGTTTAGCTTTTTGTTCGTTAAGTACTGCCAGAATTTTAGCCATTTCCATCTGACGTGCTTCAAGCTCTTTTTCACGCATGTCAAGGACAACCTGCATACGGAATTTAAACTTTTTCAATTTACCTACCTCGTCCAAGAGTACATAAAGTACCTTTATTACTTTAGCGCATGTTTTTTTTCTTCACCTCATATAAACGTAGGAGATTTCAAAATGCAATAATTTTTACATTAACCGCTTTTCCTATTGCAAGAAAAATTTTGTTATGATAGAATTATGTGGCAGGGGAGTTTTGCGCTTTTCTGCGTATAATAATCAAAGGGGTGAATATGCAAGTTTCTGCAATAAATGCTCAAAGTACTAACGGATACAATATGACTAATAATTTGTCTATATATAACCGTTATTATGAACAAACCAGAGATACTTCTTTTAATTCTTTAACCCCATATATATCTAAAAAAGATGAGCCGGAAGAAAAGCTTCCTTATGTATTCGACAGTGTTAACCAATGGAAGAATTTCTGCCACAAAAGAATTTTAGGCGGAAAGCTTAATATTATTGCGTAATAATATGAAAAAGAGTTTGGTTTTAGGTTTTTTTGACGGAGTACATAAAGCTCACAGAGCGGTTATAAATTCTGCTTTAGAGTGTTCTGATAATGTTACACTCATCACATTTAAAGATTCGCCTGCAAAGTATTTCGGAGCTAATATTGAATACATTTTATCAAGAGAAAACTCTATACAAAAAATTAAAAACTTGGGTGTAGCAGAAATAGTTGAGCTTGATTTTCCTAAAATCGCAAATATGTCTGCCGATGATTATCTTAAATATCTGATTAAAACATATAATCCAATCTCAATATCAACAGGATTTAACCACACTTTTGGCGCTAATAAAAAAGGAACTCCGGATTTTCTAAAAACAAACGCTGAAAAATACAATTATAAATATATTTATGTACCGCCGGTAAAAGAAAATAATGAAATAGTAAGTTCTACTCTTATAAAAAAATATCTGTCTGATGGAAACATAGAGAAAGCTAATTCCCTTTTGGAAAGTAACTTTATTTTGGAAGGCAGAGTTATTCACGGTGCAAAAATAGGACGCACAATAGGTTTTCCGACAGCTAATATTAATTATCCGAAAGAAATTGTTAAAATACCTTTTGGAGTGTATTCTGTACTGGTTTATATTGGTTCCGAAAAAAGATACGGAATTATGAATTGGGGAATGAAACCTACTGTAAACAACACGATTGAACCTGTTGTTGAAGTTCATATTTTAAATTTTGACGATGATTTGTATGATAAAATTCTCAGAGTAGAGGTTCTTAACAAAATAAGAGGAGAAAAAAAGTTCAATGGTTTAGATGAACTAAAAGCTCAAATAAGCGAGGATATAAAACAATGCTCAAAGTTGTAATTATCGGATACGGGGAAATGTTTACAAACTTAATCGCAGGAACACTTGATGCTGATTGCGAAATCGTGGGCGTTTTCAGAAAAGAAATGGTTAAATATAATCCTATCCTTAGAGAACTCAAAGATATTTTTGCCCCTTCTCAGGACTACAATTACATAAGAAGCTACAACCTCCATGAAATAAATGCAAGAGGTGTAAACACTGAAAAGTTTAAAAAAGAACTTCTAAAACTTAACCCTGACATTATTCTTGTCGGTTCCTGGGGAGAAAGAATTTCAAAAGACATTTACAGCATACCAAAAATTGCAAGCATAAATGCACATCCTTCACTGCTTCCGAAGTACAGAGGGCCGAATCCTTATTTTTGGGTAATAAGAAATCAGGAGCAGACAACAGGTGTTTCTTTCCATCTGCTAGACGGAGATTATGATACCGGAGCTATCTTAGCGCAAGAAGAAATCAAAATATACCCTTCGGATACAGGCAAAACGCTCAAAGAAAGAACTGTTCTAACTGCCAGAGGAGTTGTATGTGAATTGCTTAAAGATTTAAGCGAAGATATAATCATACCGCTAACCCAAGCTGACCACAAATCAAGTTATTATTCTCACCCATGTGACTTGGAACTGGATTTTACTAAAAGTGCAGATGAGAATTACGCACTTATCCGTTCAATTTACCCTTGGGGAGAAGCTTATTTTTACAGCAATATAACCTGTTTAGCAGCACTCCCTGCCGGAAGTAAAATCATAGAGAATACTACAAAGTATTCCGAACCAAGAACAGTAACCGGAGTCAATACCCATAATAAAACTATTGATATCTTATGCGGAGATAATAAAATTCTGCGCATAAGATGCGAACACTACAAAAAATACGACAGACCTTTTACAAAGAATTATCTTAAAAACGAGATAAAAATCGGACAAATTTTATAAATGATAGCAAATTTTATTTTTTGATGTTTTAATATAACTGTAATACACGAAAATAAAGGCCGTAAATATGAACAATACTATTAATGCGATGAATAATATATCTTTTAACGCAAGATATTTAAGACTTACAAGTAAAACAGCAGAATTTCCTCAAAAAATTAGCGACGCTATATACAAAAATGACGCAATTGACGAATTCTTAAAAGCAGGACAGCCCAAAACTTTTTGGGAAAAATTAAAAGATCTGTTCAGAAAAGATGAATTTTTAAACATATTTTACGAAACAAAAAATAACAGTTCTATTGACACATATGCAAAAAGCGAATCAATTACATTTTCTTTCAGAGACAAAAAATACCCTCTAAGAGCTTCTCAAGAAGGTATAAAACGTAATTTTGGTTCTATACCTAAAAAAGGGGAAAATCTTTATTATAAAGCTCCTACTGAAACATCAACCGATAAATTAGCTAAACTAATAGAAGAACTGGAAAATTTGGATAAATTGTTAAAATAGCAACTTTAAACGATTTTTATAATCTTATTGACCTGAATATCATAGAGTATTTATGGTCACCATAGTAAACAATCATATTCAAGAAATAGTTATCCAAATCGTTTACTTCCAAATAATTTTTTACGGGTTCTTTTCTTTTTGAACTCTTAACTTTTCCTACTGCGTTCAAAACACCCATGTGTACTTTTTGAGCTTTAGTTAATTTGGGCTTGGGGATATGCTTGTCATAAAAACCTTCAGGAGTATACCCCCTTTCATAAGCAGGTATAATATGTGTAATTTTACCGTTTTGTTTAAACAGTACATACCATTTTCCTTTGTGCTCACGAGGAGTAAGCAAATAATACCCCGGCTCTATTGTAATATTTTTAAAATAAATCGGCGAATTAAGCCTCAAAAGCGGATAAACAGACCAAGTTGCATCCTTTTCATCATAGAATTCATCAGGGTCTATGCCATGAATATAAGAATGTTTAGCCGGTTCTAAACTGTTATAAATAGATGCATAATCCTTTGTCGCCTTTGTTTGTTCAGAATAATCAACAATATCATTGTCTTCTGAAAATTCATGAATCGGCTTCTGATTATAATTTGAATGCGTATCTAAAACATCATCTTCATCTTCTTTATCTAAAGAATTAGGGTCAATATCATCATAAAATCCGGCAGGAGTTCTTGCATACCCGCCCTGATTATCGGGTGCTGCCATTAAGGGTAATGAACATATTAATAAAGCCAAAACTAATAAATACTTTTTCATAATTAATATTTTAACAATTTTTCATGTTAAATCAAGATATAAGCAAACTTAAAAACTAAATAATTACAGCAACGCAAAACCGCCTAAATATTCATAAAACCCAATATATTTAAACCTTTACCCCCTTTACATTTACCCCTGTTTGGGGTAAAAGTGAAATATAAAAGCGAAATATAAAGGGAGATAATAAATTGAAAACTAGTATGAAATCGGTTAATTGCGGTGAATTAAACCTCAATAACTTAAATGAAGAAGTCACTCTTTGCGGTTGGGTATCAACTGTTCGTGACTTAGGTGGTATTTTATTTATAGAACTTCGTGACAGAAGCGGATTTTTCCAGCTTGTAGCGAACCCTCAGGTTAATCCTCAGGTTCATGAAGTATTTTCAAAAGTAAGAAGTGAATACGTAATTCAGGTTCACGGAAAAATTTCTAAAAGACCTGAAGAAACTTATAACGAAAAATATCCGACAGGACAAGTTGAAATGTATCCTCAAGAGGTAAATATATTATCAGAATCAAAAGTTTTACCTTTTGTACTCGGTGACGAAAATGTTTCAGAAGACGTTAGACTTAAATACAGATATCTTGATATAAGAAATGAAAAAATGCTTAACAACTTGAAAGTTAGACACAATATAGTTCAAGCTGTTAGAAATTATTTGAATAACAAAGAATTTTTAGAAGTTGAAACACCAATTTTAATTAAAACAACTCCTGAAGGTGCAAGAGATTATTTGGTACCTTCACGTGTTCAACCGGGAAAATTCTTTGCACTTCCTCAATCACCGCAAATCTTTAAACAATTACTGATGGTTGGCGGTATTGAAAGATATTATCAAATTGCAAAATGTTTCCGTGACGAAGACTTGAGAGCTGACAGACAGCCTGAATTCACACAAATCGACATGGAATTATCTTTTGTTCAACAACAAGACGTTATTGAAGTTGTTGAAGGTTTGCTTGTTGATGCGTTTAAAGCAGCAGGTGTTGATATTAAGCCCCCGTTTATTCAAATGCCTTGGCAGGAAGCAATGGACAGATACGGTTCTGATAAACCTGATACAAGATTCGGTTTAGAATTATTTGATATCGGTGATATTATTTTAGAATCTAATTTTGAGATTGTTAAAAAGACTCTTCTTGACGGCGGTATCGTTCGCGGTATAAGAATCCCGGGCGGTGCTAAATACTCAAGAAAAGATATTGATGATATTACAAAACTTGCTGTATCATTTGGTGCTAAAGCATTAGCTAATATTATTTACCTAGAAGACGGAACAGCTAAATCTCCTGTTCTTAAATTCGTTACAGAAGACCAAGCTAAAGCTATTCAAGAACGTGCTCAAGCTCAAGCAGGCGATATAATCTTCTTCGTAGCTGATAAACCAAAACTTGTTTACGATATTATGGGAAGATTAAGACTTCACTTTGGTAGGTCATTAAATCTTATTGATGAAAGCAAACACAATCTTCTTTGGGTTGTAGATTTTCCAATGTTTGAATACTCTGAGGAAGAAGGCAGATATATGGCAATGCACCACCCATTCACTTCTCCAAACCTGGAAGATTTGGATAAACTTGACAGCGGCGATCTTGGTAATGTTAAATCAATCGCTTACGATATCGTTTATAACGGTACAGAATTAGGCGGCGGCTCAGTCAGAATTCACTCTTCCGAAGTTCAAAAGAAAATATTTAAGGCATTAGGCTTAACAGAAGAAGAAGCAACAGAAAAATTCGGATTTATGGTTAACGCTCTTCAATACGGTACTCCACCGCATGCCGGCCTTGCAATCGGTTTGGATAGACTTGTAGCACTATTATGCAGAACTGAATCAATCCGTGACGTTATTGCATTCCCGAAAAACGCAAGCGCAAAATGTTTGATGTCAGATGCTCCGGGTGAAGCTTCGCTTCAACAAATGAGAGAATTACATATTAAGAGCACCGTTAATAAACAAGTTTAAGTTGTTCTTGATATTTGATTAAATACTTCGTCCTAAGTTAATATCTGGCTAAGTATGACAAATAAATAAAAAGGCCTGCTTTAATAAAAGCAGGCTTTAAAATTAGGTTACCATCTATCTTACATCTATATAAGACTCTATGTACACCACTCAAACGGTTTCATATCGTCCTCTAGCTGAGATTTTATTGATTCCATCTCAGTTTTTGTTGCTTCTAATTCTGTTGATAAATCTTGAAGTTCTATATCAATCATACTTTCTTTAAAGCTGATTTCTTCTTTTCTTGCATTATACCAAGCTGTTACCTGCTCTCTGACATCCGAATCTGTTCTTTCAAGAACAAGACCGCTTGTAACAAAGTAAGTTAACGAAGTATCAGGTTCATAATTACCTTCGCAGTTTACCTGAGCTAATTGGAAAGAACCTGTTACAAGAGCATCACTAACGTAATTTGTATTTGTCTGCATGTCTTGATTGTATTCCGTTGTCCAACCGTTAGCTGCTGCTGCTTGGAAAATAGGATAGAAGAAATTAACTATTCTTTCAACCATTGATGTCAAAGTGTCAGATGCGTCATGTTCTTTATTAGTACCGGTCGTTTCTCCACTTAGAGTGTTTACTGTTGATACATTATATCCATATTGTAATTTCCCGCCGTCAATAATTTCTTTAACTTTTTCTTCTGTGCAATTAGCTCCGCCTAATTCTGCAATTATAGCAGGAATTTTATCCACAGAGAAGGTTCCGCCTCTACCGTTTGCATCAACACAGGAAGTTCCTAAAACTTTTCTGAGTACATTTGCATAAGCATCACTCATAACAACACGCCCGAAAGCATCAGTCAAAACCATTGAATTATCTTTTTTGTACATAGTTGTTTCACCGGCAGCAATGTCCATAGCCGTAGTAAAGCCTGTACCCATTAAATATGAATAACTCATTTGGTTATATTTGCCGTTTGCATAATATGCAATATTTTTAGATTGTAATCTGCTGTAATATTCACTGGAAAGCTCAGACTGCTCACGAGTAATAGCCATCTTCTCCATTGAGTCAATAGCAATATTGTACTCAAGATCGGCCTTTCGTTGAGTCAGAGTTAATAATCGTATGTTGTCGATAGATAAACCCATTTTGCTTTCCTTTATTTTGTCCCTTTTGGTCCAACTCTCCCTCTCCTTGAGGAGAGGGTTGGGGAGAGGTGTCAACCAACTCCTTTTTTCTTAATATATATATCGGCATTTTTTTTTTAAACTTTAGCTTTTTTAAGAAATTTTCAGAAAATTGTTACATATCTTTACAAAAAACAAAAAAAAGGCAATTTCTGATTATATTTTGTTTTATACATGATAGATGACTACATGTGTGTGAAGGAGTTACTATGTTAGAAGTAAACAATGTATCAAGAATAAAATCATATCAGCCAATAAGCTTTAAAGCTGATGATATGAAAGTAAGAAAAAAAATTCCTCATGAATCAACTCTAATACAAGATGATTTTGACATAATAAAAAAAGAACAAAAAAAACAGAAATTGAAAAACAATTTAATGTTGGCTCTGTCTGCAACAGCATCGCTTGCCATAATAGGTATGTGTGGGATGACTATGTTTGGCAAAGGAGGATTAAGTGGTCTGCGTTCTAAAACTGAACAGGAAGCTTTGAAAATAATTCCTCAAGACCTTAACATAATCAAAGAACGCCCGATGGAAAGTTATTCAAAAGAAGTTCAAGAATTTATTAAAGAATTAAAAAGCTTGCTTACAAGAAGCGACATAGAAGATAAAGGCGGCAAACGAATTGCGCAAGTACAGTTTATTGGTCCAGGAGGAACAGGTAAAACTGACGCAGCAGCGGCATCTGCTAAAGAAATTAATAAATTATTCCCTGGTTCAGAATATTATGTACCAGATTTAAGTATGTTAACATCTTCCAGCTACAAAGGGCAAGATGTTCAGATGTTGACGGAATACACAAATGCTATTAGAGCAAGAGCAGATGCACTGGCATCAGAAACAAAAAAAGACGGAAAGAAAAGATATTTGATAATGTTTTTAGATGAATTCGATAAGATAGCTATGCAAGATTTTAGTCCAAGTTCAATGCATGACTCAAATAAAACAACCGGAGCTCTTAAAACATTAATTAATACGTTAATGGAAAAAGATAACGTAATATTAATGTCTGCAACTAATTATCCTGAATTGATAGAAGGTGCTGTTTCAAGCAGATTATCAAAAAGAGTTTTATTTGATTATCTGACTCCTAAACAAATTAACGCTGCAATAATAGAACATTACAAAAATAGTGCTAAAGAACAATTAATTTCAGAAGATTTATTAAAACCTAATGAAAAATTACAACAAATATGTGATATAGTCGGAGAAAAAGCACACTGTATGGAATATAGAAAACTATTCAAAGATATTTTACCCGCAGCACTGGCCAAATCACCTGATGGCGGTAAACTTGAACTTAAACATATGGTAGAAGCATTAACAAGTGAAGGTATCGTTAGAGATTTAAATTTAACACCAGAAGAAATTGCTAATTTAAAACAAATTGTAGGTATATAAAATATTATAAATTCAAAAAATTAAATATCGGACAAAGTTTATGCTTTGCCCGATATTTACTTTATTATATCATCTTATTTTCTCTTTTAAGGCTTGATATTTCATTTTGTTTGTGTAAACATAGAACTTGTAACAATTGAATAATATAAATTATGGCAAGGTAGCTCAGTTGGTGAGAGCGCACGGCTCATACCCGTGAGGTCGAGAGTTCGAATCTCTCCCTTGCTATTTTTATTTGTCCTCACGAGTTATTCGCCCTGCGCTTTTTAACTACTACCTTTTAACAGGACTTTTGGTCGGAAGGGGTAAATAAGTATAGTAGGTAAAAGTGCTAATTTTCAGTAAATTTTAGCGATTTTAAGAGGTCGGAAATAGCTTGATTTAAAATGTCCGAAATGTCCGGTTTTGGTAACAAGAATGTCCGCATATTTGCACTTTTTGTCCAATAATTGCACTAAAAAGTTATTGTTGGGCAGGTATGCCCAACCTACAAGCTACAAACTAGAAAAAATAAGTTTAAGATACCAAAAATGAATATTAAAAGAAATATTACAATTACAAATATAAAAATTTTCCATGGTAATTTTTTCAAGCTAGATATATTAGGATTATTTAAATAAGAAAGTAATGCATTAATATATTTTTTCTTGCCAGTTTTTGCAATATTATTAATTACATCTATATGATAAGGGGAATATTCTTTTATTGCCCAATACGCATCAATATTATATTTAAAATTAGGTAAGTACTTAGAAAACATAAAGATTTTTTTCAATCCTTCAATAAAAATTGAATTATGTGTAATTCTGTATGTAATATTTTCTGTTGTATTAATAAATAAATCTGCTTTATATAATATGTTACCACGTCCTTGCATTTCATTTGTCAAATAAATTTCTAATCTTGACGAAGATATCAATTTTCTATCTAAAACTAATTGATTATTTTTATTATCTTTAATGTATTTTATGCATATTTGATTATCATTTATAATTATTTTTTGTATTTTATTCGTTTTATTTTTAAGTAAAGCCATTACGCATATAATAAAAAATAAAAGAGCAAAACCCGACAGTTCTAGGAATTGTGTCAAATTATTAGAATTGATTCCGTCAATTAAAAAATATATAAATGCAGAACATCCACATAACGAAGCAAATATTATTAATATTTTTGGAAACAACTCTCTTATAATTATTCTTTCAACATAATTTTCCATAAATAAAATTCCAAGTAAATTGTAATTATTTTGATGATTTCTGTGGTTATTATACAAATAATAGCTCGTTATATCAAGATTAAATATACAAACAAATTTTAATGGGTTCGAATCCCACATTCTCAAAATGGGTGTTCTTTATTCTCAAACCATCTGTTACTTTACTGTATAGCGACAGGACTTTTGATAAATGACACTACTTTGATAATTTTGGGAAAGTGGCACAAACACTAAATCATACGGGTCGGAAACTAATCATAATAAAATTATCAGACACTCAAAAGTCCGTCAAAAGTCATTTTTTTGTCTAAGATTGGACTTTTGAATTAATATAGTAATGGCGATAATTTAGTTATAGTTTGATAAATGACACCACTTTGATAATTCTGGGATAAGACTTTTGAAAAGGCAATTATTGCTTATTTTAGTATTTTTAGAAATGTACCTGATATTTCATTTAACGCATCAATTAAAAACTTATTAACGATTCTAACATTTTCATATATGTTTTTAAAAATTCACTACTAGGGGAATAATATTGAACATTCCAATATATGCGATTGCCTTCTTTATATGGATTTATTTCATATAAGTGAATAATTTTACTTTCTTTATTGTTTTTATATTCTATTGCAGATACTAAATATCTATGTTTCCATTTAACATTTAAGTTATCAATCAATTTTGTATATTCTAAATGAAATTTGCTTGCGAATTCAAGTTCTACAATTGATTTTTCTTCTTCATTCTTAGCTTTTTTGAGAGAGTTATCAAAATCTTTATCAAATTTTTTATAAATAGCATCTACGTTGCTATCAAACTCTTTATGAAATTCTTTAACAGAAATAGGTTCTTTATTTTCAAGGTAGGCAGGAGCTAAATTTTCATATCTAATGTCTTTTAATCTAATAGATGCATCAATTTTTCTGTCCTTTAAATCTTTTTTAATTATAGCAATGGCATCTTTTCTCATATTAAGTTCTTCAAATAATAGAGATTTTTCTTCTAATTTAGGATATGTCATTAAATATACATAATAAAAATCTGCCAATTTTTTACAGTTTTTATTTAAAAAAATAAAATCTTGATTAGATATATTCGTTTTTGGCATATGCAAAGATAGTAAATCATGATATAAATCAAGTGCTTGGTTATTTAAATGTATTATTTTTAGACTTACTTCGTCTGATTTATTTCCATATTCTTTTTCGATAGTTTTTAAATCATTATAAAAAGATTTGATTTCATTAGAATATTTAACATTCATATAATAATCATTCTGCATTATAGAACTAGCAAAGTTCATTCGAAAACTATAATTTTCAGGATGAATAAGTACATCTACTTTTGAAGAAAAATCAAAAATAATCCATAACAGTGAAAAAAGTACCATAATGGATATTGTTATAAGTAAAAATTTACCATATTTATTAAACATGACATCACTCCTTATGTAAGCAATTGTACCATGAATTTTACTTTTGCTAATCTTGTAGGTATTTTATATTATTATCATTTATCGTTTTTGTAGCAAAAAATTTTTCGACAGGAAGTGAGTTCTCATTTTGCAATGTTCTCAATGCTTTATTGTAATTTAAACCATCATACAAATTTTGTATATTAGGTGGTGCATATTTAAATAATTCTCCAAATAATTTACCGATTAATTCTTTTTGCAACGCCTGTATATTTAGAGTTTTGAAGTCTTGATACATGATTTAAATCCCCTTTAACAATGTTTCTCTATACTTATTATAACATACCTCTTGAAAATTTGTACCTTTTTTGGTACAATATTAATATAGATTAACTTAAGGAATATATAAAATGACTAATAAAAAATGTATTGGTTCCAATTTTGACGATTTTCTTGCCGAAGAAGGCCTTTTGCAAGAATCAGAAGCTATTGCTATAAAAAGGGTTATTGCTTATGCTCTTGAACAAAAAATGGCAGCAGATAAAATATCTGTCAATCGTTTAGCAAAAGAATTAGCAACTTCAAGAACTGCTATTTCTCGTATTTTAGACCCTGAAAATACATCCATTACATTAAATACAATAGAAAAAGTTGCGAAGTATCTAGGAAAAAGAGTTTCAATATCATTTGCTTAATAGCAATCCTTATATCTTTTTATAGCAACATCTAGTTCTTTTTGCGGAGTTTCTTGTGATTTTTTGATAAATCCGTGCAACAAAACTATTGTGTTATCTTCAACATAGAAAATAACTCTTGCAATGCCGTTTGAAATATTGCAACGTACTTCCTCTAGACCGCCCGTTCCGTGCAAAACTCTTGTTAACGGCATACCAATTGGATAACCGAATTGAACAGTTTTTATATCATAGCCAATTGTGCGCATATCTTCTCTCGGCAAAGATTTTAACCATTCTTTTACCGGTTCATTACCTAAACTCGTTTTATAAAAATATACTTCCAATGGCGCATTTCTGTTTGTCATAAGTCTATTATACCACAATTTTGATATAAAAATTGTCCTAAATTAGATAGTCAAAAATCATAATATAAAATATAATAATGGATTTCAATTTAGGTAACCTATCCTGATTTTATCAAACTGGTGTCGAAACTCAATTATAATTTATTTTTTTATATTAATGGGTTCGAATCCCACATTCTCAGAATATGTGTATAGAATAGTCAACCTGCAAGTTCTTTTGTATTTACATCAAATATACTATTAACCTACAATAACCCAATTAACTCATTTTAATTTTTCTCTGTTTAAAATATTTTGTTTTAGACAATGTGCAGTATTTTTATTTCGCACATTGATAATATTTTAACTATCACAGAAAGGAAAGTTATTATGACAATTAATCCGCTAAAAGAAAAGGGAATGCCCTTGGAAAAACAATTGAGAAACTGGCACCAAATAGTAGCTAAGCCTTACAAAAAAGAACAAGTTGATTGTTATACAAGAACTCGTCAAATCCTAATGAATGGTATTGAAATCGAAGGCTGGGGTTTTAAACACCAGTTCAACAGATTTATGTCTGATATAGACCAAGAAGATCGAGCAAATATCTCGCGTATCGGCAGAATAGAAAACCAGCAGCAAATCACCTGCAACTGGTTATCTCCTGCTGACCAATCAGTCTTAGAAACAACTTTAGGATATGAACAAGTTGCTGTTGATTTAACAGCTTGGCTTTCACAAAACGAACCTGACAAATATGTAAAAGAAACTTTTGATTTCGGTTTATTAGAAGATTTTGACCACTTATACAGATATGCTCAATTTGCCTATATGACAGAAGGAATTGAACCATCCGACATAGTCCAAGGTCAAACCGATGTTATTGTAGGTCGTCCTACTCAGCACCACCATAACTGCAACGGTTTAAGACTCCGCAATCACTATGATAAAACAACAGCGTCTCCGCAAACTAAAGTTAACATTCTAACAGTTCTTTCAGGAGAACAACAAACACACAATTTTTATGCAGAACATGGCTTTATGTACGCTGACCACGTACTTCGTGAAACTTATGCTGAAATTAAAGATGTTGAAGAAGAACACGTAACAATGTATGAATCCCTAATTGATCCTTCTGAAACCATGTTTGAAAAATTACTTCTCCACGAATTCACTGAAGTTTGCAACTATTATACTTGCGTTGAAGATGAATCAGATGACGAGATTAAAAAATACTGGGAGATTTTCCTTGATATAGAACTCGGACATTTACAACTGGTATCAGAAATGTTTAAAAAATATGAAAAACGCGACCCAGAAGAAGTTATAGGTTCGGAAATAATTATCCCGTGCAGATTCAAAAGTCAAAAAACTTACGTTCAAAAAGTTCTTGAAAAAGAAGCAGACAAGCGTCTTGCGCCAAACGGTGAATATTATAAAACAATGACTGAAATCCCTGAAGATTGGGCTAGTTACAAAGTTCAAGAAAGAGCTTCAGAAATATCTGCACCGTCAGAAAATTGTATTAAGCTTGCAGGAATTTACCACGACAGAGACATAGTTGAAGCAAGCGAAAATCTTAAAAACAAACAAGTAAGCATTCTGGAAAAAGGCTTGCAAGAAATAGGAGTAGCTCATAATACGGTTATGCCTGATGAGCTTCAAGAAATGATAGATTATCATGAAAAACGCGAAGAACAAAAAGAAATGATTATATAACTATTAAACTTTTAACAAATATTAACAAGTTAGAAGTTGTCACCCCTTCCCAACCTTCCCTATAAGGGGCAGGAATTCTCTCCCTATATAGGGAGAGTTAAAGAAGGGTGTAACCTAAAAATTTTTTCAAATTCAATTTTTAAACTTTTGGTAAAAATAAATTATGAACACAGTAAATCTTTTATTAAAATCTTTAAACTACGATACACAGCTTGTCCCTGATAATTGGACACAAGAAAAACAATTTGTATCAGGTATGCGCAAATGGATTGCAAATATTGTACCCGCCGAGCTCTTAGAACGAAGTTTAAAAGATGCGATTAATTCTATAATGACTCTAAATCAAGACGGAAATTTTTACAAAGAATTTCCCGAAAATATTCACACGCCTAATTATGGTGACAATTGGGGTGTTATAGCTAATTATATAGAAATAAACAATCGTGCAATTGCGGAGATGAACGGCAATTTGTGCAGAAACGGATTAATCAGCACAATAAAGCTTTTACCTGCAATCCCCCCAAGTGCAAAAAGCTGGGCTAACTGTATAATTTTGTCTCAAATTTTTCCGAATATTTATGGAGACGGATATAATAAATTGCCTAATGAAGAAAATTCAATTTACGGAATAAAATTAAACTCCGGCTTTAGCAAAAATATTATTAATTACGATATAGAAGAAAAAATCTCACCATTTGAACAATTCAAAGCTTTCAATGAAATAGCAAATTTTCACGGTATTAAAACAGGTTTCAGAACCGTGATTTCAGCAGACCAGATAAAAGTCGTTCAACCTGACGGAAGCGACGTCGGGTTCAATTGGGAAAATGGAGAGCATTTTGAGCTGTTTTTAAACTCACACATAGAGCTTATTAACACGGGATTTGAAGCCATATTTATAGATTCTGCTAAACACATCGGCGGATACGATATGGATAATTATACAGGAGTCGGTGCTTTACCGAGTTATGAACAAATGCAGTACATAATTCACGAAATCAGAAGCCGTACAGGAAATACCCACCTTAGTTTTGTTGGAGAAAAAAGCACGGACGATTTCGCAAGATACGAAAATTTGGGGCTTTCAACAGGAACAGGATACATTGATCCGCACGATTTTCATACCGTAAGAGACAAAGCTATTCATAATAAATATTCGAAAAACTACTCTCCCGGAGTTGAAGTTTCAAACGATAATGACGAAGGAGGAAGAACCTATGAGGATAGGTTAAACAGAATTAATAACGCAATTTTTGCTTATGAATACCCAAGTGACAAACTTGCAAGTTTTATGCAGATGGAAGATTTGTTTCCGCTAAGATACGATACAAACACTCATCACCTGATGATGTGCAATCCGAGCTACTCTGAAGACGGGACTCCGCAAAGCCACTGGAGAAATCTCTTCGCCCACCAAGACGGCAGAGAATACAACAGAAAAGTCGGAGAACTGTTTTCACACACCTTAAATTTATAAATATTGACGGCAATCTGTATAATGTATTACACTGGATTTAAGAAAGGTTAGGAATATGCAAGAGATTAAATGTCCGAAATGCGGAGAAGTTTTTCAAGTTGATGAATCAGGTTATGCCGCTATTTTAAAACAAGTGAGAGACAGCGAATTTACAAAAGAAATTCAATCCAGAGAAACTCAATTCGAAGCGGAAAAAGAAAACGCCGTATTGCTTTCTAAGCTTGAAGCGGAAAAAAATTATACGGATATTTTAAACAAAAAAGATTCTGAAATAGCTGAATTAAAGAATAAACTTTCTTCTTTTGAAAAAGATAAAAAACTTGAACTCTCTGAGCTTGAAACGGCTATGAACTCAAAATTGGCGGAAAAAGAAAACAACATTTTACAGCTAAAAAATGAAAAAATCTTAACCGAAAAAGAATGCCAGCTACACGAACAAACAATCAAAGACAAATACGAAGCACAACTAAGATATAAAGACGAAGAAATTGAAAGATATAAAGATTTTAAAGCAAAATTATCCACAAAAATGGTCGGTGAAAGCCTTGAACAGCACTGTGAGATTGAATTTAATAAGCTTCGTGCAACCGCTTTCCAAAATGCTTACTTTGAAAAAGATAACGATGCAAAAACCGGAAGCAAAGGTGATTATATATTTAAAGATTATGATTCAGAGAATAATGAATTTATCTCAATTATGTTTGAGATGAAAAATGAATCTGACACTACTTCCACAAAAAAGAAAAACGAAGATTTTTTCAAAGAGCTTGATAAAGACCGCAAAGAGAAAAACTGCGAATACGCCGTTCTTGTCACACTCCTTGAACCGGAAAATGAGCTTTATAACACAGGTATAGTTGATGTCTCTCATAGATATGAAAAAATGTATGTGATTCGTCCGCAATTTTTCATACCGATGATTACACTGCTTAGAAATGCTGCGCTTAATTCAATTGAATACAAGCAGGAGCTCGCTCTTATTAAGGCACAAAACATTGATGTTTCAAATTTCGAAGCGGAAATGAATGATTTTAAAGAAAAGTTTTCGAGGAACTTTGAACTTGCAAGCAAAAAGTTCAAAACAGCAATAGAAGAGATTGATAAAACAATAGACCATCTTCAAAAAACAAAAGAAGCTCTTCTTTCTTCCGAAAACAACCTAAGGTTGGCAAACAACAAAGCAGAAGACTTGAGCATAAAACGTCTGGTAAAAAACAATCCTACAATGCAGGCTAAGTTTGAAGAACTGAAAAAATAAAACTATTCCACATCTTGCGGAGTTGTCAAAAAACCTTGTTTGAATGGAACTTCTTTATCGATAAAACCTGTTCTTACAATATTACGTCCAAACTTCTTTTCCAAAATATCCAAACTTTTTCCAAGTTTTTCATTTTTTTCACGTTTGGGATTATCTTCAAAAAGGAGTAATTGTTCTTGAGCTGTTTGAGTAAAATCTTCAAATACAACACCTACACTGCGGTATAAATTAGATGAAGTATACATTTTTTCAAGCAGTTTGAACGCATATTTTGAGATATCAAATTCAAAATCAAGAGGGGAACCTAAATCAATTTTTTCATAATATGTTCTAAAATCTTTTGTTTTAAGCATTACACCAATTGTCTTACACTTGCATTCAACTTTTCTGAGCCTCTTACAGCAAGAATGAATATGAATAGAAAGTTCATTTTTCAAAAATTCCAAATCGGAAGTAAACTCCAAAAACGATTTTGAGTCGCTTATAGACTTAGGAAGTTCAACCTCATTTGATATAGGAGAAATCATAATCCCAAGAAGTTCTTTTTTTGTCACAAGTCCGTTTTTTCCAAATCGCTTTTGAATCCATGCGTCATCTCTTTGCGTGAATTCATAAGCTGTTTTTATCCCGTATCCTCTTAATTTAACCCCTAGTTTTCTTCCGATACCCCAGACTTCATCAATTTCAGTCCGTTTTAAAAGCTTAATTCCCGTTCGGTTTCCTGCAAGGGCAACCCTATACAAAGTATTTTTTGCTTTATCTGATGCAAGTTTTGCAAGCGTTTTTGACGGGCTTACACCTATTGTAACGGGGATATTAACCTCATCCCAAACACGTTTTTGGAGTTCTAAACCCAATTCATAATAATTCTTATTATAAAGCTTAGTTAACCCCGTGAAATCTACAAAAGCCTCATCAATAGAATATATTTGAATATTCGGGCTAAATTCTTTGAGAACAGCCATAACCTTCTTTGAGATTTTTGTATAAGCATAGTGATTCGCAGGGATATAAATACATTCAGGATATTTTTCCACTGCTTGAAATAGAGGAATTCCCATCGGAACACCTAATTTTTTTGCTTCTCTTGAGCGTGAAATTACACACCCTCTTTCTCCTGAAACAACACTTACGGGAAGTCCGTTCAGTTCAGGATTAAGCTTCCTTTCACAAGAAACAAAAAAACTATCGCAATCTACCAGTGCTATGTATTTTTGGTTATTCATATACAATACATTAAAACAAGATTGAGTAAAATTTTAAAATTCTTCCTCAACCTTCTTTTCCTTCCAATTATAAATTTTCTTCTTAGGCGAAATCTCCATATAAAGACCTTCACGGTATTTTGAAGCATACATTTTTTGAAAATCCAAAGCTTCATTAATGTCCGTGGATTGGAATTTTTCTTCTTTTTTCCCGCCTTTTATTTGGAATAATTTATATAGAGCCACAATTTGCTCACCTGTATCTATATCAAGCATAACAACAGTTTAGCGCATATCAGATTTTTTGTAAAATTATAAAGGCATATAGTCAGAATATATTACACTTGACCAATTATCAACAAAATAGCTAATTTGAGTAAGTGAACCCGTTTTTATAAGTGTTTTGAATTGATTTTCAGGAGTCAGATTAAGAGCAAGTGCTACTGCTGCCTGTACAACATCCGGAGTCGTTACAACTATAATTCTGTTACCATGATTCTCTTCTACCAATTTATTGATAACTTCCCCAACTCTTTTATTAAAAGCTTTTAAACTTTCACCGCCTTTTGGTGTCATTGTTATAGCTTTGTTACCATACTCTTTATAAATATCTTCAACAGACTGTCCGCTCCATTCACCAAGCTTTCTTGCAGGAAGCTCTATTATAGTTGTTCTTTTTTTGAAAAGTTTTGCAACTATCTGAGCTGATTGAATACATCTGGTAGAGGAACTTGTATATATCTTATCGTATTGAACACCTCTTTTTGTAAGGTATTCACAAACTTTTTCTATCTCTTCTTCACCTATATCTGTAATTTTCGGAAACTTCTCAGAATCACTTATAATACCATCCATTGAATGAACAGTTGCACCGTGAGTTATAAAAGTTATTTTACATTTACGCTTAAACATTATTTTTTCCTTTTTTCTTATTATACCACATGTTTATTCGGTTACAATCTGAGTAGTATCCCAACAATTCCCGAAATAAGCAGATAATATAACGGATCTTTTTTAGAACGCCAGCTCAACAGAATAAGAATTCCCAAAAGAATCATTGCCTTATAATCATATAATGTCGGCTTAAGTAAGCCTACCGCAACAGAAGCCAATAGTGCGCACCCGATAGGTTTAAGAGTTTCTAATAGAACTTTGACATAAAAATTCTCGCTAAATTTGTTTAAAATTTTAGACACGATTATTACCAAAATAAAAGAAGGTATCATCTCGGATGTTGTTGCTAAAAGAGAACCAAGTATCCCTGAGGTCTTTAACCCCGCATAAGTTGCAGTATTAATCCCGACCGGTCCCGGAGTAATTGATGCTACGGCAACCATTTGTGTAAGCTCGTCTAAAGAGTACCAGCCATATATTTCCGATATATGATAAAGAAACGGAATCGTTGCATATCCTCCGCCAAAAGAAAATAAGCCAATCATAAAAAATTCATATATAAGAAGCAGGTATATCATTTGTTTATACCTCGCTTTCTTTGAAATGACTTAAATAAAATTCCTGAAATTGAAAATAAAATTATAGTCTGAATCGGTGATATTTTCATTATCAGTATAGAAATAAGAGAGAGCAAAAATATAATATAAAAATAAAGAGTTCTGTTTGATTTTTGCCAAATTTCTCTTGTTGTGAGAATTATCATAGCAACAACTCCGACCCCGACACCCCAAAGTGCACCTTGGACATAAGTATTGTTGACAAACTTGCCTAAAACAGAGGCTAAAAGGACTATACACCAAAACGGGACAAAAATAACTCCAAACATCGCAGAAAGAGCCCCAAATTTACCCCTAAGCTTATACCCTATAAACATGGTCATATTCGCTGCTATTATCCCGGGTAAAGACTGAGAAAGCGCAAAATAATTAACCAATTCCTCTTGAGTCACGAGCTTTCTTTTTTCAGAAAATTCACTCTGCATTATAGGCAGAATAACATACCCGCCTCCAAGCAGAATAGCACCGATTTTGATAAAAATTAAGAACAGTTTTAACAAAGATATTTTCATATATTAAAATCCGACACTCAAACCTGCGCAAAGGTTAATTGACTGTCCGGTAACACCTTTTGCTTCCTCAGATATCAAGTATTTAACCATGCCGGCAACTTCTTTTGGCGATACGAAGCGTTTCTGAGGGATACATTCAATCACTTCCTCTTTTGTCCACTCACCATCGTTTGCAGAAGAATTCCCCATCTCAGTATCAACCCAGCCGGGGTTAATTGTATTAACGGTTATATTATACTCTGCAAGTTCCAGCGCTAATGCTTTAGTCCCGCCAATTAAACCCGCTTTTGATGCAGAATACAAACTTGCACAAGCTTCTCCCATAACTCCGCTTATTGAACCAATATTTATTATTCTGCCCCATTTTTTTGATTTCATATACGGAACAGCTTTTGATATCAAATATAAAGGAGATATCAGATTAACTTTCATAATATGTTCAAGCTTGTCATACTCAATATCTTCAATCGGAGAATAAATATATTCACCTGCATTATTAACAAGAATGTCAATCTTATTTTCTTGAATATATTCACCCAATCTTTCCAAATCATTTTTATCTGACAAGTCGCAAACAAGATAATTCTCATAAGTTTTTAAAAGCTCTTCGCTTCTCCCGACAGCAAAAATTGTACCGTCCAAATTTTGAGCGATAGCCTTGCCAATACCCCTTGTCGCACCTGTTACTAAAATATTCATAAAATTATTATATCAAAAAAACGCAGTGATGCCGCCATAACCTCTATGACGGCACCCAAACTATTTTCAACTCTTCATATTATTTTATGAAAAATGTTGAGATTCATAAGTATAGAATGATATTTGTCCTTGTTGAGCCGGTTGATTATAAGAACCAAACACTCTCTGAGCCTCGCTTCTTAGTCCTGCAAAATATGCCATTGCCTGACCATCAATTGCACTTTGACTTAATAAATTAATTGCATTATCAAAAGCTGATTTATCTTTAGCATAATCACCGGTAGGCTGTATACCTATTTGCGTAAGCAAACCTGCCCATGGTACATCATTTTTCTGCGCATTTTGATTATTAATCTGTTCCTGAACCTGAGCAGAATAATCTTCATACATTGCATTTTTGAGGCGTTTCAAATCATAGTCATTTCCGGTTGGTCTTATACCGTATTCACGAAAAGCATCTTGTAATGCTCTCTGACTTGTAGGCACTCTGCCCAAGTAAGAGTAGATATTTGAACTGCTATAAGAATATACTCCGTTTACTGTGAAATTTGACATAAACACACCTCTTATATGATATATAATATATATCGGCACAAATTCTGAAAACTTTAGGATTTTTAGAAGAATATTTACAAATCTTTACAATATAGCTGTAAACAGTTGACTTTATTGGGTTTTATTTTTGTATACAGATTTGTACTTGCTTCAATTTTGTTAAGTTTTGTAACAAAACTTCTCTCTCGTGAAATTTTAAATTTTATATAAACTTTATATATATGTAAGACAAATCTAAGAGAGTCAAAATTAAATAGTAAAATTTGTTAAAGTAATTTAGCAAAAAAGTAAGAACGATTTGTACTAAATTTGGTAACGACGGTTCTATACTTAATTTGCCTTATGCCTATTGGCTAAGAGGCTGAGTAATTGCGCCTAAAACAACTGAATATTAGTACGAGAGTAAGTAAAAACGGCCTTTTGAGCCTTTGTTCAAAAGGTGAAAGAGAGGTATTATCTATGGCAATCCTAAACACCTACAACATTAATGCAATGGCGACACAAATCTCCAAAGAATTCTATATTGACGGAGACCGAGGAGACCAATCACACATTCTGGTAGACGAAATGCGATTATTTGCAGTCGATTTGAAATCGAGAGTTACTTTTATATCTCGAGTCAAAAAGTAAAGTTTATAAAATAATACCAATCTTAATCTTACTTAACTAATTTAATTCCCCAAAACTTACTTATCTATTAGCGCCTGATTGTTTACAGTCAGGCTTCTTTTTGTATATTTTAACAATTGTAAATCTATATAGCATGCAGTAAAAACCAAAGAACAAAAGATTTTTGATGTTTTTATGCAAACTATATAAGAATTAAACCTATTCTTTGTGATAAAATTTTTGTATGGGAAAATCTGAGATTAATCATATTAATACTGTTGATGTATCACCGGAGGATTTGACTCCTGCAATGCAGAAGTTTTTAGAAACAAAAAGGGAGAACCCTGATTGTTTGCTTTTATATAGAATGGGTGATTTTTATGAAACATTTTTTGAAGATGCCGAAACTATGTCTCGTGAATTAGAAATTACTTTAACGGGCAGAGAATGCGGTAAACTTGGGCGGATTCCGCTTGCAGGTATACCTGTAAAAGCTTTGGATGGATATTTGGAAAAACTTGTTCATAAGGATATAAAAGTTGCAATTTGTGAGCAATTGGAAGACCCGAAGCTTGTAAAAGGTGTAGTAAAACGCGGAGTCGTCCGTATAATTACAGCAGGTACATTATATGAAAGTAATCTTCTGAAACAAAACAGCAACAATTACATGTGCGCAATCTACAAAGATAAAGATAAATGGGGCTTTGCATATACTGATATTTCAACCGGCGAATTTAAAGCAACTCAGCTTGATTATGAAACATTGCTTACAGAACTTGCCCGGATTCAACCTTCAGAAGTTATAGCTGTTTCAAAAAAACTAAAGCTTCAACCTTTTCAAATTGTACCAGAAGAAACCGTGGATTTACCTGACGAAATAGTTGATAATTACAACTGTTCAAAAGTCCCGTCTAATGTATTTGAAGAACATTTTGCGCAAAACAATTTAAAACAAGTTTTCAAAGTTAATTCACTTGATTCAATAGGATACGATTCTTGCCCATTAGGTTTTAGAACAGCGGCAGGACTTCTTGCATACATTTGGGAAAACATGAAAGAAGGATTTCCAAAATTTGAGAAAATCGAAACTTATGAACTATCAGAATTTGTTTCTATTGACTCAGGTACAAGAAAAAATCTTGAACTTACCGAAACTTTAAGAGAAAAAAGCAGGTATGGTTCTCTCTTATGGGCAATTGATAAAACTGTCACAAATATGGGAGCAAGGCTTCTAAAAACTTGGATTTGCCAGCCGTTAAAAGATTTAGATAAAATAAAAAATCGTCAAGAGATGGTTAAACTGATTGTTGAACATCCGCAAGAAAGATTTCGGCTTCAAGAAGAACTCAAAAATATTTACGATATTCAAAGACTTTCAACAAAACTCAGCAACTCAAGTGCAAATCCTAAAGACTTTTTAAGTTTAAAAATTTCATTAAATGCGCTTCCTGACTTGGTTGAAACTGCAAAATCAATCGGGCTGAACATTTTTAATCCGATAGAAGAACATCTTGAATCATTAAAAGAATATGTATCGCTGATTGAAAGAACTATAAAAGAAGATGCCCCCCAAATTATTAAAGAAGGCGGATTAATCAAAGAGGGAGTAAATGCACAACTCGATTATTACAGAGATTTGATGTATAACGGAGAAAATTGGCTCAAAGAATTTGAACAGAGAGAAAAAGAAAAGACCGGTATAAATATACTTAAAGTAGGTTTTAATAAGGTATTTGGATATTACATTGAAGTCACTAACTCTAACTTGAATAAAGTTCCGGCAGATTATATAAGAAAACAGACTGTTACAACCGGCGAAAGATTTATAACGGAAGAATTAAAAAAACATGAAGACGCAGTTCTCACTTCTCAAGTAAAAGCATTCGAACTTGAATATAAATTGTTTTGCGATTTTAGGAATTACTCTTCTGAATTCGTTTCCATAATCCGTGACACAGCAGATTGTATTGCAAAACTGGATGTTTTAACTTCTTTTGCAACAACAGCTTGTGTACAAAATTATGTTTGCCCGATTTTAAATGATGGAGAAGGATTCGTTGTTAAAAACGGAAGACACCCTGTTTTGGAACAGATTTTACCGCTAGGCTTGTATGTTTCAAATGACATAGAACTTTATGCAAACAGCAATACTAAAACACAATTTATGATACTTACAGGTCCGAACATGGCAGGTAAATCAACATATATGAGACAAAATGCTCTAATTGCGATTCTCGCACAAACAGGTTCATTTATTCCTGCCGATTATGCTGAGATTGGGATTGTAGATAAAATCTTTACAAGAGTTGGTGCCAGCGATGATTTAACATTAGGTAAATCAACTTTTATGGTAGAAATGACCGAAACGGCTTGCATTTTAAGTAATGCAACAGAAAAAAGCTTAATTTTAATTGATGAAATCGGACGCGGTACAAGCACTTATGACGGAGTCGCAATAGCCTGGGCGGTTGCGGAATATATTGCAAATAATATAAAAGCACGCTGTATTTTTGCAACACACTATCACGAACTTAACGTAATGACAAAAACTTTCCCACAGATTAAAAATTACAGAATAACCGTTAGTGAAGAAAACGGAGAAATTGAATTTTTAAGAAAAATTGTCCCCGGAGGAGCCAGCAAAAGTTACGGTATTCAAGTTGCAAAAATGGCAGGATTACCCAAGAGCGTTGTTTCTCGTTCTGAAGAGCTTATGAAAAAAATGCAGAAAGATAATTCAAAGAACCTTTCAACACGCAGAAAAGATACTGAAATCGATATTGAAAACCTTTCTCCACAATTGAATTTATTCTAATTTTAATAGTTGATTTATTATTTTTCACTCTTCTCTAAAGCTTAAAAATATGATATTATACTTTTAAAAATAGCTAAGGAGAGCATTTATGCAAGTATCAAGACGTTTAATTGTAACCAAAGAAGTTCCGATAAATAAAGCACCTAACGAAACTGATTTAATAACCTCAATGGATATTGCAATGTCTGAGCAATATTGCAAAGCAGGTAAATTGGAGCTTGGACTAAAAAAATACAGAGAAGTTATTCCAAAAATATTAAATGAATCTGAAAAACGCAATACCATAAATAAATATTTAAATTTTTCTATGGGATATGGTCAAAAACTTATGGGCGAACAAAGGTTCTTAGAAGCACTGGAACTTTACAGAGAAATGATTAATTTTCCGGGATTTCCTGTTTCCGTATTTAAAAACATCGGCTTATGTATGAAAAGACTTGGCGATGCTGATATGGCTATAAAATTCCTTGAACACTTTGAAGAAATTTCTCCCGATAAAGAAGATGTTTACATTTATTTAGGCGACATAATATACAGTGACATTAAAGATAATAAAAGAGCTATCGGGTATTATGAAAAAGCTCTTGAAAAATATCCTAACAACTTTACTATCTATAATATGCTTGGTCACTTGTATTCGACTTGCTATCAAGATAAATATAAAGAAAAACAAATTTACTATCTTACAAGAGCTTTTGAACTCGCTCCTCAGAACAGAATCGTTGTTAAAAACCTTGCTTACGTTTTGGGCAAATTTGATGAAGTTGCAAAAGCAGATGAAATGTATGCAAAATTGATGTATCTCAACCCGACACATTCAGATTTGCACGCATACGGGGCTTATCTTGTTAAACATAAACGTTTTTCTGAAGGATTTAAATTCTTACAACACAGATTCTTAAAAGAAGATTTAGGCAACGTTGCATTCCCTGAATTGCTTAAAACCAAAAAGAAAAAATGGAACATGAAAATAGATATTACCAACAAAACTATTTTGGTTCACTTTGAACAAGGTTTTGGTGACTCTATAATGTTTGTAAGATTTATAGAAGAGATGAAGAAAAGGTGTAAAGAAGTATTGCTTGTTGTACAAAATTCTTTGATACCGCTTATGAAAGATTCTAAACTGGGTGTTGAAGTTTATTCCGAAAGCGAAATTCCAAACCTTAAATATGATTATTGGATACCAATGATGGACTTACCGATTGTTTGCGACACAACACCTGATAATATTCCGCTTCCTGAAGGATACTTGAAAGTTCCGCAAGCAAAAATAAACGCTTACAAAAAAGAACATATTAATGATAACGACAAACTTAAAATCGGTATCGCATACGAAGGTACAATGGCAAGTAAAGAAACTAACCGTGATATTCAGCTTGAATACTTATATCCGCTAATGAGATTACCGGATGTAGAAGTATACAGTTTTCAAGTTGACGACCTTACACGCCAAATGGACAGAATTCCGGCTGATACAAAATTAATTCGTCTTGGTAAAACATTTAAAGACTGGGAAGATACTGCATGCGCAATGAATTGTATGGATTTAATGGTTACAACAGATAATGGTGTTATGAACCTTGCAGGTGCATTAGGTGTTAAAACATTCGGTATATTTAATACAGTAACAGAATGGAGATGGTTTAAAACATACGGAGATGACATTGCATGGTATAAGAGTATCAAGCCTTTCCAATGCCCTACTTCTGATGATTGGGAAACTCCTGTTAACAATATATTGGAAGAAGTTGAAAAACTCAGAATAAAAAAAGTTGCCGATAAAATCAAAAATAATTCTTACAGCGAAAAAACTCCTAGACCAGAATATAAATTAGCTCCGCAAATTGAAGAACCGGTACAAAAAGAAGAGCCGGCTCCAAAGAAAAGACCTGCAACTAAAGAAACAAAAACAAATGCAAAGACTGCAAAAAAATCAGTAAAGAAAACTGATACAAAAACAAAAACTACGACAAAAAAGAAAACAACTAAAAAAGATGATTAATATGACGTTCTAATAAGAAGGCGGAATTCCGTTAATATTAACGGAATTCCGCCTTCTGTTGTTATATCTGCTAATCAGAGACTGATATTTTAACTCCGGAGCTTGTACCAAGCCTTACAGCTCCCGCTTCAATCATTTTAAGCGCCATTTCTTTGTCTCTTATACCGCCTGATGCCTTAACTTGAAGTCCTGCATCTTTAACTGTTTCATACATCAACCTTACATCTTCGATTTTTGCACCAACACCGTTTTTAACAAATCCTGTTGACGTTTTTACAAAATCCGCACCACCCTTTATGCATAATTCACAAGCGGTTTTGATTTCTTCTTTGGTTAACAAATCTGTCTCTATTATAACCTTTAAACTATGTCCTTGACATGCAGATTTAATTTTTGATATTTCATCTATAATATAGTTATAGTCGCCGTCTTTAAGCTTCCCATCGTTAATCACCATATCAATTTCATCTGCACCGTTTTTTATCGCATCTATTGTTTCAAGTATTTTAACTTCTGTCGTAGACTGACCTAAAGGGAAAGCAATAACAGTAACAACTTTAACCCCTTTTGCACCGATATCATTTAGATACCGCCTTGCAAAACTAACATTACAAGGATTAACACAAACGCCTAAAAAGTTGTATTTACCTGCTTCATCAAGTAGTTTTTGTACTTCTTCCTGTGTTGCATCCTGTTTTAATAATGTATGCTCAATATATTTATTTAACTCCATAAAATCCTCCTATCAGACAATCATTTTATTATTGATTTTTCCATTTTTCGTACAAATCAGGGCGCTTTTGTTTTGTTCGAACTATCTTCTGTTCCTGTCGGAATTCTTCTATAAGCTTATGATTCCCATTTAAAAGAACCTCAGGGACTTCCAGTCCTCTAAACTCTCTTGGTTTAGTATATTGGGGATACTCTAAAAGCCCATCTGAAAAGCTATCATCTTCTGCGGATTCTATTTTCCCCAAAGTCCCATCCAATTTTCTAGAAACACTATCTATTATGCATAACGCAGGAAGTTCTCCGCCTGTAAGAACAAAATCACCGATTGATATTTCCCTGGGTTTAATAATCTCTCGGATTCTTTCATCATATCCTTCATAATGTCCGCAAAGAATAATGATTTGATTATAACCTGCAAGCTCATTAGATGTTGAATCAGTGAAAGGTTCACCCTGCGGAGTCATCATAAGTGTAATACTATTCTCGTTTATACTTAACGCCTCGTAACAATCCACATACGGCTGTGCCATCAATACCATTCCCGCACCACCACCGTATGGAGTATCGTCAACTTTTTTGTGTTTATCAAGCGTGTAATCTCTGGGGTTATGAGTCACAACCTCAATAATTCCCTCTTCTGAAGCTCTCTTCATAATGCTAAAATCCATGTGAGATTCTATAAGTTCCGGAAAAAGAGTCAAAACATCAAACCTCATGAGAGCAAACCCTCAATATTATTAATCTGAATTCTTCTGTTTTTAATATCGACAGACAAAACAATCGCCTTAACAAACGGCACTAGAGAAATATTTTTGTTCAAAGTTTTTACTGATAAAAGGTCGCTTGCCCCATTGTTTGAAACACCGACAACAGCTCCTACAATTTTGTCCCCGTCATAAACATCAAGCCCTACTAGTTCATCTATTAAGTATTCATCGTCTTCCAAATGTTCTCTTGCAGTTGACTCATCAACAAAAATAAGTTTGTTTTTGTATTCCAAAATATCGTTTAAAGAATCAATTCCTTTAAACTTGATAATCCCGCATTTCGGCGTAAATCTTATTCGCACTATCTCAAGAGGTAAATATTCATTACCTGATTGTACATAAACGATTTTTAATTTCGACAAAAACTCTTCCCGATTTTTAGAGTAACCGAGTTTAGCCTCTCCCTGAACACCATGAAAATTGAGAATTTTACCTATGGATACAAAGTTATTCTTCATCTGCTTTCTTCTTAGGTCTTCCTCTTTTTGGTTTTTCTTCAGCAGGAGTTTCTTCTGCTTGAACTTCTGCAGGTTCAGCTTCTGCTTTTACGGCTTCTTCAGCCGCCTCAGCAGCAGCTTCTTGCTGAGCTTTTTTTGCAGCTTCTTCCATTGCTTTCCTTTCAGCTTTTTGAGGATGTTTTGCTACCATATAATCAGCAGGTTTGTCTGTACGTTCTTCGTTCCATCTGTCTAAGCCCATTTGAGCACGGATTAACTTGATACCTACGTGAACTCTCCATTCATCCATTTTTAATTGAGCTGCAATAATTTTGTGACACCCAATCGGAGGCAAAGGTAAAAGTGGTTCATACAATGCTTTTATTGCCATCATCTGGTCAGGCGAAATTGCCAATTTACGTTTCGGGAAAGGCAACTTCGGTAACATCATCTTTTGACGAACCAAATTAATGCCAAAGAAAACTTTTTGAGGTTCGATACCGAGTTTTGCTCCGATTACTTCGTGTGCATCAGGGTTCGGTAACGGTAACATAGTTTTATAAAGAAGATCAATTTGTTCTAATTGCTCCTTTGATACAAGTAATGGTCTCGGTTGTTTACGCGGTTTTTTGCTAGGCATCGGACGTCTTTGTTGTGGTCTGCCTCCGCCTGAAGCATAATTGTTTCTGAAACCGCCTGGACGTCTGTTTTGATTATATCCGCCTCGGTTATCTCTGTTGTATCCGCCTTGTCTGTTATCACGGTTATATCCGCCTTGGCGGTTATCTCTATTATATCCACCATTATCTCGGCGTTGGTATCCGTTATCATCTCGTCTTTGATATCCGCCGTTTTCGCGGTAGTTATTTCTGTAACCGTCATTTTGCGGTCTATTGTAACTTCTTTGCTCACGCGGTTCAGCAGAATAGGAGCTGTATGAACTGTAATTCTGCAACGGTTTTTCTTCAGAGCTTTCACTGCCTTTGTCAGCATACAAGCAATTAGGACATATCACTCTCTTGGGGTTTTTAGTTTCAAATTCAGCACCGCATTTAATGCACTTGTTTACATACATAATAAAAGCCTCTTAATCAATAATTTCAATCATTCTAGTCATTTAATAAAATCTTAATAAAAATTCCTACCAATTAAAAATAATATATGAGATTCAATCAAAAATAAGAGTTATATTATAACTCACTTTATCATTATAATATATATTATCAAAAAATGCAACATGTGCATATTTGTTGTCTATTGCGGTTTTGTAATCTTTTCTTTTAATTCTTGAACTTCGTATTTTAATCTGTTTAATTCGCAAGTTATCGGGTCAGGGATTCTGTTATGCATTAGAACTCCATCGTGGCTCATTATTTTTTGCTGAACAACTCTTCCCGGAACACCTACTACCGTGCAATTATCGGGAACATTGTCTATTACTACCGAACCTGCACCGATTCTTACGTTATCCCCGATTGTGATATTACCCAAAACTTTTGCTCCTGCACCTATGATTACACCGTTACCAATCGTGGGGTGGCGTTTGCCGTGTTCTGAGCCTGTACCGCCTAAAGTCACCTGCTGATATATTAAAACATCATCACCAATGATTGCCGTTTCTCCTATAACAACACCTTCTCCGTGGTCGATAAAAAACCTGTTCCCTATTCTTGCTTTCGGATGAATTTCTATCCCTGTGATAATTCTTGTTAAGTATGAAATATACCTCGGAAGAAACGGAACTTTCCAATAAGCAAGTTTATGCGCAATTCTGTGTAAAAGAAGCGCCTGAAACCCCGGATAACAAAAAATCACTTCTGCCAAATTATTAGCAGCAGGGTCTTTTTCGTAAATTACTTTTATATCTTCTTTTATTTTGTTTAATGCTCGTTTTAACATAATTATATCCTACCATACTGAAAGATATCTTTCACCGCTATCAGGGACAATCGATACAATTAATTTATCTGGGTATTTTTTTGATAATTCTTTTGAAGCAAAAAGGTTTGCTCCTGCACTAATTCCGCAGAAAATTCCGTGTTTTCTGGCAAGCTCTTTTGCCGTCTCAATTGCATCATCTCCGCTTACCGGAATTATCCCGTCTAAATTATTATCTTTGCAAATTTCAGGTTTAAAATTAGCTCCGATACCTTGGATTTTATGCGGACCCGCAACTCCTTGAGTAAATAAAGGACTTTCTTTTGGTTCAACTCCATAAACAAGAGCATCAGGCAAATATGTCTTTATCCCGCAGGCAGTACCCCCTGTACCTATACCGGCAACAACTACAACTTCTCTTTCTCCTATTGCTTCTCTAATTTCTCTAGCTGTTTGTTCATGAGCTTTTGGGTTATCAGGATTCGCAAACTGCATAGGCATATAGCTGTTCGGATATTCTTTGAGAAGCTCATTAGCTTTATCAACGGCACCTTGCATACCTTTTTCTTTAGATGTCAAAACAAGTTCAGCACCGTATGCCGATATAGATTTTCTGCGTTCAAGTGACATACTCTCAGGCATACAAATAATTATTCTGAGTCCCAATACGGCACAGCACATCGCAAGCCCGATACCTGTATTCCCGCTTGTGGGTTCTATAATAACAGTGTCTTTATTAATCTCTCCTCTTTCCATCGCACCCTTTATCATCGAATAAGATGCTCTGTCTTTTATTGAATTAGAAGGGTTATAATATTCAAGCTTAAGGCAGATATTGTCCGAATATCTCACAAGCGGAGTATTTCCTATTAGTTCTAAAACGTTATTATAAATTTTACTCATCATCTTTCTCCATTATATTATTCATAAGTATAATACAAAACTACCTTGTTTTACTAAATTAGTTTATAATATTTTTATGAAAAAATTTTTGTTATTAGCAATATTCTTTGGTGCATCAAACGTATTTGCACAAGAAGCTTTGAATGAAGTTTATTTGGATGCTGTTTCTCCGCAAACTTATTCATATAAAAATTTTGAGCAGGATATCGATAAGCTGAACATTAAAAACAATGAAGATGATAATAACGAAGATTATATATATCATCCTATGAAATATATAAGAAGTGAAGCAAGCGAACTATATCAAGAAAAAAAGTTTTCTAATAAAAAAGAAAAGAAATTCGGTAAAACAACAGTCGGCACAAAATACGATACAACACTAAAAACAAATGATGCTTCTCAAAAAAGAACTCTTTATACAAAATATGATTTAACTGATAAAATGTCAGTTGGCGCGGATTATCAAACAAATTCTTTTGAAGGAGCCGAATCACAAATGAAAGGCACTGTTGGTGTCGGGCCTGAATATCAAATCAACAAAAAGCTTAAACTAAAAAATAAATACTCAAAAAACTTTGGCGACAATTCCAACAAAGGTGAACTCTCCGTCGAATACAAACCTTTCAAAGACGACAGAATGGATTTTAATGCAGGAGCTGCTCAAATTCAGCAGGATGACGGTACAGGCTCACGCTCCCAAGTGAATTTCGGTACAAATATAAGATTCTAAATAAATACTTTTGAACATTTTATATTGCTATCAAAGTTATTACCTATTGCAATTAGTTTTTTGTCTTTAACCAAAACAACAATACCGTTTGGTATAATTTGAGCCGGCTGTATTGCCATACCATGAGAAACTTTTTCTAACTCTTTTCCCGTTAATTCGTATTTTGGGAAATCCAAATATTCTAAGGGGTAAATGAGATTTTTTTCTACCTGTTCTTTTGTTTCTAAATCTTCTAACCTGATAGCTTCATCTACTTCAAAACTTCCCGCTTTCACTCTAACAAGCTTAATCAAATGCCCGTATGTTCCGAGAACTTCACCTAAATCATTTGCAATAGAGCGGATATAAGTCCCTTTCGAACAGGATATATAGAGTTCAAGCCTGCGATTAAATTCATCATAATTTAATATCTTAAGTTCTAATATATTCACCCTGCGGGGTTCTATTTTTACTTCTTCGCCTTTGCGGGCATATTCATAAAGCTTTTTCCCATTAACTTTTATCGCAGAATACACAGGAGGGATTTGTTCTATTTCACCTCTGAATTTATTTAAACTCTGCTCAATCTCTTCTTGGCTGACGGTTTTGTCCGACTCTTTTACCACTTCGCCTTCAATATCATAGGTAGTAGTGGATTTGCCAAGTTGAATCGTTCCTATATATGCTTTATCATCTTTTAAATATTCAATAAGCCTTGTTGCCTTACCTATACAAATCGGCAAAACCCCTTCCGCAAATGGGTCAAGCGTACCGGTATGACCGATTTGTTTTATTTTAGCAACCCGTCTTAAAATCGCAACAACATCGTGTGATGTTTTGCCTTTTGGTTTATACACATTCAAAAACCCAAACATTACTTAATCTCACCGCTTGAGATTTTGTTAATCAAATCAAGAACTCTTGAACCTTGTTCTAAAGCGTCTGTGCAAATAAGTTTAATCTCCGGAGTAACTCTGAGTCGGATTCGTTTCCCTATTTCATAACGAATTTTTCCCGTATTTCTTTCCATTATTCCTTTATCTTTTTCTACCTGCTCAGGTGAACCGAGAACGCTGTAAATAATTTTGGCATAAGAATTGTCGTGAGAAACTTCCACATCAACTACGGATACAACCCCTTCAAGCCCTCTGATTTCTTTTCTGATAATTTCGGACACATCACGCATAAGTTCTTTTCTGACGCGTTCGTTTCTTAAAGTTGTCATACCGTTTTCTCCTTATAAATATCTGATATATACATTATAACATAGACAGCGCAAATTAATAGTATGAGCATATATTCAAATTTTTAAGCAATTTTGTAATTTTTCTTTACAAACAGTCAATTTCTACGGATAAAATGTTTTTATATAAATATGAAGGTTTCAGGTGTAAATAATATTACGTTTTATGGTTTAAACGGAGCTAATATACAAACTCCGAATATTGTTTTGCCTGAAAAAACACAAAGAGAGGTAAAAGACTTAAACTATGTTACACCTGATTTCGGAGTAAGTATCCCCATTGCATACAAAAAAACAGCCGTTCACAAATTGGATAACGGATTGGAAATGCATTCATACAAAATGGCAAACGGTTATAAAGTTACAATTGTGCCGATGAAAAATTCTCCGACAGTTGTAAAAAGCTATGTTAATGTAGGTTCTATGAATGAAACTGCTGATATAAAGGGTATCAGCCACTTTTTGGAGCACATGGCATTCAACGGCACAAATGGGGAAAACGGACACATCGAATTAAAACAAGGTGACTCTTTCAAAAAAATTGATAAACTGGGAGGCTGGGCAAACGCCAGCACCAACTATGCCGTAACAGATTATGTGAATTCAACTCCATTGCTTGAGGACAAAGACCTTGAAACTCAAATAAAAGTTATTTCCGCTATGGCAGAAGATTTAAAACTTTCGGAAGATATGATTGCCAAAGAAAAAGGTCCTGTTTCTTCAGAAATCAACATGATTCTTGACAATCCGCAAACAATTGCAATGGATCAAACAGTAAGAACATTGTTCAATATAAAAAATCCTGCAGACGAACTTGTGGGCGGAAGCGTTTCTCATATTCAAAATCTTACAAGAGATGATGTTGTAAATTACTACAATAAATATTACACGCCCGACAATACAAATATTGTAATAACAGGAGATGTTGAACCTGATGAAGTTATCAAACTTGTTTCAAAAAACTTTAACTCAAGAAAAGTTTCCAAAGGACAAAAATTTGAAGAAAAACTTAATCCTATAAAATCTGCTGTAAGAAAAGATTTTAAATCCGATAAAACAACCTCCGCAGAAATTGTTATCGGGTTTACCGGACCACAAAACAACAACGTAAGAGGAAAAATTCTTTACGAGCTTGCAAGAGAATACATTAATTCTCATGAAGCAGGCTTAATACCTAAACTAAAGAAATTCAATTCTTACCCTGTAATCAGCACCGAAAAAATCTCAACAAACCCGAATAGTCCTCGATTTAATTTTATGGTCATGACTCCTTCTGAAAACAATACTGAAAAGGTTTTAAAGGCAGTTTTTGATAGCCTTTCCGGCAAAAAACAAATTTCTTTGGAAACAACCGAAAGGCTCAAACAAAGACTTAAACAAGACAATGAATCTATTTTGGAGCACTCCATCTCTGTTAATGACTGTATAGGTCAATCCGTATTAGATAACAACATCGAATATATGACAGATTATAACCTTATTCTTGATTCTATAACTCCTGAAGAATTAAGTAATGCAATAAAAGATTATTTTGATGTTTCAAAATCAGCTATTACAGTAGTTCACCCATCTAAAATAAAAGAACCAAGCTTTAAAGGAAAAGAAGTAAGAACACCGATTAATACACAAGACATTAGCGAATACAAACTTCCGAATAATTATGATGTTGCATTTTATAACACAAAATCAAATAACATAAATTTAGGATTAAGACTATTAACAAATATTCCTTATTCAAAAAAAGCCGGCGTTTCTGAAGTTCTGAATGAGATTTATACAATGGGTACGGCATCTATGCCTGTAAATAAATTCAATGAATTCAAGGACAAAAACAACTTGAACATATCTGCTTCTGCCGGTCAAACAGGACTTTTCGTAAGTTTAAGCGGAGATATAAATAATTATAAGCTTGGGCTGGAAAAAGCAGAAGAACTTTTATACTATCCGAATATAAATGCTGAAAATATTAAAACTGCTGTATCGCGTATCAAAGACAGAATGATTCGAACCCAGATGACATCAAGCTTGCTTCAAAAAGATGTTGATTCTGTTCTGAACCCAATGATATTCAGACGTGATGAGATTCTTAAGGGTTTAGACAAGGTAACTGTTGAAGATGTAAAAGAATTGCATAAATATATACTCAAAAACTCACGTGGTCTTGTTTCTGCAAACGTACCTCATAAATACGAAAAAGAAGTTAAACAAAATATTTTGAAAAATATAAACGGATTATTCTCGGTTGAGCCGAATAATTACCGACAGCTTGAAATACATAAAGAGATTAAAAAATCTGCCGTTATATCAGCTTCTAACCATAATTCTCAAGCTGATATATCAGAAGTTTTCAGATTCAAACGTGACGACAGCATCAAAGAAAAAGCAGTCGCAGAAGTTATGAACTCTATTCTCTCTTCTTCCAGCATAGGTTTGTTCGATATTTTAAGAGAAAAAGAAAACCTTGCTTATTCCGTATTCTCTGATTATTCTGCAAAAGGAGACCAAGGACAGCTTTCTTTGCATATCCTAACCACAACCGATAACAAAGAGATTGGCGAATACAGCTATGACAATGTTCAAAAATCAATAAACGGATTTAATCGTCAAATAAAAGAACTTCTTGACGGCAAATTTACTGATGAAGATTTAGAAGTTGCAAAGCGTTCAATTAAAGCAGGATTACTCAACAACGAAGGTAATTATGCTAAAAT
Organism: uncultured bacterium; assembly: GCA_902779645.1. Taxonomy (GTDB): domain Bacteria; phylum Cyanobacteriota; class Vampirovibrionia; order Gastranaerophilales; family Gastranaerophilaceae; genus CAG-196. Next base: position 25,087 of record CACZCH010000003.1, on the reverse strand, counting down.
ATCTTCACTTGAAAGCGGTCAAAATTCACCTTACGGGCTGGATTTGAAAAACAAAATATATAACCATGTCGATAAAATTACAAAAAAAGATATAACCGATTTTGCTCAAAAAGTATTTTCTAATAAACCAATCTACTCAATCGTTGCATCTAAAGATACACTTGATTCAAATAAAGAATTTTTGGATTCACTCAAAAATTAATCTGCTTCTTTGCCTGTTTAACACCTTTATGGTATAATACAAAAGTCCCTGAAACAAGAAATATAAAAATAAACCAAATCTCATACAAATTGATTATTGGTTTAATAATTTGAATAATGTATAATGTAGCTAACAAGTATTTGTTTATAAACACAGGAAAGGAAAAAATAAGATGAGCTTTGCAAGTTATGTACCTACGGTAATTGAGCAATCTTCAAGAGGTGAAAGAGCTTTTGATATTTTCTCAAGATTACTTAGAGAAAGAATTATATTCTTAGGAACACAAATTGATGACATGGTTGCAAATTTGATTGTTGCACAAATGTTATTATTAGACAGTGAAAATCCGGAAAAAGACATTATGTTATACATAAATTCTCCCGGTGGAAGCGTAACAGCAGGCTTAGCAATATATGATACAATGCAGCACATTAGAGCAGATGTTCAAACAATTTGTTTGGGACAAGCTGCATCAATGGGTGCATTCTTACTATGTTCAGGTACAAAAGGCAAGAGAATGGCTCTTCCTCATTCAAGAGTTCTTATTCACCAGCCTTTAGGCGGTGCTCAAGGTCAAGCTACCGATATCGAAATCCAAGCACAAGAAATCTTGAGAATTAAAAAGACTTTGAATGAAATTATGGCATCAAACACAGGTCAATCAATTAAGAAAATTGAAAAAGACACAGACCGTGACTATATCATGACTCCTCAAGAAGCTCTTGAGTACGGTATGATTGATAAGGTAATTACTAAAGAATAGTGAACAATTGAACAGGGGAGCAAGTGAACGAGAGTTTTTATCACTTAATCACTTAATCACATTTCACTTAATCACTTTTAAACAGGAGGCACTATGCCGGCAAGCGACAGACTAAAATGTTCATTCTGCGGAAAAACGCAAGATCAGGTTAAAAAGCTAATAGCGGGGCCTGATGTATATATTTGCGATGAATGCGTTGAACTTTGTAACGAAATATTAGACGAAGAATTCTTTGAACAAAAGGACAAAGAAAAAGATAAAGACGGTAAAGACATCGACAAGAAAAAAGAGGATAGTGAAAATAAACCTATTCCAAAACCACACGAAATTAAAGCATATCTGGATCAACATATCGTAGGTCAGGATGATGCAAAGAAAGTTTTGTCAGTTGCTGTATATAACCACTATAAACGTCTAAAACACAATATTAACAGTGATAAAGATGATGTAGAGATTCAAAAATCAAATATTTTGCTTGTTGGTCCAACCGGTTGCGGTAAAACATTATTAGCTCAAACATTAGCTAAAATGCTTGATGTACCTTTTGCAGTAGCTGATGCTACGACTCTTACAGAAGCAGGTTATGTAGGTGATGACGTTGAAAATATTCTGCTTCGCTTGTATCAAAACGCTGATTATGATGCAAAGAAAGCAGAACGAGGCATTATTTACATAGATGAGATTGATAAGATTGCAAGAAAATCTGAAAATACCTCCATTACAAGAGATGTATCAGGTGAAGGTGTTCAACAGGCTTTATTAAAGCTTATTGAAGGCACTCTGTCAAATGTACCTCCGCAAGGCGGAAGAAAACACCCTCAACAGGAAGTTATTCAAATAGATACTAAGAATATTTTGTTTATTGTTGGCGGAGCATTCGTAGATTTGGATAAGATTATTGAACATCGTGTTAAAGACGGTAATTCAATCGGATTCGGCAACGTTGCACAAACTCAAGCAGAAAAAGAACAAGCTTCTTCAAAATTATTGAAGAAACTTCAGCCGGAAGATTTGCTTAAATTCGGTTTAATCCCTGAATTTATTGGTCGTGTTCCTGTTTTTGCAGTTCTTGATGCTTTGGATGAAGATACGTTAAAGATGATTCTGACAGAACCTAAGAATGCGGTTCTTAAACAATATAAGAAATTGTTAGAAATGGATGATGTTGAATTAGACTTTGAACCGGAGGCAGTTGATTTGATTGCAAAAAAAGCAATTAAGCGTAAAACCGGTGCAAGAGCTTTGCGTTCAATTGTTGAAGAACTTATGCTTGATGTTATGTACGATATTCCGTCAAAACACGATGTCAAGAAGTTTACCATAACAAAAGAAATGGTAGAAGCTCAGGATGAGAAAGAAGAAGAGGTAAATATCGCAGGGCATGATGCCGAATTAATTCAACTTCCAAAAAATAAATCAAAGGAAAGTGCATAGGAGTAAATAGAAAAGCAAAATCGTAAAACATTCATATAAGGCGCGGCTTGAATTTCAAGCCGCGCCCTGTTATACTGATGTTACGCACTTTGAAAAGATAAAAGTATCAGAGATTCTTTGGGAATAATATTGATATTTCCCCTCAGAATGACAGCTTATAATTCACTTTGTCACTCTGAGCCCAATAGTAATTTTGGGGGTGAAGAATCGCCAAAATTGAACATGGGGATGCCACGGCTTTGACGTTGTGATTGGTATATCCGGATTGCGAGTCCGAGAGCTGTTCTCGGTTATCAACGGGCAAAACAAATTAAACGACAATAACGTTGTTTCTATGGCTGATTACAGAGCACAAAGACTCGCTGCTTAGTAGCAGTTCAGCCCATTCACCTTAACCAGCTTGCCGTTAAGAATTGAATGACCGTATGCAAGACGCAGTACGCAAATGATGGTATGCGTATCAAGATTAACCATTGGAGGTTAGGCTTCCGTAAAAAGTCTTTGATCTGAATCAGGTTTTGTAACTTTCCTTTTCAGATTGAGCTAATAAGTTACTACACTCGTAGACATCAGTTTGTATCCGCATCGGACGCGGGTTCGACTCCCGCCATCTCCATTATATAAATTAGTTGGTATATATTTTAAAATTATTGACATCTATCTTTTAACAGGACATTTGCTTGGTGTATTTTTTTGTCCGTTTTGCTCAGAAGATAACAAGGGTAAGTTGGGCATACTTGCCCAACAACATTGAATTGTAGCGGTCGGAATACGATTGAAAATCTGAATTTCAAACTACTCCAAAAGTGACTTTTCTTGCACTTTTTTACTCATTTTTTGCACTATTCTTGCACCCTTTTGCACATATTTGCATACGACAAATACTTATTGTATAATATTAGAATGAATTATAAACGTTACTTTATACCAAATTCTATGGTTTTTATAACGATTGTTACATATAATCGAAAAGATTTTCTTTTAGATTATATTGATTAATAAAACATTCTTTTAAATATACAAAAACAAAAATTTCTTTTAATATTGAAGCTATTGTAATTTTAAAAGACCATATTCATTTTATCTTACAACCTGAAAATATTAATGATTACCCTAATATAATTAAATATTTTAAAACATATTTTTCTCGTAATATTAACATTGATAATTCAGATTTGACAGAAGGTAAAAAATATAAAAAAGAAAAAGGTATTTGGCAGAGCAGATATTGGGCTCATATTATTTTAGACGAAAACGATTTAAACAAACACATTGATTATATTCATTTTAATCCAATGAAACATTATAAAATTAGACCAAAAGACTGGGAATATTCATCATTTAAGAAATATGTGAATAACAAATTTTATGATATAAATTGGTGTAATTTTGATGACAAATACAAAATTTCAGAGTTAGATTTAGAATAATTAATAATGTTATAGATTTCTATAAGAATGATAAAGGGGGAATTTGAGGGAAGAGTGGCTGTGTGTTTGGAATATAGGCTTATTGATTAAATTGACAAAAATGGGAAAAATGTCCGTTTTCTGTCCTCAAAAGTGACTATGAGTTTTTAAATTTTTAATTTTTGTTGGGATGTATTACCTAATATATTTGAGTTTTAGCCATTTAATAAAAAGTGCAAGAAAAGTGACATTTCGTCAAGGAGGAACTAAAGGAGGAACCGAGTTCCCACTTAAAATCAAAATCATACCGATTTCAAGAACCTGATTAAAGTCAATAATAGCAATATTTTCAAGATGAAAATATGCGTTTGAGGCATATTTTCCGGCAATTTACACTTAACACTTTTAAATATATGTGCAAAAAAGCTTAAGAAATCGGACTTTGGTCAAGAATTATGGACTTTAAGAATTGTTGCTGCGATTAAGAATAAGTAAAACTTTGATAATATGTCTCAAGAACTTCATCTTGAAATTCTTTCTCTTTGAGTTTATTTTTAATCCATTCTTCTGCTTCAAAAGATACTAAAGGAATTTTACCACTTGGAAGGTATTGATAAAACATAGAACAAGCTGTTGCAAGTTTTTTTTCAAAAAGCGCATCAGGATGTTTTTTTTCTATAAATGCTTTAATATTTATAATAAAATAATTGTATGCATCTATTAAATGACCAAAACTATCATACCCTTCTTCGCCTGCAAAGAGTTGCTTAACATATTCATCTTGTTGTTGAAACATATTTGGACCATCACCAAACATCCAATCATAAGAAACTTTATATGTTTCACAAAATAGTTTTAATTTGCTTTTGCTTAAATTGGTCAGCCCAAGTTCTACTTTACTCAAATATTGTTTTGATACTCCGAGGTTATTAGCAACCTCTTGCTGTGTAAGATCTAACCTTTCTCTTACTGCTTTGATTTTTTGGTGTTCTAGCATTTGTAAACCTATATGTTGACAACTAATTAAAAATAATCTATAATTTGATTAAAATATAACATGTAAATTTGTATAAATCAACATATTGGTTTACAAATATGTCCAACAGGTTGTATAAATTTACCCAGACACACAACTTAATAAATAAGCTTTAACCGCTCCAATTAGTCCGAATTAGAGCTAATATGTAGTGTGATATAAAGTGCTGAATTTTTATGCCGACTTAGGAGGTCGTTATATAAATGCAAAATTGGATATCTGTGAAAGACTTAGCAAATATACAAGGCATTACCCCAAGAGCCGTAAGAAAAGCCGTCAATCAGAAAAAATATGTAAGCCGATTGGTTGACGGCAAAACAGGCTCTAGGTATGAGATTTTGGTTCAATCCGTAAGTAAAGACACACAAAATTTAATCGATTTTGAGAAAAACAGATTTGAAATTGAGAAAAAGCGGGAACCTAAAATGAGAAAAAATGATAAGATTCCACCTCATGCTCTCCAAATTGCTCTTGCTCGGTATGATTTAGTAAACCTATGGGTTGATTATAGAAATACACAGGATAATAAGACTGAAGCTGGTAAAGATTTTATTGCTGCATATAATAATGGAAGTTTGTATCCGATTTTATTTAATGTAGTCGGAAAAGTTTCAATTGGCACGATATATCGCTGGTATAAAAAAGTAAGAGGAAATTCTGATTACAAATTACTTATCCCGAATTATGATTACGGAGAAAAAGAATCCAGTGCAAAATTAACTCCTGATGAAGAAATTGTTTTCAGATCTCTTTTACTAAATCCAAATAAAACAAATATCGGTAAAGCAACAAAATTAACCAAATTTATTCTTAATAAAAAATGCATAGATTCTCCATCCTGCGAAAGAACTTTCAGAAGATATGCTGAAAATCTGAAACGGAATCATTATCCGGATTGGATTTTGGCAAGAGAGGGACAAAAAGCATTAAAAGATAAAGTTGAACCATATATTAAAAGAGATATTTCAAAAATTGATGTTGGTGATATTTTGGTAGCAGACGGACACAGACTTGCCGTTCAATGTATAAATCCGTTTACCGGCAAACCATGCAGACCAACTTTAATAGGATATCTTGATTGGAAATCCACAGCATTAGTCGGATATGAAATTATGCTTGAAGAGAATACACAAGCAATATCTTCCGCACTTCGTAATGCTATTATCAATTTAGGTAAAATTCCGAAAATCTGTTATCAGGATAACGGAAAAGCTTTCAGAGCAAAATTTTTTACAGGAGATTTTCAGGAAAGCGGAATTAACGGATTATTTAATAAATTAAATATTACTGCCGTCTTTGCACAGCCATATAACGCAAGAGCAAAAGTAATAGAAAGATTTTTCAGAGAACTGCAAGACGGATTTGAAAGATTATTGCCGTCGTTTGTCGGTTCAAATATATCAGATAAACCTGCATATATGAAACGTAACGAAAAATTCCATAAAGAGCATCATAACGAGTTTATCCCTACTATTGAACAATTAACAAAAATGTTTGATTGTTATATGGAATTTCACAGGAGTCTTAATTGCCCTAATGTGAAAGGCAAAACAATTGGAGAAGTTTTTGACAAAGGTAAAGGTGCCGGAATTAATATTGAAGAACTTGACGATTTAATGATGAGCAAAGAAATCAAGACAATAAATCGTAACGGCATAAGATTCCTGAAAGCAGATTATTACAATGAATGCTTATATGGGTTAAAAGGTAAGGTAATAATCAAATACAGCCTTTCCGATTTAACAAAAATAAAAATATACACATTGAAAAACGAATTCATCTGTACCGCAGAAAGAATTGAACCGATTAATCCTATGGCATACTACTTTGGTGATATTAAGGATCAGGAAGAGCTAAAATTTAAACTTCACCAACAGAAAAAATTAGAAAAACAAACAATTAAAAATATTAATAAGTATTTACAAACAGAACATATTAAGCCACTTGAATGGCAAAATATTCCACAGATTGAAAATAAATCTACTGATATCGTTATTAAAAATTCAAATCCTGAACCTGAACCTAAAGGCAGCAGACCTGAATTTGAATCAAGATGCGAAAGATACGAATGGCATTTAAAGAACGGCTTTGCTAACGATAAAGATGTTGTTTGGTTTAAAGAATATGAATTAACTGATGAATATAAACAGATTTACGGAGGAAGAACAAATGCAATCTGAATTTTTGATGACAAAAAATGTAAAAAAGTTTATAACTCTGGTTAATAATTTGATAAACAGACCAAAAGGTGTTCCGGGGATGGCACTTGTTTATGGAGAGCCGGGACTTGGAAAATCCGAAGTTGCTTTATGGTGGTCAGCTAATAATGACGGAATTTTAATAAATGCAAAAAAGACTATGAGTCCGCATTGGCTGCTTCAGGAAATTGTCAGAGAAATTGGCGAAACACCTTTATACAAAAGTTCTGATTTATTTGACCAAGTTGTAAAAGCTTTAATTAAGTATCCCAGAGTTATTATCGTAGATGAAGTTGATTATCTTGTTTCTGATAAAGAAGCGGTTGAGATACTCAGAGATATACACGATAGAACACATAATCCGATAGTGTTGATAGGAATGAGTTTTGCGGATAAGAAATTAAAACGATATACACATTTGTATGACAGATTTTCAGAGATTCTGCATTTTGAAACATTTACAGCTAATGATATTGATACATTTTTGAATGAATTATCCGAAGTAAAATTTACTCCTGAAGCAATTAACTATATACATCAAACAGGAAATCGTTTCCGACAGATAGTTAAATTAATAAATAAAGCTGAAGAGATTGCAGCTACTAATGATTTAAAAGAAATAAATAAAGAAACGGTTATGAAGATAACCAGAAAGGATCTTATATGATAGACAAAAAAATATGCTATTTATCCCGAAAATTAAAAGCATTTACCTTTGAAGAACTTTATGTTCTTGCGGAAACCCCGAAAGAAGAACTGAAACAAATCCTGCAAACTATGGTCAAAGAAAATATTTTAAAAGAAACCTCACAGGGATATGTTTATTGTGAATTTGATTATTTCCCGCAACCAACAGAACCGAAGGTCAAAGCCGAGTCCGTCAAATTTGTAAGAGATGATGACTATATCAAATTCAAAACCAAAGCAGTTATACATGATTTTACCCCTGCAACAAACTTATCACAGGAAGAATTGGAAAAAATTCCGGAATATAACATGAGGACATATTACAAATATTTGCACCTTCTTAAAATAACAAATGGCTTATACGGAAACAAATTAAAGGAGTTTATAAAGGAATATAACCTGCAAAACCCAATGGAGCAAACGAGTTATCAATCCGTTATCCGCAAAAGAAAAGCATATGTTAAATTTGGTAATTCCGCTCTTATCTCTAACTACGGAAAAGTTAGAAAGCCATATTATCCGGATATGCCAAAATATTACAAAATATTTAAGGAATACTACCTAAAGCCTTACTATTACACGATTGAACAGTGCCGACAAAAAGTGGCACAGAAATTAAGAATTCCTATAAGTAAATTGCCAAGCGGAATGAGTTTCCGAAGATATATGTATAAAGAAATGAGTCTTGAAGAAATACACGAATTAAGGAGCAAGTTATGTTTCTAAAAAAGCGAACAGAAGCAATTAAAAAGGCAATGTTATACAAACGTACCAATCAAAAGAAAATTGCACAACAACTTGGAATTTCAGAATCATATGTAACAAGACTTATTAATGGCGAACGCTACTACCGGGAATTTGAAATATTTATACGTTATGAACTCGGTATAAGTTACACAAATTTTAAATAAGGAGAAAAATATGACAAATAAAATACAAGAAAAGAAAGAGCTATTTTTAAATAAAAAAGCAGAATATGAAAAAATGCTGGAGGATGATAATGAATTATCAGATAGATTGAATGCTGCCGAAGAAAATATAGTAAATCTGCAAGAAGAAATGGAAGAATTAAAACAAAAAAGACCTGCAATGTTAGCTGATAATCAGGATATTACAGCCTTAAATAAAAGATTAAAAACTATTGAAGAAGAAATTGAAATAAATAAAGATACAATTACCGGAATAACAAACAAACGTAAAAGTATGCATAATCCTATTCTTAGCTTAAGACAAGATGTTAATTCAGAATTTCAAAATTATATAAAAGAGATTCTGACAAGTATAAGAAAAGATTATATGAAACTGGCGCCAAAACTTGCAGAAATATTAAAAGATTATATTGCTCTCGAAACTATGCGTGACGGAGATGGGACAAATTCCGCCTGTTTTGGTACTCAAGATATAAATCGTCTGCCAAATTTTGACGATGAGCAACATCCCCTATTTGAATATCAATATTATGGAATCGCTCGTGAGAATCGTGAACGTGTAAAAGAAAAATATGACATACCTGATTACTATGTTCAACGTATCAGATTTACGGATTTTATTCATGAGTAAAAATAAGCCCCTTTAACGGGGTTTATTTTTTGCCAACATATATTTTATCATCTCCCACTCTAAAAATTAAAATTAAAAGGAGTTAAACAACTTTTAAACGGGGTTTGAAGTATCTTTAGAAACCAAATTTTCATGGTCGATAAAAAATGCGTTTAATAAATCTGCTTCACGATGCAAATATTTTACTACTGGTGCAAGATTATAGCACTCTTCTTTATCAGGCTGCGTTTCACAAAAGTAATCCACTACTACCGCAATGTTATAAACCTCTTCCGCCCATTTACTTAATTGCTTAAATTCTATAGGTGTAATATTCAATCCGGTATTCTCCATAAAAACCTCCTTTATGCAGAAACACATTAGCTTAAAAGAATATGGAAAGCATTAGAATCTTTACATACCAACACAATTGCTTGAATTAATGTTCGTTGCAATCGATTAATGTTAATGACGGAAAGGAATATAATATGGTTGAAAAAGATTATATGCTGTATGGCACAAAGATTTTGAACTTAAAAACACAAGAAATCGGCTTACTGATTTGCTTATGGAAAAACAAATATGCCGACAAAACTGTAGACTTCGCAACCTGCGTTGATAAAAACGGCAAACGATACAATATTGAACTTGATAATATCAGAGGGTTTGAAGATGATTTTGAAAAATAAATTAACTCAAGAAACGTTGGATATTCCGTATTCTGAATTCAGGAAAAAGTTTGCAAAAGAAATTCAGGATGCATTTGAAAGTTACCGGCAAACGCAGTTAAATAAATATTCCTACAATTTCAAATATGATAATTCTCTGGAATTTAATTTTTACTTTGAACTCCATTGGAATTTTAATCACTTTGGAATATCGAATTGGTATATCGAAAGAATGTAATCTCTCAAATGCTTGTTATAACGTGTATTTGGTTATACTTGCATTGACAAAATTGATTAAATCGTTTATACTGTAAGTAATCACTTGGTAATGGCTAAGGGTGGTCATAGGAGTTTCTCCTACAGAAACCTTAGAGGGACTGCCAAGTGAATTTTTATTTTGTTGCACTTCCGAATACAAGTCATAAATAGAAAATTCATCAAGGATTGTATCTTTGGAATCTGTTCTTTCTTTTACTGTAATCATTACGAGAAAAATAAATCCGCCAATTTTTAAAGGAAGTGCAAACCTGTGTATAATTTGATAATCATACAACATAAAGTTTTTCAGTTCGGGATGTTTTAATATCGGAATTGCAGCGTAGAATATTGTATCAAGATTTGAAATAATTTCTTTTTTTAAATAACTGAATTTTCCCTCTGTGTCTTTTGTAAAAACTGTTGAAATAATTTTGAGTAAGTGTCTTTTTGATAATCCTGCAATAATTTTGGAGCATTTATTTTGAAAATATAATTTTTCTTTGCCGTTGAATACTGAATTATAAATATCGGTTTTTGTTATATATTTTGTTTTCTTGCCTTCAAATTTAAGCTTTTTAATATCTAAAATCTCAACATTATCAATATCAGAATTATCATAGAAAATGACATCTACAATTTTTCCGTCTTGTCTGGTTAATTTAATAGGCTTTATAATGCTCTTCATTCTTATATTTTAGCATAAATAAAGAGCATGTAAGAACATAAAATCGAAAACCTCACACACCTTGATATATCACAATATATACAATGTAACAATTTTGTCTCAATTGTAACAATTTTGCCAAAATTATTAAAGATTTTGTCCCAAAATGCCGATATACATGGCGTAGCATTGTATGTTTATCGTGTTACAAATTGCTGGATGTAAACTTGTTAGGAAATAAAAATATTATGGTCGATACATTTTCGTTAGGTAAAGACGGTAAGTTTGGAAATATTGATTTTAGTAAACTCAAAAGCGGGCTTACTAAAAAAGAGTTGGGTATTGAAGAAGGTTCTATTCTAGCAAGTATTTTTGATAGCATTGATGAAAATAGAGAGGGGGATTCTAAAGGAAAATTAGACCGACAAGAACTTAACAAGTTTATACAAATTATTAAAAATCTAGCAGGTGATGATAACAATTTATCAGAAAAAGAGGCAAAAGGATATGATATTGACGGAACAGGACACAATAAAAACCAAAAAGAATTATTGTCATTTTTAAATAAGTTATCTTCTTTAACTAAAAATGTAAAAAATCTGCAAGTTAATGATAAATCTGAAGTTATTACTTATGATGACGGACATACTGAAGAATTATTTACTAATGGTACTAAAGTAATTACAACCATAAAGAATGGAAAAACTGTAAAAGAAGTTAGAGATAGTAAAAACAATATTACTTCTGAATCCGAAATTTCTGATGAAGAAGAAACAATCATTGAATATAAAGACCAAAAACCTAACAAAAAGAGCATTTTAAATAAGAAAACAAACATATTAGAAGAATACGACCTAACAAAAAATCCGGCAGTATTAGTAAAAAGAACTAACAAGAATACTAATGAAGTTACTACTTGGGATAACGGAAAGGAGAAAATAGTAAAAGAATCCGGTACACAAAAATCAACCACTATAAAGTCGGATGATGATAATTACACTACTGTTACAACTGAAAATGACAGAAAAATATCTCAAAAGAAAGTTATAAATGGTAAAGAATATAATGTAAAATATGACGGAAATGGTAATACAATTATTGTTGTTCAAGCTAATGAAAAATCTATTAAAGATTTGGCACAAAAATTTAATTGTAAACCGGAGCTTTTAATTAAACTCAATGCGAATAAAGTTAAAGGCAATTATCCTAATGCTTATTTTGAGGTTGGCGAAGAAATTAAAATACCTTCTGAATTAGAGGCAGATAATGCTCTTTTAGAAGGTAGAATGTCATCAGAAGATGCAAAAAGACAACAAGCAGAACAAACCCGATTAGAACAGGAACGCAGAGCCGCTGCTGCAAGAAGAAGTGCTGCCGAAAAAGCAAGAGCAAATGCAAATGGTGAATATGCATGGAAAGGTAAAGAAAATGAAGATTGGGTATATATAAAAGTAAAATATGCTAAAGGCTCAACTGCTGAAGGTATTGCGAGAGATTTATACAAGAGAGAAGGTATAACAAATCCTTCTCAACAATCAATTAGAGAACGAGCAAATGCAATTATAAAAGCATTTCCTGATAAATTTGATAAAAGTGGCAAGATTAAAAATGAAGAACTTTTAAATTATAGAGTTGCAAAAAATATAAAAGGTAATGTCATTGCTAAAGGTAATAACGGTTATTATGTAATAAAAGATGAAAATGGTTCTTTACATTTCTTTAATTCTGCAAGAAAAGAGATTAAAGATGTGGAATTTAAGAAGATTTGTCCTTCTATATATGCACAAGTAACAGGAACAAGTACTGGCACAAAACCTATTTCTGCCGGTGAGAAACAAATTCAGAAACAAAAAGCAAAAGCCATTGTAGATGAATTAAAAGATGCTATTAGCGGTTGGAACGACCATGATGCTATAACAAGGGCATTAAACAGAATTAAAAAAGGTGATACTGAAGTTCTTAATGAAGTTAATAGACTATTAGCCGCAGAAGGATATAAAAGTGATAATATGTATTCTTCTATCGAGAAATTTTTAAGAGAAGAAATGCAAAGGGTTGCAACTGATTATACTTGTGATGAATTGGAAAGTTTTGTTCAAAAATGGATAGATGAAGGTGTTTTACAAGGTAATGCTGCAATCAATGCACAAGCAAGAATGGCAGCCAGAGTAATTATTGATGCCGGTGACGGTTTTGGTACCGATGTAGAAAAAACAAAAAAAGGTATTCGTTTGATTAAAGCACCGGCAGGACAGGACAAAGCATCCGCTAAAAAAGTTTTAGACCAAGTTAATAAAATAATTGCAAGTCATAAAACATTTTATGGTATTGGTACAAAAGCAAATGGTTTAATTGATTATTTAGACGGTGAAGTATGTCAAGATGAAATAAAATACTTAAAAGGTATTTTAGGCGAAAACGATGCAGTACAGGGAGAAGAAAAAGCTCAAGTAGTTCGTGATTTAGTAGAAGAAGCCGTAAGCGGTGCCGGAACTGATATAGAATATTTAGAACAAGCACTAAAAGCGGTTAAGACGCCTGAAGAAAGAAAAGCTGTTGAAGAAAAACTGGATGAATATTGTAAGAAAAAAGGTATAAAACGGCAAATTAAAGGTCAATCGGCTTTACAAGCAATAATGTATGATGAATGTGATACATTTATGGGAATACATAAAGACCATAAAGAAATCCGCAAGTTTAATGAAATGATGATTCAGCAAGGTGCTTATGGTGATGAAAATTCTGATGCTGTTATCAAATTAAGAGCAGAACAAGCAGTATTACAGATTCTTGAAGGCGATTTGTCTAATATTTTAGATGCCGTTCAACAAATAAAAGACCCAAAAGTTTATGCCAAAGTCAATTCAATGCTGCAAAATAATTTATTTAAGGGAAAATATGCAAATTTAGAAGATTACTTAAATAAAAAATTTGGTGTAAATTCTACAAATAGCGATTTAGTATTAGCAGAATTAGCAGGAAATAATTTAATAGGTGACGAAAAATCTGCTGATGTTGCATTTAGATTACTGCAAAATTCTGATTTTAATAATCGTGCAAAAGGCTTTATGGCTATCAGATCAGAAAAAACTGCAAAAATTGTTGATGCTAAATTAAAACAAATTGGTACATCTCTGGCAAAAGAGTATGAAAAATTTAACAAAGAAAAAGATGAATATAAAACAAAGTCTGCAATTTGGGATAAATTGGCATTTGTTCTCGGAGATATAGCAGAACATATTTCAGATGAATATCGTAAAAATACAGATTCCTCCAGTAATATTTATATTGAATCCAATACAACCACACCTGTATCAGCAGAACAAAAAGCTACTTATGATATGACCATAAGAGTACTTGAACAAGGTTTAAAACAAATGAAAGCCGATTATCAGGCAGCATTAGACGAGCAAGGTATTGTTTCTGGTGCAATTAATGCTTTTTGTTCTCGATATAACATAGGAATGACAAGAGATGAAATTGAGGCAAGAATAGAACATGATACTGAAACAATAAGATTATTAAAATTAGCCGCAGCCGGTAAATTAGCAAAAATGGAAAACGGAAAAACTGTTGCGGTAACATTCGAAGATGTTTTTAAAGAACGACAAGCAGTAAACATTACCGGAAATGCTTCTTTTAGTAAAACAAAGGAAGTAAAAGAATTTGACCCAACAGCAGTTGAAAAGGTTTCAAAACAAGCAGAGAGACTTGGAGCAATGAGTTGTGTTAAAGATTTGGTTGCGGTTTGTTGGGATGAATTAGATTCTGCAAGTAAATCCAATGATAAAAAATATCTTGCCAGTGCTATTTTTGATACATTAAAACAATTATCACAATTAACAGGCAAAAATTTATCTCTAGGTGATTATGGTTATTCATTAAATAACAATGGCATTATAGTCGATTCAAAAGGTAATGAAGTGCCGGTTGATAAATTAAAAGAAATAGTTGCTAAATTAAAACAAGGTTTAGCCGACATTGCTAGTGAAGTATTAGGTGCTAAAATATCTGCGAATTCAAGTTATGATGATGTAACTGATGCCTTAGATGATGCGTATGAGCAAAAAATAGAATCCTTTAAACAAGAATATCGTGATGCGTTTAATCAAGAACCTACCGATGAAATGGTAAAGGATTACATAAGTACAATTAATACCGGAAAAACTATCTTAAACTTCGGCACAATGATTGGTGCTGCAATATTAGCACCATTTACAGGCGGTGGATCATTAGCAGTATTTTTAGCCGTAGCCGGAAGTTCTATGTTATTAAATGCGGCTGAAAAATCAACTGATGCCAATGGATATACAAATATGGAATGGACATCTGATGCAGAACAAGCATTATGGGATGGCGCATTGGCTGCTGCCGGTATGAAAATCGGACAATATGCTGAATTATTTGCAAAAGGTGGTTTGGAACTAAAATTAGCACAACAATTACTTTCTAAAAATAAAGCAATTTTATCCAAAATGATTTCTAATCCTCAAACATTGGAAAAAGCTACAATTTGTGTTGCAAGAGTTGAGGCTATGGGTTTTGAAGTATCTAGTGATACATTACAATCATTAGTTCAGATGTATTGTCAAGAAGGTCATTTTGACGAAGAATCTTTTGTTCAGGGTTTGATTATGTCAGTAGCAGGTAACGCAGCAGGTCATATTGCAGGTGCAAGGGGTGATTTAAAAGATGCTGGCGGCGGTGCAACTCCGAAAGCAGATGAATCAAAAGGTCATACTGCAACACCCGAATCGAAACCAAACGAACCGAAAACAGAACCTAAAGTCGAACCAAAGGCTGATGATCCTGTTGTTGAACCACCAAAAACACCTGACACAAAACCAAAACAAGGTGAAACAAAAACTGAACCACAAAGATCAGAAGAAAAACTATATCATAAAAGTTCTGAAGAACCAAAAGTTGATGAACCAAAAGCAGAACCTGGAAACACAGCACCGGAACCACCAAAAGGAAGCGAACCGAAACCTTATTCTGAAATGAATGAAAATGAATTGTTTGCTGAATATCAACGACTACATCAAGAAACTTCTTCTGCAAATGTTGATAATAAAACAAAAGTTGCAAATATTAATAAGATGAAGGAAATAACAAAAGAATTAGAGGCTAAAGGTTATAAAATAGAAAATGGCGAATTAAAAACAAATACTCCTTCAAGTCCTACATTAAGCAAGCGTGTAGGAAAAGACAGCAATGTTGCTGATAATAATTATAGGTCTGCTCACGATACAGGACTATTTGATTCTAATAATGCGATTGAACCATTTAGTTTTGGTGATGTTGGAAAAGGTGGTAGTTTAAGTGACTATATAAGAAATAATCTGGGTAAAAAATTTGAAGTCCTTTCATATTCTGAAGATTATATAAAGGTTCAGGGAAAAGGTGCTGACGGTAAAATTTATAACTTTATATTATCAAATGATTCCGGAGTAGATATGCCTGTATTAGCAGAAGTTATCGATCCAAAATATAAAAAAGCAATAGATTACAAAGTCATTAATGATGATAAAAGTAAATCGTTTAATGGTGCAAGAGATGTATATGAAAGTTACAACCAAAGAATCGCAACAAATAAACATAATAATTTATCAATCGAAAAAGCAATAGAAAATATAAAAGATAAACCTCTGCAAGACTTAGCCGTTTCAATAAGAAATCAATTATTGCAAACTAAACAGGGAGAATTATTGGCTAAGTTTGACAATTTAGTTAATTCTATGGCTCATCTGGAAAATGCTGCTGATGAGTTGGCATACAAGAAAATATTAGAGAATCTGCAAGAAATAAATAGTAAAATTAGTATGCCGGAACATGCATTAAGCGTTGAAATTTTAATAAATGACACACAAGAATATATTGATATTATAAATACATCTAACGGTCGTTATACAGTTGCAAGAGAACGATCTACGCAAAGATTAGATGCAATGAAAGATAAAAAGATTCAAGATGTAGTAAATCATAATAAAATTGCTGAACATATAGGTATGGATTATACCGTAGTAGATAAATCAAATGATTTTGTAAAAGTAAAAGTTAAAGAAAAAAATGGTGAATGTGAATATATATTTACTGCAGAAGGTGAACCTTGTGTAAGAAAAAGAACATTAACACAACCGTATAAGAAAGATATTTATAGTGCTTATGATCCAAATAAAAAGAAATGGGTACAAGTCGCTGAAGGTGATTATAAATTAATAGAAGAACGATTAGAAACCTCTAAAAAGAATCCTGTTAACAGAAGGGAGTGGCACGACTACGATAGAGCCGATATGGATGCTTTTAATGAAAATTATAACTATGACAAACAATTTGAAACTTTAAAAACTAAATTTGAAAAAGAAAAACACATGAGTAAAGCTGAAAAAATCAGTATGTATAAAGAATATTATTTATCAAAAATACATGATGATTTAAAAATAAAATGTGACAAAGCAGGAGTTGATGTCAGTATTATTGAAAACTCTCTGATTAATATGATTGAAAAATATAATGTACCTGTATTTTTGGACAAAAATGCGTTGCCGGAAGATGTTTTGTTAATAAATATTGAGTTAGAAAGATGGCATGTTGCTAGTAATGGAAAGGCAACATTACCACCAATGATTGATACATCAAAGTTAGATGTTGAATTCTTTAGAAGTAATTATACCCTTGATTTTGGTGGAGCAGACGGTTATTGTTTTTCAGTTAATAAAAGAATATCATTAAATGGTTCTGGCGGAACCGGAAAAGCATTTAGACATGAATTAACACATGCAAACGACCAAATACCGGATGCTTGGGGCAAATTTGGTAAAGACGGACATATAGATATTAGTGAAAATAATAAGGCATTTATGGAAAAAACTTGGTATCGTGAAGAATTAGAACGTGCCGGAGTTCGTAATATTGATTATGCATATACTAATAAACGAGAATTTATTGCTACTGCTGCTGAAGGTGATTTCTCGAAATATTCACCTGAATTTAAACAAGTTTTAGTTGATTTAGGTATGCCGGAATGGATGTTTAAATTGGATGAGGTTGAGGTAAAACTTGATTTAAACTCTAAACCTGTCATAACTCAACCAAAATCTCAACCAAAACAAACTACACCTACAACACCTGAACCTGTGACAAATCCTCAGTCAAAGCAAGCAGCACCGACTGAACCTGTGGCAAAACAAAATGAGCCAACTCATAAAACGAATAGTGGAAGTGCAGCTAGTGAAACACCTTCTCAACCTGCAGGCAGATTTGGCACACCGGAAAATCCTAATTATGGAGAGTTCTATAACCCTACTTTAACGGAACAAGAATTATTAGAGGCTTTAGAATTTATCGAAAAAATGCCTGATGATAATACTATGAAAAATAGATTAAAAAGCAATATAGAAAGCCGCCTACAAAAAATAAGACAAACAAAAACTACAGGTGATAATAGCACGAGTCCAAATGAACAACCAAGAGTAAGTGAACCTAAAAATGATATAGATGAAGCTATTATCAATAATCCAACCTACAAAAAATATAATACACAAATACAAAATGCAAGAAATACTCAAAGCCTTAAAAATATTGAATTAGACATAAACATGATTGAAGATGATACAATCAGAAAAAGTCTTCTACAGCTTGTAGAAAAGAAAAAAGAAGAAATTTGGACATTAGCAGCAAATACTAATAGAAGTGGTTTTGCAAGAGTAAAAGATGCTAAAACTAATGTTCAGAATCTGACTGAACAAGATGTGTTTTTCTGCGGTAGAACGCAAAATGGTGCTAATTTTGTAGATATTTCCCAAAATTCTAAATTTACTTCTGCTCCAAGACTAGCAAAAAATGGTCGTACTTTAATTGAGCAAGCAGATATTTCCGGTTATCTTACAAGTGGACCGAGAATAACATCATATTATAGTGAAAAATTAAATATGACAGGCATACAAATTGATGTACCTGTCGGTAGAGGAAGCAACTTCTGCATATATTTTAAAGGACAAGTTTCTGAGGCAGATGCGAAACGATTGGCACAACATATTGAATCCATAAGACTAAATCCAAATGACCCTAATTCGCCCAAATTAATACCTGATAATCCTAATGCTGTTTCATCAAAAGAGTGGGAACAAATTGCTCAAAGAGTACAAGAAGAAGTTGTTGCTTTCTTTAATAATTTATAATAATTTTCTCAATTCTCCCTGTCACTTTTTCTCAATATCGTAGTCAGTTTACAAATGTTTTTGTCGGGTTAAAACCCGACCTATAATTAAATTTTTCAATTTGTGTGTTCTTTCTTCTCAAACCGAGTGTTCTTTTACATTCAGCATCTTACAAGAGTGGCGTGCTTACTATATTTCGGTAAGACCCTGAAATGAATTCAGGGTGACAACCATGTCGGAAGTCGGTTAATTCAAACTACCTCAAAAGTCCGTCAAAAGTCCTCAAATTTACTTTTTGGCAAATTTTGAATGGATAAAATTTGGCTCAAATATCGATAAAATCTAAATCATACAAAATAACAAAAAGAAGTAATATGAAACATTTCGTGCATTAAAATACTCGTTGCTCACAACAACTATTATCCGTTTCAGTGAATTCGCTGCAAAAAACACCATGAATACTGAATTTTTTGTTATTATAATTAATATTTTCTGATAATTTATTCTTCAGGAGATTCATCAGGAATAAATTCCCAGCGTCTTCCAAAAACAATACCATTTTCATCAAGTATAGCAAGTTCGATGGTATTATCTTCTTTTAATATTCCAAGTTTTTTGCCGTCACAGAACTCCTTATTAAGCCAATTATCCAATTTACCGTAATGTCTTTCAATGAAATCATTAATCTGTGCATAATCATAGATTTGTTTCATTTGTTCAATCTCTTCCATTAATTGACTTTTTGCTGATGTCATATTGTTATCAACATTTATAGAATACATGTTATATTTATTTAATTCCATTGTTAATTATCCTTTTTTGTATTTCTATCTGCTCCTTCATCGCCCCATGAATATTCCAGACCAACAAATAGTAATTCATATAGAAATCTAAAAAACTTTTTGAAACTGAATTTAAATTTTTTACTTAATTCCTCTGGTTTTTTTATATCAGTAGTTTTTGTTTTTCCGTTTTCATTTTCCCCAACTTCACCGCTTCCTTCTGTTTTATTTTTTTTAGCACTTTGTTTTATTTGTAATGCATTTACATTAATAGAACTTGTTTTTATCATAGTTTTTCCTTTCATTTTTTCTGCTGATTATCTTATCGGCATAATTTAGAAAAACTTTAATAATTTTTGAAAAATTGTTACATTTGCAGAAAAATTGTTACAATTCGTTAATTCGCATTTCACTTTTTCAGAATGCTTGTCAAAAATTTTCAAACCTACTGTTCTTATACATAAACAAAATAACTAACTAAATCCAATATATTAAGCTTACTATAAGATTCAATAAAATTTTTATGATAGTATTGTTATGATAATATTCAAGTATTAAGGAGTAATAACAATGTTATTAGGTGTAAATATAGATCACGTTGCAACGTTAAGAAACGCAAGAGGAGGTAATGATCCGGATGTTTTGACAGCAGTCAGAATATGTAAGGATTGTCAGGTCGCTTCAATTACAACTCATTTGAGAGAAGACAGACGACATATTAAAGATGCAGATGTTGAAGCAATCAGAATGATGCCGAGAGTTCGTTTGAACTTAGAGATGGCAATGACAAAAGAAATGCAGAAGTTTGCACTAAAAATAAGACCCCACGCTGTTTGTATTGTACCTGAAAAAAGACAGGAACTAACAACTGAAGGGGGGCTTGATGTTGCAGGTCAGTTAAAATGGGCAATTGAATTTACGAAACCTCTTATAGATAAAGGGATTGAAGTAAGTTTCTTTATTGATCCGGATGTACATCAGATATCTGCTGTTTCAAAAACAGGCGCACCGTTTATAGAACTTCATACCGGAAGATACTCTAACGTATTTGGAACACCTGACGAAGAAAAAGCTTTTGAAGATTTAAAGGGTGCGGCAGTTTTCGCTCAAAATTTCGGGCTGAAAGTCAATGCCGGACATGGTCTAAATTATGATAATGTTCACAGAATGCATGAAATCCCCGGACTTGTTGAATTAAACATTGGTCATTCGATAATTTCAAGAGCCGTTTTTGTAGGATTAGAGAAAGCTGTTAAAGAAATGAAAGCATTATGTGAGGGGGGGTAAATATATTTGGCTTTTATGTAAAGTTACAAATTTTGTGAAAAAAGGAATAAACAATGAAATCAAAAGAAGAAATTGTTAAAGAAATGCAGCTCGTTGTTGAGCAAATGAGATTAGATGATATAGAAGAAAATCCTGATTGTATACACGAATTTTTTACCTGTGATGCTTGCGGTTCTACAAAAGATTTAGCAGGTTCAGTATTGTACGGACATCATCGTTTGTGTAACGATTGTGTTCTGCTTGCGGAAGTCGGTTTTGAGCTGGGACAGATAAAAGATATTCACGAACTTATTGATGCTATGGAAGACAAACGTCTTGAAGCAGATTGTGAATTTATAAAAGAAGATGAAAAACGCCAACAAGCAATTGATAATGCTGAGTTGAACTAAAATTATTAATTAATAATTAAATTTTATTTAAGGTAATATAAAAAACACTTTCTTTGATATAGAATTAGATAAGAACTACACAAAATCACGAGGTATAAAAATGTGGGATTATTCAGAGAAAGTTTTAGATCATTATAGAAATCCAAGAAATGTAGGTAAGATTGATAATGCTGACTTAATAGGTGAAGCAGGTTCTCTTGCTTGCGGCGATTCTTTAAAATTATATTTAAAATTAGACGGTAATAAAATTGTTGATGCAAAATTTCAAACTTTTGGGTGCGGTTCAGCAGTCGCTTCGTCAAGTATTTTAACTGAAATGATTATCGGAAAAACATTAGATGAAGCAAAAAAGATTACAAATAAAGATATCGCTGAAGAGCTTGGCGGACTTCCGCAAGAAAAAATGCACTGCTCGGTTATGGGACACGAAGCTTTAGAGGATGCATTAAAAAAATATTACGGGGAAGAAGTTAATGAAGATTTGCCTCAAGATACAGCAGATAAGATTGTCTGCACTTGCTTTAACGTAACGGAAAACCAAATTTGGGAAGCAATAAAGATTAATAATCTTAAAACAGTTGAAGAAGTCACGAACTACACTAAAGCCGGCGGTGCCTGCGGAAGATGCAAAGGCGTAATCAAAGATATAATTGATACTTACTGGAATAAACAAGTTGCTGAGGCAAATAAAGAGCCTTTAACTGCTACTCAAAAAATTCTTAAAATAAGCAAGGTTATCGAACAGCAAATTTCTCCTGAACTTCAAAAAGACGGCGGAGATATAGAATTCATAGACCTCGACGGGAATAAGGTTAAAGTAAAATTAACCGGTATGTGTCAAGGATGCAAAAACTCAAGAATGACAATAAAAACATTTGTTGAATCGATTTTAAAAGATAAGGTTGATAAAAACCTTGAAGTAGAACAAATTTAAAGGAAATAAAATGATTTACTTAGATAATAACGCTACAACAGCAACAGATAAAAAAGTTTTGGATGAGATGCTTCCGTATTTAAGTGAAGAATACGCAAATCCTTCAAGTATGTATGATTTTGCGAAAAAGCCTGCTTCTGCAATAAGAGAAGCAAGAGCAAAAATGCGTGACTTTTTCGGTGCAAAAGATGAAAAAGAAATATTTTTTACATCTTGCGGTTCAGAGTCTGCTAATATGGCGATTAAGGGTGTTCTTAACTGCAACAAGGAAAAACGTCATATAATAACTACACAAGTTGAACATCCTTGTGTTTTAAATACATATAAATTCTATGAAAAACAGGGGTATGAAGTCGATTATATAGGTGTTAACGCACAAGGCGAACTGGACGTTGAAGAACTTAAATCAAAACTTAGAAAAGATACAGCTCTTGTATCTGTTATGTGGGCAAATAATGAAACGGGTGTTATTCATCCAGTTGAAGAAATAGCAGAATATGTAAAATCACATTCACCTGAAACAAGAGTATACGTAGACGGTGTTCAAGCAGCGGGTAAAATTCCAATGGCGGTAAAAGATACATTAATAGACATGGTGGGTGTTTCAGGACATAAATTTCACGCACCGAAGGGTATTGGCGCTCTGTACGTTAAACCGGATGTCCGTTTAACTCCTTTAATTAATGGTGGTCACCAAGAACGAGGAATGAGAGCTGGGACAGAAAATGTACCATATATTGTAGGAATGGGAAAAGCTGCCGAACTTGCTTTGGAAAATATGAATCATGAACTTACGGAAGTAAAAAGACTTCGTGATAAACTTGAAGCAGGAATTCTAAAAAATGTTTTCAATGCACGCTTAAATACGGGTATAACAAACAGGGTTCCTAACACTACAAACATTGGATTTGAGTATGTTGAAGGAGAACTTATTCTGCTTCACTTAAGTGATATTGGCGTTTGTGCAAGCTCAGGAAGTGCTTGTACATCAGGTTCGCTTGAGCCAAGCCATGTATTAAGAGCTATGGGAATACCATTTACAGCTCTTCACGGTTCAATAAGATTTTCACTTTCTCGTTTTACAACAGAAAAAGATGTTGACTTTGTTATTCAAAATATGCCTATAATAATGGATAAATTGACAAAAATTTCACCATTCCAATGCGAATTGGAGGAACTAAGAAAACGCAAAGGATTTTAATAAAAAAAGGGAATATGAAAAATGATTGATGATATTTTTAATATGTTAATAAAACCAATATTTGGATTTTTAGGAAAACATGCTCCGTTTTTTTTGGGAGTTATAATTAACGTTGTTTTGATTATGGTAATTAACAGGGTTATTAATATATTTGAAATAAAAATATCTTCAAAACTGCGTGAAAAGCATTCTGATTCGACACTTGTAAACCTCTTACCGGTTTTGATTAAAGTATTAAAAGCTGTCATTATATTTATGCTTTTAGTGGGATTTTTGGAAAGTTTTGGTTATAATGTTTCTTCTATAATAGCAGGTTTCGGGATCACAGGTTTGGCTGTAGGTTTTGCTGCTAAAGAAGCAATCGGTAACGTATTCGGTTCTTTAGGATTATTAGGTGACAGAGTATATAAAATTGGTGATTATATAAAGTTTGATAACATTGAAGGGTATGTTGAAAAAATTAATCTTCGTTCAACTTCTATAAGAACATTAGATAATTTTGTTGTTAATGTTCCGAATAATACAATATCAAATGAAGCAATAACAAATGTTTCCAAGTGCAAAAAAAGAAAGATTGATATTACTGTGGGAGTAGAATACGGAACCTCAAACGAAAAATTAGATAGAGCTGTGGATATTATAAAAGAAATTGCATCAAATAATAAAAATATCATTGGCTCAGGAATGTTTACAACGATTGAAACATTAGCTGACAGTTCAATAAATATCAGATTTTTTGGGTACACTCAGGAAACAGCTTGGGCAAAATATAAAGTTATAAAAGGGAATATAATAAAAGAAATTATTCATCGTTTCCGTGAAGAAGGTATTAGCTTTGCATTTCCGTCTACAAGTATTTATATTGAAAAAACGGGTAAAGAGCAATAATGAAAATCAAGATTATTGCACTTGGTAAAATAAAAGAAAAGTTCTTAAAAGACGGTATTGATGAATTTTTAAAACGTCTTTCTCCCTATGCTTCGGTAGAAATTGTAGAATTGAATCCTATTGAGATAAAGGATGAAAATTTGACATCAAAAATTCTTGATGAAGAGGGAGAAAATATTTTATCTCATATAAAAGATGATTCTTTTGTTATAACGCTGGAGATTAAAGGAAAACAATTATCATCAGAAGAATTAGCTCAAAAAATTAATGATATTACAGTAAGCGGAGTTTCAGAGTTAGTATTTGTTATTGGTTCATCTTGTGGTTTATCTCCAAAAGTCAGTGCAAGAGCTGATTTTAAATTAAGTATGTCAAAGATGACTTTTTTGCATCAATTTGCAAGGCTAATACTAGTTGAACAAATTTATAGAGCGTTTAAGATATTAAAAGGCGAAAAGTATCATAAATAACAATAACTAATGCATCAAAATATGTATTTTGTTGCATTAGTTTTATATAAAAAAATAATTTGATACAAGTATTTATATATATTATTGTATGTACTCTTTCTTTGGTATCAAAGAAAGAG
>CACZCH010000002.1:17771-178696 GCA_902779645.1 uncultured bacterium | reverse complement strand
ACAATACTTGGAGGGCCACCTCCTGGGAAGATAGCTCGCTGCTAGCATCTATTTTAAATAAAAAAGAAATCGGTTGGACAATCGGTTTCTTTTTTTTGTTGTAAACCACCCTCCCTCTCAGGAAAACGTGACATTTAGTCACCTTTTCCTTCGGCAGAGTCATCCCGAACACGGTCGTAAAGCCCAGCAGAGGCGAAAATACTTGGAGGGCCACCTCCTGGGAAGATAGCACGTTGCCAACATCTATTTTAAATAAAAAAGAAATCGATTGGATAATCGGTTTCTTTTTTTTTTGTAGAAAAATTGAATGTTGAAAAAGAGAAATTATTAAGAAATGTAAATATTTTAAAATTTTTAGGCAATTTCTATTCTTCACGAAACTTACTAAAATCACAAGTGTAGAAATTTGCCTGTCGGGTGGAAAGTGAGTTCTTATATGAATACGATTACAAATTCTAATTACCAAACATCATTCGGAATGAAGCAGGGGTTAAAAACTGCGGATATTATTCAAAGAAAAGCAAAAAGTGTTTATCCGCATATTTTACCTTCTCGTTTTGAACATTTTAATGACAGCACTAATCCTTGCTTGAATAGATTCAATAAGTATTATGGAAAAAGTAACCTTATATATAATATGCTGATAACCATGAAACAAATCATGTTAAGGTTAAAATTTAATGAATCCCCGCATAATGCAATAATAAATTCTTTAAAAAATAGAAAATTAGGCAATAGTTATGAAGAGGCTATGTTAGCATCAACGATTGGAAGGATAAACGGTCAGAAGAATATTTATTCAGCTATAATTGATGGTTTAAAACACAGTGTATGTTTTATTACTGATAAAGCTGTTCAAGATGGGAAGTCTCTAGTTTTAAAAGATAAAGAAGCAATTATTATAGATCCGCAATTAGGTATAACAGATTATGCAGACAACTACTACAAAAAATTAAAAGAGATTTTTTATCCTAACACTTTAGTTATACAATCAAAATTAGATGATATTTATCAAGGTAAAAATTCCAAAAATTTAAAAAATTTAAAAACTTCAATTGATGAGATAATTAGACAATTAAATAGAGAAAATTCTAGAAACACTATATTTGATGCTAGAGGAAAGTTATTTGTTACACCTCATGAAAATCAATTAAAAGATGAAAAAGTAATTGAATACCTTAAAAATAACTATCCAGAACTTGTAATTAAAGATTACAAAAAAGTACAAGTATAAACAACAAAACAAATAATATTAAAAGAAACCAATGTATTAATTGGTTTCTTTTTTATTTTATATTTTAAATTATTCTGAATAAGCATGGCGGAAACAATTTATGCTATTGCTTTGATTTACCCCTTGTTGTTAAATTAAGTTATGAAGAAAAAGCAATTACTTATATTTATATTGTCCGTTTTAATTTTGGTAATTTTTAACAAAGTATTTTTATCAACATTTACCAAGACTAATTCGTATTTTTTACGTCAAGAGATGGTGAATACTGATGAAATATCCCCTCAGAGACTTTTTGACAGGACTTGGAGAGTTATAAGTAAAGAGTATTATGAACCAAGTTTAAACCATCAGGATTGGTACAGATGGAAAAACCGATATCAAGGTAAGATTAAAACCCAAGAAGATGCAAAAGTTGCAATAGATACTATGATTGCGAGTCTTGATGAGCCATATACAAGATTTATGACGAAGAAGGATTTTGAGGAGTTAACTACTTCTATTACATCGAAAATTTATGGTATCGGCGTTAATATTTATTCTAATTCAGGTAAAACAGAAATATTTAATGTAATGCCTGGGACTCCTGCCGATTTCGCACAGCTTAAGCAAGGCGATATTATAACACATGTTGACGGGAAAGATATAGCAGGGATGAACGTATCTGAAGTTGCTAATCTTGTTAGAGGTCCGGAAAACAGTGTCGTCGAATTAACAATTCTTAGAGACGGTAAGAAGTTTAATAAGCTCATTAAGCGTAAAGAAATTAAGATTAAATCTGTTAAAAGTTCAATTTTGGATAATCATATCGGATATATTAAAATAGTAAGTTTTATGAGCGGTACAACGCCTAATGAATTTATAGAAGCTCTTAATAATACAAAAGATACAGATTCTTTGATTATTGATTTGCGCGGTAATACAGGCGGATTGTTGGATAATGCTGTATTTATTGCAGATAGATTCATTAATCAAGGGAAAATTGTTGATATTATTTATAGAAACGGATATAAAAAATCAATAAGAGCACGTGATGAAGGTATTCCGTTAGATAAGCCGGTTGTGGTTTTAGTTAATGGTACAAGTGCAAGTGCAAGTGAAATATTATCTGGTGCTTTAAAAGACGCTCATAAGGCAACACTGGTTGGTAATAAAACATTCGGAAAAGGACTTGTACAGAAGGTTGTACCTTTACCAAACAGCACAGGGTTAAATGTTACTATTGCAAGATATTTGACTCCTAACGGTACTGATATTAATAAACTCGGTATAAAGCCTGATGTAGAAGTCGGTTCTGATATTGATTTTCTCGTGGAAAATCAGCCTGATGTACAATTAGAAAGAGCAAAAGAAATTTTAACTAAAAAATGAAAAGAATAGCGGAAGAACTGGAAAAATTAAAACAAAATAATCAACTGAGAGCAATTCCTAATATAGAATCTAAATCTGACGGAAAAATTATTGTAGACGGGATTGAATATGTTAACTTTGCTTCAAATGACTATTTGGGAATTAGTACAAAAAATGAACTAAGAATGATGTTCATCAATAAATTTAAAAATTTGCCCCTGTCATCTGCTTCTGCGCGTCTTTTAACCGGTTCATCTCCTGAATATAAAGAGTTGGAAAAAACTGTTGCAAATCTTTTTGGCAAAGAATCAGCGCTTATTTTTAATACAGGATATCAAGCTAATTTGGGAGTTGTATCTGCGCTTATCGGGAAAGGTGATGTAGTTTTTTCTGATAAGCTTAATCATGCAAGTATTATTGACGGCATGCAGTTAAGTAAAGGCGATTTTTTCAGGTATAAACATTTGGATTATGATAATTTGGATAAGATGCTTGAAACAAAGCGTAGTGATTATAAGCGGGCTTTAATTATATCAGAATCCGTGTTTAGTATGGATGGTGATGTGGCAGATATTGATAAGTTGATTGAATTAAAAAATAAGTATAATTGTCTGCTTATGATAGATGAGGCGCATGCGTTCTGTGCTTATGGGGATAATCTTTCGGGTGTTTGCTTCTGTAAAGATGTTGATATTATAACAGCTACGTTCGGAAAGGCTGTCGGGTCATTCGGCGCATTTTGCGTTTCTAACAATCAAATTATTTCATATTTGACAAACAAAGCTCGTTCGTTTATATTTTCAACTTCTATTCCGCCTATTAATATTGCTTGGTCAAATTGGCTTTTGACAGAAAAACTCGACTATATAAAAACTCAGAAGAAAAAACTTGAACATTTAACAAAGGCCGTTCATGTATCTTTGAGTTTAAGAGGGGTTGTGACGCCATCTAAAACTCATATAATACCTCTTGTTATAGGAGACAATGAAAAGACTGTAAAAGTTTCAGAACAGCTTCGCTCAATGGGGTTTTATATTCCGGCAATTCGCCCTCCTACAGTTCCTGAAGGAACATCAAGGCTTCGCATTTCTTTAACTGCTGATTGCAGGCTGAAAGATTTTGAAGAAGTGTTAAGTGTTGTATTGTAAAAATTTTACCATTATATGTAATAGATTAAATATTTCCCCTTGACATGAAGCATATTCATACACGAAAATAAATATATAGATTAGGGAGTATTTATATTATGACAAAGCAAACTTTTTTGCATGACAGGCACATTGAATTAGGTGCGCGAATGGTAGATTTTGCAGGATGGGATATGCCTGTTCAATATAGTTCAATTATTGAAGAACATAAAACCGTTAGAGAAAATGTCGGACTTTTCGATGTTTCTCACATGGGAGAGTTAATAGTACACGGAGAAGATGCACTTCCGTTTCTTAATAAGATTGTCCCTCAAAATATATCAAAACTTGTTGATAAAAAGGCTGTTTATTGTCAGCTTCCTAACAAACAGGGCGGACTTATAGATGATTTAATTATTTATAAGCTTGAAGATAAAAAGTATTTAATAATCGCAAATGCATCAAGAGTTGATGAAGATTTAAACTGGATGACAAGAAATCAGCTAGGGTTCAATGTAGAGATAGAAAATATATCTCACAAATATTCTTTGATTGCTGTACAAGGCCCTAAAGCTTGTGATTTGATTATGAGTCTGGGAGAAAATTATTTACCTCCGTTTTTCTCTATTAAGAGAAGCGAGTTGTTTAATATTAATGTTTGGCTCTCAAGAACCGGATACACAGGTGAAGATGGCGTTGAGATAATGGTAAAAAATGAGTTTGCGGAATATATGTGGGACAAGCTTCTTGAAGCAGGTAAAGAGTACGGAATTAAACCAATTGGACTGGGAGCAAGAGATACATTAAGATTAGAGGCAGCTCTTCATTTGTACGGTAACGATTTAAATGAGGATA
Source organism: uncultured bacterium (assembly GCA_902779645.1). GTDB lineage: Bacteria > Cyanobacteriota > Vampirovibrionia > Gastranaerophilales > Gastranaerophilaceae > CAG-196. The sequence continues at coordinate 174,133 of CACZCH010000002.1, read as the reverse complement.
CTACTCCGATAGAAGCAGGTTTGGGCTGGTCTATTCCAAAGGATAAAGAAGATGATTATAACGGAAAAGAAGTTATAATGAGACAAATTAAAGAGGGTGCCGGTAAAAAATTAATAGGATTTAGGATGCTGGATAAATCAATAGCGCGCCACGAATATGAAGTTTATTCAAACGGAGAAAAAGTCGGATTTGTTACATCAGGAGGTGTATCGCCGATAAGAGGTGAAAATATCGGGTTAGCCTATGTGTACCCACCTCTTGACAATTATAATGTTGGTTCTACAATTCAAATCATGATACGAGAAAAATTGCACGATGCCGAAATTGTAAAACTGCCTTTTGTGGCAAAAAGAAATAAAGGGTAATCTGCCCTTTAAATTGAACCCTATTTTCCATAGTGACGGAGATATTAATTAATAGAAAAAGGAGAATAAATATATGGATGAAAACATGCTTTGTACTAAAACTCACGAATATGTACTTGGGAAAAACGATAAATATGAAGTAGGCATTACTGATTATGCAATAGAACAGCTTGGAGATATCGTTTTTGTTGAATTGCCCGATATAAACAGCGAGTTTTCAAAAGGTGAAGTTTTTGCAACTATTGAATCTGTAAAAGCAGCATCTGAAATTTATATGCCAATATCAGGTAAGGTTGTAGAAGTTAATGAAGAAATTGTAAACAGTCCTGAGCTTTTAAATGATGAAGCTTATGCTGAAAAATGGCTTATAAAAATTGAATCAGATGCTGATCAAGTTGAATTTGCAGATTTGTTAGATTACTCAGATTATAAAGAAGAAGTTGAATAATGAAAAATTTTATTGCACATACGGAAGAAACAAGAAAAGAGATGCTGGAGTCAATCAATATGACTTCAATAGAGGATTTGTTCAGACAAATTCCGATTAAGTTTGAAAACTTTAAAATGGATAATCCTTTAAGCGAAATGGAAACTCAAAAAAGAGTAAGAGCTCTTGCAAAAAAGAATAAGACCGAATATGTTTCATTCTTGGGCGGAGGTGTGTATAACAAATTTATACCTTCTGCTGTTAATTATGTTGCGCAGAGATTTGAATTCCTAACTGCATATACTCCATATCAGCCTGAAATATCACAAGGTACACTTCAAATAATATATGAGTACCAGACGATGATTTCTCGAATTACCGGCATGGATATTGCAAATGCTTCTATGTATGATGGAGGTTCTGCTTGTGCTGAAGCCATTTTGATGGCTCATAGAATAAAAAGAGGAAAATGTAATAAAGCTCTTGTGTCAAATAAACTTAATCCTGAATATAAGGAAGTTATTAAAACATATGCATGGGCACAAGGGATTGATGTTGAATGGTTTGATGAAGTTCCATATGATGTTTCTGATACTTGTTGTGTTTTAGTTCAATATCCTGATTATTATGGTGAAATAACTAAGCTTATTAAGCCTGATACAATATTTATTGTTTGCGCTAATCTTTCGGCACTTTCTATAATAAAACCTCCTTTTGAAGCTGATATTGTAGTTGGTGATATCCAACCTTTAGGAATCCCGATGAGTTTTGGCGGTCCGCATGCAGGATACATGGCTTGTAAAGAAATTTATATGCGCCAAATGCCGGGCAGACTTGTCGGAAGGACAGTCGATGCAGACGGAAAACAAGCTTTTACACTGACAATTCAGACAAGAGAACAACATATTAAACGAGAAAAAGCAACAAGTAATATATGTTCAAACCAATCTCTTATTGCTTTATGTGCGACACTATATCTAAGTCTTGTCGGAGAAAAAGGGTTTAAAGAAATCGGAATAATGTCTGCCAATAATGCACACTTATTATCTGAAAAACTGGCGCAAAAAGGTATAAAAACACTTAATAAAGCGTTTTTTAATGAGTTTGTTATTGAGGTTGATAATTCGGATGAATTTTTAAATAAATTGAAACAGGCTGATATACTTGGAGGTATAAAACTGGATACAAATCATATTTTGGTTTCTGCAACAGAGATGAATACCGAAGAAGATATTAAAGCCTATATTTCAGCAGTGTAATTGACAGAGGTTAAACTTTTATTTAGAATACATTTAAATTAATCGTTTACAATAAAAGGAAAACTGCAATGCAAATTCAACCGATTTCAATTTCTTTACCAAATAGTAATTTAAGACTTAAAAAGCAAAAACAAAATAATGAACCGTTATTACAGCCTAATTTTAAGGGATTAAAAGGCATTCTAACAGGTGGTGCTGTTGGAGCAGGCTTAACTGCGGGCGGAGTTGCCATTATTGCAGGCGCTGCGGCATTACCGTTATTTGTCGGATATATTGCTGTTAATGGTGCAGTATCAGCATTGACCGGGCATTTTATAGAGAATAAAAATAAAAAAGATTAATCAAAGACCTAAAACGGCATCCACGACTTCTCTAAAAGCTCCTTCTCCGCCTTTTGATTCTGTAATTTGAATACCATCAATATTTTTAATCTTTTTTATTGCGTCGGGAACAGTAATCTTGTGCTTAGCGAAACACAGTGAGTCATAGTCATTTACATCATCACCAATGTATAAATATTCATCGTCCGTAAGATTATATTTTTTAATAATACATTTTATAACATCAAGTTTTAGCCTTATATCCTGATGCACTTCATCTATTTTAAAAGTATCTGCTATTTTTTTTATTGCAGAGTTTTTTTCTCCTGATATGATTCCGACTTTGTATCCGTTTTTTTTAAGCAGGCTGAATCCCATAATGTCTTTAAAATTTAATTTTCTTGAGATTTCGCCTTTGGAGTCAATATATACACAATTATCCGTGCAAACCCCGTCAAAATCTGTAATAATGAATTTAATTGTATCAGGTAATTTTATTGACATATTAATTTTTTACTCTTCTAAGTTTTTCTATAATAGGAAGTTCGCGCGGATAAACAACTTTTATTCCGTCTCCAAGTATAATTGGAGTTTGTCTGATATCGCGCACCATGTGATATAACCCAGCGGTTTCAAGGCTTGCAGCCTGATCTGAACCCCAGTTTGTTCTGTCGGTTGTTATATGACGTTCTACAACTGACGCACCAAGAGCAACAGCAAGAACAGATGGTGTAATTCCTCTTTCATGACCTGAGTATCCGATTGGACATGAAAATTCTTTTTTTAGCTCAGGTATTACCATTAAATTCATTTCATCCGCATTAGATGGATAAGTTGATGTGCAATGCATGACGACTAAATTATCTTCTCCTAATATAGAAACTGCGTGTCTAATTTCTTCCATTGTACTCATGCCTGTTGATAATATAATAGGCTTACCTTTTGATCTTGTATGCTTTAATAGATTATCATCTGTTAGTGACGCAGAGGCTATTTTGTAGCAAGGCGGATTGAATTTTTCTATAAAATCGACAGAACCTTCATCCCAGCATGATGCAAACCAAAGAATATTTTTTTCTTTGCAATATTTATCAATTTCTTTATATTCTTTTTCTCCGAATTCAAGTCCGCGTTTAAGGTCTCCGTTTGTATTACCGAATACGCTTTTTCTTTCTTTAGCTAGTTCTTCTTTAGTATAAACTACATCAACAGTTCTTTTTTGAAACTTTACAGCATCACAGCCGGTTGTAACGGCTATATCTATCATTTTTTTTGCAAGTTCAACAGAACCGTTGTGGTTAATGCCTATTTCGGCAATTATAAAACAAGGTTGTCCGTCACCTATTATATGACCTCCTATTGTGACAGTTTTTGACATATATTAAATTCCCCCGCACACATATTTTTACAAATATTTTTTATATAAAGCATAATCTTCAGGATCAATAGAATGATTATCTTTTACTGTAAGTTTCTGTTCATCTATGTTTTCCGCATTATCTTCCTGATGCTGCGGAGTGAACAATTTATCAATAATGCCATCAGAACTTTCTTCATAAATATCAGATATAACAAATCCGTTTTCATCTTCGTTAAATTCTGACATCTTCTTTTCTTGTTTTTCGGTTTTTATTTCCGGCTCTGTTTTTGTATAGTTTTTTGCTTTTGAAAAACCAAGATTAGGAAATTCAATTCTGGGTATTTCAATTTTTGGTATTCTGATATTTGGAATCTCAATTTTAGAAAATTCACCTTCTTCAATATCAACCGGAGGATATGAACCAAGGTCTTTAATTAAGTCAATTGAATTAGCGGAAGCGCCAATTAGCATGCGTTTACCGTCAAGTTCTACAACGTGAAGAGTTTTATTGCTTCCAAGAGGCGTTGTAGATATAACAGAAACTCTGGATTCATTTTTTTCTTGTAATTGTTTTTTTAATGTTTTAGCACCGACTCTATTTAATTTTGTATATATTATGCCTGTTGCATAAATCAGTAAAATAACAAAAACTAAAGATAAAACAACAGAAAGTATATTTGGTTCTTGTCCGACAGATTGTGTAACGGTATCATTAATAACATTTGATGAAGTTGTTGATACTGATGAGGCTTGAGCTGCTGCAAGAGGTTCCGGTAAATCAGGTAGTACTTCAAATCTTTCGACAGCACAAGCAGAGAGGATATTTATCCAACTATACGCTCCCAACAATAACCCAAAAATCTTTCTCATTTAACTTACCTTTTTTATCTGGTATAATTATACCATAAAAAATTACTGCGGTAAATTTTAGTGATATTTCTTATCATTTTGTTACGATACAATATTAAGGATTATTAATGGATATTGAATTACTAAATGAACTTTCTTCTAATAACGGTTTGTTTATACATATAATGAACAGCTTTGTATTGGTTGTATTGATAACTCTTTTTGTAACTGCAAGAATAACAAGTAAAAGATGGCTAAAAATTAATGATTATTTGGGTACTATTACAAAAACCATTAATTCCGTGCGATATGGTGATTTAACGAAAAAAATTGAAAAGGCTGAACTTCCAAATTCAGAACCCCTTGCTGAAAGTTTAAATAGAATGATAGAAACTCTGGATGATAGAGAAAAAATGGTATCTGAATATCAAAATGAATTGCACAGACAGAATAAATTGCTGGAAGCAGTTATAAATTCTTTATCTGACGGGTTGGTAATTATAGATGAAAATTCCAGAATACTAAGAGCGACACCAAAAATCAGCGAGTGGTTTGATATGGAAGGCAACCGTTTGTTAGGTGAGTTTCTAACGGATCATATTGGAATACCAAAAAATAAGACATACTGTGATTTAAAAGAAACAGAAGTTACTCTTTTTAATGATAAAACATCAAATTTTATAGCAAATAGTATTGAATTAAAACTTGAAGATAAGAAAAAAAGATACGTTATAGTTATTCGAAATGTTACAGACCAAATAGAACTTGAAAATTTGAAAGAAGATTTTGTAGCAACGCTTACGCATGATTTGAAAGTACCTATTATTGCTGAAACAAATATGCTTGAACTTTTTTTAAATGAAAGTTTCGGTAAAGTAAATGAGAAACAGGAGATTGCTCTTAAAAATATGCAGGCTTCAAATAGAGAACTTTTGGATTTGGTTCAGATTGTACTTGAAACATACAAATTCAGAAGCCAAGCAATTAGGCTGTATAGAGAAAATATTATGCTTAAAGTTTTTTTGGATGAAATTATTACAGAAATGAGACCGATAGCAGATAAGTCAAAAAATAATATATTGCTTAATTCGCAAAGAGATATAAGAGTTCTTGCCGATAAAATTCAATTAAAGCGCGTGATAAAAAACCTTATACAAAATGCGATATCTTATGGAGAAAAAGGTTCTCCTATTGAAATTACAACATGCGAAATTCCAAAATATATTGTAATAAAAGTAAAAGATTACGGCAAAGGTATATCAAAAGACGATATTAATAAGATTTTCAATAAATACTATTCTGCCGCAAAGAAATTCAGAAAAATTGGAACTGGTTTAGGGTTATATTTATCTTTCCAAATTGCTAAAGCGCATGGAGGAGATTTGACGGTAGAAAGCGTTGAAAATGAGTATACTGAATTCTCTGTTAAATTACCGGCAGTTACAAATGAAAGTTTATATTATGGTGAATAATAAAGTTTTATATAATACAAAATATTTACAACTCAAAAGTACTAAGTCAAAGACAGGAAGTGATTGGGTTTATGCACATCGTCCTAATGCAAGAGATGTTGTTATAATAGTCCCTGTAATAGAGAATAAAAAAGTTCTTTTTATTAAAGAAGAGCGACCTCCTCTTGTGTCAGAAGGTATTTCAAACTGTTCAATTGCTGTACCGGCAGGTCTAGTAGGTGATGAACGAAAAAATGAAAGTATTGAAGACGCTATAAATGCAGAACTTCTGGAAGAGGCAGGATTGAAAGCTGACAAAATTGATATAAAAACAAGAAAAGCTGCAAGTTCCCCCGGTTGTGTTTCAGAAGTTGTTACGATTGCAATAGCATATATTAATAAGTATGAAATTATATCAAAGCCAGTTGACGATGGTGGTGTAATTATAGATAGAGTACTTGTAGATATTAAAAATATTTACCCCTGGTTGAGAGAGCAGGAAGAAAACGGAGCTGTGATTGCAGCTCAAACTTTGGCGGGATTATTTTATTTAAAAGGAGAAAATATATGATTACAAAAGGTATCAGAGGCGCGATTACAGCAGAAGGAAATACACCTGAATCGATAGGTGCTGCTACTATTAAATTACTAAAAGCTATTGTTGAGAGGAATAATATTGAAATTGATTCAATATCACATGTTATTTTTACTGTAACAAAGGATTTGAATGCGGATTTCCCTGCTAAGTATGCAAGAGTTAATCTTAAATGGAAAGAAGTACCAATGATGTGTATGAATGAAATGGCTGTGCCGACAGGTTTAGCAAAATGTATAAGAGTCTTAATTGTAGTAAATTGTTCTGAAACATTTGAACCTGAATATGTATATTTAGACGGAGCTGCAAATTTAAGAAAATGAAAAGATTTTTAATTGTTGATGATCAGGCCGGTTGGAGAAATCATAACTCAAATGCGGTATATCATGTTATTGGTGATAAAGCTTATATAGAAAAAGCTTCATCTGCTCAAGAAGGATATTCAAAGCTTTTAGAAAGTAAAAATAATCCTTATGATTATTTGCTTACTGATATGCAAATGGAAAGTGACTATGCTCCTTTGATGGCAGGTGAGTGGTTAATTGAACAGGTCCAAAATTTGTCTTTTTCTTATAAAACTAAAATCATAATAATATCAGCTTCTCCTATGATTAGGTATATTGCTGAAAGATATGGAGTTGATTACATTTCTAAAGCTAATGCTTCAATATCAATAGAGCCTTATAGGGAGTTAATAGTTAAAATCTAAAGTTTTTAGTAGGTGGGATAGTTTGTTTCTTATTATCAATAAAAATTCTTATTATATAACCGACTCCAAAACAAATAGGGCTGATTAACGGAAGCGGAATTAGCATTCCAATAACTCCGGCTATATAAGGAAGTTCTTTTACGGTTGTATTTTTTGCAATTTTATTACTGATACTTCTTGTTACATTTATATATTTTTTAAAATTGCTTTGATTATAAATTTTTGCGGTTCTGTCTGCTATTTTATATCCGTTTTCTGATGCTTGCTTCAGACGTATACTTGACAATGATATATCACTTTTTATCTCTTTAGCCAATGGTAAAATCTTCATTCTTTTATACTAACACAAATATGTTTATGTTATTATGTACTTATTACAAGATACAGTCTGAATAAGAGGATAAAATAATGACAGCAACAGAACAAGTAAAGACAATTAATTCGGCAAAAGAACAAATAAGACAAACCAGAATTCAGAAACTGGCTGATTTAGCAGATAAAGGAATAAATCCTTATCCGTATGTTTTTGAAAAAAATGCTAATGCAGCTGATTTGCAAGAAAAATATAAAGATTTACCTGCCGGTGAAGAAACTAATGATGAGTATGCAGTAGCAGGACGTGTAATGGCAATCAGAAATACCGGCATGTTTATTGATTTAATGGATACAACCGGAAAAATTCAAATATTTTCTCATAAAGAAAATATGGATCCGGAAATGGTTAAAACTCTTAAACTTGTCGATATAGGTGATATACTTGGTTTTAAGGGCACAATTAGAAGAACTCCCAGAGGAGAATTATCAATAAAGGCAACAACGTTTGAAATACTTTCAAAATCGCTGCTTCCGCTTCCTAATAAACAAATAAGCGAAGAAAAACTTGAACAATTAAAGTCATACCATAATATGTCTGATACAGAAACTAAATATCGTCAAAGATATTTGGATTTAATTGTGAATGAATCTACTCGTGATACATTGCGCAAGAGAAGTTTGATTATACAAAAAGTAAGAGAATATCTTTTTAATCGCGGCTTTATAGAAGTAGAAACTCCAATGCTTCATACACAGGCATCTGGTGCCAATGCAAGACCGTTCATAACTCACCACAACGCTCTTGACATGGATTTAACATTAAGAATTGCTCCTGAACTTCATTTAAAAAGGCTTATGGTTGGCGGTTTAAATGACAAAATTTTCGAACTTTCAAGATGCTTCCGTAATGAAGGTATTGATACACGTCACAACCCTGAGTTTACAATGATAGAGTTGTATCAGTCATTTGTTGATTATAATGAGATGATGACACTTACAGAAAATCTTGTTGCTTACGTTGCGCAGGAGGTTTTAGGTACAACAAAAGTTCAGTATGGTGATAACTTGATTGATTTAACTCCACCGTGGGACAGAAAAACTATGATTGGTGCAATAACAGAGATGACCGGAGTCGACTTTAGTGACTTCTATACTGCAAAAGAAGCTTATGATAAGGCTCGTGAGATGCATATTGAAGTTGATGAACAAATGAACTGGGGTCAAATCATTGAAGCAGTATTTGAAGAAAAAGTCGAACCGACATTGATTCAGCCGGTGCACATTATTGATTATCCGCGAGAGATATCTCCGCTTGCAAAAGTTCACAGGGATAATGACAGATTAACCGAACGTTTTGAAACAAGAGTTAATGGCTGGGAGATCGCAAATGCATTCTCCGAATTAACAGATCCGATAGACCAAAGACACAGATTTGAAGCTCAGGCTTTAGCAAAAGCTAACGGGGACGAAGAAGCAATGTCAATCGACGAAGATTATATTAATGCGCTTGAATACGGTTTGGCTCCGACAGGCGGTATGGGTATGGGTATAGACCGATTGGTAATGCTTCTTACAAATTCTCCTACAATTCGTGACGTTATCGCATTTCCGACACTAAAAAAGGTTGAAAGCTAATATTTCTAATATTTATATAATATAGAAACAGCCGTTTTTAACGGCTGTTTCTATTTAATCTATTCTCGAAATTTTCTATTGATTGAAGAACTGCATTAAAGATTTTTACTGATATTTCTTTTGCGGATGCTTTTTTATTTGGCATTGCATAAGCTATACCGCATATATTTTTATGTAAAGTTTTATAGTCTTTTGTTGAGATTATTGTATATATATTATCATCGGAAAGGTAAGTTCTTATATTATTTTTAATTATAAATAAATTCATACCTTTTTCTTCTGCAAATTTCTTTACTGCATTATAAGAATACAATGTTTCTTTATTAATATTACAGACGTGTACAGTTCCGGCTTTAAAAGAATAATTGTTGATTTGCGATAATTTCATACACACTCCTATATATTATAATATATACTTACACTAAACTATAAAATAATTCAATAATTAGGATTTTTTTGTAATGCTATTTTTTACAAATCCGTTTACTATATTGTATATTGTGACATTTTTTAAGAATTCTTCTTCAAATAATAGTGTATCAACAGATGTAATAATGGTTTGAGTGTGTTCATCTATTGATTTAAGAAGATAATTTTGCCTTATGTCATCAAGTTCTGCGAGTACGTCATCAAGCAGTAAAATCGGATAGAAACCTGTTTTTTCTTTTATAATTTCTAATTCTGACAATTTGAGAGATAAAACAAGCGTTCTTTGCTGTCCTTGGGAGGCGAATTTTGTTGCATCGGCTCCGTTAATTTTGAATTCTATATCATCTCTGTGAGGCCCGACACAAGACTGACGACGAGCAAGCTCTTCTCTCCTTCTTTCAATAAGTTCCTGTCTTAAATATTCGGAGATTTCTTCTATCTCATCTTTCGGACAAGTATAATTAATTGAAAATTCTTCAGATTCACTTATCGTGTGATGTTTTTTATAAGCGATTTTTTCGATCTCTTTTAAAAATTTTTTACGAAGGTAAATAATGTTAGCTCCGGTTATAGTAAGCTGTTCGTTATAAATATCTAAAAGTGATTCGTCAATTTCTTCTTGTTTCAAAAGATTGTTTTTTTGGACTCTTATTTTGTCGTATTTTGAGAGTCTTTCATCGTAAGCGGGATAAATTTGAGAGATCGCTCTGTCAAGCCAATTCCTTCTGTCATCAGGTGTTCCTCTAAGTAGCAGCATATCTTTTGTGGAAAAAAGAACGGTTTTTACTACAAGTTTAAAATTTCTGGGTGTTGTTTTAACTTTATTAATTTTAAGTTCGCGTTTCTTTTCCGATGTATATAAATAATCAAGCTCTATATCTGTATCATTTTTGTATACTTCAGCATTTATCTCAAATTGAGGTTTATCAAATTGGATTAAGTCCGATATAGTGGAAGTTCTCGGGCTTTTTAGGTCAGAAAGAAAATAAATACTTTCAAGGATATTAGTTTTTCCTTGTGCGTTCTTTCCTATTATAAGAGTTTTTCGGCTCGGGAATTCAAGTTCAATATTTGTACAATTTCTGTAATTTTTTAGCCCTAATTTTTTTATTTTCATACCACAATTATACCACGGGCTGATATTTAGTTATCATCAACAGGCTCTTTATGTAATAGCTCTATTACGTTATAGAGCTTGTCTTTTAAATCTGCATAATAATTTTTGTCATCTTCTGTTTTGCTTAATTCTTCTCCAGCTTCGCAAATTCCAATCATTTGTTTAGCTAAGTCAACTGTCATTGTAATTTCTTTAAAGAGTGTCCCTTCGTCCCGAATTGTTTCCTTCATCTCTCCAGTATATAATTCTTTCCAGTTTTTTCTACTGTCATCATTTATTGAATTTAGTTTTGCCCATTCATAAATGTGGTTTATTGCTTTATCATTTACTCCCATTTTTATATCAGGGTTTAAATCTTTTACTCTGTCTGAATACGTAATTATCTCATCATTTAATTCATCTGCTTTTTCTTTTACAGCATCGTTTTCATTAGTTATGTAGAATGTTGTTTCTTTACTTCTAAGCGGGTCGCTGTATTCAATATTTGCCATTCCTCCTAATATGCCTGCAAGTTCAATCGAATTTAGTCCCTCAAGTTTTTTATTCGCAATGAAATTAATAATTGGGATTTGTTCATATCCGTTAATATGACGTAAAAGTTCTCCTTTCAAAGTTAAATCTTTTCCGTTAACAAAGTTATATTCTTTAATTATGTCGCGTTTGATTTTGAATTCTTTTAGAAGGGCATTTGCTTTATATTCATTACTCTGAGCAAAAAAAGTTTTTGATATGAAGTTTCTGACTTCTTCCATACCCTCAAACTTCGCCATATAGTTTGATATAAATGCATAATCAAATTTAAAATTGCTGGAAAGATTATTTGATGATGAGCTCATTAAATCTTCAAAAATTGCAGTTTGTGCTTTATTACAGCTTAGCGGGAAGCAATATCCGTGTTTATCAATTCCTCTACGTCCTGCTCGTCCAGCCATCTGATGGAATTCATTTGGAGTCAGATTCCTTTTCCCGTCGTGGATTTCATCCCCTGTTGATGAAGGTTTTCTTATTGATGTTATAACAGTTGTTTTTGCAGGCATATTAATACCTGCCGATAAGGTTTCAGTTGCTATTGCAACTTTAAGAAGTTTTCTTTGGAAGAGTTCTTCTATCAGTTGTTTCTGTGAAGGAAGCATGCCTGCATTATGTGTAGCATATCCTTTTATCATTGCTTCAGTATTTAGGCTTTCACCTAAGTATATATTTTCATTTTTATATCTGTCAAACGTTTCTTGAATAAGCTTTTGTTCGTCTTTTGTAGTCAGTGTATCACCAAATTCTTCAAAATATTTAAGCAAAGCTCTGCTGTCTTTTTTAGAGAAAATAAAGTATATTGCAGGTAGTTTTCCTTCATTTTGCAGATTCTTTGTCAGGTATTTGTATGTTGACAGACCAGTTTTTGCGCTAAGTGCTTTTTTAAAATCTTCTGAATTCTTCTTTTTTGTTTTTTGCGCGGTTTTTTTTGTTCCGTCAGGTAGTACGTGCTCTAGTTTAATATCCAGAGGTACGTGTCTGTTTGCCGGTGGGACATCAATCCAAACTGCTCGTGTTTTGTTAGAGGGGTTTGTGTGATAATTACCGTCAGCGTTAACACTTAAACATTTTTTACCGCGGATTTTTCCTATCCATGTATTTATATCACCTGCATTTTTTGCGGTTGCTGAAAGTGATAATAATTGAACATTAGGCGGCGTAAGCATAAGTGACATCTCCCAAACGCCTCCTCTGTCTATATCTCCTAAATATTGCAGTTCGTCAAAAATGACTGTTTTTAAGTCTTCGGGGAGAATTCTTTCATTATTGAAATACGCAGAAACTGCCATGTTTCTGTATACTTCTGTTGTCATAATTACAATAGGAGCGTGTATATTAATCTTTGTATCTCCTGTTAGTAGTCCGATATTTTCTTCTCCGTATGTTTTACAAAAATCTCTATACTTTTCATTACTGAGAGCTTTCAAAGGAGTTGTATAGAAAGTTCTTTTTCCTTCTCTTAAATTTTTTGTCATAATATATTCGGCAATTGCTGTTTTTCCGGTTCCTGTCGGTGCTGTAACAATTACGTCATCTCCTAAAAATAGGTGATTAGCACTGGTTTTTTGAAAAACATCCGGTTCATAAGGCAGTCCTGTTTCCGGATTCGTTTTGAGCTGAAAATAGTTATTATCTACTGTTTTAAAGAAATTCTTACACTTGTCAGAAATAAATCCTCCTGCGATAAATCCTCCTGATGCTAAAGGAATAGTCATAGCTCCCATTGAATTAGCAGAAATACCATTATCAAATTTATTATTTAATTTTCTTATATTGGGAATTAATTTTTGTGAAATCGCCGATATTTTAACCATTTTTTACTCCTTGTGTATCTAAAAACTTCTAAAAAATTTTTTTGTTAGTGAGTTCATATTTTATAAATTTTATTAATTAATCCGTTGGCAGGATAAGGCGGGGTTATGAAAAATATTACAATCTATTATTTTAGAATTGTACAAATCCTAATTAAAAAGAGAGGTAATAAAATGAAAACAAAACAGATAATTCAACAGAAGAGTTCTGAAAAATTGGCTGTATTTTTAGAAAAAAATGCTCTTCATAAACGTGATTTTGCAGAGATGATTGGTGTAACATTATCTTATGTTTATAACTTAATCGATGAAACAGTTTCTTTCTCTACAAGAAGTACTACTATTGAAAGAATTGCAACTGTTATGGAAGTAGAACCCGATGAATTTACCGAATATAAGATTCCTCAAGAGCCTATTTTTGTAGATGAAACAGTAGAAATAATAAAAGAATATTTAAAGACGAATAAAATATCTGTTGTATCTTTCTTAAAATCTTTTCCTCGTAAAAAGCGACTGGAAATCGTTGATATTTTGCGTGGTGCGCTTCCGCTTCCAATAGATTATAAGGAACTTCAACTAATTGGTAAAACGCTTAATATACCTAATGAAGAAGTGTATTCTTTGTGGGAAAAAAGAATGAAGCAGGTTCTTGAAAGCGCGGGGATGAATGTTTATTCAAATTCAGCTTTAGTTGATTCAATGTTTGAATGTGCAAAAAAGCAAATTATGAAGATTTCTTAACAATTTATAATAAATTTGTCAATTTCTAAATATAAAAATACTTTATATATATGTAAGGTTAGATAAGGTTGTAGAAAATTTAAAGGCGGTATTATTACCGTCTTTCTTTTTGTGTATGTAATAAATATATAATCATTAAAAGCTGTAATAAGGCTGTTTTAGATGATTTTTGTAAAGAATTGTAACAATATTACTAAAAACATTAAAGTTTTTGAAAAATGTGCCGATATATATATTACAGAAAGAAAAGGAAAAAAGGAGAACCACATTATGGGTATGGCAGCATCGCAAGCAAGATATATTGCTTTAACCGCAAGAATGAATGACGTTGAGTATGAAGCTCAACAAATTAACCAACAGAGATTGACTTTATCTAATAAGATGAATGAAGTCACAGAGGCTGTTTATAACATGGAAGTGCCGACTCCTCCTGCAAAAATTGATTTTGCTATTGAAAATTATAAAGGTAAAATAAACGGTTCAAACGTGTCTGTAAGACGCAGTAATTCAGGAACTTTTGCTGCATATATTGAAACCAGAGGAAGTATTACTGAAAGAACTTCCGGTACAAAAGGCGAAAGAGAAATGAAATTCACTAAAATTACACCGCAAGGTGAAACTAAGGTAAGATATAATTTCCCTGAAGAATTTGGTGATGTTGAGGAAAAAGACGGTGAATACTACTATTGGGATGATTCTGAACAAAAACACATAAAAATTGAAAATCCTGATCTGTATAAAAAAGAATATCAAGTGTTTTCTTATGAAAATTTGAAAAATTATTATGTAGTTGATGGAACTACCGTAAGAAAAATTGCTAAAGATGACATTAATGAAGATGGTACTTTAAAAGATAATGTTATCAATAATATTGTAACTGCAGATGAAAATGGCGAATTGGTATATCATACAAAAGAGGCAGCAAGTAACAGAGTGACAAGCCATGACGGTAAAAAATCTGGTACTGTGTCTGAGATTCCGGCAAAAGACAGGAGCGAAGCCGTAGAACAAGCTTTTCAAGCTCTTAGACATTCTAATCCAGGATATTCTGATGATGAATTGCTCAATTATTATCAATTAGTAACATTTGATGACGAATCATACGGCTTTGTATTAAGAAGTGATTTTGAGCAAAATGACGCAGCTGTTGCAATTTTTGAAATAGTGCAAAATGGTAAATATGAAGAAATGCTTCCTAGTGATGAATTCAAAATCAGTTTCAGTACAACAGGCGGTATTGAAGGTATCACAGTCGATGGTAATTATACAGTACTGGAGTCTTCTCAAACATTCGATGAAACAAAATATGAAGAAGCTATGGCAAGCTACAAATATGAAAAAACTGTATATGACAGTGAACAAAATGAATTAAATAAGAAAACATCAATTTATCAAAGACAAGATAAACAATTGGAACTTAAATTAACAAGACTTGATACGGAAAGAAATGCTTTGAATACAGAATTGGAAGCTGTTAAGAAAATTATTCAAGATGCAACCGAAAAAGGTTTCAAAACATTCTCAGGTTAAAAACAGAAAACTCCTCCTCCTTTTTCTAATAAAATACCAAGCGGTAAATGAAAAAGAGCTTGTTTATTCAAGCTCTTTTTCATTTTATCAGCTTTAAACATAAATCGTCAAAAATATTAATTGGTCTTATTCCAAGTTTTGCTTGACGTTTTGCTTCTTCAACCAATTCTATATGTTTAATTAAATCTGTTCTTTTGGGATTTGATTTAAGAATTGCAAGAATATAGTTTTGTATGCCATCCAAAATCTTTTCTGCCGGCATAGATTTTGTTAAATCCTGTAATTTTTGGGAAATATCAAATACATCTTTTCTTTCAAAATTCAAATAGTCGGTAAATACGTTATTTATACAAGAATAATCAAAATTTACTTCTTCTTTAGACGGCACAAAAAAGCATTGAGAACGTGAGATTATAGTTGATAATACATCGTCTATATATCTGGTTAAAAATATAAACGTAACTCCGGGCTGGGGTTCTTCTATAATTTTCAGCAGTGAGTTAGCTGTTTCATCTTGAAAATTAAGAGGATTCAAGCCTGAAATATTACCTTCATTATCTCTGTCGCAAAATATAAATACTCGGTGAAATTCTGATGTATTCATTAGCAGTTCTTTAATCATTTGGGATTGTTTTACTGAAATTACTGTTTTTGAACCGTCATCTTCCGGCTTGTTATCTATTCTTGAAATTGTCATAACCGCAGGATGGCTGTTTTCGTTAATCCATTTACAGTTCAAACAGTCACATTCATCTTCTTTGTCTTTTTGACAATTTAGCAATCTTGCGATTTCTGTTGCCAGCTCATATTGTGATTTTAAATCATTTCCGTAAAACAAAAGACTTTGAGGAAGTGCTCTATTACTTGTAGTCAAAGCTTGTGTAAAATAATTTGTAAGAAACGGATATTTATCTGATAAGCGCAATTTCTACCTCCGAATCTATATCAATTACTTGTCCCGATTTGATTCTGTATTCTACGTCATATAGATTTTCTTTTAGTTTAACTAAATCTTTAAGTGGTATATTTTTTAAATCTTTTTTTAA
The DNA here is from genome assembly GCA_902779645.1 of uncultured bacterium. GTDB lineage: Bacteria > Cyanobacteriota > Vampirovibrionia > Gastranaerophilales > Gastranaerophilaceae > CAG-196. The sequence goes on along the minus strand of CACZCH010000002.1, from coordinate 157,643 downwards.
GTTATTAACCATAAAATCATATCTTATGCCGGTAAGTTTCATAACTTCCTGCACAGGTGCAGAATTTTTTGCTTTTACAATAATCCACTGTCTAAGCATAGTTTGAAGAGCGGATAAAATTTCCAGAGGATATTTTACGTTTAAAAGTTGTTTAAACTCCATTACAGCTTTCCCTTTTTCACCCTTCATAAGGTAATTTGTAATATTAAATAAATCCTGATTTGATATGCAGTTATCTTGAACCATTTTTTTAGAGATAATGTTTTCAGGATATGCTATTAGTTTTAATTTATCAAGTTCATTATCAAACTGGCGCAGATTATTCCCGATTTGTTCGATAAGTGTTAGACAAGCTTCGTCATCAATCTTAAGCTTTTTGTCTTTAGCTCTTGTTTTTATCCAATTTGTTATTTCAGCAGTTTTATATGTTTTAAAAGGTTGAAATTCTTTTGAATTATATTTTGAAAGTATTTTAAAAAGTTTTCTTCTTGAATCAATTTTTTTGCCTTCTCCGCGCGGAATTCTAGCAACAAAAACTATGTCAATACCATCTTGGTTATTATCCAGTGAATCTTGAATCTCTTCAAGTTCTTTATCTTCAAAATTATAGTTTTCACCAAAGAAGTAGTTTTGAATATTAATAACAGCAAGTGATGAACCAAACATCATAGGAGAAGATCTCAAAACAGTTATTAAATCCGTAAAGTCCGGTGTGTCTAGAACTTTGTAACTCATAGCAAGAAAATCAGGATTTAATTTAGAGCGCATTTTATCCAGCTCTATATCAATATTAAAATCTTCTTCCCCATAAAAAAAGTAAACTGCCATAAAAGAATTATACAACAGAAATACAAAAACCCGCAATAACTCAGTTATTGCGGGCATAATTTTATATAGATAGTATTTATTCAGGCTCTTGCAAATTCTTCAGTTGATACATATTTTGCAGATTTGGATACGACTCCGTAACAGACGCTCGTAAGTCTTTTGTTCAAAGCAATCATAGTTTTAAAGTTCGCTGCGGATGCATTCATTGCATACATCATATCATCTGCGTTAACTTTAGATACTAATGCGTCTGTGTTATGATTTTCAACTTGTGTGTTTGAATACTTTTCAACTAATAATTTGTCAATAAATTCTCTTGCGCCAATTGCCATAATAAATACTCCTTATAATTCTTATACTCTCTTTTTTGGGGTGGAAAATACAAAAACAAATACTTGGATTTGATTTTTTGGATTTATCTCTCTTGTATATATAAAGTATATAAACGTTAAGAAATTGCCTTTTTTGAAGCATAAATGTTACAAAACTTTACAATTATGGCTTGTGATGCACAAATATCAATAAAAATGCTTCTTACTATATACCGTAAGAAGCGTCTTTCTTTCTCTTCATATTTCAACCAGTTGTATATATATTATATATCATTTCCCAAAAGAAGTCAATCTTTAGAATTAATTCTTTAGAGCTAGTTTTTGTTTTGTTTACATATTCTGATTTTAGGGCTAAAATAGGTATTGTTATAATAAATGGAGTAAAGTTATGAAAATCAGAGCAAGTCACATTTTAGTTGAAACAAAAGAACAAGCAGAAAATCTTCTTTTAGATATAGAAAATGGTGTTCCGTTTGAAGACTTAGCAAGAGAATACTCTAAATGCCCATCAGGACGCGATGGCGGGGACCTTCGCTGGTTTGGCAAAGGTATGATGGTAAAACCGTTTGAAGATGCAGCATTTGCACTTAAAAAAGGTGAAATTTCAAAACCTGTTGAAACGCAATTCGGATGGCATTTGATAAAACTTACGGATGTCGATGAATAATGAAGAATTTTTAAAACAACTCGGGGTTGACTACCTGCTAGTAAACTCGACCAATAAGTTTTTGGTTGAGTATCCTTTATTGGAAGAAAATGCTCGTTATACTTTGACAGGTTTTACTGGTTCAACCGGTGATGCTCTTATGACTAAAGATGCAATATATCTTTTTGTTGACGGAAGATATCATATTCAGGCTGATTTAGAGGTTAAAAAAGGTATAACCGTTGTAAAACTTCAAATCGGACAAAAGCAGGATGAAGAGATTAGAAAGTTAATAAATCCTGAAAAAATACTGGGGATTGTTTCTAAAAAAGTTTCTCAGACTCGTTTGGAAGGTTTTGAAGGGTATAAACTAAAACTTCTTGACTTTGATCCGATAAATGATTTTACTGTTGTGCATAATGCTCAATATTACAAGGCATTTGAACCTGTTGAATACAAGTCGGAACAGGTATTTATATCGAATTTGGAAGAGGTTTCATATTTAACCGGACTAAGAGATTTTAGTTCGGATAACACGGCTAAAATTTGGGCAAAGTTGTTTATATCCGGAGATGAGAGAAAATTATTCAGTGATGACAAAGAATGCGACGAATTTTTGTCGTCTTACGATAAAGAATTAACTGTTGATAAATCTACTATTACTGCTCATGATTATTATTTAATAAAACATCCTGTTGCTAAGCCTTCAGATGTTAAACTCTTGAAGGCTATTAAATCAGAAATTGAGCTTGAAGCCTATAAAGATGCATTTTCTCGAACTGACAAAGCGATAATGGAGATAAGAGAGTATATTGAACAGAACGATAATTTATCTGAATATGATATTGCTGTAAAATTACGCGAAGCGTACATAAAGAACGGTGCAAAATCATTGAGTTTTAATTCAATTGTTGCTATTAATGAGAATTCAGCTCAAGCGCATTATGCTAAAAATTCAAAAGATGTAATTCTTAAAGATGGGGATTTAGTGTTAATTGATAGCGGAGCGTACTATGAAAGCGGGCTTGCTACTGATATAACAAGAGTATTTGTAAAAGGGAAACCTGATGAACTCCAAAAAAGAGTTTATACAATGGTTTTAAAAGCATTTTTGAATTGTTTTAATTATAAGGTTACAAACTTAACCGGTTTTGAGCTTGATACACTTGCTCACAATATGCTTGATGACAAAATTGCAGGATTTAAATTCAATCATGGGCTCGGGCACGGTATTGGTATAAATGTTCACGAAGCACCACCAAATCTTTCTCAAAATGAGATTGCAAAGTGTGATATAAAAGACGGCATGTGTTTTACAATAGAACCGGGGTTATATAATCCGCAACATTTTGGTGTCAGATTGGAAAATTCCTGTTATTATAATAACGGTAAAATTTATTCTTTTGTTAAAATGGGGTATGAAGGCAAATTGATTGATTATTCTATGCTAAACTCGCAAGAAAAAGAATGGTTGGAAGGATTTGAAATCTTATGAAAATAACAAGCGTTAATAATGATTTGGTAAAAGAAACTGCAAAGCTCCAACAACGAAAGTATCGTGATGAAAGCGGTTTGTTTCTTCTCGAAGGAGAAAAATGTATAGAAGAGGCAATAGAAAGTGGAGTTCAAATCGAAAGAATTTTTGTAGCAGACGGTTATAACAAATTTACAAATTTTGAGCAAATTGAAACAAATGACGCTGTTATGTCTAAAATTTCAACAACAACGACTCCGCCTAAGTGTGTTGCAGTTGGCAGGCAATTAAAAAGCGAATGGAAAAAAGATTATAAACGAGTCGTTCTTTTGGAAGATATTAAGGATGCAGGAAATCTCGGTACAATTCTTAGAACTTCCTGTGCATTTGGTGTTGATGCGGTTATTTTATATGGCGATACTGTTGATTTGTATAATCCGAAATGTGTACGAGCTTCGGTTGGAAATTTATGGAAAATTCCGGTATTCAGTATAAAAAGTTTTGAAGAACTCTCCGAGTTATGCTCAGACTTAACCCCCGTTGCTACGTTACCTAAAAGTAAAGATAGTGTATGGCTTAAAGAGTTTAAAGCCGATAAAAAAGTGCTGATAATGTTTGGAACAGAATCTTCAGGGTTAAGCGATGAACTTATTAGTTATGCAGAATCTAACGGCGAATTCTTAACAATAGAAATGAGTTCACAAGTTGAATCACTTAATTTAAGTATATCTGCAGGTGTTATTCTATATAAATTATTTGCTGATGATTAGTACATTTTTATAATTTTGTTAATTCCTTTTTTTGCAGTATTAAATAGCTCAATCATTCTTTCAAATTCATAGGGCTCGCCTTCGGAGGTTGTTTGAAAATCAACAATTTTACCGCTTTTGGTAAGAATGACATTTGAGTCAACCTGTGCGTGTGAATCCTCTTCGTAGTTCAAATCCAGCCTTATATCTCCGTCGACGATACCAATTGAAATAGCTGCAATAGGTTCTATTATTGGATTCTTTTTAATATCACCGGATTCCATAAGCTTTTTAATTGCATCTCTTAGAGCGAGAAATCCACCGCAAATACTTGCAGTTCTTGTCCCACCATCTGCTTGAATAACATCTGCATCAATTGTAATTGTCATACCGGGCATTTTTTCTAAATCAACGCAAGCCCTAAGACTTCTGCCTATAAGTCTTTGGATTTCGTGTGTTCTGCCTGAAACTTTTTCTCTTTCACGTTTGCATCTGGTATTTGTAGAAGCAGGAAGAAGCGAATATTCTGCCGTTACCCAGCCTCTATTGTCATCGTCTGACATCCATTTTGGTTTCTTTAAGTCTACGGAAGCTGTTGTAATAACTTTTGTATCACCGAACTCTACCAGAACTGATCCAAGTGCATGTTTTGTAAAATCGTGTGTAAATTTAATTTCTCTTAATTGATTATTTTTTCTTCCGTCCGGTCTCATAATATTCTCCTTAATATTTTCTGATTTTCTCTATGTCATTATAATCTTGTGGTGTACTGTATTTTTCGGTGTTTGAAATTCTCCATTTGCCTGTAACTTGTGTAGATATTCTTGCTGTACCTTCAGGAAAATTCAAAATAGAATGACCTTGATAACTTCTTATTACAGGTGCAATGTATTGTATTGCATAAGGTGTATAATTAGCAGGGTTAGCTCCTGTTTGTACGTTTAAAATTTTACCGTACTTATCTACTGTAAATGAAAATTGAAATAACGTTCCGTTTGGTATATTAGGAAGTTTAGTATCCTGCATAATTTTGTTTGTTAAATTAGAACGCCAAATATTCCAAGCAATGTTTTCTTCCTGTTGAGTTAATACTTTTGGCTGTTCAACAGTTTTTACAGTTGTACGCTGTTCAATTCTAGGTATTTCTGTTTTTGTATCTTTTACGATTGGTTTTGTGCCAATTGTAGTTTTTTTTGTTTTAGTCTGCACCTGAGGTTGTGTAACTGTTTTTTGAACAGTTGTATTTTGTTTTGGGATAGTTTGTGTTTGTTTTTTTATGTTAGTTGTCTGCGTTTTTTTTGTTTGTATATCTGGCTTCACATTTTTCTCTGCAATCGTTGTTTTTTGTACAGGTGCTACGGGCATTTCCATTACAGGAATGCTTTTTGTTTCTGTTTTAACTTCTTCTTCCGTTACGAGTGTATAATTTGAATCATACACAATAACATTTTTGTGCAAATTTGGTTTTATTGCACAAACGGAAAACGTGGAAATGATTAGTAGTATTAATAATATTTGAAGTATTAATTTCATTAGTTTAATCTGTCAATTTTTGATGCGAGTTCATCACAAGCATAAGTTTCAAACTGTGTTGAACTCAGCATAAATGTTTCTGCGATTAAAAGTGCTGTCGGGACGAGCGCAGCGAGTCCGCTTAATAACATACCGCCTAAATCTCCGCCTATTTCACCCATAAAGTATGATGCGTTCATCGTAAATTCAATTCCGATAATGACGCACCCGATTAGGAACGAGCGGCGCATATCTCTGTTTAATCTGTTTACTCCTTCAATACCGTATATTTCAACACCGTGCTGAAGGTAGTTGCTGAATCCGTCTTGTTTAAGTACATTTGAACCTGCAATTTTTTTACTGTTTAAAAATGCGTTAGCAAAAGCAAAGAATGCAAAAATGATTAAGAATGTTGCAAGAACCAAAAATACAGGACTTAATCTGAGACCCGAGATTCTTACCCAGCCTGCAGCTTCAGGAAAACACATAGCCAGAGTATTTGAAACACCGTAAGCTAAGAAAGGTGCTGTAATAAACCCTAATACAATTTCTCCGAGGGATTTTATTTGAAGCATAAACTGTTTATCTTTAATATTTCTGATTTTTGCGGGACTAAGTGTATTAGAATATCTTTCAATCCATTGCTGGTATTCTTTTATAACATGTTCAAAATCTTCTCTGTATTCAATTGAATCAAGTTCTTGTTTCATCTCAACACTTGAGTTTTTATAATATCCGCAAGCAATCCCAAGTGTTACCGTTGTAGCAACAAAAAATAACGAGATTAGAACAGCAAACAAAGGAAAAGTCTTTGGTGCAATATAATACAATACATTAATCAAATAAATTGCAGAAAAGAATATCAAAGATGAAATAACCATTACGCCTTCTGCAAGTTTTGATGTTGTGGAGTCATTACCCAGTCTGTTTTGAAGGTAGTTATAAACACCTTGTTTGAGAATTAAGGCTACGCCGTAGATAATAAATGCATATACAAAAATAAGTTTCATATTTGTAGGCATTTGGATTACGGCTCCGGCATCTTTGAGCGGCAAACCTGTTAAATAGTTTGAAACACCAAAAGCACAAACAAAAGAAGAGAAGAAAAGCGCAATGTGCAAGAAAATTCCTCCTTTAGAATTTTGTGAAATTTTGCGCTTCAAATCATTAATTCTTGCCCCGACTTCTTTTATAATACTTACTCTGGCATTTTCAATCTCTGCTTTTCTTTTTTCTATCATTATTTTAGCGGCAGCATTTACGTCGTTACCGTATATTGCTTTAATATCAGCTTCTGATATGTTTTCTTCTGTGATATTTCTTGTTGTAGCTTCGCCAAGAACTTTAATGGTAATGAATTCATCGCTCCCGTCAACCATAATTTTGCAAACTTTATCTATTTCAAGTTGTGCGGGGATGGGTTTACCCTTGAATAAAAATTTTTGGTTATGGAATTGATTAAGTAAAACGCATCTGTTTGTTTTCAAGTCGCATTGAACTGTTAGCATAAATTGGAATCCAAAATCGACCTGAAAATCAGCATTTGCGTTAGAAGAAATATTCACTAATTCTTTGTCTGCAAATGTTTTTTCTCCATACTTAGTAACTATTGTAAATGCCATTATATTTATTCTCCTATGCTTTTTAACTGTTTTATTATATATTTATCCCTATCTGCCGATTGCTTCTAAAAATCTGCGATTAACTTTGTCTAATCCTGTTTCATTTGCCACTATTAATTTTTTCTCACCTAAAACAGGATTTAATTTTGTTTTAACCATATCCAATTTTTCTGGATGAGCATAGACAAACATCATTGAAATTTCAGGAATATATTCTTTTACTCCTTTTATATTTTGCGGAAGAGTATCCCAGTTGATTTGTTTTTCAATTGCGCCTTCATTTTCAAGGTCGCCTATTACAACAACAGCCGGTACATATCCTTCTTTTTTCATAGTCAAACAATGTTCGAAAGCTTTTTTGAGAGCTTCTCCATAAGCTGTACCGTAGTCTTTAGAGTTATATTGCGTGAATGCTTCAACCGATTTTGTAATACCTTTTGAGTTAGAAGGTGAACCTTCATAAATCAGGTATGAGCTTTCTGAAACTTTTAAAATTTTAATCTCATCTTCCGGATCTAATATTGAACAAAGCGACTTCATATATTTAACCTGCTCAGGAAGATTTTTCTGGTTGGAAGCAGACGAATCAACTACAAAAATTACAGCAGCTTTATGGAAATCATCTACTTTAATATTTTTGCACGCAACAAAAAGCAATTTTCCTATAATAGCTATAAATAAAATTAAAAGTCCTAAAATAATTAATCTTTTGTTCATTTTTACTTTCCTTTTATCTTTACCCCTAATTTCCAACAGTCACGCTTAACGGTTGTGTAAGCGTAATTTCTATCTCTGTAAATGACGGTATCTCTGCATCCACTCCGCGTTCAGCAGTAGTATAAATAACTGATGAACCTGCCCCTGCCCCGGCACCTATTGCGGCGGAACGCCACATGTGGTCGCTTCCTGATATAGCTCCTACAAGAAGTCCTACTAATGCTCCGGCAAGTGCTGCTCCTGCTGCACTTTTTAGTGATTCATTAACTTTACCTTCATTTGATACGGTAAAATCTATTTCTTCTGTTGAGATGTTATATGTTTTGTTATCAGGAGTTACAAGTTGTGTGAAGTTTATAACAACTCTTCCGTTTCTTGAACCGTATGTTGCAGGTCTTGCTTTTGATAAACTTCCGTATACAAGACTCCCCTGCGGAGCGACTTCGTGACCGTTGTATGTCAAACCGTTTGTTAGAACTGCAATTATTTGGTCGCCTTTTTGTGCAGTTGCCGTATTTATTGAATTCTGTAAATATGCTTGGAATTTTGTACCTGCGTTCAATTGAGTTACGTATCCTCTGTAAACTGCAGATTGTGTATATTGCTGTTCGTTTTGTCTTGGAGGCTCAAATGCCGAAGATTGCGATTCTTCAAAATTATATGTTTTAAGAGTTTCTGTTTTTGATGTAACTTCTTTTGCCAAATTATCATAAATTTCAATTAAGCTAGTATTAAATGATTGCTCAATTGTAATCCCTTGTTTTTTGAGTTCTTTAAGTACGGATTTGTTTATTTTTAGGTTATCTTCTGCAGATTGATAATAATAAAACATATTTTCACCGCTCTGCTGTATAATGATTATGGCTGAATCATCTCCTGTTTGCGCAATACCGTAGTATGGGTTTGTTTTTACAAGATGAAAGTTATTGGCTGCAAAGCTTTTTTCAACAATAGGCTGAACATCAGTTGTTTTAATCCCTTTAAGATAATAAAGAGCACTAACTGCGTAGCAGTTTGTAGAAGTTGCAAATATTAATGTAAGTATTAATGTAAATAGCTTTTTCACTTACTTCTATTTACCCCCGTTCTTTATAACTGTTTCTGTTACCTGCTTTGTTGTAGTCATTGAACCGTCTTTATTGATTTTAAAAAGATATTCAATAGTATTAACCGAGAACGGTTCATGCATATCAGGCTGAGTAAAACATATCCATAATGTAACTGACACTACGATAGCCAAAATAAAAAACAAAACTATTTTAAGTCCGAATTTTATTAGTTTTATAAATAAAATTGCGATAATTACAGCAGCAATAATACCGGCAAAACCTAATTCCATATAAATCCTTTCAATATAATCTAATATACTCCTATATTAAATTATATTATTAAAACGATGAAATGAAAAAAAGGTTCAAATATTTTTAACAATAATTAATAGAAAAATACGCTCGTTTTCACGAACGTATTTTAATTATCATATTTTATACTTAATTTTGTTTATTCTTCCATCTGGAATTGAGTAATAAAATAACCAGATCTGTCTTGTGTGTAATGTCCTTCTTGCGAAAGAATCAACTCATTATCTTTATTGTAGTATTTGACAGTTACAACTCCATCTTTGAATACTTCTTCTACTTTATCAATTTGTGCCAGAAATTCTTCAATTGATTGTTCTGTTTTTATTATGTGAATTGGAGAGGGAATTGCAACAAACATACTTTTGGCACTCCAATAAGTTGTTCTTACAGTACTTCCATCAGGATTTGTGTGTTCTTCTTGTGCAATTTTGTTATCTTTTTTAATAACCCTGTCTAAAATTTTGTATGTTGCATCTTCCAAGTTTTTTGCCCCATTTCTGATTACTTTAGATGTAATAACACTACCATCAATCATTTTTTGTTCTGTATTCATTTCCATTTCGTTTTCGTTTATATGCTTTACACTGCTAAGAACTGTTAATTCACCATCAGTCCCACGGATTTCTTGTCTTGCGACATTGCCTTCTTCATCAAAGAACAAGTGCATTTTGCTAAACATTGATTTTAATTTATTTACCTCATCAGCACTTTGATTTTCAAAAGTACCAATAGGCTCATTATATGGCATTTCTATACTTCGTGATTCGTTCTTTTTAGGTTTTAGTCCGTTGATTTTTTCTGCTTTAGCATTTTTATCAAGCATAAATCCTTCAATATAATCTCTGTCATCAGGGGTTAAGTTGTTACCGGCAAGAAGAGCGCTTAAAGCATTTTTCTCTGCCGTAGAATCCTTATCTATCTTATTTAATTTCCCCTCAAAAGCTGCTATATCTGCAACAGCCTTTTGTACCCACTGTGATACTTTACTAACATCTACCATAATAAATACTCCTTTCAAATTTGTATTTGTAAAACTTACTATAATCTTAACTTATATAACGGCATATTTTTTAAAATCTTTAGTGGCAAATGAAAATTTTGGAGAAATTTTACTACTACTACTACTACTACTACTACTACTACGTTTGCGCCAATTGTAACAATTTTTCTGATTTTGTTACAATTGAGAATATATTAAATTTTTGCAAAATATAAATACCCTCTCTCTAACTCTCTCCATAGGAGAGAGAATGCTGAGCAATAAGTGTACAAATCCCCCTCCACCGGGGGAGGGGTCGGGGAGAGGGTAAATATTTATAAAAAAATACGCTCGTTTTCACGAACGTATTTTTTACTCTTATTAGGAAATTTTTTATCTCCCTTTTATATTTACCCTTAATATTTGTAGTGAGCAAATGCCTTGTTAGCTTCTGCCATTTTGTGGGTATCTTCACGTTTTTTACAAGCTTGTCCGCTTCCGTTTGAAGCATCAATCATTTCGTTTGTTAATTTTTCTACAAATGATTTACCGCTTCTGTTCTTAGCAGCTGCAATAATCCATGAAGAAGCAAGTGCAAAACCTCTGTCAGGTTTAACATCGATAGGTACTTGGTAAGTTGAACCACCGATACGTCTTGCTTTAACTTCCAATAATGGAGTTGCGTTTGTAACAGCTTTTTGGAAAATTTCCAAACCTTTTTCATTAGTTCTTTCTTCAATCTTAGCGATTGTTGCATAGAATATTTTTTCAGCTAATGATTTTTTACCGCGTCTCATAACTCTGTTGATGAATTTTGAAACGTCTACGCTGTTGTAAATAGGATCCGCTGAAGGGATTCTTCTTTCAGGTTTTGATCTTCTTGACATTATTTCTTACCTCCCTTAGCTCTCTTAGCACCATATTTAGAACGGCTTTGTGTTCTGTTAGCAACACCTGCTGTATCTAAAGTACCACGAACAATGTGATATCTTACACCAGGAAGGTCTTTAACCCTTCCGCCTCTGATTAGAACAACACTGTGTTCTTGAAGGTTGTGTCCGATACCTGGGATATATGAAGTAACTTCAAATCCGTTAGTAAGTCTGACTCTGGCAACCTTTCTCAAAGCAGAGTTAGGTTTTTTAGGGGTTGTAGTGTAAACCCTTGTACATACGCCGCGTCTTTGTGGACAATCCATAAGAGCCGGCGATTTGGTTTTGTCATGCAGCCTTTTACGTTCTTGACGAACCAGCTGATTCATTGTAGGCATAACTTTTTCTCCTTTATGCTTTAATTGTAATACTCTTGTTTTAAGTGACTAAGTTATTAAGTGATTAAGTGACTATGTGGAATTCCGGCTTCGCCATTATTCTTGAATTGTCATTTGCTCATTTATATTTCTTTTTCATTTAAAACATTTCAGGAAGTGTAAGTATATTTTGCTTTAATAAACGCTAATCTTATAGTTTTTAATAAGGCTAAAGATATATTTACCCATTTACCCTGCCCCTAAGCCGTCAAATCCGGCAAGAAAATTTCGACTAGGATACTTTAATACTAGAATGAACAAAACTTATTGTCAATAAACATGCGGAGTTTCATATTAAAATTTGTAAATATTTTTTATAATATAAGCAATTTCTTGAGAAAAAATACTTTATATATATATATCCGTTTAAAAATTATAAGGAGAATACTATGGCTTCACAGTATGCTTACAGTTCGCCTGAATTTGAGTATCAGGCTGAGGTATTGAAAAAACAAATGCAGTCAACTAAAGCAAATTTTGCTTATTTAAGATTTAAAAAATCAATGTTAATGCAATTATCCGGTTTTGATAATAAAGATTAATAGCTGAAATAATTAATAGCAAAAGAGGGTGACATAACAGCCACCCTCTTTTTGTTTACAAATAATGTCTTAACTTGTTCTTTAACTGCTTTAGGAGCACCATCAACTAAATCTTTAGCTTCTTTTAAGCCAAGACCTGTGATAGCACGAACTTCTTTAAGAACAGCAATCTTCTTATCAGCAGGAACTGATGCTAAGATTACGTTTACTTCAGAAGCAGCTTCTTCTGCAGGAGCAGCAGCGGCAGCAGGAGCAGCAGCTACGGCTACTGGAGCAGCAGCAGATACGCCGAATTTTTCTTCCATTGCTTTTACTAATTCAGCAGCTTCTAACAAAGTTAATTTTTCAATTGATTCTAAAATAGCTTCTACACTCATGATTTTCTCCTTTATTTTTATTTTGTTGTAGTACGTTTTAATTTTGTATTATGCACATCTTAAGCTGACTTTTGATCTCTGACAGCTGCGATAGCTCTGACAAGAGCTGACATAACACCGTTGATACCGCCGACAATGCCGGAAGCAGGTGAATTGATACAGCCAAGCATTTTTGCGTAAATTTCTTCTCTTGAAGGAATGTTTGCTAATGCTTTAGCTTCAGCTGCTGACAGCAATTGACCGTCAAGAGCTGCACCTAAGATTTCACCCTTCTTAGTTTCTTTGATAAATTTAGATAAAGCTTTTGCAGGTGCTACTTGATCTTCAAAACCAAATGCCAAAGCGATTGGTCCTTTTAAAGTTTCTGCTAATACTTCATAAGGTGTCCCTTTGATAGCGATTTTTGCAAGGGTATTTTTTGTAACCATGTAATCACCGCCGTCTTTTTGAAGGGCTCTTCTCAACTTAGTAATTTCTTCTACGCTGAGACCTTTGTATTCAGTAACAATTGCAACTTGGGCTTTATCAATTTTTTCTTTGATAAGTTTAATCTTATCATCTTTGAAAGCTTTTGTTGACATTTTTTGCTCCTTTTTTATGTATTTATTTTCGACCTTAAATCCATACTAAAAAGATTTTGCAATCTTTTTTATAATCGCAAAACCTACAAACATTATAAGCTATTTATATGAGTGTAATCTCGGTTAGCACATTATTTGTTTTAAATCCTAAAGGATACTAACTGTCTGCGACTATGTTTGTATACTACCAAGGACAAAAATGGTTGTCAAGGGGGAGGAGTAAATACAAATATTGTGTAGATCTATTTTTTTATTTACTGCTTCCCTAGTCTTTATTTATCCCTTTTGACTTTTGTAAAACAGAAAGTATATAATATAGTAATAGAGAGGATTTTTATGAAGAAGATTTTAGCTTTATTAATAATATATGCAATGACATTTATCCAAGTTCAGGCAAAAAGCTACGAACCTGTTCCGAGTAATGTAAAATTGCCGCCTAAATATACACAAGAATATATTGATGAAATATCTCCTGAATACAGCAAAGTTTCTAATGAACAAATATTTCACGTGGCGCTTGATATGTTAAAAGGTACATCCGGAGATTTTTCAAGAAAAGCCATAATGGGATATAATATTACTCAGTATCCCGTTAAAGTTCAATTTAAGGATTTATCTGAGATAGATCAATCTTATTCAACCTTCGATGCAATCGGCTGGAAGAAAAAAGGAAAATTGTATATATTTATAAATCCGAAACATCAGTATGCACCTCCAGGTGCATTAGCTGCTCTTCTTGCTCATGAAGCTTTGCACCAAGATGAATACAATTCATTGAGTGAAGAAACTTATGCTTGGACAATGGAAGCTACTGTTTGGACTGAAATTCTAAAGATGTATCCTGAATCAAACAATTTGGATTCTTCTCTTGTTACAAGAGAAAACATCCTTAAACAGCTTTTGGAAAAAGGAAATTATACAAACAAGTACATAAAGAAAACTGTTTATGCAAACTCAGGATACAAAAATCTTCCGTTAACATCTCCCGGTTTTGAAAATAAATAGTTTTATTAAAGTGCTTCTATTATGCAGTTTACGACTTCTTCTGCTGAATACTTGTCTGAAAGTTTTTCTCTTACGTGACTAAGTTTTTCAATAGTGTTATCTCTGTATGTTTTATCGTACAGTAGTCGTTCTGTTTCGTAACAAATGTTTTCTTTAGTGAATTTTGCTTGGATGAGCTCCGGTACAATATTTTCACCTGTTACAATATTAGGAAGCGAAACTTTTTTTATACATCTGAAAATTAGATATGCAAGATAAAGAATCCAAGGTCCTTTGTATCCGATTATCATTGGTACTTTATATAAAGATGCCTCAAGTGCAACTGTGCCGGAGGCAAGTATCAGAGAGTCAGACACACTCAAAAGTGCTTGATTCTCTCCTTTAATAACCTTAAAATCAGTATCTTTTACATATTTATCAAACACATTATCACTCAAACTTGGCGCATGAGATATACAGAATTGAAGCTCAGGATGTCTCTTCTGAAGCATCTTTGCGCCACCGATTAAAGTATCAGCAAGGAATTTAAGCTCTAAAGGTCTTGAACCAGGGAAAATGGAAACTAATGGCTTGTTAATATCCAATCCGTGATTTCTGAAGAATTCTTCCTTGTTAGCTTTTTGTGGTAATTGTTTAATAAGCGGGTGCCCGCAATAATGAACATCTATACCGTATTCCTTGTACATTTCAACTTCAAACGGAAATATACAAAGGACTTTATCCACATATTTCTTTATACCTTTAATTCTCCATTTTCTGCTTGCCCATACTTGAGGCGGAATATAATGAAAAACTTTAATCCCTTTTCCCTTAAGCCTTTTTGCAACTCTCAAATTAAACGTGCCGTAGTCTATACATAAAATCAAATCAGGCTTAAATACATTCAAAATATAATCCGAAACTCGTTTTTCCAAGGATAAATGGTCAACTATCATTTTTAAGCTCAGACCGAATCCTGCCATTTTTGAGTGGTCGCAAAAAAGTTTCACGCCTGCTTTTTTGAGATTTTCACCGCCGATTCCTTCTATCTCAATATCCGGCATTTGAGATTTTAAAATCTCCGCAACCTTTCCTCCGTGAATATCTCCGGAATACTCTCCTGTTATTATAAAGACTTTTTTCAAATTTCCTCCAGTACCCTATCCAACTAAAGAGGGTAGAATTTCTTAACGAACATAAGTGAGTTTAGAAATTCGGGTGAAGGTTAATCCCCTTACACCGCCATGACAACAATACCATGCCTGTCAGCGTATTTGACAACCTCTTCTTTATCTACAATAATTGTTTCACCGGCTTCCACTGCAATTAAATCGGCTTTATACTTTTTCATTGTTTTTAAAGTTCTAAGTCCGATTGCAGGTATGTCAAATCTTTTATCTTGAGAAGGTTTTGCAACTTTTATTATTCGTGCATTCTTTTTAGCAATTTTGCAGCCGCGTTTAATACACTTATCTGTCCCTTCAATTGCCTCAACTGCCATAATCATCTTGTCCTTTATTACAACAGACTGGCCGATATCAAGCTTACCAGTCTCTTTGGCAAGCCAGTATCCGTAGTTTACATCTTCTACCTGTTTTTGAGTCGGCTGAACTTTACCTAAAACGCCGGACGGAATCATCAAATTTTTAATAAATAAAGTCTGATCTAAAATTGTTACACCTATTGCTTCCAACTCTTCTATCAGCATAAGCATAACTTTGTCATCATTTAATCTGACAGCTTTTTTAATAAAATCTATTGCCTTTGAATCAAACTTCGGACGTTTTAGAATTATTGTCTTACTAACCTTTCCCAAAAATGTCAATTGTTTAATACCTTCGTCCTTCAAAACTTTTTCTATTTTCAAAGCTTCTCCGGGACAGAATGAATACACTTTAGAACAATATTTCTTTAATTGTTTATAGTTATCATTAGATAGTGATATCGCAACTACATCAAATCCATTTTCTTTTGCATACTGCGCCATTTTAACAGGTAATAAACCGTCACCTGCAATTAAACCTTGTTTTTGTTCTAAAACAACTGACATTATTTCCTCCCAATTCTTAATATCATAATACTATAAAATTGTTCTATATTATGGATTGTATTTTAATTATGTAAAGTTTTGTAACAATTTTCCCAAATAATGCTTAAAAAATTAAAGTTTTCAAAAAATGTGCCGATATATATATTACAAAAGGGAAAACGAAAAGCAAAGAAAATTAAAAGCCGGAATTTAGGGATTAGGCAAAAAAGGAAATGGACTATGAGTATCAATGTATCTACTTCAATGGGATTTGAAAATCGTGAATTTTTAAGAAATACTGCAAAAGAAATTTTACAAAAAAGCGGTACTACTCCCGAAAAAGCATCCGAAATTGCTCAAAAAGCTGTTTATGCAAGCTCTGATTTTGCTTCTTCAACAGAATTAAACACTATGAAAGCATCTGTTCAGATTACATTGAATAAGTCTTTGAATGAAACTTTAAAATATTTGCAACGTCATGCGAATGATAAACGTAAGAAATATATTTTAGGTGAGCTTTGGGAACATATTGATAGAAATGAAGAAGATAATTATCAAGGTGAATTAATTGATTTTAAATTGGATTATAATTTGAAAAATATTTTTGCAGCATAAAAATTCCTCCTCCTCGTATAATACTAAACGGCGGGCGCAGACAAATCTTGTCTGCGCCCGCCGTTTTATAAGATAGTTTATATATGTATTTTTACGATTACTTTTCTTACATTTTTATTTTTGTCTGACTTGATTGCGGGTTTATGAGCGTCATGTGGGAAGAAAACGAAAAACTCTCTTTCTTGTATTTTATAAAATTCTTCTTTTGTGTTGCATTTTAAAAATTCTATATCTTTTTCTTTATTATATTCTTCTATCACAGAACAATTACTTAAATCAGTTCTTCCTGAAAATTCTTCACCCTCTATCATGTATTGGATATCAATATAATCTCTGTGAGCTTCATAAGGTGCATCATCTTTTGTTATGTAGCTTTGAATATTTGCAAAATTGTTTTCATCTATCTCATATCTTCCGTCAGGCATATTTTTTAAATCATTATTTTTAATCCATTCAAATCCTTTCTTAAGATTTTCTGATAAAGAATAATAAACTTTTGCACGTCTCAAATCGTCTTTAATCATACATTTTACCTCCATATAAATATTATACTCCAAAATTTATCTTTACAAAACTTAACAATTTGAAGAAAAAAAGGCAATTTCTGCAAAGAAAAATACTTTATATATATGTAAGGTTAAAAAAGGTTAGTTAACAGTTAGGTAGGTTCACTATGTTTATGGCGTTCTGGCAGGTCCAGAAATTAACACGTGAAATAAATGCATTAGAAAGACAGGAAATGGTCATTCGTACAAGATTGAATCATTACCAGAAATATGCGGGCAGACTTGGTGGTTCAAATTATTATACAAGGGCTCACGATATATCAGGTCTTTCAGCTGAACTCATCCCAAGAGCATCAATGTTTGCTCAATTCTCAGATATGGCAAGTTCTGCAAATGCAGGTCAGCAGCTTCAAATGATGAAAGCTTCCGGTATGATTCCTATCTTAAATAACCCAATAATGCAGCAGCAATACGAAATGAGTGCATTTTATCAATTTAAACAACAATCAGAGAAAGCACTTAAACAGCAGGAAATTGATGCTATGAATGAGATAGAAGCAGAAATCCAGCAAGAACTTAATACAATAGAAGGACAATTGAAAACAAAGCGTGCAATGCTTGAATCATGTCAACAGCTTATGAGTAGTCAGGTTGAAAAATTTGTACCCAAATTCGGACTAGGCTAGAAGAAAAATAAAATACTCTAAAAACTATTAGTGTGTAGAAAATGTGAAGTGTATACCTATTAACTTAAAATTTCCCCTCCGCCTCTCCCCAAAGAGGCTTTTTTTTGCGGTAAATATATTTATGGATAAATATTAATAGAATTTTGCGAATATTCGCTTATTTTTGTGTGTGATATTCCAAAATGACTTGTGCTTTTATCCGGTCTTTTTTAAATGATAGCGGAAGCGGTTGATACGGTTCTCCTGATTTTACGGCATTAATTACGGCACGGTTTGCATTAGGGCAATTTGTGCCGACAATATGAACATCTGAGATTGAACCGTTTCTGTGAACAGTAAATTGAACGGTTACTTCATAATCCGCATTTGCTTTGTATGGAGTCCAGTGTCTTTGAACTTCTCTCGGAAGATAACGAAAATATTCTGCCAGAGTTTTTATTTCTCTCATTTCAGGTTGAGCTGTTTTTATAGTTTTTTTCTCAGTTTTTACTTTATCTCCAAACGGATTTGTATCCGTATTTTTAGGAACATAATCAAACGCAAAAACGCTAAGTGTTAAACAAAAAACAGCCAGTAATATCAAACTCTTTTTCATAATCTTACCTCTATCTGACGTAAACTCTCGGCAGTCTTACTTTGAGTCTGCAAGTGAGTTCATAATTAATAGTATGTAATATTTCTGCCCAAGAATCAAGGGTTAAGTTTCTCTCATCAAGCAAAGTGATTACATCGCCTACGTTAGCTTTTATATCACCTAAATCAAACATCATCTGATCCATTGTTATATTGCCGATTTGTTTGATTTTTTTACCGTTTATCATACCGTATATTTTATTTGAAAGACCTCTTGAAACTCCGTCAGCGTATCCAATCGGTATAGTTGCCACTCTTGTCGGTTTATCAGCGATAAACGTATGAGCGTAGCTGACACCCTCTCCGGGGTAGATATTATGGATATTAGTTATTCGTCCCTTTAAACCCATGACCTGTTTAAGTTTTGGTTTATAGTTGTATTTGGGAGGTAAATCAGGGTACAAACCGTAAATCGAAATACCAACCCTAACCATATTTGATTTTATATCATAAGCGAATGTCGCAGCTGTATTTTGAATATGTATTAAAAGTCCATTTGTATCAATGTTTTCAATAACGCTATTCCATTTATCAATTTGTTTTTGAGCTTCATCAGGTTCTTCTGCTGCTGCGAGGTGGGTGAATACACCTTCAAATCTCAAATAATCCGCTTTTCTCACTTTTTCTATATAATTTACACCTTCTTCCGCGCGAACGCCGATTCTGTTCATTCCGGTATCAAGTTTTACGTGAACCTTTGGTTTTATACCGGTTCTTTCATATACGTCTTTGCAGGCAGTCAGATGTTCTTCATTAAATACTGAAAAAGCTATGTCGTTTGTTGCAGCCGTTTCAACCGCCCAAACCGGAATTGCGCCGACAACAAGTATTGGCGCTTTTATTTTAACATTACGGAGGTCTAAACCCTCGTCAACCGATGAAACACCAAACATATCCACGCCTGATGCTAGCATAGTTTGAGCAATCATTTGTGAACCATGACCGTAAGCATCAGCTTTAACTATTCCAAGCATTTTTTTCCCAGACGGAATTCCTTTTTTGATTTCTATAATATTTTCCGCAAGAGATTCAAGATTAATCTCAACCCAAGCATCTTTATGTGTATTTACATTTGATTGTCTGATGTTTTTCATACTATATCAACTCTCCATTCAGATACCAAGTTCTTGCATTTGTTATTTTTACATTTACAAATTCACCTGTTAAATCTCTGTCACAAGGGATATGAACAATTTTGTTATTTCTTGTTCTTCCTGTAATTACCTTGTCGCCATTCTTGCGAACCTCGAAATTTTCAACCAAAACTTCCATTTCTCGTCCGAGATATTTTTTATTTGATTTTAAGCAGCAAGCTCGGTTATGTTCGTTAAGCCTTGCAAGTCTTTCGGTTTTAACATCTTCAGGAATATATTTATCGACCCATTTTGCGGCAACAGTTTTTTCTCGGGGAGAATATGAGGCTGTGTTTGAATAATCGAGTTCTAATTCTGTCATAGCTTTTAGAGTGTTTTCGAACTGTTCTTCCGTTTCTCCTGGAAAACCGGCAATAAAGTCGCTTGTAATCGTAACGTCTTTTACACGAGAGCGGATATGGTCGCAAATCTTTTTATAAGTTGCATAATCATATCTTCTGTTCATTTTCTTTAAGACATAATCATCGCCCGATTGCATCGGGATATGGAAATATTCGCAAACTTTATCAAGTTCAATAACCGTATCAATAACTTCATCTGTAATATCCGTCGGATAATTAGTAACAAAACGGATTCTGAATTTACCTTCCAACGCATTTATTTGTCTTAAAAGCCAAGATAAATTCTGCCCTTCTTCTAAGTCTTTGCCATAAGAGTCTACGTTTTGACCTAATAGTGTAATCTCTTTATAACCTTCAGCGAGAGCCTTTTTTATTTCAGCCAAAATAAGTTCAGGTTTTCTTGAACGCTCACGTCCTCTTGTATAAGGGACTATACAATAAGTGCAAAAGTTATTGCAGCCTTCCATAATAGGAACCCAAGCGTTAATTCCTTTTACACGGTTAATTTGAATATCGGATTCTTCAAAAGGTTTTTCTTCAACAGAAACAACTCTTTCACCGTTTTCAATACGTTTTACAAGATTTGGAAGTTCATATAACCTTTGAGTTCCCAGAACCAAATCAACATACGGTGCTCTTTTTAAGATTGATTTACCCCCTTGTTGTGCGACACAGCCCGCAAAAACAATTTTTAAATTTGGTTTTGATTTCTTCATTTTGCCCCATACGCCAATTTGGCTATATGCTTTATCTTCAGATAATTGACGAATAGAACAAGTATTAATAATAAGCATATCGGCTTCTTTAGGGTTCTCTGTCTGAGTGTATCCGATATGTTCAAGCATTCCGTACATTCGCTCTGCATCAGATTTATTCATCTGACACCCTAGTGTTTCTATATAAACCTTTTTATTTTCCATTTTTGTACTCCCTTTTTATATTTTAGTACAAAAAGAAGTTATGCCAAATAATCCAATATAGCTCCGCCTATTTCTTCCGTCGGGTCAAAGTAAGCATCTTTTGGAGGGTTTATTGAATCCTGTATGAGCATTTTTATCAAAGGGCCAAATCCGTCAGGAATTTTTATTTTTCTGTAAATCCCGGCTAAAAATGTCTGAATATTAGGTGATTTTGTGTCATTGTATTTCGAAAGTTCAGGGTAAATATTCGCAATTTTTTCCTTTTCTACTCCGTTATCCAGCATTAGGTTAAGTATAAATAAATCTTCAATTACTTGTTCTTCATTTTTAGGTTTTCTAAGCTCAGCTTGAATTCGCGAAAGCTGTTTTTCTCCTTCAGCTGCTCGTTTATAAACTTTATCAGAAAAATTACAATAGTTTTGAGATTGATTTGGAAATGATACTGTCATAGTTTAATTCTACAATAAAAAGAATATATAATATGCTCCTGCTATTGCAAGAGCAGGTACGTAAGGAAGATAATTTCTGTTTTCTGCTTGTTTAATCCCCTTCATCACAAAATATGCTAAAGCAAAACCGCTAATCATAACTAAACTGAGCGTCCAATAGTTTTGATATTTTGTATAAAATGTAACTATACTCAAAATAAAGAAAATAAAAGCAATTAGTGTAGCTTTATCTCCGGATTTATACTTGTTGTACAAAAATACCGGAATTATAAAAATCATAGATGCAAAAAGGCTTAAAAGAAGAACCTTTACTGTACTGAATATTCCAAAAATTGCACCAAGTGCACCTGCTACATAAGTATCAGCTTCTCCCATTGCTCTCGTTTTTGCAAATATGAATCCTGCTCTTGAGATTAGCTCCATAATTAAAACACCGGCAATTAGTCCTAAAAAAGAATGAAAAATTCCGTGAATTCCGCCGTTCAGCCATGCGTATAGAACTCCCCCGATTGTCATAGCGATTGCAATATTACAGTCAACGAGCTTTTCTTTTATGTCTGTCATTGTCATAATAAGCAGGCAGGATAACCAAAAGATTACAAACAAAGTAGTATAACTAATCCCGAATTTCAAAAATGAAATACCGAATAGAACCATTGTCAGAAGCTCTATAATAGGATATTGTATGCTGATTTTTTCTTTACAGAAATAGCATTTCCCTCTTAAAAGAATATACGAAAGGACAGGAATATTATGCCACCAAAACAGTTTATTATTGCATTTAGGACATTTTGACGGCGGGAAAACAATGCTTTCACCGGATAGTGAGCGCAGTATTACAACATTATAAAAACTTCCCATGCATAGACCGAATACACAAATCCAAATCAGTAAATAAGTATTAAAATCCATTTATTATAAAATC
This sequence comes from uncultured bacterium, assembly GCA_902779645.1. Taxonomy (GTDB): domain Bacteria; phylum Cyanobacteriota; class Vampirovibrionia; order Gastranaerophilales; family Gastranaerophilaceae; genus CAG-196. Next base: position 135,372 of record CACZCH010000002.1, on the reverse strand, counting down.
TCCATTAATGAGTCTCCAAGCTGAGAATCTGCAATCATATCATGGAGAAGCTCAAAAGCTTTTTTGAGTTTTCTTGAAACCTGCATTTGTGACATATTCATTCTGTCTGCGATTTCTTTTTGGCTTAAATCATTATAATAATACAGTTCAACCAGCTTTCTGTATTCCTTTGGCAGTCTTACAATTACAAGTTCTATAATGAGCTTTGCATCTTCAAGATTTGATTTTTCTTTATAATTTTCATGAGCGAGAACTTCTTCATATCCTAAATTATTGGAGTCAGCTCTGTAAACATCGTCAAGAGAAACCGTATTTTTTCTTCTGTCTGTCTGTAATACAAAATCAACATCTTTTGTTGAAACATTCAAAGCATCTGCTACATATTCATTAGTTAAGTTGTTTAATTCGTCAGCAGTAAGAGTTGAGATAAATGAGTTAATACGAAAAGAAAGTTCTTGAATATGTCGAGGAACTTTTATTGTGTTCATTTTATCTCTGATATAATGTTTCATTTCTCCGATTATAAGACTACCTGCATAGTATTTAAAATTATCATTAATTTCAGGTCTGAAACTGTCAATCGCTTTGAGAAGCCCGATAGAACCTGCTTGAACCAAATCTTCAATAGGGTCATAAGCACGTCTTGCAATTGTTCTTGCAATTCTCTTTACTATTGGCAGCATGCGCGAAACAATCAGAGCCTTAGGTTTAGCTTTTTCGACAGAACTTTTAGCTCTTTTGTATTCGTTTAGCCAATTAGAGATTAGTTCGTACATTTGCTGTTCTTTTTTATTATCTTCTTGCAAAGTCTCGTCCCTCACTAAGTATGACAATCATATCACGATAATAACAGTGGAGCAAGAATATAAAAACAGATAATATTATATATATGTTGAGAAAAATACCCCTCTTGCATAAATAATAATAATATGTGATAATAAGTATAAGGTTGGGAGTTTTGTTATATTATGTCTCTTTAATTTTAAGAACAGTTTTGTAACAAAAAACCTCTTTTGGCAAAGGATTTTGCTATTTTTTCGGATTTATACTTTTAAAATATGAGTACCTCAAAAAGATATGGGCGAATTTAAGTTTAATTATGATTTTTTAAAGAAAAATGCGACTTCCGGCAGTTGGAGACGCGGTTATGAATATTACCAAAAGGATATGATTCTTGAAGCTTATCCGGAAAAGAACTTCTTTAAAGGTAAAGTAAAAGGCAATTATCAAGATTTTTATTTAACAGATTTAATATTTAAGAAAAATAAAGTGGAAGCAAGATGTAATTGTCCGCTGAAAGAAGAATGGTGCAAACACTCTGTTGCAGTAGCACTGAGAGCTATTGAAGAAGGTGCTTTTGAAAACTTCATGTATGATAAGTTTCAGGTTGAACCTGATGTGTCAGACATTGATACGGCGCTTAAGACCCCGCCAAGGGGAAGCTATATTTTCCACTTTAACCCTAAAAGACGACAGAACTTTTTTTCAATTCTTGTAAGGGATAGAGCTACCAATAAAATAGTACGCTCTTTGGAAGGTATTTTAAGGGCATTAATTGAAATCCAAAAAGCAACACCGGAATTTGAACTAAATGATGCTCAAAAAAAAGAAATTGCTCTGTTCCAAGTTATGCTAAAAATTGCTAAGCAGGATAAGAAGGCTGGCTGGTATGATATACCGATTACTAAATTTGCTCCGGTATTTCCTCTAATGGCAGATTTGGAAGAAGTCTTAGATGAAAAAACAAAAGAGAGAATACAATTTACAGATAATGTATGGACATTGAATCTTGATGTTTCGACGACAAATGTAAACGGCGGTACTAATATTGTTCTTGAACTATTCTGGACCCGTCCTGATAAAGAAGATATTTACCCCTTTGAAGAGATTAAGTATTTTTCAAGACAAATTAAATGGGGAAGATACAAAAATATTATATTTCCAATCAATATTGCAATGAACGAACTTCCGCAAAGTATTATTAAATCGACCTTCACAGACTTAAAAGATGCTGACGGCGGGAAGTTTGTATATGAAGAATTACCACATTTACAAGAGATTATGCCTGTAACAATTGCTGAAAATATCAGCGGATTATTAATGGATCACAAACCTCCGTTGAATATTGTTACTTTAGGTATAGACTATGACCAGTCACTAAAAGCATCTTTGGAATTTGATTATTCAGGAGTTAAGGTTCCTTATACAAAGAGCAAGGACAAATCTCCGTATATTTCCGTAAAGAGCGAAAAAGAGGATTTGGTTTACTGGATTAAACGTGATTATGAGCATGAACAATTAGCATATAATATGCTTCTGGCTTGCAAATTTGTGCCAATGCAGACAAACAATCTCGCGCTCGAAAAAGAAAATGCTATTGATTTTTATAACTACTACATTCAGCAGGCAGGCGAAGGCTGGAAGTTTGAAGAACAAGACGATATGAACTTTTTCAAACTCCTTAAAGAACCTTTCAAAATGTGTGCCAAAATTGACTTCTCCGAAGAATCCATAGATAGTATGGAAATTCAGTTATACGGACAAGTCGGAGAAGAAGTTATCGACTTTGATGAGATATATGAAACAATTCAAAGCGGTGAAAAATATGCACGTGTAAGAAGTTTGGGATTTGTTGAATATCCGGCGCAAAATATTTACGCAATCATGCGTTCATTTAACTCTTTTGACGCATATAGGAACAATGAAAACAAATTTTTGGTTAAAACATACCGTGTAGGTCTGATTACCGAACTTCAAAATCAAGGTTTTGAACTGGTAATGTCAGAAAAATTCCAAAAATTCTGGGAACAAATCTCAACATTCTCTACAACATCCGAAGGTGTTGATATTCCAAAAAGTGTTAATGCAAAATTCCGTGAATACCAAACAAAAGGTTTTCATTGGCTGTGGTTCTTATATCAATATGGCTTAAACGGTATTCTTGCTGATGATATGGGGCTAGGTAAAACACTCCAAGCGCTTACTCTTCTTCAAAAAGCAAAAGAAGTTGACGGACCGATGCCGACACTTGTTATTGCTCCGACGACTGTCGTATTTAACTGGGAAAACGAAATCCAAAAATTTACACCAGACTTAACATGCCTAAAAATACAAGGTGCTGACAGAAAAGGATTATTTAAAGAAATCCCGAATTATGATATTATCATTACAAGTTATGCTCTTGTGCGTCGTGATATAGCTAAATTAAAAAAATATAAGTTCAGATATGTTATTTTAGATGAATCTCAAAATATAAAAAATGCTATATCTCAAACCGCTCAATCGGTTAAAGAACTTCAATCTGACCACAAGCTTGCTCTATCAGGTACTCCGATAGAAAACAAACTAGAAGAACTTTGGTCCGTATTTGACTTCTTAATGCCGGGATTCCTGTTCAATGTAGCAGAATTCAATTACAGGTATGTCACTCCGATTATGGAAAGACAGGATAAGACAGTTGAGAAACGTTTGAAGCTCCAAATTTTCCCGTTCATATTAAGACGTATGAAACGAGATGTTGCAAAAGATTTACCGGATAAAGTTGAAAACATGGCTTATTGCGAACTTACAGATGAGCAGCGTGACTTCTATCTTGAAGTTCTTGATTCAACCAAAGAAGAACTCTTTAAGAGTATTGAACAGAACGGTCTTGAAAAGAGCAGAATGTCTATTTTCTCTGCACTTCTCAGAATGCGTCAAATATGTTGTCACCCTCGACTTTACGATAAAGAACATATTAAGGGTGATATTAAATCAGGTAAATTTGAATATTTAAAAGATATGATTAAGCAAATTATTGACGAAAATCATAGAATACTTCTGTTCAGCCAATTTGTTGATATGCTTGATATTATTAAAGCATGGCTTCAAAGAGAGGGTATACCGTTTGAATATCTTACAGGTAAGACAAAAGACAGACAAGGTGCTGTTGAAAACTTTAATAGTAACCCGAATATACCGATTTTCTTAATCAGCTTAAAAGCGGGCGGTACAGGTTTGAATTTAACTGGTGCTGATTATGTAATTCACTATGACCCATGGTGGAATCCTGCTGTTGAAGATCAAGCAACAGACCGTGCATATCGTATCGGACAAACTAAGAAAGTATTTGTATACAGACTTATTACTAAAAATACTGTTGAAGAAAAAATACAAAAAATCAAAGGACGCAAGCGCGATCTTGTTGACAGCGTAGTTTCAATAGACAGAAATATAACGAAGTCACTTACGATGGAAGATATCAAAGATATCTTCAGCGTAGATTAGAATTTATAAATTTGTAGTAGTAATTAACTAATTCTAAAGTATTAGTTCGTAATAAAACTTAATAATTCTGAAATGCTTTATTAATAGGGGGTTTTAGGAGATTGTTTAGAAGAATAAAATGTGTTTTTTATATAAAAGTTGATTAAAGTTGATGTTATTGATAGAATGTAAAAACGGACTTATATAGTTCTTTAGTAGTACACAGTTAAAATAAGAAGGTAGAAAAATTATGACATTACCGAATGTAGCTTATTTCTCAATGGAAATTGCAATGGATCAATCCTTAAGCACATATTCCGGCGGTTTAGGATTTTTAGCCGGCTCACATATGTTGTCAGCGGGATATTTACAAATGCCGATGGTCGGTGTAACAATGCTTTGGTCATACGGGTATTATGACCAGCGAATAGACCATTCTGGCAATGTTGAAGTAGCATATATAAGAAAGTACTATGATTATTTGGAAGATACCGGAATAACTGTTGAAGTAGATACTTTTGGTGAAAAAGTAAAAGTTAAAGCATTTAAGGTTAATCCTGAATTATTCGGTACTTGCCCTGTATATCTATTAACAACAGATATAGAAGGAAATAGTGATTGGGCAAAGAGTATATCTCACCGTTTATATGACGGAAATGAAAGAATCAGAATTTCTCAAGAAACAGTTTTGGGTATAGCAGGTATAAGAGTTCTTCAAGCAGTCGGTTACAAATTTGATGTTGTTCACATGAACGAAGGTCATGCGCTGCCGGCAGCATTTGAACTTTTGAGACAATTCAATGGTGATTTGGATAAAGTAAGAAAGAAAACCGTATTTACAACTCATACTCCGGTTGCAGCAGGTAACGAAGTACATTGGGTTGATACATTAATGGAAGGCGGTTTCTTTGCAGGTGCAAGCAGAGAGAAAGCTATCCAGCTTGGCGGAGAAAACTTCTCACTTACTGTTGCAGCTCTCAGAATGTCAAGAATTGCAAATGCAGTTTCTCAGCTTCACGGGCTTGTTGCAAATAAAATGTGGGAATGGGTTGAAGACAGATGCCCGATTAGAGCTATTACGAATGCTGTTAATCTTCATTATTGGCAGGATAAAAGAATTGCGGCTGCTCAAAATGATCCTCAGAAATTGCTTGAAGTAAAGCGGGAAATGAAGGCTGAACTTTTCAAATATATTGCTAATGTTGCAGGTAAAAGATTCAATCCGGATGTTTTAACTATCACGTGGGCAAGAAGATTTGCTGATTACAAGCGTGCATGGCTGATTCTTATGGATAAAGACAGAATCGGAAGATTGCTTAATGAAGATAAAGTTCAGATTATATTTGCCGGAAAATTCCATCCGGATGATGTAATGGGTAAGGAAATGTTTAACAAATTATTGAATCGTTCTCATTCTTTAAAGAATGTAGTTGTTCTTCCGGGATATGAACTTCAATTATCTGGTATGCTTAAACGCGGTTCTGATATTTGGTTGAATACTCCGTTAAGACCGTTTGAAGCATCTGGTACTTCTGGTATGTCAGCTAATATGAACGGTGCACTTCACTTATCGATTTATGATGGTTGGACAGTAGAAGGTACATTTGACGGTATCAATGGTTATACAGTTGAATACCCAGGCCTAGATGATGATATGCCTTGGGAAGAAAGACATTGGCAAGACCATAAGTGTGTAATGGATATTATTGAAAAACGTATTATTCCTACATACTATAAAGATAAAGATGAGTGGGCTCGTTTAATGAGACAAGCTATCAGAACATCTGAAGCATACTTTAACTCTGATCGTATGGTAATTGAATACTATAACAGATTGTACGCTCCGATTGCTCATGATGATAGTTGTGCAGGAGAGAAGAAAAAAGAACTTAATATCTCCGAAACACCAACTTTCGATGCTTGGACATATTCAAATATTAAATAAGTTGTATAAAACAAGTAAAGAAAAAACCGCTTTTTATGAGCGGTTTTTTTATTTTATTTTAAAAATCGGTAAATTGTATTATAAAATTTTGTCTTAGTTGACGATTTTTTACTTTTTTCTTTTCTTTAAAATTTTTTTATCACAAGTGAGTGGTGAGATTTGAAAAAGGAGAAAAAAGATGAGTATTTGCACTGCACCGGCTTATAAATTGGAAAGATTGAATAATCTGTTTATTGAATTAACTGCAAAAAACTGTAACAGACACTGTAACAGCTGTTATATTGATTTCCCTATATCTAAAAATATTAAAGATTTTATTCCTGTTGATATGATTAAAACGGCTCTTGAAGATACAAAATCAGAACCTATTCAATGTATTTATCTTACAGGAGGCGAACCGATGACGCATCCTGAGTTTAATACTATTTTGAGATTTTGCCTAAAACGTTCAAATGTTTGTATTTGTACAAATTCAAGCTTTTTAAATGAAAAGAAAATCAGATTCTTAAAGAAGGTAGAGGAAGAGGGAGATTCTCAAATCTTTTTCAGACTTTCTCTTGCTCATTTTGATGAACTGGAAAGTGATAGAGTTAAATACAGAGGTCATTTTAGACAAACTATATCTGCTCTTAAGATTTTAAGCCGTTATAACTTTACTTCCGTATTGTCAGTTCAAAATTTTTACAAATTAAGTGATCTTGTATTAAAAGAGAATTTTCAAAGAATTTTTACCGAAAACGGGATTGAAAATACTGACATTCAAATACATGTTTCTTATCCTGATTATGATGAAAATAATATATTGAAATCTTCTGAAAAAACAGATTGTATGTTTGGAAGAATTTTAACTAGAAACGGGGTATATGCTTGTCCGTTTTTAGCAAACGATTATAGAGGAAGAGCCGGTTCAACATTTAAAGATTATACAAAATATGTAACGGCCGAAACAGACTTCTGTGCCACTTGTTCTGCAAATGAAAATTGGATGTTTACAATTGGCTAAATGCATAATATATTTGGCAGATACTTTCTTTTTGCTATATCATCCTTATATACTAGCATAATGACTCCAAATATAGTAAACATTTGTAACATTATTCTGCTGAATTAATACTAAAGAGTTACTTTTTTTTAGATATTATGTTATAAATAGTAATGTAAAAATATATATTGGTGAGTAGTAAAATAAACTTCACCAAATAAACACGAGAAAATGAACGGAGGCAAAAATGTCAGTAGGACAATTCGTATTTATGTTGCATAGTCACCTGCCTTATTACAGAAAAGCAGGTATGTGGCCATTCGGTGAAGAAAACCTTTACGAATGTATGGCAGAAACATACGTACCTCTTCTTAATGCAATATCAGAATTGTATGAAGAAGGAATAAAAGCAAAATTAACCGTAGGTATTACTCCTATTCTTGCAGAACAGCTTAATGATGAGCATTTGCAAAACGGTTTTGTAAAATACATAGATGCGCAAATAACAGCCGTTTCAAAGGATTTGGAAAGATATCCTGACCCTAAAGTGGCTCATAGCCAGCATTTAAAATATTTGGCTAAGTACTATTTTGACTTGTGGAATAAATTAAGAGATGATTTTGTAAATAAATACGAAAAAAATCTTATTAAATATTTTAAAAAATATCAAGATTTAGGTTGTATAGAAATTACAACATCAGGTGCAACTCACGGTTTCTCGCCGCTGCTTGCAACTGACAGTAACTTGAATGCTCAATTTAAAGTAGGTCAAGATACGACACAAAGATTGTTCGGGAAAAAGGCTATGGGTGCTTGGCTTCCTGAATGTGCTTATCGTCAAGGCTATGAATATGTTGGTAAAGACGGTAAAAAACACTGGAGACCTGCAATTGAAGTTACGCTTCAAAATAATGATATTCATTACTTCTTTACTGAATCTCATGTAATAGAAGGCGGTAACTCAATTGGTAACAGACGTGTAATAGGAATGTACGGTAATATTGAATACATTCCGCTTCCTGACAGACCCAAAACAGGATATGACACGTATTCAGCATACTGGTTACCTGATGCGCAAGTAGCTGTTATGGGAAGAAATGACAGAGCAGGTTATCAAGTTTGGTCAGCAGCTGACGGCTATCCCGGGGATGGTTGCTTTAGAGAATTCCATAAACGTGATGATAAATCAGGTATGCACTATTGGAGAATAACATCTCCAACAACAGATTTAGGCGATAAGATGTTATATGATCCGGTTTTAGCATTCAATAAAATTAATGAAAATTCAGACCATTATACAACATTAATTTATCATTTACTAAATGATTATAAAAAGGCTACCGGTAAAGAAGGACTTGTTATGGTATCTTTTGATACAGAATTGTTTGGACACTGGTGGTTTGAAGGTGTTGAATTTATAAAACAAGTGATTAAAAAATTCAATCAATACATTCCTGATATTGAAAGAATGACAGCGGGAGAATACATTACTAAATATCCGCCGAAAGAAGCTATTCAAATCCCTGAATCTTCTTGGGGACAAGGCGGTCACTTCTATGTATGGCAAAACCATTTAACAGAATGGATGTGGCCAATAATCCACTCTTGCGAAAAACGTATGAGCGCGATTGCGGATAAATATCCTCAAATACCGGAAGACAAGCTTTTGCACAGAGCTTTAAATCAGCTTTCAAGAGAAAACTTGTTGCTTCAATCTTCAGACTGGCCGTTCCTGATTACAACATGGCAGGCTAAAGATTATGCAACAGACAGATTTAATGAGCACGTTGACAGATTCAGTTTAATTGCTGATATGATTGAAAACGGTAATATAGATGATGCTAAGCTTAAAGAAATAGAATCAATAGATAACTGTTTCCCTGTAATTGATTACAGAGTATATCAATCAATTACCGAAGGAGTTATTCCTCAACAAGAGAAAAAATTAGCTCCGCTTTATGAATAAGCATAATTAATTATAATAAAAAACAGAGAAAACATTTACGTTTTCTCTGTTTTTGTATATTAGCCAATTCTTAACCAAGAAATTTATAATTTTTTTTCATTAGTCTAACAAATTCATTTTTTCTAAAATGCAAAAAGGTTTCAATAATGCCCTTTGCGCTATTTTTCTTTAATAGAAATATTCCTTTTTTTAGTTCCTGACCTTCTTTAGTTGAAACCAGAGAGTATTCATTACCCCAACTTTTATGTATTGTAACCAAATTAACTGTATAGTCATTAAATCCGTATCTTTCAAAATCCGCTAATTTTTTATTAAGCATGTAATTCTTTTGAATACGATTTGAGCCGTTATTAATAAAGCTGCGCATAAATTTTTCAAAAGATGGAGATATTTTTGCTTGAAAAATTGGATTAACATGATTTTGTTGGATTCTAGAGATTTTCATATTTACTCCTTTACATCACATATTTAATTCTTCCTGTTTGGTTAATTTTAACAGGCTGATTTAATTTTTTTATGTATTCACAGGTGATATAAGCTTTGTTAAACGGATATTCCGTACATTTATCTTTTTGAGCAAGTATGCCGTATTCTTTTCCCCAAGTCATTATGAAAGAATCTGCAACAACTTTGTATGTTTTATTTTCTCGCGGGTTATTAACATCAATGTGATGTTGAATACCGTATTTATCGATATAATTCATATCTACAAGTTTTTTTGTTTTTTGATTTACTGTGTAATTTAGTCCTGAAACAGCCAAAAGTCCGGGTTTATTTCCGTGAGAATTATAGCTAACTTCTACTGCTGTTTTAAAAGCATCTACTAGTGTTTTTTCTGATACGTTTGCGACTGAGATATTGTCTGCAAATGGTGCAATTTCTTTTATATCACTTGAGTCGATATTTCCTTTTTTGAAATAATTTCTTGTTCCTGAGTTATTCCAAATGGCGATATCAGCGTCCATTTCATATCTCATAGCATCGCACATAAAGTTTGCGTGAGGATTTTCTTCTAATAAAGATTTAGGTGCAGGAGGTGCATATTCGATTACTCCTATTTGTTCCGGTTTGCCCAAAATCTCATTAAACATATACTGATGAACAAGATTTCTGTGATACATACCGGTTTCACCAATGTTATTTTGTGCTTTCGTAATAATGCCATTTTTATCAAATGTTAAATTAAGCTCTCCAAAGTATCTGCCGTCTTTACCGGCTTCTGTTATAATTACCGGTTCTCCAGAAGCTGAGTATATTAAGTTTTCTCCTTCTTTAACTCCATTGAGGAGCTCATGTGTGTGACCTCCGATTACAACATCCAGTCCTCTTGTGTTTTTGATGACTTCTTTGTCTCGTTCTAATCCAAGATGTGAAAGTAGGATAATTTTATTTACTCCTTCTTTCTGAATTTTGTCAATTTCTTTTTGTACAAGCTCGGCTGTTTTTTCTAAATTTTGAGCTTTACAGTCTTTGTGATAGTCTGGATGCGATGCTCTGTCTGTAAGGTCAATTGGTGTAGTACCTATAAGTCCTATTTTCTCTCCTTTAATGTCTATTATTATAGAAGGTTTTATGAATTCTTTTATGTTTGCTTTTTTGAATATTTCAATATCTTTTGAATTTTGATTTTCTAAAGGTTTTTGTTCTATGTTAATTGCCAGAATATTACCGTTGTATTTTGATGCAGTTTCTTTAAGGTCGCTTTGCATAGTGTCCATTTCGTGATTCCCTAATGCGGTAGCTTTTACGTCTGCAAGATTTAAAAATTTTGCGGTTGCATCATGTACGTGTCTGTTTTTTTCATCCCCGATGTCGTTATCTCCACCAGAGAGAATAATATCACCTTTTATACCCGATAGTATTCTCATCATATTGTTGGTTTGACCGTGTAAGTCATTTACATAACCAATTTTTAATTCAAATGTGTCATTTTGCGGGGTTCTTTCCAAACTTGAATTTTCAGCTCTGAATGAAGGGTGTAAAAATTTACCCCTTGTCTTTATAATATTTGGGATCGTAATACCTTGGATATTCATAATTTCCTACTTTTCGTATTTGATTCTGCCTAGCTGGTTGATAACGATTGGTTTGTTTTGACGCTTTATATAATTACAAACCATAACATCTTTGTCATAAGGGTATTTTATTAAATAATCTTCTTCTTTTGCAAGAATATTAAAATCTGCGCCTGCTGACATTAAAAATTCATCGGTTACGATTTTGTATTTTTTTGTTTCGCTTGGATTTTCTATATCAATTTTATGAACTTTACCTTGTTTATCAGTGTAAATCATGTCTACTAAAGTACCTTTTTGCGGATTTACTGTATATTCTAATCCTGATACGGCAAATAATCCCGGTTTTCTGCTGCTTGATGAATAAGTATCTTTAATTGCTTTTTTGAAAAGATCAACCATAGTTTTTTCCGGTACTTCTGCAACTGCTACATAGTCTAAAAATGGTGAAATGTCTTTAATATCTCGAGAGTTAATTTCACCTTCGTGGAAGAAGTTGCGGACTCCGCAGTTATGCCAGATTGCAATATCGGAATCTGTTTCGGCTTTCATAATATCGCATACAAAGTTTGCATGCGGATTCTCTTCTGTAAGTGATTTAGGAGGAGGAAGAGTTGATTTTATATATCCGATATCTTCAGGCTTTCCAAGAACTTCGTTAAAAATATATTTGGTAACAAGGTTTCTGTTATACAGACCTGTTTCTCCAATGTTATTTTGTGCTTTTGTAATTATACCGTCTTTATCAAATGTAAGATTCAATTTGCCGAAAAAGTTTCCGTCGCGCCCTGCTTCGGTTAGTATGACAGGCTCGCCTGATTTCGAATAAAGCAGGTTTTCTCCTTCTTTTATTCCTTCGACAAGTTCATGTGAGTGACCGCTTATAATTACATCAATTCCGTTTGTTTTTTGAGCTACTTGTTTGTCTTTCTTTAAACCAAGGTGAGATAGCAGAACGATTTTGTTAATTCCTTGATTTTTTAGGTTATTTACTTCTTTTTGAATATCTTCTATGCTTTCGTCTAATTTATTTACGTGGCAATCTTTATGATATGCAGGATGAGTTAATCTGTCGTGAAGGTCAATTGGTGCAGTACCAATGAGACCTATGTTTTCGCCTTTTATGTTTACTATTTTAGAAGGTTTAATGTGATTAAGCAGGTCTGCCCGTCCAAGAGCTTTATTGTCCTCTGGAGTTCCGTTTGTAAGCTTATCTTTTTTCATGTTGATTGTTAAAATATCACCGTTATATTCCTTAAGTGAATCAATCAAATCTGCTTGAGTCGTATCCATCTCGTGGTTGCCGAGTGCTGTTGCCTGAATTTTTCCGAGATTTAAAAACTTGATAGTAGCTCTGTGAATAGGTTTGTTCTTTTCATCCCCGATATCGTTATCTCCTGCAGATACAACCAAATCCCCGCTTAATCCTGAAAGAATTCTCATCATGTTATTTGTTTGGCCGTGAGCATCATTTACATAACCTATTGAGATGTCAAAAGAGTCTTTTTGCGGAGACTTTTCTAACGGACTTGTGACATCATATTTTGCCGGTTGATTTGAGATAGTTGTCGGGGTTACGGCTTTAAATCCGATTATTCCACCGATTTTTTTGATATTCATAGTAAACCTTCTTCTGTTTTTGTTAAAACCTCTAAAGATTTTTTTTTGCCAATTTTTAATAAAATAGTTACAAATGTTTACATAGAGAGTGTTGTTAAAGCTTTTCTCAAAACTTCTTCTGAATTAGAGTTTTCAACAATAGTCGGTATAACTTTTTTGAGCGCATCTTCAATCTCGTTTTCTTCATATCCAAGCGAAAGCAATACAGCTTGCGTGTCTGATATTGCTTGAGTTTGAGGCAAAGAAGAAATAGCTGATTTAGGTAACTCTGTTTTCATTAGTTTGTCTTTAAGCTCCAAAATGATTTTTTGAGCAAGCTTTGGTCCGACTCCTTTAGCTCTGGTAAGCTCTTTAAAGTTTCCGTCGATGACTAGTGATATTACATCGCAAGCGTCGAACTCATTTAGTAAAGCAATTCCCATTTTTGCTCCGACACCTGAAACAGATAAAAGAATTTGAAAAATATCCCTGGTTTCTTTTGTTAAAAATCCGTACAGTGACATAGCATCTTCTCTGTGAGTAAGCAGAACATAAATTTTTTGCTTGTTTTCTTCGTTTACGGAAATCGAGTTAAAATCTCTGTCAGTAACTTCTAACAGATATCCTGTTCCGTTAACTTCTATTGTAAGATATGTACCCTTTGTACTCTTTTTTTTGTCAGTGATGAACCCTTTAAAGTAGTCGAACATTTAACATACTCCCCGAGGTTATTATAACATAAAAAGAGTATAAGCGATATAAAAGTTGAGAAGTATGTATGCATATAAGCTTAATAAACCATCTTCCCTCTTTACAATAAAATATGTTTACGTTAATATATTCAAGTAAACCAATTAAATACTTTTTGGAGGAATGCCAGAGTGGTTGATTGGAGCGGTCTTGAAAACCGTCGTACGTGCGAGCGTACCTAGGGTTCGAATCCCTATTCCTCCTCCATTTATAAAGCCGATGAAAACATCGGCTTTTTTAGTGCTTTTGTATTTTTTTTGAGCAGTACCTTTTTTCAGGACTTTTGGTCGGAAGGGGTAAATATATTTTGTTGGCAAAAGCGCCTATGTAATTTTTCTGATAGTTTGAGATTTTGGAAGAGTTTGAGATTTCCCTTATTTACCCCATAAACACTAAATCCTAGCGGTCGGAAGTTTTAAAAACAAAAAATCTCAAACTACCTCAAAGTATCATTTTTTTGCGTCAAAATTCCCTGAAAAGAATTTTGAAATTTTAAGCTATGCCTGTGTTCTAGATATAGTTTGATATTTTGGAACAGTTTGAGATTTTGGAAAGGGTAATTTGAAATTTAAAACAAAAATTCGCAAAAATTTTGTGTTTTTGGGGGACAAAAAACTGTCCTGTTTTGATACAATTTATTTTCTTAATCTTACGTCATCCGGTAATTTACGAATTTCTTTTAATAATTTTTCAGCTTCTATTAATGTTTTTCTGAAATGTTTTAAAATGGTATCTTTGCTATGGCAATTTCCTGTCATTAATAATGTATAACATTCAGCAAACATTTCTTTTTCATTTGTTGTACAGTAATTGTCAAATCCATCTTTAGGATTTATAGAACTTTCAGTGCCAGTTGCGCATACATTTCCTTTTTTAACATATTCATCCCTTTCTTTTGTGTATTCAGCAAAGAAACTTCCAAATGCTGATGAATTTTTACATTGTTCTAAAAGATAATTAAAATCAATTGCGTGTCCTAGTTCGTGAACATGTATACCCATTTTAGTATTTATGACAGTCTCTTCAGTCAAATGATTATAAAAACCTCCGGCATGTATTCTTTCAAGTTCCCCTTCATTACCGGAAAAACCATATAATTTATCAAATTCTATTGCTGCATCTTCTAATACTTCCGCAGGTTGTTTTTGTATATTTGTTATAAATTCACAAAAATTAATTTCACTCATATTTTTGGTCAATTTATTAATATCAATTATACGTGTAATACCTGTTGTTTTATTAATTACGGTTATAGTACCTCCAATCCAATCAGTAGTCAGATTGTATTGGACATCATACACCATATCACTTTTGTAATATTCATTTTTAATTCGAGAATTTTCTATTTTTAAATTCGGTTTAATGTTCAATCTTGAGCAAGCTTCATGCCAAATCACACGATTATATTGTGCTTTTATTTCAGGTGGTAAATTTGAATTTAAAAAATCATCTTCAAAGCTGTCTCTATCTGTTAACTCTTTCCAATAATATTTAAAATCACTATATGTAAAATTTTTATCATCAAGCATTGCCTTAAATTCATCACCAATTCCTGTGTTTTCAAGAAAATATTGCATATCTCTAATTTTTTTTGTTTGAGGATATATTTTAACAAGCATTTCAGAAATTTTATCTTTTAATTTATCAGTTGTCGTATATGATTGCATGCTAAAGGTTTCATATAAACTGTCTATACTACCCCTAGCATACTCTATTGTCTGTATTAAACTTTTTCCTGTTGCTTTTTTATATTCTCTTAACACTTGTTCAATATTTTCCGGAGTAATTTTATTTAAATTATCTTGTAAAGAACTTCTTACACTTTGTAAACCCAAAAAGTTTTTATTTGTTAAATCTTTTATTAATTCATGTGCCAACTTTTGGTTATCATTCAAAATTCTGTTGCCGTGTTTGTCATAGTCATTTTGTTCTATAATTTCTTGTGTTTCTAAATCTCTTATTCGTACAGACTGTACATTTCCATTATGATAATAATCTGTAATAGTATTAGTTTGCTTTTTATTATCAATAATTTTTTGATTTGTTATAGCTCCGGTTATCCAATTAAAATATTTAAATATTTTTTTATTATCATTTTCAATAGAAATTTGTTCATAATGTTTACCATCATTATAATGAATTGTTACTATATTACCATTTTCGTATTTTCTAACTTCTGTAAACGTAGATTTTTCTTCAATTCCATATTTTATATTCCCTAGTCCAATTTCTTCATCAAGAGATTTTTTAGGTTGTAAAAATGATGTTATTGTCTCCAAATCAACATTTCTGCCACATAATGTGCACATATCTTCATATGTAGGTAATTTAATTTCTGAAATATCTTGACCGTATTTTTGACAGTATTTTTTTATTTTTTCAATTTTCTTTTCGTACTCTTCTTTTGTATCATTAAATTCGTCAACATCTATAATTCCATTATTAAATGTCTCTATTGAATGTTTTTGTGGCGGTTTAATTTGTGGTGGTGTATCATATATAGAAATTATTAAATTCCCGAGCATTTCCTCATTTGATGCAAACATTTTGTATCGTGGAGTATAATTGCTAGGAATATTAATTGAAGATTGAAAAATGTATTTTTTGCCGTCGGTCATATATATTTAAAGTATAAATAATATATAAAATTGCCATAATTGTTACAATTGGGAAAAATTGTTACATTTATATTATTTGTCCTGTTTTTTATTAAAATTTTAATAAAAATTTTGTTGAAATTTAGGACTGTTTTTTATAACAACCTTTCCAAAATCTCAAACCATCTGTCAAATTGTCTCAAACCATGTGTTCTTTTACAGTTGTACGGACAATTTGCGACAAATTATCAAAAGCCTTATATAATCTACGTTTTACCCCTCGGAAGTAAGAAAATTATTTACCCCCAAACTGGTCGAAAACGGTCTTTTTCCGGTTTTTTTGTTTGCTGTTAAATTTACAAAATCGCTAAAATGGCTATTGTATTTAAATAATAGTGTGTAAGGTGGGTGAAACCCAACAATAATAAGACAAAGTTATGTTTTTATATTAAAAAATCACAAAAACTCTGTTCTTTCTTCTCAAACCGACTGTTATTATATAATAATCTGAAAATTTTGGTAGATTGAACTCTACTTTACACGGCTATTAAATATTTGCTTTTCGAGTTTTTCTAATGAATCACCTGTCTGTTTTAAGAATATATTGTCAATTATTTGAATATTTTTGTGGAGATTAGCAAGAATGTCAAGATTTTTTGACTCATAATCAGCATTTAAATCATCTTTAAGTTTACTAATTGCACTACTTATAATATCAAAATCTTCATTTGTTATTGTTCTTATATTATTAGAATTAGCTTTAAGTCTATCAGCTTTAGATATTCTACCTTTTTTACCATTGAGCTTATAACCCAATTCACCATTTTTATTTCTTGTTAATTCAAATAATTCATTTTTCCCGTTATTAAGAATATTTTTTAGGCAATTAATCATGTTATGAACATACATAAGAGACATTTTATACTGCTTAAACTCATCAACTGAATTTAAATAATTTAAAATTGTCTTTGAATCAATAAATAGATCTTTTAATTCTTCGTTCGGAACTAGTTTTGATTTGAATGAGATTCTTTTGTTTTGGCTAATATATGTATTATTAAAACCGTTAATTTTTGTTATCATGCTATTATCCTTTCTTTTTATGTTGTTCTTATGTAGTTTGTTTTTATTACAATTTATTTCATCCAGCTTAAATATTGGGGGTTTATTCCTGCAATTTTTTCTACTTTTTCTTCAAGCTTATTCACAGCGCTAATTACTGCTTCAAGCATTTTGGCTCCAAGTTCATCTTTGCTTGCGCTCCTTTTAATAATTGTTCTTTCGGCTCCGTGAATAATATAAGGCTCAATGGCAGCCTCCTGTTGAGCAATTACGCTATACATGTCTGTTTTAGGAAGCGAATTGGTTTCAATGTTTTTTAATATCAGAATATCTATCCCTGTATTATCAGTAATTTTCTTAATCGTTTTGAAATGATTTGATAAATCTTTTTCTAAAATTCTTACGAGTTTTACTTTCCCGGCTCCAAATTGTGTATTATCAATTTTTGTTATGCGCATATAAACCTCCATATAAAACTTAAAACACGTAAAAAAATAATTTGCTAGATATATTTATGCTTTTTATTTTTTTATCACATGCTCTTAATGTATGGTACAATAAGAGTGTATTATTGATTGGATTAGGGAGGAGATTATATGAAGGATAAGACTTTTTTAATGATTCCGGGGCCTACACCTGTACCGGAAAGCGTTATGTTAGAAGTAGCAAAACACCCGATTGGACACAGAAGCGGTGAATTTTCAAAAATTTTGCATAATGTTTATGAAAATTTAAAATATGTTTTTAGAACAAAAAATGATGTTTTTGTTTATACATCATCCGGTACCGGTGCTATGTGCGCTGCATTAGAAAATCTTATTAACGAAGGCGATCACGTTTTGTCTCTTGTGTTGGGCAACTTCGGAAACCGCTGGGCTAAGATTGCAGAATCTCGCGGAGCTGTTGTTGAAAAGATTGAAGTCTCAACAGGAGACGTTATTAATCCCGAAGTTTTACGTGCAAAATTAGCTGAAGATACAGAAAAGAAAATCAAAATTGTTACATTAACACACTCAGAAACATCGACTGGTGCAGCAAATGATGTTAAAACACTTTGTTCAATAATTCGTGAACACGGTGCTTTATCAGTAGTTGACGGAGTAACATCTGTTTGTGCAATGGAATGTAACCCTGATGAATGGGGCATAGATGTTTTAGTTTCAGGTTCGCAAAAAGGATTTATGATTCCTCCTGGACTTGCATTTTTAGTTGCAAATGAAAGAGCATGGAAAGTATATGAACAATGCAAACATCCAAGTTTTTATTGGGATTGGGGCGCATATAGAAAATCTGTTCAAGCTGATTCAACGCCATTTACTCCTGCTGTTAACTTGTTTGCAGGCTTGGATAAAGCATTAGAGATGATTAAAGAAGAAGGTATCGAAAATATGAACGCTCGCCATAAACGTCACGCAATGGCTTTACGTTCAGCAATCAGAACAATTGGTTTGGAACTTGTTGTTAAAGACGATAAGAATGCAAGTCACTCAATAACTTCCATTTACCCCCCTGAAGGAATTAGCGTTCCTGATATTAGAAAAACAATTAAAGAAGATTTTGATGTACTTGTAGCAAACGGTCAAAATGCTTTAAAAGACAAAATATTCAGAATGGGAACATTAGGTTTTGTTTGCGATAGAGATGTTATTGCTGCTGTCGGGGCATTAGAAGCAACTCTTTATAAATTAGGTTACAAATTTGAACTTGGTAAAGGTGTTGCAACTGTAATTAAGGAATTAGCAGTTTAAGGAGATAAAAATGAAAGTTTTAGTAACTGATAAAATAAACGAATCGGCAGGAAAAATCATTGAGCCTGCAGCAGAAGTAGACTTTTTGCCTACAATGAGCGAGGAAGAACTCATAAAAATAATTCCGAATTATGATGCTTTAATGGTAAGAAGTCAGACAAAGGTAACAGCAAATATAATTAATGCGGGGGTAAATCTTAAAATCATTGGTCGTGCAGGTGTCGGAGTTGATAATATTGATTTGGAAGCAGCTACTCAAAAAGGTATAATTGTCGTTAACTCGCCTGACGGAAATACAATGGCTGCATCAGAGCACACAATCGCATTAATGCTTGCGATGGCAAGAAATATTGCTCCTGCTGCAACTTCAACAAAAGAAGGCAAATGGGATAGGGGTAAATATACAGGTACTGAGTTGTACAAAAAAACCTTGGGAATTATAGGATTTGGTAAAATCGGTTCTCACGTCGGTGAAGTTGCTTTAGCTCTCGGGATGAAAGTTATTGTATATGATCCATTCAGTTCCAAAGAAGTTGTTGAAAAAAAAGGTGCTGAATATATTGAAAACTTAGATAATTTCTGGGGCAGACCTGATTTTATAACTGTTCATGTACCAAAGAATAAAGACACTTTAAATATGATAAACAAAGACACAATTGCAAAAATGAAACAAGGTGTTCGTCTTGTTAACTGTGCTCGCGGCGGTATTATAAATGAAAATGATTTAAAAGAAGCAATTAATAGCGGATATGTAGCAGGTGCAGCAATTGACGTTTATGAAAACGAACCAAATATTCAAGAATGTCCTTTGATTCAATGTGAAAAGAACATTGTACTTACTCCTCACCTTGGTGCAAGTACAACAGAAGCTCAAATGAATGTAGCTATTGATGTAGCAGAACAAATAAAAGAAGTTTTGTCAGGCGGTTCTGCATCGTCTGCTGTTAATATTCCGTCACTCAGACCTGACAGGTTAGAACCTGTAAAAGATTATATGGGTATTGCAGAAAACACAGGAGAACTTGCTGTTCAATTGTCTTCCGGTGCAATAAAATCAATTGAGATAATTGCTGACGGAGATTTGGCAGACAAAGACATTCAACCTTTAGAAGTAGCTGTTCTAAAAGGCGCTTTATCTTCAAGGTTAGAGGGCGTTAATTACGTTAATGCTCCTGTCATTGCTAAAAACAGAGGTATTGATATAGTTTCATCTAAATCAAAAATCAATTCTAACTTTGCAGGAAGAATTACTGTTAAATTAACTACCGATAAAGAAACTACCGTTGTTGCGGGTGCTTTAGTTACTAAAGACATTCCAAGAATAGTTAAAATTAACGAGTATGAAACAAGTATAAGACCTGAAAAACATGTTCTTATCGTTCCGCATACAAATAAACCGTCAATGATTGCACAAGTCGCTCGTGTAATCGGTGAAAAGGGTATCAATATCGGCTCAATGAACGTAGTTCAGAAGAACGACAAACACGAAGAATCAATAATGGTTATTAACATTGATACAATAGTTGATGACGAAACTCTAAAAGCAATAGAAAAAATCGATGGTGTTCATAATCCTAAGTATGTTAATTTGACAGTGGGGTAAATGACAAATAAATATGACAAACAAACTTGCAGTTTTTGATTTTGATTCAACATTAATGGACGGAGAAACATTAGAGTTCTTTGCCCGAGAACTTGGAATTGGTGAAAAAGTTAAAGCTATAACAGATAAAGCTATGAGAGGTGAAGCAGACTTTTTTGAGAGTCTCACTGAACGTGTAGCTTTATTAAAAGGTTTGCCTGTTTCAAAGGTCGATGAGATATGTCACAACTTACCCCTTATGAATGGTGCTGCAGAAGTTGTAAAAGTGCTAAAAGAAAAAGGATACAAGGTTGTTTGTTTCTCAGGCGGTTTTAGAAATGCAACCGTTTACTATGCTCTTGAACTTGGATTAGACGGAGATTTTGCGAACATTCTGCACGCCAAAGACGGACTTTTAACAGGTCAGGTCGGCGGTGAGATGATGTTTAATGACAGCAAGGGACAAATGCTTTTAAGGCTTCAGAAACTGTTAGATGTCACAAAAGAAAATACCATTGCAGTAGGTGACGGCGCAAATGACTTGAGCATGTTTAAATTTGCAGGAACTCGTGTTGCTTTTTGTGCTAAACCTATTGTTAAAGAAAATGCTGATATTATTATTGAAGAAAAAGATTTAGCCAAAATATTGAATTATATAGAATAAAATTTATTTATTACAATTGTTTTGACAATTCTTATTGTAGCAAATCGGCTCTGAGTGGATAGATATTGAACAGTTAGGGTAAAGTATTTGGATTTTGTCTTCTACTTTATCGCATATTTTGTGGCATTCACATATTGTTGTCTCTTGCGGGAATTGTAAGATTAAATCAATGTCTTTTGCAGGTCCTATTTGCCTTGCTTTTATACTATGTTCTTTTAGAGTTACCGAATTACCGTTTATAATTGATTTGATTTTTTTAATATCATCATCAGGTAAAGAATGATCTAATAGATTTGACATAGAACGTTTTGATATTGTATACCCTGCTCTGTATATTAAAACAGCTACAAATATTGCAACAATGGGGTCTAAAACAGTATATCCGGTTATTTTTATTAAAATCAAACCTATTAGAACTCCTAATGATGAGTATATATCAGTTCTCAAATGTTCTCCATCAGCATACAAAGAAATAGAATTAGATTCTTTTGCAACTTTAAGCAACATACTGCTAACAAAAATATTCATTATTACAGCAATAAACATTACTGCAATACCAAAAATACTTTCAGTTTCAAACGGGACTGCGAAAATAATTTTTTTAACGGATTTGTAAATTATAAAAAGAGAAGCAAGTATTATTAAAACACCTTCAATTAATCCTGCCATATCTTCATATTTTCCATGTCCGTATGGATGGTCATCATCTGCAGGTATCGCTGATTTTGAAACAGAAAAAAATGTTATAATAGAGGCTAAAAAATCACTCATAGAATGAATCGCTTCTGAGATAATACTCAAACTTCCCGATAAAGCTCCTGCTATTATTTTCAGCAAAGAAAGGACTATATTAGATAAAATTGATAATCCTGCTGTTAATTTTTTCTTTGTATTTATATCTATTTTGTACTCCATAAATAGATTATATTACAATAAACAAAATTTAGATATTATCTTCAACCTTAAGAACAACTTTTCCGGCTTCTGGGTTTAGTGCTTCTATTTCGATAGAATTTACTCCATCTTTAAGAGAATCTTCTCCTAACATAATAAGAGTCCCTGTCTGTCCCAATCTGAAAGCAATCGGATTTTCTTCCGAAACGTCAGCATTTGTGTATTCTTTACCATTCATAATAAATTTGACATCCTTAGCTTCGTAAACTGTATCATTTATTTTTACATAATTAAATCCGCTTATAAACCCCGGTCCTAATACATTTTTAAGAGTGATGCATACTCCGTTTTCAACTCTCTTCAAAGAACCTTTTTGATAGATTCTTTTAATCAAAAAATCGGGGACAATGACCATATTAGACACCTCATTTATTTAAACAACTGACACTTTTTATACGTTCCTAATAGTATTTTAACATCTTTTAAGTCCGATTTAAAGCCCCACGCTGATTTAACGTTTCTGTCTTTTTCCCAAACTATGATGTCAACTCTGTTATGCGGTTTTAAAAATTCATTGATAAGATAAAATTTATCTTGAACATGTCTGCGTTTTATGTAACGCCCGATTTTTATACCGTTAAGATAAATTGTTGCCCGTCTGCATCTAAAATCTTCAAATGAAATATATTTTGCCAAAAATATATTATCTTTTTTCTCTATATCAAAGTTAACCGTAATTTGTGCCAAATAAGGATTATCACTTTCATATTTTTTTGTTCTTTCGGGTGCAAGCCTATCGCATACATAGAATTCAATCGGGATATCAGGAGTTGTTTCAAATTGAACAAGCCCTCTCGGAGTATTTGTGTCACCGGAAAAACCTTTATCAAATCCCAAATTCTGAACCAAAATTGTCAGTTCATTTACTTCTCTATCTAAAATGTTTGTATTTAGAGGAATAGAAATTGTTTCGGGAACTTCCTGAAGTTTTTCCAGCTTGTAACTATTTCTGTTTATAACCTCTTTGCTGTTTATGTATACTGCAAACAGATGTCTTGCGCTTAGTGTAATCTCGGTTAAGTTATTTGGAATCTTTGCTTTGTACCAAATAAATTCATCAAAAATATCACATGAAAAAGCATCAGTTTTATCTCCGATTCTCTTCCAGTTTAAATAATCATAGTCCAAGTCTATTTCCGGTGAACAGAATTTTACATCAGAAATTTCCAATTGCTCAATTGCGGGAGTTTTTTCAATATCAGTAATAATACAATTTTTCTTCCCGAATTTGTATTTTAAATCGTAATAACCTATTTCTGTATTTTTTTCTACTGCAACAGCTCCGTTTGGAAGAACATAATCAGCATTAAAAATAATTCGGTTATTTAAAAACCAGCTTCTGTCAGCTAAGTGTTTTGTTAAGAAAATGAATTGAGTAGTTTTGCCGTCTCTTTCGAAGGTGAAGTTTGTATAATCCTGCTGGTTGCCTGAAATTACTTCTCCGTCTGAGAGATAAATATTTGAATCCTTATCAGATATAAAGAAAATTGCTTCTTCATTTTCGTTTTCAAGTTTTGAAAATATCTCAGTATCTGAAAATTCTATATCACACCCTTTTAATTTTAAGTTTATCGGGCATATTTTCATATCGCATGATTTTAGCTTAATGGTTTTTCCATTCGGAAGAGATGTGCCTGATTCGCTCTGTTGTTTTCATCTTGAACTCCCATATTACGGATAAAAAGCCAGTCACAATTATTAGTGAGGTCGTGACGGAGTTTTGCATAAATATTTTCCTGATAAAAATCAAAATCCTTTGGTTCGGTTTTTGTTAAATCAAAAGAATCCAGAAAATAGTTTATCTCTTTTGCTTTATAAAAATTGCTTTGAGGTACCCCAAATTCATCTATTGGAGCTGTAAATTCATAACTTGTATAAACTTCATCGCAAGCCAAATCACCCCAATTCGTACCACCAACAGCCAAAAAATGATTAAATAGCGTTACACCTTGAGATATAGCCGTCTTTGTCATAATGTTTATATGTTCATCGCCAAGCGCTTCTCTAATGTGCTTATATCCCATACCATCCCATTTATCAAACCAGCCGGATTGCATTTCTGCTATAAATGGCGGGGAATCCTCTTTTGCGCATCTGAAGATATCTTCAACATTATCAAGTGTGTCAAAACAAAAACAATCTCTTTTCCAGTTCTGATTAGGATTAATATAAGGGTATAAATCAAGAGCATAAATATCTACACAATCTGCCCAAAGTCCTGCAAAATAGGCATCATTATGAAAGATAGGACATTTGACCCCTCTATCCCGAGCCATTTTATAAAGCTCTTTCATATAATCTTCTTCCATAGAATCGGTTGCATATTCGTTTTCTATCTGAAAAAGAATTACATTATCAAACTTATTTATAATAGGAATAATTTGATCATACCATTCTGCAACATATTTCATGTATTCCGTTGAATATTTAGATTCTGTTCCGATACGGTTTCTCGGAATAACGTTTTCTTTCTTTAAAAGCCAAAACGGCAGACCGCCTGCGTTAACCTCAGCATTAATAAACGGTCCGGGACGGGCTATGACAAATAACCCTGCTTTTTTAGCTTCTTCTAAAATCTTGCTGACATCTTTTATACCGTTAAAATCATAGACTCCTTCTTTAGGGCTGTGATAATTCCAATTAAAGTATAAATCTACTGTATTGTATCCGCCTGCTTTCATCTTTAAAAAACGGTCCCTTGCAATTTCAATTCCGGGACACCGAAAATAATGAAACGCACCGCTTTTAATAAAAACACGTTTCTCATCGACCATTAGAGAATACTTATCAAAAGTTACTTCCATACATTCTATTTTACAGTTTTTTTAAATCAGGTCAAATCACTTAAATAATATATATTATCGGCACAATTGTTTGATTAATATATTGTTCAAACTTAACAATACTTAACAAAAAGCATGGTAAAAAGGCAATTTCTATTTCTTTTATGTTTTTATATATATAGGTAATATCCCACAGTGTGTATTGAAAAAGATTGAAGAACGGTTATGAAAGTAAATAGCGTTGAAAACAGTGTGTATCAAAAACAGAGCTTAAAGTCTCCGCAGTTTAAAGCTAAAGGGATGGATTCTGAAGTATGGAATTACATCACGAAAAACAGCGGAAAAGTATCTCGCTTTTTTAATTATGTTGGTGAAAATCAGGGTGAAGCTCTCAATATTATAGTAACAGCTGTCGGTACAGCAATTATATGCCCATTGTTTATCGCTTTTAACCCGTTTTCTAAAGAGGATGAAAAAACAAAACAATATTCAGCATGGCGTCAGCCGATATCTGCTGTAATAGCGTTAGTAACACAGCTTACAATTACAAAATGGTTCAATGATTGGCTGACTAAATATGCAAGTACGAAAGATAAAGACGGAAAACCTCATCTCGCCAGAGCAAATTTAATACCATGTCCTCATGAAAGACATTTGAAAAAAGGTATAAAACATGATCATCCCGAGTTTAATAAGAAACAAATTGAAGAAGAAGTTAAAAAACGCCAGACTGATGCTGAAAAAGCTGTAATTAAAAAAATGCGTCAGGATATGAAAGACAAGAAGATCGAATATAGAGAACTTGTTTGTCAGGATTATATTGATAAAGCAAGAGACAATTTCTTTGAAGCGTTTAAAAAAGAAAATAAAGAAGAGATTGAAAGAGCTTTAGGCAAAGAACTTGATAAAATCCGTTCGTTAAAACTAAAAAAACATCTTGAGAAAATGCTTGATGAAAAAGCAAAATCAATGGGCAAGGATACACAGACTCTACTTAATGAAACAGCTGAAAAACTTGTCGAACGAGATGTCATCATGGAAACAGTTGCTAAAATGTCAGTTAGATATTTAGGAAATGAAAAAGGCATTACTGCAACTCAAGCAATAGAATATTGTGCAGATAAAGATAAATTAAATCTTGAAAATATTGTTAAATTAATCAAAGAACAAGGACTTGAGGAAAAACTTCCTAAAGATTATGATATTGAAAAACTTGCAAAAGATATCGTAGACAAGCTAACTCACATGCATGATTATGAATGTGCAAATCAGATGAAAGACTTTACGTCCTTAAAAAATATAGGTAAGACTTTTGAAGAAATACTGCAAAATGTAAAAATTAAACGATTGGTCAAATCTATGGCATCGGATTCAAAACGAGTGTTTAAAACAATGAATACTCAGCTTGGTTTGCTTGTTACACTTGCAACTCTTCCATTCACTTGCGGTTTCCTGAACTGGTCTTATCCGAGAATAATGGAAAAGATTATGCCGGAAATGTCTGCTAAGAAAAAACAGATAGATGAAAAAATAGGAAATTTCAATGCAAAAATTGAAGAGGCTGTTGATAAGCTTAATCTTGATGAACTAAAAGAAGTTATTAATATTGATGAACTTAAAAACAAGCTTAAGTTTGAATTAGAGAAAGGAGGAGATAACTAATGTCAAAAGTTATGAAAGTTATTGACTCCTTTTATAATACAAATATTGGGAAAAAACTTGCAAACCCAAAAGCTACCGTTGCAACTGCAGCTTTAATAGCAACAGTATCAAATGTATCAAAAGATGCTGTAAACTGTGCATATTATACAATACAATCTTTGAATAATGAAAGAATTCCTGAAGATCAAAGGAAATTCGTTGCAGCCCTTGACCTGGCAAACGGCATTATGAACGTCGGTGTTCAAATAGCAACTGCATTTGGTCTTTCAAAATGGGTGGAATCAATTTTTGATGATAAAATTGCTAAATCAAAAGATTTCTCTATAAAAGAGGAAGTAATTAAACAAAAATTTGCAAGTTTGCCTAATGAACTAAAGAAAAAGACAACAGAATCACAATTTATAAAAGATTATATTCAAAAAATGGAAGGCCGAACAAAACTTGCAAGAACAGGATTTACAGTTTTGTTTGTAAATATTGCAATGCAGATTCTTACAAAGAGAATTATTACTCCTCTGTTTGCTACACCTATGGCTTCATATTTTAAACGAGGTTTCGAAAAGGCAGAAGCAGAAAAGAAAGCGAAAGAAGAGCATAAATTGACGGCTGCCGCTTAAATATGATGTACAAATTTGCTATCTGGTAAGTAATTAAACCTGTTAATGCTTTTATTTATTCTTTTTTGTGGGATAATATTTGTATAAATATTTGAGGGGAAAGAGAAGTATGAGTATTTTTAGTAAATTAAAAGAATTTTATAAAGAGCCGGTTCCTGCTGAACCGATTACGGATCAGGCTGTTATTGATAAGACTTATGCAATGTGGAGAATGAGAATATTTTTATCAATGTTCTTCGGTTATATTATTTTCTACACTTGCCGTAAAAATATATCAGTTGCACTTCCTGCAATTCAAGAAGCTTTAGGATACAGTAAACTGGAACTTGGTTTACTTGGTAGTTCGTTGTATTTTTCTTATGCAGCAGGTAAGTTTATTAACGGTATTATTGCAGATAACACAAATGCAAAAAGAATCTTGCCGACAGCTCTTTTTATCTCTGCTTTAGTTAATATTCTATTTATTATATGTGCACACTTTGTATCGCCGAACCTAACTTTTGGCGGATTTTCAGTTCTTTTATTCTTGCTGGCTTTCTTTTGGGGAGTAAATGGCTGGTTTCAATCAATGGGTTTTCCTCCGATAGCTAAAAATCTTTCATACTGGTTTGCAAATAAAGAACGCGGTGTTAAATGGTCTTTGTGGTCATCATCTCATGAAGTCGGCACATATTTAAGTATGATTCTTTCAGGATTTTTGATTACTCACTACGGCTGGGAATCTGTATTTTATGTTCCTGCATGTTTTGCAATAATATTCTGTTTCTTCTTTTACAAGAATTTGCAGGATAAACCTGTCAGTATAGGTTTACCGGATATTGAAAAATATAAAGATCCTGATTATGTTGAACCTGTAAAAGAATCAGGCGAAGAAGATAATTATACGTATTCTGATATTTTTAAAAAATACATTATTAAAAATCCGACAGTTTGGCTTTTAGCAATTGCGTATATTTTCGTTTACGTAGTAAGATACGGAACTATTGACTGGCTTGTAATGTATCAAGTCGATATGAAACATTATACAATTTCGGAAGCCGCAAAAATAATAAGCTTTTTACCTTTGGTGGGCGTACTTGGTACAATCGGAGCAGGATTTGTTTCTGATAAATTGTTCGGAGGGAAAAGAGCTCCTGTTAACATTATTTGTTTAACACTTTTAGCAATATGTATATATCTGTTTAAGATTAACCAAATTCCGTTTATGGACTATGTTTATGTATCTGCAATCGGTGTGTTTACTTGCGGACCTCAAGTTTTGATTGGCGGTTTATCAGCTGTTGAATCTAGTTCTAAAAAAGTTGCATCAGCCGTAACCGGTTTTTGTGGTATGTTTGGGTATATAGGTTCAATTCTTTCCGGTGTTGGAACAGGTTATATTATTGATAAATTCTCTTGGAACAGTGCAATTAACTTCTGGATTTTATCAGCATTAATTTCACTTGGAATTTGTACAATATTATTGAAAAAAGAAGCTAAAAAAAGCAGATAATGTTACCAAAATCGGACATTTCGGACATTTTTACTCAACCAACTTCTGACCTAACAAAATCGCTAATATTTACTAAAATTGGCTATCTTGCCAATTAAAAATATTTACCCCTTCCGACCATATGTCCTGTGTACAAGAACAGTCGGTTTGAGAAGAAAGAACAGAGATTTTGATAATTTCAAAAGTAGGGTAGACTTTAGTCTACCAATACTTTATTATAGTTATATGTCAAATTTCAAACGATATTATCAAGATAAAAATATTGTGTTTATTACGATTGTTACTTATAATCGTCAACAAATTTTGGTAAGAAATATCGAGTTATTAAGACAATCCATCAAGAATATTAAATATAATTATGAAATTATTGCAGGCATTGTTTTACCTGACCATTTACATATTTTGATACAAACTGACAAAGCTTCTGACTATTCTAAAATAATATCATCATTAAAATCAAATTTTTCAAGATTATTGCCAAAGAACATGAATCAAACACAAAATCAGCTTCATAGACGTGAAAAAGGAATTTGGCAAAGAAAATATTATGACCATATTATTAGAGATGATATAGATTTTAACAAACATTTGGACTATATCCATTACAATTCCGTGAAACATTTAAATATTTCACCAAAAGATTGGGAATTTTCTTCTTTTAAAAAATTTGTAAAACAAGGATTTTATCAGGAAAATTGGTGTAATTTTGATGATAAGAATGGTATTTTGAATATGGATTTGGAATAAAAATTATAGTATTGGTAGACTAAAGTCTACCCTACGCACTGCTACGTTTAATCCGTCCGCAAATCAGCTAGCAAATTTTATTTTTACGGGTTTTATAGTATGATATAGCAGGGGTAAATTTAAACTAGAAAGGGATATGAAATGCAAGTACAAAGAGTTCAGAATAATAATCTCAGCTTTACAGCACTAAAAATAAATAAGCCTGAATTAGAATGGAATGCTGATGTATTACTCAAATTTGTGAAAAATAAAGAAGTCCAAAAGTTTGTTTCAGGTATGAATTACTTGGATAGAGATATATATGCATCATGTTTAAATGGGAGAACAATAGATTTAGAAGTGATGAAGAAGAAAAGTAATTCTAATATTGGAATTCGTTTACCTCAATTTAGTATATCAGAAATCGAAAACTTTTCATCACACGAGTTTTATCAATTATTTGAAAAGTTATCTTGTGAAAGAGATATAAAAATGAAAAAAATTGAAGAAGCATTAAGAATAGCAGATGCTATAATATCTAATGAATCTGAAACTGTTGTAAAAAATAAGAAATGGTGGCAAATTTGGAAGTAAACGTGCAATATTTGCACAAAAAATAAATTATCTATTTTTTTGTTTAATTTAGAAACCTAACAATAACTTTTGTGTGCAAATAAGTGCAAAAATGCTGCAAAAATAAGACATTTTTGTTACCAAAATCGGACATTTTGGACTTTTAAACTCAAGCTATTTCCGAACTCATAAAGTTGCTAAAACTTACTAAACTTGGCACTTTTACCTACTATGTTTAATTTACCTATTCCAACCAAAAGTCCTATTAAAAGGTAAAAAGAATCAAACTAACTGAAATAATCAAACTACTCAAAAAAATACAGATGTGAGAACCCATCAAACTAAGCTTGATGCGTGAGAATCACCCCTGCAATAAAAAAAGACCTCCGAAGAAGTCTTTTAAAGTGGTGGGCAGGGGTGGATTCGAACCACCGTACCCTCTCGAGAACAGATTTACAGTCTGTCGCCTTTAGCCACTCGGCCACCTACCCATATTCAGTTGTTAATTTTTGAGATTCTTCGCTTCTGCTCAGAATGACTGTTTATTTTAAATTTGCCTTTGACGGGATTTGAACCCGTGGCCTCTCCCTTACCAAGGGAGTGCGCTACCCCTGCGCCACAAAGGCAAGTTCTCGGGAGTTTTTGCCACTAAGGCTTTTACCCATCATATATAAAAAAGCCGGTAATAGGAATCGAACCTACAACCTACGGTTTACAAAACCGTTGCTCTACCGTTGAGCTATACCGGCAACAAAAATAATCTTATAGTAAACATATTCTTATGTCAACATCTAGGGTTTAATATATTCCTTTTTCGTACATACGTATGAGATTTTATGGATTTTTATAAAGTTATTTTTATTTATGCCGATAAAAATATTGACTTTTGATGAAAAATTATTAAGAGTTAACCAAGAAAGGTTTAACTAATATGGCAGGAATTATTAAATTATTAGCAAATGTTTTATCACCATCAGCGATGGTGCAGACTCCAACCGTAAAAAGAGCTGGTACAAATCCTTTTGCATCGGCATCAGGTAATCCGTTTGTATCTGCTCATAATTCAAATCCGTTTGAGTTTTATGGTCAGAATCGCCCTGTTTCAGGGGGATATTTTGCAGGCTATTACAACAATCAGCCAAACATTGTTGGACGCAGATTATTTATTGAAGTCTAGACTCAAAAATATACTTATACATAAACCCCAAAATTATGAGCCATTCTGTATTGAGTGGCTTTTTTGTTTATAGAATTTTTGTTGTATATTTACCCCCTTTTTGATACAATATTGCTGAGGGCTATATATATGAATAAGAAACTTTTTGTATCGTTACTTGGGATTGTATTGTTTATTGCATCTTCTTCTGTTGAAGCAAAGATGACAAAAGAAGCACATGCTTTGTATCAGGAAGCATGCAATTATGAATATAAAGGTGATTATGCCACTGCTATTAGTGTTATTCAAAAAGCTTTAAATATAAGCGGTGATGATGCAATGTTATATACAAAAATTGCAGGGCTGTATGCAGACGCGGGTAATTATGAAGAAGCATTGGGTGCATACAAAAAAGCTGTTAAATTAAGACCAAATGATGCTTTTATTTATATAAGCATAGGTAATATTCTTCAAACAATGGGTGATTATGAGAATGCTTATAATTCTTTTATGCAGGCCCAGCAAATTTATCCCGAATACAAATACAATTATTTAAATTTAGCGAATATTGAATATTTCAGAAAAAATTACAAAAATGCAATAGAGTATTATACTACGTTTTTGAATGCTTATCCTGAACATTTAGAAGCCAGTGAAAACCTTGCTAATGTCTATTATGCATCAGGTCAGCCCGACAAAGCATGCGATATATATGGAGCATTGTATAAAAAATATCCCTCTGCATTTAAGGATTATACTCATTACGGCATGGCATTATTTGATACTAAACAGTACAAGCCTGCAAGTGAAATGTTAACAAAAGCATTGGAAGATAATAAAGATGATGAGCTTGTTTTAGCTAAACTTGCGCTATCTTATCAGTATTTAGGGGAGAATGATAAAGCATTTGAACTGTATGCAAAAACTTTTGCTTTAAATCCGGAGCTTACAGCTTTGAGGTTTGACTATGCAAATTTACTGGGCAATATGGGCAAGAATGCCGAAGCTATTGAGCAATATAAAACATATTTAAAAGCGTTTCCAAATGATGCTAATGCATACAAAAACTTAGGATTAGTTTATAAAAGACAAAATGATATAGATTTAGCTTTATTTAACATAGAAAAAGCATATACGCTTGATTCTTCTGATAATGACATAAAAAAAGAACTTGCACTTTGCTATCACCAAAAACAGGATTATATAAATGCAATAAAATTCTACAATATGGTATTAGTGAGTGAGCCTGATAACTATGAACTTCTTGCAAATAAGGCTTTGACGCTTCATGCAATGAATAACTACGTAGCTGCAATTGAACTTTATAAACAATTGTTAGATAAAAAGCCTAATGAAAGATTACAAAATAACCTTGCTTCTGCAACAATAGCTTATGCTTATGACTTGTATGATAAAAAAGATTACGGACAGGCTATATTGTATTTTGAAGATGCAATAGAACTTAATCCTAAAGAACCTTCCGCATATTTTGGATATGCACAGGCAAATGACAAAATGGGCTGTTTTGAACAAGCACTTGAAAATTACAGAAAGGCTGTATCACTAGCTCCTGCAAATTTGGAGTACAATACTGCGTTATCTATGTTTATGGATAATCACAAAATGGCGCAAGCAAAAGCTCAAGCTGAAAACTTGAAGGTAAATGATATTGCAGTAATTAATACACCTGATACAGATGCTTCGCAACACACAGAACTAACTAGCACTGAAAAGACAATGACTTATGAGAATCTTGTTAAAAACGGTGATGATGCATATAAAAAGCAAAGGTATAATGAAGCCTTGGATTCATACACAAAAGCTGTAATTTATGCTCCGCAGGATAAATATACGCTTCTTAAGATTGCCAATATATATAAGCTCACAGGAAACAATACAAAAGCTCTAAGTTTTTATGACAAGCTTTTAACAATTGATAAAGATAATTCGGATGCATATTTTAATAAAGGGTTAGTTTATGCAAATCAAAAGAATTATGATGATGCTATAAAATGTTTTGAACGCGTTATACAGTTAACGCCGGATTATCCTTATGCTTACTATTCTTTAGGTATGGCTTATGAACAAAAAGGCGATACTAGTAAAGCTCTTGAATACTATTATTTGTATACAGGAATTGAGCATGATGAAAAAATGATAAATTCCGTTCAGCAGAAAATTAAGGCTCTTGAAGGGTAAAAAGAGGTATATTATAAAAAAACTATTCGGTATTTTTTTGCTATCAGTTATTGTTATGCTTTCTGCATGTACATTTGAGCGCGGGGTGATATTGTTTAATTCATCTCCTATTACTCAAAATAATGCGTTGCATGATCAAAAGGTTTTTAGAGAAGGGGACATAGTTTATTACTTATTTATCGCGCCAAAACAGATGGAAAATGATTTGATACGTGTTCAAGTTTTCACTCTTACAGATAAAGGACTTCTTGGCGGGGAAGATGTTGTCAGAACAAAAGATATAAGACTTATGAAAGATGAAAGGTATTATTATACTGATTATTTTACATTCTGGCAAAAAGGTAAATATGTAATGCAGGTATTTTCTCATGATGATTTTACGCATCCGCTTGCTCTAAATTTCTTTTATGTACAATAATTTATTTGTAAAATAATAAAAAAATATTATATAATAGTTTTAATATGGCAGAGGATAAAGAAAAAAATCTTTTATATATTAATCACAGCGGAGAACTTTTAATTTGGCTTTTAGTACTGTTAGTTTTTGCCATGATGTTCTTTTTCTCTCGAATTGGTGTTGTTCATAATGAAGACGAATATGATATATTTATGCCTGATGTAGATGGTTTAATTGTAGGTTCTCCCGTTCGTGTAATGGGAGTTGAAGTTGGTCATATAACTAAAATTAAACCAATAAAAGATGAGCTATTTGTGTGTTTTGTAATAACAGATGAAACTGTTAAGATTCCACAAGGAACACAGGTAACAGTTGAATTTAATGGAATGGCAGGCTCTAAGTCACTGGAACTGTATGTGCCAGATAAAAATACTTATGTTGATTCTTCAGTTCCTCTTATTAGTGTAAATCCGCCAAAACGTTTAAGCGATGCAACAGGATTATTAAATGAAATGTTTAAGAAAATCGGAAATATTATTAGCGTATCTTCAAGATTTGGAGCTAAACTAAGTGAAATTGATTTTCCCGAAGCAGGTAAAGAGCTGAAAGACCCAAAAGAATTTTTGAAATATGCAGATAATATAATTGATATACAACAAAAACGTGTTGATGATTTAGGGAGAAAACTCGATGCAAAACAAAAACAAGAATCTGACAATAGTTTCTAATCCTATTGTTAATCAAAGTTTATGTACTATTAGAGACAAAGAAACAGATACACAAGGAGTAAGACTTGCAGCAAGAAAACTTACCCGTATTTTACTCTACGAAGCAACCAAAAACCTTCCGCAGAAAGAAGTTGAAATCGAAACTCCTGTCGCTAAATGCAAAACTCAAACCATTAATGATGATATAACAATCATAATATCTCCGATTCTCCGTGCAGGATTAATTTTTACCGATGAAGCAGTAGATATTCTCCCGCAGGCTACAATCAGACATATCGGTATGTACAGAGACGAAAAGACACTGAGACCGGTTTGGTACTATAATAAAGTGCCTATGCCTGTAAGCAATCCTTCAAAGTATTATGTATTTATAACTGACCCAATGCTTGCAACAGGTAATTCTTTAAAAGAAGCTATAAGACTTTATGTTTCAAAAGGTATTCCCCAAGAAAATATTTGTTGTGTTTGTATGATATCAGCTCCTGTTGGTGTAGAAGCAGTATTCAATGAATTCCCTGATGTAAAAATCATAGTTGCATCAGTTGACTCTCACCTAAATGAACGCGGATATATCGTCCCCGGAATGGGTGATGCCGGCGACAGAATATATAATACATAGTGGTAAAGGGGTAAAGGGGTAAATATATTATAAATATACACCCTCTCCCGTGGAGTGGGAAAATAAAAACCGCAAATATAATCATATCTGCGGT
The DNA here is from genome assembly GCA_902779645.1 of uncultured bacterium. Classification (GTDB taxonomy): domain Bacteria; phylum Cyanobacteriota; class Vampirovibrionia; order Gastranaerophilales; family Gastranaerophilaceae; genus CAG-196. The sequence goes on along the minus strand of CACZCH010000002.1, from coordinate 100,217 downwards.
GAGTAAAAATTGTAAGATGTAAGATGGGGATTATTAAAATTGGGGTAAATATATATTCTAAATTTTTTAGGATTTTTTACTTAGCCCATTGAATGTTTGATTCTTCAAATTCGTCTTTGTGTTGTTTTAAAATATGTTCCATTAATTTTGTATAACTCTTAAGGCTTGATTGTTCTGCCTGTGGGGTATTTGTAACTAAATTGTTATATGCATTCTTCAATTCACTAAAGCTTGTTTTTGAATGATCTTTTTTGAACTGCTCATAAGCATAATTAAATTTTGCTTTATAGGACATTTGTTGATTAAATGCAGTATTTTCATCAACACGGTCAGCGCCGTTACCGTCGCATTCAGCTTCAAGTTTAGCATTTTTATTATTTAGTTTTGCTCGTTCGGCTACTGCAATATCATCTAATATTTTTTGTGCTTCATCTCTTTTGGCTTTTTTTGCTGCTATTTCATCTTTATTTTCTTGTATTTTTCCCTGAATTGCAGTATCTAAATCTGCCATTGCAGTGTCGACTTTTGTTTTATATGCTTTTTTTTGTTCTTCTTTCTCTGCAATTCTTGCATTTTCAATTTCTGTTTCTTTTTGTTTAATTTTTTCTGTGTTAGCAGTAGGGTCTTTTTTTAGTTCAGCAAGCTCATTTTCCAAGCTTGTAATTGTAGCATTTGTGAATGTAGATAAATCTTTCTTATCAAAATTATCTAGAGCAGTTTTTGCTGCTGTATATGCTTTTGCTTCTGTTGGACAAGCTTTTGTTGCTGCTGCAGAAACTTTTCCATCAACAGATATTGGATTAGCCAATTCTGTATTTTCTTTTTCTAAAGCATTAATTTCACTAGTTAAAGTACTTACGTCATCTTTTGCGTTATTGATTTTTGATTGTGCTTCTGCTTTAGCTGCTTTGTGATTTCTTATTGCTTGAGTTATTCCGCCGATTAATAGGCCACTACCCATCATACTGGCTAAAGTTCCAACGTATTGAGAATCGGATATTCCGCAGCCGTAACCGCCCATACCAAAGAAACTTGCGGGAGTACCGTACATATTACCGAGTCCGCAACCCATCATAGAGAATAAGCTTCCGCCCATACCCATAGGATTCATCATACCCATACCACCGCCAAAGCAGCCCATACCACCGGTCAATGAACCGAATGCTCCGTACATTAGAGCTTGTCCGAAGTTCATATTTCCTTGGTTAAAGTTGTATGTGGTATTAAACGTGTTCACTTTAGAAATATCCTATCTTTTTATCTTACATATATATAAAGTATATAAATACTTCCAAATTTCAAACATAATAAAAATTGTTACAAAACTTAATATTTAATAATTAGTCAATTATAAATCATTTACATCCTATTATTTACCCTCCTCTAATATTTACCCCATGATATTTACCTCTTTATATTTACCCCCACCCTTATATATACCCCCGCTTGCAATTTAAAAATGCTTGTTTTACAATAATAGCGGTTACACAATTGCTATAAAGGTGGTGAAAATATAAATGGCAGAAGTTAAAGTTGGCGAAAACGAAAGTATAGAAAGCGCTTTAAGAAGATTCAAAAAGAAAATTCAAAAAGCGGGTATCTTATCTGAAGTTAAAAAACGTGAAAGATATGAAAAGCCAAGCGTAAAGAGAAAACGCAAATCTGAAGCAGCTCGTAAGCGCAAGGTATAAAGAATTAAAGATAAAAATGGGTGGCATCAGTCACCCATTTTTTATTAGAATTTAATAAAAATTTATCTTAACAAAAATTTACCTTAATCCCTTGTAACAATCAATTGATTATATATTTCCTTGTTGATATTCTTAGTCTAGGAGAAAGTGATGACATCATCTTATACTTCAAAAAAGAAGAATACTAATGAAGATTTAATTCAGTTAATGCCTCAGAACATTGAAGCTGAGGAAGCTATATTAGGTGCCATTCTTGTTAATCCATCCTGCATGAACAAAATTGTTGAGCATCTTCATGCGGAATCTTTTTACAAGCCGGCTCACAGGTATATTTATGAAGCAATGCTTCAGCTTTATAACAGCGAAGATAAGATTGATATTGTATCGGTTTCGGATGTTTTGAATATTAATCAGAAATTGGAACTTGTTGGCGGTCGTGCTTTTATTAATGATTTGAGCTATAACACAATTACTACTGCTAACGTTGAATATTATGCAAAATTGGTTCAGGAAAAAGCTATAAAGCGTTCTTTGATTAGTGCGGGTTCTGAAATTGTATCATCAGGGTATGATGTTAATCCTATTGAAGAATCATTAGAACAAGCGGAAAAATTGATTTTTGATATAGCATCTCAAAAGGCTTCAAAATCGCTTATTTCTATGAAGGATATTGTTTATGATGTATATGCAAAGATTGAAGAAAGAGCGAATAACAAAGATAAACTAACAGGTGTAGATACAGGATTTTATGACCTTAACACTTTTACAAACGGTTTACAAAAATCGGATTTAATAATACTTGCAGCACGTCCTGCGATGGGTAAGACTGCATTTGCATTAAACATAGCTCAAAATGTTGCATTGAGGGCTAAAGTGCCTGTTGCGATATTTTCTTTAGAAATGTCTAAGGATCAGTTAGCTCAACGTTTAATGTGTTCGGAAGCAGAAGTTGATACTCAAAGACTAAAGACGGGCAATATGCAGGCAAAAGACTGGGAAAAGCTCGCAAATGCTATGGCAAATTTGTCTGAATCAAAGATATATATTGATGATACGGCAGGATGTACAATAACTGATTTAAGAGCAAAATGCAGACGTCTTGCAATGGCGGAAAAAGATTTGGGTTTGATTGTAATAGACTATCTGCAATTAATAGAAGGTACAGGAAGAGAAGACCGTATGCAGCAGATTTCAAGTATTTCAAGAGGTTTAAAAATTCTTGCAAAAGAACTTAATGTCCCGATTCTTGCGCTTTCACAACTTTCTCGTGCTGTTGAAGGAAGAACCGATAAGCGTCCTATGCTTTCAGACTTAAGAGAATCAGGTTCTATCGAACAAGACGCAGATATTGTAATGTTTATATATCGTGATGAATATTATAAAAATGCTAACGAAGACGAGGACGAATCAGAAAAAGCTGCAAATAAAGGTGAGGCAGAAATCATTATTGCAAAACACAGAAATGGCCCGGTCGGTACTGTTAAACTGCTATTCCAAGGCTCTATTACAAAATTCAAAAATCCTATGAAAACAGATGTGTTTTAGTATTTTTGAATGTTTATTTATTTACCCCTGTGTTTGTGTTATTTTAAGATTAAGATTTTTACACACATATGAGGGAATATTATGACAGAGACTATTACTAAGATAGAAGATTTACCTACCGTTTATGACGCTAAGTCGACGGAAGAGAAAATGTATAAATTTTGGGAAGGGGGTAAATATTTTCAGGCAAATGCCAAGTCTAATAAACCTCCGTTTACCATAGTTATTCCGCCACCAAATGTTACGGGCGTTTTGCATATGGGACATGCTTTAGATGAAACTTTGCAGGATATTTTAATCCGCTACCACAGAATGAGCGGATATGAAGCTCTTTGGATTCCGGGAACTGATCACGCAGGACTTGCAACTCAAAACGTAGTTGAAAAACAGCTTGCAAAAGAAGGACTTACCCGTCATGATTTAGGCAGAGAAAAGTTTTTGGAAAAAACATGGGAATGGACAAATGAACATAAAAGTACTATTTTAGACCAGATGAAAAGACTTGGTGCATCTTTTGACCGTTCAAGAGAGAGATTTACTTTTGATAAGGGCTGTTCGGATGCGGTAAAAGAAGTATTTGTAAAATTGTATAATAAGGGTTTGATATACAAAGGCGCATATATTGTCAACTGGTGTCCCCGCTGTCAATCAGCTATTTCTGATATTGAGACGGAGTATGAAACAGAGCAGGGACATTTATGGGAGATATCGTACCCACTTGTTAATGAACCCGGTGCGATTGTCGTAGATACAACAAGACCAGAGACAATGTTTGGTGATGTTGCTATTGCAGTTCACCCTGATGATAAAAAGTATTCCGAACTAATAGGCAAGAATGTTCTTGTACCTCTTACAAACAGGATTATACCGATTATTGCAGATGAATATGTTGATAAATCATTCGGAACAGGTGCTGTTAAAATTACTCCTGCGCACGACCCAAATGACTATGAAGTCGGTAAACGCCATAACTTCCAACCAATTTGGGTTATTGGCGAAGAGGGCAAGATGAAAGCTTGTGCAGAAGTTCCGCCTGAATACCAAGGTTTGGACAGATATGAAGCAAGAAAGAAAGTTGTTGAAATGCTTTCATATAATAACTTCCTTCTTAGAGTTAAAGACCACGAACACAATGTAGGCAAATGCCAAAGATGTAATACAACAATTGAACCGCTTCTTTCAGAACAATGGTTTGTAAAAATGGAACCATTGGCTAAAGAAGCTATTGCTGCAGTTAAAGATGGAAGAATTAATTTTATACCTGACAGATGGACAAAGAACTACTTAGGCTGGATGGAAAATATCCGTGATTGGTGTATTTCACGTCAAATCTGGTGGGGGCATCAGATACCGGCTTATTACCATAAACAAACGGGTGAGATGGTTGTAGCAAAAGAAAATCCGGATCCCGAAAATTACGTTCAAGAATCAGACTGTCTTGATACTTGGTTTTCTTCAGGCTTGTGGCCGTTCTCAACAATGGGATTCCCAAATTCCGAAACGGATGACTTTAAAAAATTCTATCCTACAAGCGTTCTTGTAACAGGGTTTGATATTATTTTCTTCTGGGTTGCAAGAATGATTACTATGGGGCTTGAATTTACAGGAAAGGCTCCGTTTAAGGATGTTTATATTCATGGTTTAATCCGCGATGAAAAAGGTCAAAAGATGTCAAAATCTAAAGGCAACACTATTGACCCTGTTAAAATCATTGATAAGTACGGTTGTGATGCATTAAGATTTACAATGACTTCACTTTGTACTTATGGCGGTCAGGATATTAAAATCTCTGATGAAAGATTTGAGTACGGAAGAAACTTTGCTAACAAATTATGGAATGCTTCAAGATTTGTATTAATGAACCTTGAAGGAGTTGATAATAAACCTATTGATAAGAGCAAATTAACTCTTGTTGATAAGTGGATATTAAATCAGCTTAATGAAACAGCAAAACTCGTTAACGAAAATATGAAGGATTACAGGATTGGTGAAATTGCTCATGTTCTGTATGATTTCTTCCGTTCAGAATACTGCGACTGGTATGTTGAGATTGCTAAAATTCAGCTTCAAGATCCTGAACTAAAACTAAATACTCAAAGAGTTTTGAGATATGTTTTGGATATGTCACTCAGAATGCTTCATCCGATTATGCCTCATATTACCGAATATGTATGGCAGCTAATGCCGGGGGTTAAAGATACTTCTGCTTTAATTATTGCTGAGTATCCGACATTTAAAGAAGAGCTTTCTTACCCAACTGAAGCTGAAGAAATGAAAATGGTATTTGATACAATTACATCTTTACGTAACGTAAGACAAAGCTTTAATATTTCAACTTCTGCGACAGTTGATGTTGAAATCCGTTCAGAAGGCAGAGAAAAAGAAATATTTAGGGCAATTGAATCTTATATTCACAGACTTGCAAAAGTTAATAAAATTACTTACGCAGAGATTGACTCCCCTGTTCCTCCAAAGAGCGCAACTGCTGTTGTGTCAACTTCAAAGCTTATTGTTCCGCTTGCGGATTTGATTGATTTATCGGCAGAAATCAAGAGACAGAAAAAGAAGCTCGAAAAACTTACAAACGAAAAGAACGGGCTTTTGGGCAGAATAAAAAATGAAAAATTTGTTGCTAATGCTCCAAAAGAGCTTGTAGAACAAACTAATGCAAGAATAGAAGAAATAACAGCTCAAGAAGGTGTAATAAAAGACCTTATTGAGTCGTTAAAATAGTGGTAAATAATATCTTGTAATTGATATATAAAAAAGAGAACCTTCATCTGGTTCTCTTTTTTAATACACTTTTTTTATTAAAGAGTTATGTGCATTATTTTCAATAGTATCATCCAGCGGTTCAAGCTTTTCTCCGAGCGCAAGTTCAAGAAGATAATCTGCAAATTTAGGATTTTTTGGCAAGAAAGAACCGTGCATATATGTACCGAATACATTTTTGTATCTTGCACCTTCTGTTTTGTCCTCACCGTTATTACCGTTACCGACAATCATTGTTCCAATCGGCTTTGTGTCTCCTTGAAGATAGGTTAGACCGCTGTGGTTTTCAAACCCGACCAAAGTTTCATTTTCCCATTGGACTGTTACATTTCCGATAAAGCGTTTGTTTCCTGCGACAGTATAAACGTCTAACAAACTTATTCCCATAAGCTTATCGCCTTCGTGCGGTTGATAATAATGTCCTAAAAGCTGGTATCCTCCGCAAATACCTAAAAAAACAGCACCTCTGTCGCGTTCAGCGGTCATAAATTCTTTATGTCTGTTTAATTCATATGAAACTTCTTTTTGTTGAGTGTCCTGTCCTCCGCCGATAAAATAAATATCGTGTTCTCCAAGCCAAACGTCACCGGAGTTAATTTCGTGAACTTCAACTTCAATACCGCGCCACTGGGCACGTTTTTTTAGGGTAATAATATTACCTCCGTCACCGTATATGTTTAAAAGTTTTGGATACAAGTGTCCGATTTTTAGTTTTTTCATTTGCTTCCTCACCCGCATTTATATTTTGCTTGTGCTCTAACGACTGCTCCCTCTCCATCATGGGACGAGGACTTTTATGTATATAATCCTTCTTTAATTATTTTCATTGATTTTTGACGCTTATTTGTATGTGTTTTAATGTATTCATCTAATAAATCAAAACATACCTGACAAACTTTTTCTGTAGCCTTTTTGTCATAATCGCTTTCAAAATCGAAATCAAATTGAAGCATAGCCTGCATAAAATCTCTTATTTTATGGTGCATTTTTAATTTTACCCCGAGCGGCTCACAGCATTCTTTGCAAACGACTCCGCCCATTTTGGTTGAGAAGTACATATCTTCATCCAAAATTCTTTCTCCGCAGCAAAGACAAGTATCAAGCTCAACGCAAAATCCCATAATCAAAAGCATTTTTAGCTGAAATTTTATTGCAGCAATAAGCATATCTTTTTTATTGGAAGAATCTGAAATTCTGTTCAGAGCTTTGTATAAAAGTTCATATATATCTTTTGATGCGCTTTCAGAACCCTCCCCAAAGTTCATAACAACTTCTGATACGTAAGTCGAGAGCATGAGTTTGTCATAATCTTCTCTTGTCTTTCTGAAGTGGTTAACAGTTTGAGCCTGCATAATTGTATCCATTGAACGGCCTTTTAGGAGCTGAAGTGAATTTGCAACAAGTAAATCCATTCTCGCTCCAAGTTTACTCTTTGGCTTTTTTATTCCTTTTGCTACACCTTTTATAAGTCCGTTATCTTTTGAATACATAACAATTATTTTATCGGCGTCATTAAGGTTGTATGATTTTAAATTTATAGCTTCTGTTACATAATTATTCATAATAGTTTTTTGTCCCCTGATAAACTCCTCTGAATATTTTTTCAAGTTCGGCTTCATCGTTTGATGAATTTAGCGCTTCTTCTTCAGTAATACAGCCTTTATTTGTAAGTAATGCTAAAGAAGAGTTCATCGAAATCATACTATCAACAGTGTTATCTCTCAGAAGTTCGTATATTTCTTCGGTGTTATCCTTTGTAATGTAGTCTTTGATGGTAGAAGTTACGACCATAATTTCACATGCGGGATATCTTTTGTTATCTTGTTCGGAATATACAAGTTTTTGTGCTATGGTTGCTCTTAATGTTTCTGAAAGTTGTTTTCTTATTAAAAATCTGTTTGATTCATCAAACATGTTAACAATTCTGTTAATTGTTTGAACAGCATCATTTGTATGCAATGTTGCAAGTACCAAGTGCCCTGTTTCAGATGCTTTAAGAACTGCTTCCATTGTTTCTTTATCTCTAATCTCACCAATAAATATCACATCAGGGTCTTGTCTCAATGCATATTTAATTCCACTGTTAAAAGAATCAGTGTCAACTCCTACTTGTCTTTGAGATATAATACTTTTTTTACTGCTAAAAATATACTCAATAGGATCTTCAATCGTAATAATATGCTTTGCGGAAGTTAGATTAATTTGGTTAATAAGTGAAGCTATTGTTGTAGATTTTCCGCTTCCGGTTGGACCTGTTACAAGGATTATACCATTTGGGTATTGAACTATCGAATTCAAAATGTCAGGCAATGATAAATCTTTTAATTCAGGGATATTATATGTAATATTTCTAATAACCAAGGCAGGTTGTCCGATTTGTTTATTAAAGTTTACTCTAAATCTGGAATGTCCTTTTATTTCATACATGAAGTCAAGATCTGTTATGGTAGAGATTTTATCTTGAACGGAATTCGGTATAATTTCCATTACAGCTCTATATAAATCGTCCTTTTTTAAAACAGGTAAATTAGTTCTTTTAATAAAACCGTTTTTTCTTACAAATGGGGGATAACCTACCATTAAATGTTCATCAGATGCTCCTGCTGAAACAGCACTTTTTAAAAAGCTTATTATATTAAACTCTTCTGTACTCATAATAATCTCCTCAAATCCTTACTTTATCGTAACATTAGGAAGATTTTTTGACAAGATTGTGAAGTGATATTAACAGCAAAAATATTTTTTACGGTTTTTATATAAGTATGATTAAAATAACTAGTGCTGAATTAAAAATATTGAATAATGATTTCAGGCAATTCCAATCAAGAATATCTCAATCTAAAAAGCAAGATATGACATATTTTGTTTCTCAAATGAGCAGGTTTGAAAAACGGTATAAAAAAGCCGGTTTAGAGAGAAGTTTTGCAAGTAGTATATTTGAGTTTGCGCAAAGTATGAGAAAACTTGGTATAGAAGATTTTCCTGGTATAATATTTAGTTCACTTATGAAAATGCCGTTCCTAAAGCCAAATGTTAAAGAATTTTATGCGCTAAAAGGACTTGAATTTGCTGAAGAACAATGTGATACTATTCATACTCTTGCAAGACTGGTTGATTTGGAAAAATTATACAAGAAATCGGGTGATAATCATAAATATACCAGAATACTTTTTCGACAGGAAAAAGTATTAGAAAAGATTTGTAATGATTTTAAAGGTGCAAAAAAAAATTTTAAGACTTATTCCAGAAATCACAGTCAGCTAAAACAATATGAAATTGAGCTTGCTAAAACAAGAGTTGATATCGCAAAAGTTATATTGAAATCTAACCCAAAGCAAGCAAAAATAATTTTGGAAAAAGCAAGAATGATTTTTGAAAGAGAAGATAGGCAAAAAGAAGTCGATTTCGTTAACTTAATGCTGTCTGAGATTATCTAAACACGGCCATACATATCTTCGTATCTTACGATATCTTCTTCAATAAGCAAATCACCTTTTTGTACTTCAACTATTTTCAATACTTCGTCAAATGGGTTTTGCAGAGAATGAATTTCTTTTACGTCAATATCAATGCTGTGTCCGGGGCTTAATATGTGTTCTTTCCCTTCCAGCAGAACCTTGGCCATACCTTCTAATACAACCCAGTGTTCACTTCTGTGATTGTGTGATTGAACTGAAAGTTTCTGACCGGGGTTAACTTGAATCATTTTTGTTAAAAATCCATTTCCCTCAGCTAAAACAGTATAATATCCCCAAGGACGGTAAACAGTTTTGTGAACAAGATGTGTATTATCATTTTGTTTTTTTAATGTGTCAAAAATCTTCTTTACATCTTGAGTTCTATCAGATTTACAAGCTAAAATAGCATCTTCAGTCTCAACTATAACTGCATCTTCAAGCCCAATTGTTGCTACAAGCTTTGATGAAGAGTATATTAAAGAGTTTTTAGAACCCTCATCAAGGACATGTCCAATCTTAACATTTCCGTCAGAATCTTTGTTACTTACATCATATATTGATTTCCAGCTTCCCAAATCATTCCAATCGCTTTCTAATTTCAAGAGAGCTATTTTATCAGATTTTTCCATAACTGCATAGTCAATTGATATAGATGGCATTTTATCGAATTCTGTATAAGGAATTTCATCTGATTTTGTAAAGTCAAAGTTGTTTAATAATTCATATATATCTGAAGAACAAGTTCTGAGTTCATTTAGCAGTGTTGAAGCTTTGAACATAAATATTCCGCTGTTCCAGTAATAATTACCATCTGCGATATATTTTTCAGCAAGTTCAGTATCCGGTTTTTCTACAAATTTATTAACTTTAAATCCATTTTCAATTTTATTGTTTGTTACATTTATATATCCGTATCCGGTTTCGGGATATGAAGGTTTTATTCCAAATGTTACTATGTATCCTTTGTTTGCGATTTTTTCTCCTTCAATCACTGTTTTGGAAAAAGCTTTTATATCTTTTATTAAGTGGTCTGAAGGAACAACAAGAATTACAGGGTCATCTTCTGATTTTTTTGATATATATTGAGTTGCAATTGCTATCGCAGGAGCCGTGTTTTTAGATATAGGTTCGGATAATACGATTGGATTATCTGTAATTTTGGATAATTGATAACGTACATTTGATACATGTTTAACACCAGTCATACTTATAATATTTTTAGCAGGAATCAAATCAATAAGTCTTTCAAATGTCGCTTGAAGCAAACTTTCTGTATTCTGAATATTTAATAACTGTTTTGGGTAAAGTTCTCTTGACAATGGCCATAAACGGCTTCCTGAACCACCTGCTAAAATTAATCCGTACATAATTACTCCATTTAAAATGCTACTTCATGATGATAACATAAATATTTAGCTATTTGTATTAAATTATAAAAGTTTGATATAATATGTATACTAATTGGTATTTTATTTATGAGAATATATTACAAAGCTACATATACATATAAAATTTTTAGAGCTTTTTGTAAGTCTTTAAATAATTTGATAACAACACTTGGTACTATTGTTATGTTTGGAATTGAATTTTTTAAAGGGCTCCGATATAAACCTACAACATTTCCTGAGTTGATGTCACAATGTTATCGTTTTGGTGTAACATCTTTACCTATTACATTATCAATAGTTGGTATGACATCAGTTATTGTTGCAATGCAGGTGGCAGGAGAAATGGTTAAGCAGGGTGCAGGTAATTATGTCGGCATGCTCGTTGCAATATTAATGGTTAGAGAAGAGGCTGTCATAATGGCAGGATTTGCGATAATTTCGATGATAGGTTCGTCTTTAGCTTCTGAAATTGCAACAATGAAGGTTACTGAACAAATAGATGCTATACGTGTTCTGAAAGTAAATCCGATACATTATTTATTTACACCTCGTGTTTTAGCCGGTACTTTAATGATGCCGATTGTTGTTATAGTATCTTCTCTTGTTGGAATTGTCGGAGGAGCTATTGCCGCAAATTTAGTTTCTGGTCTAACATTCAAAGCCTATTTTGATTCCGTGTGGTTCGGAATAAATATGCATGATTTGCAGGTTTGTATTTCAAAATCATTTGCATTTGGTTTTGTAATATCTTTAATATGCTGTTCATGCGGTATGGAGGCTCGCGATGGAGCAAAAGGTGTAGGACTTGCTACAACAAAAGCCGTAGTGTGGTCGTTTGTTGCAATAGTTATTGTAGATTTAATTTTTGCGGCAGCATGTTTTTATTGATTTGGAGAAGTTCATGAGTATAGAAGTTAGGAATCTGGTTAAAACATTTGATAATAAGACAATATTAGATAATATTTCGTTTAAAGTTGATGATGGTAAAATATTATCCATAGTTGGGTTTAGCGGTTCAGGAAAGAGTACGGTATTGAAGCTTATAAGCGGACTTATAGAAAAAGATTCTGGTGATATTATTACAACCGGCGGCGACGTTGCAATGGTATTCCAATATTCTGCACTTTTTGACTCGCTAAATGTCTTTGATAATATCTCTTTTGCACTTCAAGAGAGGAAAGACTTAAGGGGTAAATATACAAGAAAAGAGTTAGAAAAAATTGTAGCTGAAAAACTCGAACTGGTAGGGTTATCCGGAATTGAAAATAAATATCCGTCTGAACTTTCCGGCGGTATGCAGAAACGCGTAAGTTTCGCTCGTGCAATTGTTACGGAACCGAAAATTATTCTGTATGATGAACCTACGGCAGGTTTAGACCCTATATCTTCAACTTTAATTGAGGATTATATTGTAAGACTTAAAAATGAAACACATGCTGCTTCAATTGTCGTTACTCACCAAATGTCAACTATTCGTAGGACAGCAGATTCTGTATTGATGTTGTATAATGGGCATGCTGTGTTTGAAGGCTCGCCTGATGAACTGTGCAGAGAAGAAACTCCTTATACTAAACAGTTTGTGGAAGCTGCATTAGACGGCCCTATGAAAATGAATTAATGAGGATATATAAAAATGAAAATTTCACCTGCTCTAAAAGTTGGTATACTGACAATAATATCTTTAACAATTTTGTTATTTACAATTTTATGGATAAAAGGACGTTCTTTTTCTTCAGCAGAAAGAATAGAAGTTCAATTTAAAGATGTGAATGGTATGCGGCCAGGCTCAGGTGTCCAAATGATGGGTATGAGAGTTGGGCAGGTTGAAGAAATTACGCCTGTTGTGAATAAGGATTCAAGTTATGTAAAAATGAAATTCGTTATCACGCAACCGGGGATAGAAATTCCTAAGGCATCGACACTATCTATACAACAATCAGGTTTAATTGGTGAGCAATTCTTAGAAATAACCCCGCCTAAAGTACGTTCTGTATATATTCCTGTAATTGATAAAAATTTGATTATTAAAGATGCTCCTGTTGAAATCAGGTTGGACGACAAATTGTATGATGTTGGTTCTGTAAGAAAATCTCAGATCATGACATCTAAACTTGTTCCTCTTGAACTTATTGATAATATCAAAACACCTTTTGCATACAAAGTCGATTATGTTGTAACACTTCCCGGACTTAGACTCCCAAGTTTCATGAAGGGGGAAGTCGTAACTGTTGATGGAGAGAAAAAATTGAGAATACAACCTTTGGATGGCTCTGCACTTCCTTATCCTCAGCAAACATCTCCATACACTATTGTTGAGCCTATGAGAATAGCGGATTTTATGGATCTACAATATCAAGCTGCTGAATCGTTAACAGAAATGAGTAAAATGGTTAATGACTTAATGAATGATAAAATGATTGCTGATATTAGAGACTCTGTCTCTAACTTTAAAGAACTAACAGCACAAGCAACTACGACTCTTCAAAAAACAGAAAAGCTAATTGATTCATCACGAAATGATATTGATGCAATATTATGGATGATGAGTGATGTTGCTAATAATTTCAATAAACTTACAACAAATATAAACGGTATAATAGGCGATGAAAAATTTAAGCCAATGATATACCAAACAACTGAATCTATATGCAAACTATCAGAAAAACTTACCCCAATTCTAGGTTCAGTGGATGCTAAAGCATTTGCGGAAGATTTGAACGCAGTAATGAAAAATATGAACGAGATATCTACCTCTGTTAATAGGATGACAAAAGATGAAAAATTAAAAGCAAAAATTACTACAACTGTTGATAATTTAAATGCATCTATGTATGAAGTGACTAAGGCTTTAGAAACTATAAATGGTGCACCCGGTGATAAAGAAAATCTGAAACAAATTATGGATGATACTTCAAAAACAGTTAAGAATTTAAGAAAATTCTCAGAAAAGTTGAATAAAAGATTTTTATTATTCAGATTATTATTCTAGTTTACTTTAATATAATACTTTAGAATGATTGACAATTTTCTTGTACAGATGTATTCTAATACAGTAACCGAGATATATAGTATAAGAAATAGTGGAAAGGAGTGTGTGTTATGAGAGTAAGCTCTATAAATGTTGCACAACCCAGAATGACAGTCAAAAATTTAAAACATGTACAAAACCCTAACTTCCAAGGTAAAGGTGGCGCTTTAGGAACTATTTTAGGAGCAGCAGTAGGACTAGGCGTTACAGCCATATCAGGAGGTGCATTATTCTGGACTGTTCCTCTATTTGCCGGAAGTGGTGGTATCGGCGGTGATATATATGAAAATAAAAATAAACCATCTTCTGATGATTATGATTATGATCCATGTTATCCAAACGATCATGATTACTAATCGGTATTTTATATAGATTTGTAAAAAATCCCTGTCATGTATATGACAGGGATTTTTTATTGTTATAAAATAATAACTAGAGTTCATAGGGGGATTAATGTTAGAAAGTGCAGTAAGGTTTATAAAAGAAAGGTCAGGAGATTTTAAACCTGATGTTGGTGTTATATTAGGATCAGGGCTTGGAGAGCTTGCAAATGAATATTGCCAAATATCAATTGATTATAAAGATATTCCCGGATTTGAAGCATCAACCGTTGTAGGACACAAAGGAAGATTGGTATTTGCTGAAATAAACGGTAAAAAAGTTGTTATGATGCAGGGGCGCTTTCATTTTTATGAAGGTCATTCAATACAAAAAGTTGTATTTCCTGTTAAGGTAATGAAAAGGCTTGGAGTAGAAAAACTTATAATAACAAACGCTGCTGGTGGAGTTAATGCTTCTTTTAAACCTTCTGATTTAATGATTATAACTGATCACATAAATTTCATGGGAATAAATCCTCTAATAGGAATTAATGATGATTCCTTAGGACTGCGTTTTCCTGATATGAGCGAAATATATACTCCCGAATATGTTGAACTGGTGAAAAAAGTCGGTCATGAAACTGGTGTAGATTTACAGGAGGGGGTATATTTGGCTTTTACGGGTCCCTCTTATGAAACACCCGCTGAAGTCAAAATGGCAAGAATATTAGGAGCGGATGCTGTTGGAATGTCGACCGTTCCTGAAGCAATAGTGGCATCTTGGGCAGGAATGAAGGTCATCGGTATAAGTTGTATATGCAATTCAGCTGCAGGTGTAAGCACTGTGGGGCTTTCACATGAAGAAGTTATAGCTGCTGCTAACAAAGCAAAAGATAAATTCATAAAACTTGTAAAAGAAATAATAAGGAAATTGTAATGCGTCTTGATAAATTTTTAAAAGTTTCAAGATTAATTAAAAGACGAACTATCGCAAATGCTGTTTCTGATATGGGAAGAGTTTTTGTTAACGGACATTCTGCAAAGCCTGCAAAGCAATTAAAAATCGGTGATATAATAGAAATAGAATATGCTAATAGAACGGATAAATTTGAAGTGTTAATCGTGCCAGTAGGAAATGTAAGTATTCAAGAGGCTTCAAATTTATATAAGAATATAGAATAAGGAATTACACAATGCATGAATTAGTTTTAAATATAAGTAATTTGTTTCAGTCCTTAGGACTGCAAGGGTTAGGAATAAACGCAATTATAGAAAGTTGTCTTCCTGGTTTTCCTCTTCCACCGGATGTTTTATTGATAGCTATGTGCTTGTCATCTCCTACAAAAGCATTATTGTTTGCTCTCGTTTGTACCGCAGGTTCAGTTACCGGTGGTGCAATCGGTTACGCATTTGGTAGATTTGGCGGCAGACCGTTATTTGATAAGTTATTCTCAAGTAAATCAGATAAATTCCATGCAGTAGAGAAGTTATATGAACAGTATGGTTCACTAGCTGTATTTTTTTCAGCATTTTCTCCTATACCATATAACATTTTTACTATTGCAAGTGGAATTCTAAATATGAACTTTTTTAAGTTCATGGGAGTTAGTATACTTGGAAGGGGTGGAAGATTTTTTCTTGTAAGTACTGTATTGATGCTATTTGGCGAAACTATTAAGCAATATATGAATTATGTAATATTAGCAGTAAGTGTACTTTTGGTTCTATTCTTTGTTGTTGTATATAAAAAAAGACATACTATAATTAAAAATGAATCTGATGTGACACTAATTGAAAATAAATGTGCTGGTAAATCTGAAAATAAGGAGCAAGAAGTATGCCTGTAATTAATGAACATTTTGGAATTAAAACCCGTGGTAATAATGATATTATTGATATAACCAAGCACGTCCAAAACTGTGTTTATAAGCACGAATTAAAAGATGGATTAGTGTGTGTTTCAATTCAAGGGAGTACATCTGCTGTTACAACGATTGAGTATGAAGAGGGTTTGGTCAAAGATTTAAAAGAAGCTTTAGACAGAATAGCTCCTTCCGGTGCTGAATATCATCATGATGAAATTTGGCATGACGGAAATGGCTACGCTCATGTACGTTCAGCACTTGTTGGCAGTTCTGTTAATGTAGCTCTAGTTGACGGGCTTTTAAATCTTGGAACGTGGCAGCAAATAATTTTATTAGACTTTGATAATAAAGAACGTTCAAGAAATATTACAGTGCAAATAGTTTATTAATAAAAAAGCGATTCTGAATTCAGAATCGCTTTTTTTGTTCAAATTATTATTTTTGACCGTAACGTTTTTTGAATCTTTCAACACGTCCTTCTGAGTCAAGAATTTTTTGTTGACCTGTGTAGAACGGGTGGCAATTAGAACAAATTTCAACTGTTAAATTATCGACAACTGAACCTGTTTCAATTTCGTTACCGCAAACACATTTGATAACTGTTTTTTTATAATCTGGGTGTAATCCGTCTTTCATAATAACCTTCTTTCTTCAAGATTCCAAACTTGATTCAATATTTCGACCTATTTAATTTTATTATGCTGATTTTTTTATTTCAAGGGGTTAATGTATATTTAATTGGTTGAACAGTTTAATTATATCTTTTTTATTTCTGTTAGTGTCGGATCTAAAAGTCTGCGACCTATGTTTTCAAAATTTATAGAAAATAAAGTTTTTGAACCGTATTTAATCATTTTTTCTACAACACCGTTGCCATATTTTGCGTGAATTACTGAATCACCTTGTTGTATCGGATCGCTTTCTACCATATCTTCTTGTGGAATTTCAGCGTCATAAACCGGTACAATTGGAGTATTTGCTTCACGTTTTTCTAGAATTTCACTCTCTATGTTGTCTTGTTCGTTTATATTGGTAATAATATCATTGGCTGGTTTTAATATGTCATTATCATTTGAATCTGATATTTCCGGTATTTCTTCTGAAAATTCTTCAAGTTCTTCTTCGTTGCTGTCACTATTTAATTCATCTATTAAATCTAAATCTGACTCTGAAAATTCTTCTATATTTTCATCATCTTTTATTGTTGTAAACACTTTATCAACATCTTCAACAATTTGTTTGTCAGTTTCTTCATCAATATTTATATTATCAGGTTCTTCTGATATATCTATTATGATATCATTGTTATCTGTATCAGAAGGATCTAATTCAACGATTTCTTCTAAAACATCATCATTTTCTTCAATAGAAATTATTGGAACATCATCATTATGTTGTTCTTCTGTGATTGATACGTTTGCGTTATTATCTAATGTATTATTGCTTTCTTCTAGTTCTTGTAATAAATTATCTTCATCATTATTAAGAGCAATTGTTATTTCTTCCGAAGAATTGTTATCAAATTCAGAATTATCAGTAATTATATTGTCTTCTTCAGATATGTCAGTATTAAGTAAGTTTTCATCTTCTTGACTTATTAATAAATTATCATCATTGTTATTTGTATTAATTTCTTCGTCTATAATATTTTTATTTTCAGCGTCAGCAGTATCATCTATAACAAAATCTTTTTCTGCTTCATTGTATTCCGGTTCAATAATCTCGTCATTAGTTAGATTTGTTATAACTTCTGATTCTAAATCATCATTATTCTCTTTATTCTCGATGCTAACATTTTCGTATTTTTCTTTGTTATCATCAAAAATCTCAATATCATCAATATTTTCAGATTCATCTTCCAATTTTTCCGAGATAGAGTTTATTACATTTTCGGATTTTTCTTTAATATTAGCAAAAATTTGATTGGTTTTATCGTTGTTATCACAGCTTTCAGTTACTGCTTCTGTATTTTGAAGAATTTCATTAGATTGTTCTTCTTGCCTATGTATGTTATCTACTTTTGCAACTTCGTTTTTGTTTAAAACTTCATTTATCTCCTGGAATTCAGAAACAAGCGGAATGTAATTCAGAGCTTTACCTGTAATTAAGTATGTATTTGGGGTCATTGAATTAAAGAATGAACTATATATTTTAAAAGTATTAATATTAGAATTTGACGGTTCAACAATATAGTTTTCAAACAATATTTTAATGTCATTTATATATTGATAGTTAGAATGAGTTGATAATGTTGTCTTTGCAGTCGAATCTAATATAATGTGCTTTAAATTTTTCTTCGATATACCGGTTGATGCTTCTACAATAATTTGAATATCATTGTTATGTTCGACAATTGAATATATATATTCTAAATATCTATTTAAGAAAAGCTTGTCTAGCTTTGATAAATCTATAATACAGTTACCTGAATTCAAAATGTTATTAATGGTATCAACTTCTGATTTTTTTGTTGCAAAATACCCCAGCTGTTTAAATTTTGCAAGTTTATTTTTTAATACAAAAAGCTTGAAAATATGCTGATTATCTACCATATCGTCAACAATTGATTTTAGAGTTTCAAATGGAACAAACGGAACTGTTTTTGAATAATCTGCTAAATCGTTAAAGATATCAATTATTGTTGATTTACTTTCTTGTGTAGCATCATCTAAACATGATTTGTACATAAACTTTAATGAATCTGTATTAAGCGGAAGCTTAAAGTCTTTTCCTGCAAAATATTTTTGTTCTTCATTATGAATTCCTAAAGTATCAATAATAATAACTTTTTGTTTTAAAGAATTGAATTGTTTAATCAAATTCTTGATTAAAATATTTTTGTAATCAGTATTATCAATACTAATTAACATTTTTTTGTTAAAAGCTTCAGAATCAATTGGTATAATATCAGAATTGTCTAATAGCCTTCCTATAATTATAGGGCTATTAACATTCATTGAACTTTTAATAATATCTGATTTAAACATCCTAACTTCAGCATCATTAGGCGGTAGAGTTTTATCGTAATTGTATAGTTCATTATCAATTATAACAAACAATATTCTTGCATCAGCAATTTTAGTGGTGCCGACTGCCTTACACTGATTAACTTGTGCTAAATAACTTTTATCAGTTCCGTCTATTTGTATAAATGATGATAAATAAACGTTTTCATCAGCCTCAAATCTTATTAAACCATCTCTTACATCTAAAATCTTCATCTAAAACCCTCAAAAAGATATTACCATAAACATACCGCAATTTTTACACTAAATTATTGTAAAATTTACAATTTGAAATCTATTAAATTTTATAAATAATAAAATGTTTGTGATAGAATTTACTTATGAGAGAATTTATTTTAACAAACGGTATTAAAGCTTGTATTAAACAAAATATTGATACTCCCAGAGCCGCATTAACTTTGAATATTTTAATTAATGACGAAGAAAAATTTGCAGGTGAATATTCTGTAATGAGCAGGCTTCTGCTGAAAGGTACAACTAACTTTTCATCAGAAGAACTTTCTGTAATGCTTGATGAAAATGCAATAGAGCTTTATACTGAGATGAAATCGGATTATATAAGATTTAGATTTGTTTGTTTGAACGAAGATTTTGAAAAAGCTCTGTCCATTTTAAGTGATATTATATTAAATTCAACCTTCAAAGAATTTGATAAAGAAGTTGTAAAACTCAAAGGTGAGTTAATGGCAGAACTGGATTCAGCTAAGGTTAAAGTATCTGATTTATTTACGAAAAGCATATACAAAAATCATTTTTATGGTCACAGTTATACTGAAATTCTTGATAATATTGATAATATAACTAAAGAAGATGTAATTAATTCATATAAAAGAATCTTAGAAACGGGTAGGAAATCAGTTGTTCTTGTTGGTGATGTTGAAGAAAACGGTTTACTTGAAAAATATTTGGGAATATTACCTATTTCAACCGAAAATTGTTCAAATATAAAAATACCTGTTGTAGTAAAAGAATCTGCGGAATTAATTAAAAATGACGCAAATCAAGCTCAAATTATACAAGGATGGCAAGTGGGAACTATAAATGACAATGAATATCCTGCACTTATGCTCCTAAATATAATTCTGGGAGCAAGCGGTTTGAGTTCAAGATTATTTTTGGAATTAAGAGAAAAAAAAGGACTTGCGTATACAGTAAGAACCTCCTATGAAAATCATCTCAAGTCTTCTGTTTTTAGTATTTATATTGGAACAGAACCAAGTAATATTAAAACTTCAATTGATGGATTTAAAGCGGAAATTGATAAGATAAAAAATATACCGGTTGGAGAAGAAGAACTTCATAATGCTAAAAATAATTTAATAGGTAAACAACAGTTTATTTCCGAGACCAATTCTCAGCAGGCCAATTCTATGGCGTACTACTCAATAATGGGCAAGTCTTTTAATTATAGAGATACGGTTATTGAAATGATTAAGAATGTTACATCAGAAGATTTGATGGCTTGTGCAAACAAGTATTTTACAGACGATTATGTACTTGTAGTTCTTAAACCTTAGACGGAGTAAATGATTATGGATAAGACTCTCTATGGAAATAAAAATGGTTCGATAGTTGTTATAGGCTGTTTTCATGGAGATGAACCACAAGGAAAGTATTTAATTGAAGAATATTTAAATCATGTTGTAAATACTAAAATTTGCTTTATACCGTGCTTGAATGAGTATGGATTTAAAAATAATATACGTACAAATTCAAATGGTGTTGATTTAAATAGAAATTTCCCGACAAAAAATTGGGTTTTGTCTGAAAAAGACAACTTCTATGGCGGTTCTGAACCGGCAAGTGAAGAAGAAACAAGGTTTGTTATAGATTTAATTGAAAATAACAATCCAAAGCTTATATTGACGCTTCATGCACCATATAAGGTTGTGAATTATGATGGTGACGGAAAATGTATTTCTGAAAAAATATCTAGAATTATTGGCTATCCTGTCGAAGAATCAATAGGATATCCTACTCCGGGGAGCTTTGGAACTTGGGCCGGTATTGAAAAAGGTATACCTGTTATAACACTTGAACTTGATGAAGAATGTGATATAAATGATTTAAAAGAACCTGTATTTAAGATATTTGAATTATTGGAAAACATGAATTAAGGATAAAATATGGAAGATATAAGAAAAATTGTAGAAGAATGCAATCTAAAACACATTGCAGTTATTATGGATGGAAATAGACGCTGGGCAAAGGAAAGAAATTTCCCTTCTATGGTTGGACATAAAAAAGGAGTTGATGCTCTTAAAACAACCATGCGGGCATGTGACGATTATGGTATTAAGTATCTTACTGTTTATGCTTTTTCAACAGAAAACTGGAATAGAAAACCGGAAGAGGTTAAATTTCTGATGGATTTGCTTGCCCAAACACTTAAGAATGAATTAAAAGAGATGAATGAAAACAATGTTGTAATCTCTTTTATAGGTGATTTGACAAAACTTAGTCCTAATTTGCAAAAAATTCTTAATAATGCGGTTGAAACAACAAAAAATAATACCGGAGTTAATCTACAAATAGCATTCAATTACGGTTCGAGAGATGAACTTGTTCACGCCGTAAAAAGTATAGTTTCTGAAGGAATAAAGGATATTACGGAAGAAACAATTTCAAATCATCTTTATACAAAAAATATTCCTGATCCTGATTTGTTGATTAGAACAGGCGGTGAGATGAGAGTATCTAATTATCTTCTCTGGCAGATAGCATACTCAGAGTTTATTGTAATTCCTGAATTTTGGCCGGAATTTGATAAAGATAAATTGGCGGAATGTGTAATTGAATACAAAAACAGAAATCGCAGATTTGGGAAATAAAAAAATCTTAGCCTAAATTTTATACATTGCTCTGAATGACAAATTAATAAATAAAATCTCCTTGTAGCTCAGTCGGATAGAGTGTCGGTTTCCGAAGCCGAAGGTCGCGGGTTCGACTCCCGCCAAGGGGGTTTTATATATATTGTAAAGTTTTGTAACAAATTTTATAATGTATGAAATTTGAGAATTCTTATATGCTTTATATATATGTAAGATGAATAAATAAGGAGACAAAATATGTCAGCACACATTAATACAAATGTTCTAGCAAATTTTATTACAAAGCATATTGGTGCGGATAAATTGGCAAAAGACAGAGCATCAGCTTTTGATATCAATAATGATAAATTTGAAGAAGCAAATGAAAATGATAATAATTATCTCGAAATTGATGAGATATTAGATAACGATGATTTGTATGCTCAATTCGCTACGTTGTTTGTTGAAGAACAAGAAAAAAATAACGAATTAGATGCTGAAAAAGAGAAAGAAGAAAAATACAAAGTAAAGGATAAAAACGGCGCAGGAGCAGCATAAAAATATGTAATTAAGAGAAGAGCTTATAAATTTAATAAGAAGAGACGGCAAAACGTTTTTACGTTTTGCCTTTTATTTTGATTCCGCAAAAAGTTATTCATAAGACAATTGAATTAACAAATTACACCTTTACATTTCTTAAAAATAGTGACAAAACCTCAAATCGTATGAGAGAATATGTTATAATAAAGTTAGGAGTTTAGATTCGAGTAGTTCTACCCTGATGGCAGTATAGAAAGGCTTAACAAATAAGAAATATGAGCAATTTAGAATTCCAAAATGACCTTGACAGGCTTTTATCTGTTATGCCCCCGAAAGTAGTGTCTTTTATTACTCTAGAAAGTTTGAGTGATGTAATAGAGATTGTTTTAGATATAGGAAGACCACCTGAAGTTAGACATTCAGGCGGTAAAATAGAAAAACTCGGTAAAGATGATGTTAACGACGATGATATCGATTATGTAACATCAAGAATCCAAACATTTACTCATGACAATCGTTCAGGTATTCCTGGAACTTTACATCGTATAAGTGCAATAAGAAACAGACAGGGGAAAATTGTCGGTTTAACTTGCAGAATAGGTAGAGTTGTAACAGGTACTATTGCTTGTATAAAAGATTTTTGTACACAAGGGAAAAGTATACTGTTTCTCGGCCCTCCCGGTGTGGGTAAGACTACAAAATTGAGAGAAATCTCTCGTTTGGTTGCAGATGAACTTGGTAAAAGAGTTGTTATTGTTGATACATCAAATGAAATTGCAGGTGATGGTGATGTTCCGCATCCGGCAGTTGGTGCATCAAGGAGAATGCAGGTTGCTCAACCGGAACTCCAAAAAGATATAATGATTGAAGCTGTTGAAAACCATACTCCTGAAGTTATTGTTGTTGATGAAATCGGTACTGAAGCTGAAGCTCAGGCTGCAAGAACAATTGCTGAGCGCGGTGTAATGCTCATTGCTACTGCACACGGTAATTGTTTAGAAAGTTTAATTAAGAACCCGATCTTGTCTGATTTGGTTGGAGGTATTCAATCAGTTACTTTAGGTGATGATGAGGCGAAAAGAAGAGCTTCTCAAAAGACTGTTTTGGAAAGGGAAAAACAGCCGACATTTGACATTGTTATTGAAATTCAGGATAGAGATACGCTTGCAGTATATAAAAATACATCTGAAGCAGTTGATTACATTCTTAGAGGATGGCCGATCAGACCTGAAATTAGAAAAGTTAATTCAAAACCTTCAGATATTATGGCTGAAAAATTACCTCAAGAATTCAATCAGAAAGAAGTTGAATCTCCCAAGGATAATAAGATGAACTTCTCTTTCTCACGTCAAGAATATGTTGAGAAAGTTAAACCTCTTAAAAAAGTTTATTTATATGCAGTTTCAAGAACGATTGTTGAAAAAATCATTGAAAGCTTGGACATGAATGTCGAAATTACGAGAAATATTGAAGATGCGGATATAGTTATTGCACATAAAAATTATGCTAAAGGCGGAGCAAAAATTCTAAACAGTGCTCAAGAGTATAGAATTCGTGTATTTTATGTAAAAACAAATTCAATGTCTCACATTCAAAAGGTTCTGAAAGAAGCTTTGGATATTCAACCTGGAGATGTTAATACAACTCATGACTATAAAGATGAGACAGAAATTGCATTAGATGAAGCAAAAAATGCAATTAAAAAGGTTCTTGAAGGTGCACCTGAAATAGAACTTGCACCGCAAAATACTCATATAAGAAAACTTCAGCATGAACTTATTGAACAGTATAATCTTAAGAGTATTTCGGTTGGGGAGGAACCTAATCGTTGTATAAAAGTGTTAAAAAAGTAGATATCTATTAATTCTCCATTTGTACATATACCTTATTGATTGAATATATTTCATTTTCTTGTTAAAATTTATATAAAAAGTTTTTCATTAGGATATGTAATTGGAGAGAGAATGAGAAAAAAAATAATAATTATAATATCAGTAATAATAGTGCTCATTTTAGGCAGAATGATAATTGACAATGTTAGTAAATCCAGTGCTGCAAATAAGAAAAAAATGATGGGTATTCCGACAGTTACTGTTGACACTGTTAAATCAGCTCAGGTTAGAAGAGAATTCGATGCACCGGCAAGAGTTATGGCTAAATACAGGGTTGAAGTTTTAGCTCGTATTAACGGATATTTAACAAAAAGTTATTTTAAAGAAGGAGATTATGTAAAAAAAGGTCAGCTCCTTTTTGAAATAGAACCGCAAGAATATACAAATGCCGTAGGACATGCTAAGGGAAATTTGGATAATGCAAGGGCTCAACAAGAGTACTATAACAAACAGCTTGCACGCTATAAAGAACTTGTAGATAACGATTTTGTGGCAAGAGCTGATTATGATAATGTACTTGCTCAAAGGAATGCATACAGTGCTCAAGTTCAAAGTATGGAAAATGTATATCGCGATGCTCAAAGAAATCTTGGGTATACAAAAGTTAAAGCCCCTGTTGATGGAAGAGTTGGCATTATTGATGTAACAGTAGGTAACTATGTTTCAATGAATAGCGGACCTTTAACTACTATAAACAGTTCTGATCCAATGTATATAACATTCCCTCTTGAATCAAAAGATTATGCCGAGCTGAACAGAATTGACGGTTCTCCGAATGTAAAAAGAGAAGTAGAATTTACTTTTAGTTCCGGACAGAAATATGAATTTAAAGGTGTTCAGGATTTTTATGATAACAGAGTTGATGAATCCACCGGTACAATTACAATGAGAGCAACTTTCCCGAATCCTAAAGATGTTCTTTTACAAGGCGATTTCGGAAGAGTTAAAATATATTCAAATCTTAAAGATGAAATGCCGATTGTGCCTCAAACTGCAACTATGGAAAACCAAGAAGGTTTATACGTTTATGTTATTAATGAAGAAAATAAACCAAAATTAACATATATAAAAACTATGGGACAAATAGGTACAAATTGGGTCGTATATGACGGTGTAAAAATAGGTGACACAATAATTACAACAGGTATGCAGAAGGTTATTCCAGGTTCCCCGGTAAAAGTTGTTCAGCAGGCTGTCCAAGAGAATAATAAAACTGTTGAAGCCAAACAGAGTTTAATATCAAAAGTTATTTTCAAAATTAAAAAATTATTTGGGGGTAATCGATAAATGGCAGAGAATTTTTTCGTAAAGCGTCCTAAATTTGCAATAGTTATTTCAATTGCTATAATGCTTGCAGGTATTCTTTGTCTGACAACACTGCCATTGGAAGAATATCCTTCAATTACTCCTCCGCAGGTTATCGTTAATGCAACATACTCAGGTGCGAATGCTGATGTTATAACATCAACAATTGCAGCTCCTGTTGAACTTCAGCTTAACGGTGTTGAAAATATGCTCTACATGACTTCTGAGTCAAGCAATGGAAGCTATAAATTAACTATATATTTTGAAGTAGGCTCTAATCCGGATATGAACCTTGTAAATGTGCAGAATCTGCTTCAATTGGTAACTCCAAGATTGCCGGAGGAAGTTCGGCGTTACGGTTTAACTGTACGTAAATCCACCGGAGGCGGAGGTTGTTTGTTTATTAGCTTACGTTCTCCAAATGGAACTTATGATTCTTTATATTTAGCAAATTATGCTTCTATGTATATTAAAGATGAACTTGCACGTACTAAAGGCTCAGCCGGTGTGGCTGTATACGGCGCAGGCGACTATTCAATGAGAATTTGGCTTAAACCCGATAAGATGGCGAGTTTGGGTGTCTCAACAACTGATATTAGTCAGGCAATTCAATCTCAAAACATTCAATCTCCGGCAGGGAATATCGGCACAGAACCGATGGAAATTCCTCAAATGATGAAGTTTACGCTTAAGACAAAAGGACGTCTTAAAACTATTGAAGAGTTTGAAAATATTATTATAAAAGCTAATAAAGACGGTTCTCACGTAAAAGTTAAAGATGTAGCCAGAGTCGAGCTGGGGGCTGAGAGTTATTCTGTTCGATCAATGGTCGAGGGAAGAGAATCTGCAATTGTTGCTGTTACTCAGCTGCCGGATGCTAATACTATCGACCTTGTTAACAGAATTAACAAAAAAATGGAAATTCTAAGTAAGAAATTCCCTAATGATATGGAATATCGTGTACAATATGATGTAACGGAATTTGTTAGAGAATCTATTAAAGAGGTTGTAGAAGCGATTTTGCTTGCAATACTTCTGGTATCTGCTGTAACATATCTGTTTTTAGGAACAAAAAGAGCTGCTTTTATTCCGTTTTGTGCGATTCCTGTATCATTAATTGGTGTATTTATTGTGATGGCCGGAATCGGTTTTTCAATAAACCTTTTGATATTGTTTGGATTAGTACTTGCTGTTGGTCTTGTTGTTGACGATGCAATTGTTGTACTTGAAAATACACAAAGACATATTCAAGAAGGCAAATCACCAAGGGAAGCTACAAATATTTCTATGGAGGAAGTATTTGGTGCTGTAGTAGCAACATCTCTGGTTTTAATGGCGGTATTTGTACCGGTTTCTTTCTTGGGCGGAATTACAGGACAAATGTTTAGACAATTTGCGGTTTGTATTGCGACATCTGTCGGTCTTTCAACAGTTGTAGCACTAACTCTTTCGCCAGCTCTATGCTCAATGATTCTAAAAGCAGGAGAAGAAAAATCAGATTATGAATTTATTGAAAAATTCGATAAGTGGTTTATCAAAGTTAGAGACAAATATTTAAGTGTTGTAGAGTATTTTGTTAAACAGCCTAAGAAAACTCTTAGAACAGTATTAGGCATTGTTTTATTTATTATAATTATGTTTAAAATTGTACCTCAAGGATTCCTTCCTGACGAGGACAGAGGTGCAATGTTTATGCAGGTACAGCTTCAGGACGGTGCAACACTTACTCGTTCCACAGAAGTTGTTAATAATATGTGTAAGGAGATTTTAACTATTCCCGGAGTAAATTCAACGCTTTCCATTAATGGTTTCAATGGTGAAAACACTGCTCTTGTAATAGTTAAACTTAATCCTTGGCATGACAGAAAATCTAAAAAATTGTCTATAAATAATATAATGGCTCAAGCAAGACAAATAACACAAAAATATACAGAAACTATAACATTTGTTTCTCAACCTCCTGCGATTACAGGTTTAGGTATGTATAACGGTATTGAATTTCAGGTTCTTGATAAAGGTGACAGATCACCTGAACAAATGTTTGCAGAAGCGCAAAAACTTATGAAAGAAGCAAGAATAAATCCGGCTTTTTCCAGTGTATATACATCTTTTACTGCATCATTACCGCAAGTTGATGTAAGAGTAAATGAAGAAAAAGCTCTTTCTCAAGGAGTTCCTATATCTGAGATTTATTCTACGTTAGCAGCGCAATATGCATCCACGTATGTAAATGACTTTAATAAATTTGGTCGTGTATATCGTGTATTTATGCAGGCTGATTCTGAGTACAGGGATACAATGGACGATTTGAACCAAGTTTATGTAAAAAATACTGCTGGGAAAATGGTACCATTAACTTCAGTAATTACAACAAAAGATATAATTGCACCGTTTGAACTTACAAGATTTAACCTTTATCCTTCAATTTCCGTTAATGCTGAAGTTGCTTCCGGTATAAGTTCAGGCTCAGGTATGAAAGCAATGGAAAAATTGGCTGACAAAGTTCTTCCTAATGATATGGACTATGCGTGGTCAGGTAAATCATTCTTAGAACAGCAGTCGTCCGGACAGTTGATATCAATTTTGTCTTTAGCATTTGCTTTTGTATATTTGTTTCTGGTTGCTTTATATGAAAGCTGGACACTCCCTATATCAGTAATGCTTATATCTCCGATTGCTATATCAGGTGCATTGCTGCTTCAATATGTTTGGGGGCTGGCTCTAGATATATATGCTCAAGTCGGTTTGGTAATGCTTTTAGGTTTATCTACTAAACAGGCAATCTTAATTGTTGAATTTGCCAAAGATGCAATGGAAAAGGATGGCAAGCATTATATTGAGGCTGCAATGCAGGCTGCAAATTTAAGATTCAGAGCTGTTATGATGACAAATATTGCGTTTATTTTAGGATTGCTTCCGCTTGTATTTGCAAGAGGTGCAGGTGCAGGAAGCCGTCACTCAATAGGTGTATCTGTATTTGGTGGTATGCTTGCTGTATCCATTTTTGGAAGCATTTTAGTTCCTGCATTTTTTGTACTTCTGAATACAATTAAAAATGAGCCTGAGCAAAGAAAAGATTTATTAAAAGAACTTGGATTGTTAGTTCTTGGTATAGCTTTATTATACTTAATTTTCTTTGTAGTCCTTCCTTTTATAATTGGCAAGATTTTTGCATTGCCTTTAATTGTTAAAATTATATCCGCTTGTGTAATTACGCTTGTCGGACTTTTTATTTATCTTAAAAACAGAAGATAAATATGAAGAAAATAATTTTAATACTAATTTTGTCAGCATTTTTTTGCTGTCAGTGTGAAGCTGTTTTTTTATACAAAGGTATAAATATCGGCAATGTAATTAATGAGGAAGAGTATCCGATTAGTTCTGACGTACAGCCGATTCATAATACTGAATCAGAAACTTTACAAGCTGGTATAGAAAATACAATTGAAGTTAACTTAGAAGATTGTATAAAATTGGCACTTGGTAATAACCCTAGAATACAATCGGCTATGCAGGATGTGTTTGCTTCCGATGCGAGAATAAAACAAGTTTGGTCTAACTTTTTCCCGCAGTTTAGCTGGCAGTCAGGTTACAGCAGAATTCGTCAATTACAATTATCTGATGTATTTCAGGAGAATTTAATTTATAACTTTTGGGTGCTTGGTCAAATTAGTGCTTCACAATTATTGTATGATTTTGGAGTAACACAGAATCAGGCAACAATAAGAAAACTTGATAATGCCGGATATAAAATTATGCTCACAGGAATCATTAATGATGTAGTGTATCAAGTAAAAGATGCATATTATAACCTTCAATATGCGTTAGTTGCAGAGCAAGTTGCAGAAGTAAATGTTAGAGAATATGAAAAATTTTATGAGCAAGCAAGAGGGTTTTATGAGGTTGGAGTTAAACCCAAAATAGATTTAACTATTGCAGAAGTGAATTTAAGTAATTCTAAACTTACACTGATACAAGCCCAACATTCAGTAAATATCGCTATGGCTAAATTGAATAATGTAATAGGTATACCATACTACACAAAATACACTTTATCCGAAAAACTCAAGTATGATAGCTGTGATATTACATTAAATAAAGCTATTGATATTGCGGAAAAATCCCGTTCAGAGTTTCAACTGGCTGAGATTAAAGTAGAACAAGCAAAACAGAATGTTAAACTTGTTAAAAAAAGTTGGCTTCCGCAATTTATAACTCAGGGTCAGTTTGAAGTCGGAGGAAGACACCCTGACTCAAATTATGGTTATACATTCGGGGCATATATTAACTTTCCTACCGTTAACGGAATGCTCTTGAAACATCAATTAAGAGAAGCACGCTCTATTTATTCAAGAGAACAATCTGAAGCTATTAAAACCAAAAATAATATCTATTTGGAAGTTCAAAATGCCTACTACATTTTTGATGAAAAAAAGAACAAGATTCCTGTTGCATATTTGGGTATGAAACAAGCTAAAGAAAATTATAATTTATCTTCCGGAAGGTATAAAGTCGGCGTAGGAGATCCAATTGAACTTAAAGATGCACAAGTTGATTATGAAAATGCACAATTAACTTATTATAAGATTTTATATGAATACAATTCAGCCCGTTCTAACTTGGAAAAATCAATCGGAAGAAATTTATGTTCTGAGGAAGTCGAGATTAAATTAAAAAAACAAAAAGAATAGAATATAAAAAGTATTGAACAAAACTTAAAAATATTATATAATCACTTATATAATAATGAAGGAGAAAGAGTATGTTACCTATTATAACAGAAGAGATGTCATCAGAAATTTTTAGTGAAGCGTTTCAAGATGTTCAAGCTTGGCGTAAAAATATGGTTCAATATATGAAGGAAGAGAATCCTGAAATTAATTCAGCGATATTAGAAGTTGCAAAACACGACGAAAATATTGACCTAAAAGCGGTTGCTCTCGGTGCATATTTGTCATACAGACTTCTTGAGCTTGCAACTGATAATGAGGGCTTGACAATAGAAGCTTAATTCTATAAAAAACGGTCAGCTAATTAACAGCTGACCGTTTTTTATGCAGATACGAGCTTTAATCGTTCTCTTGTTTTAATTCGTATTTCATTATCTATATCAAAGATTTCGTCTATATTTGGATTTTTTACTATATTATGTTTAGCCATCATGTATTCAACTGCATTAATTATGTCAAACAGTTTAATTTTTCCGTCTAAGAATTCAAATACTGCTTCTTCGTTAGATGCATTTAAGCAAACTGTTGCAGAACCTCCCAGTTTTCCTGCTTCATAGGCAAGATTTAGTGCTTTGAATTTATCCCAATCAGGTTCTTCAAAATCAAGTCGGGCGATTTCAGAGAAGCTGAAACTTTTTGATTTTATTCCTTGGAATCTCTCAGGATAAGTGATTGCATATTGAATTGGTATATGCATACTTGGTAATCCTAATTGTGCAATAACGCTTCCGTCAACATATTCTATTGCAGAGTGGACAATGCTTTGCGGGTGTACAACTACTTTAATTCTGTCATAAGGCATGTTAAATAAATGGTGAGCTTCTATAACCTCTAAGCCTTTATTCATAAGAGTTGCGCTGTCTACCGTAATTTTTTTACCCATGTTCCAACGCGGATGCGCAAGAGCTTGTTCAACGGTAGAATTTTTCATATCTTCGACAGATTTATGTAAAAACGGTCCGCCTGAAGCTGTAATAATAAGCCTGTCAACCTGAGCGATATCTTTTATACATTGATGTATTGCGCAATGTTCACTGTCAACAGGGACAATTTTAACCCCTTTTTCTTTAGCTAAAGGCATTACAATATCGCCTGCCATGACAAGTGTTTCTTTGTTTGCAAGCGCTATATCTATTCCGTTATTGATAGCAGTTATGGTTGGTTTTAGTCCGATTTTGCCTGATACGGCAACAAGAATAATATCGTTTTCTTTGTTTGAACAAATTTCATCTAGTGTTTGAACTTTAGCACCTTCAATTAAATTTGTGTCATTAGCATAAGCGTATTTTGGTTTAAATTTTCTTATTTGTTCATTTAACAGGTCAGTATTACTTCCTGCTGTGAGGGCAATTATTTTAAATTTGTCCTGAAGTTTTTCTATAACTTCAAGTGCTTGTCTACCGATAGAGCCAGTTGAGCCTAAAATACTTATTTTTCTTTTCATGTTTTCTCTCTGTTGTTTCTTACTAAGTTAATTATACATCAGTCAAATTAATAATAAAATTTTAACAATTCTCTTGACACTAAATTATGTTCTTGATAGCATAATACTTGTGGTTATTCCATAGCCGAAATGAAAATTAAATAATAAACAGATTTTATAATAAAATTTGCGCTTGTAGCTCAGCAGGTAGAGCACTCCCCTTTTAAGGGATAGGTCGCGCGTTCGAATCGCGCCAAGCGCAAATTTTTTGCTTAAAAGGGTCGTTTCTACCTGCGCAGTTAGAGCTCCTCCATTTGCTTACGTTATAATTTAAAGATTAGTTTATAATTTGGCGCAAAAGGTGACATTTAGTCACCTTTTGCTGTACGCAAACGGAGTCCTTCCTTTTAAGGGATAGGTCGCGCATTCGAATCGCGCCAAGCGCAATTTTTTTTCTGTGAATGTTATCTAATTTTAGTCTAAATTATAATTATTATGATATAATTGATAAGTAATTAGGGAGATGTGATGAAGATTAGAGAGTTTTTGATAAAGCATTCGGAATTGTTTACAATTCTTGGTTTATGTATATTATTTTATTTTCTGTTTTTCCATAATATTTGGTCGTATGCTTTGATGGATGTAGATGAATCAAGATATGTTTCAATGTCAAAGGACATGTTTAATTCAAAAGACTTTATGACTTTATATCTGAATAAAGAGTTTTTCTTTGAAAAACCTCCGCTATATTTTTGGAGTGAGTGTCTTTCATTTGCTCTCTGGGGTAAAATAACAGAAGCAACTGCACGATTCCCTGTTGCATTATACGGATGTTTAACCTGTTTCATGGTTTATACACTCGGGAGAAAAGTCGTCTCAAGAACCTTTGGAGTTGTTTCATCTTTAATTCTGGCTACTTCTTTAGAGTTTTTAATCCTAGCTAAATTTGCTATTTTAGATATTGTAGTCACATCGTGTGTAGCGTTTTCACTCTGTTTTGGTATTTTTACATATTATGTAAAAGAACAAAACAAAAAATACATGTGGTGGCTGTTCTATATTTTTTCCGGCTTAGCTGTTATGGCAAAAGGCATTCCCGGATTTGTAATTCCGTTCGGCTCAATGTTCTTTATATCAATTTACTCAAAGAATTTTAAAGAAATATTTAAACCTCAGTATTTTATAGTAGGTTTTATTTTGTTCTTCGGGATAACGCTTCCTTGGCATATAGCTATGCTTAATATGCATGACCCGTTGTTTTTTAATGAATACATAATGAAACATCATGTATCAAGATTTTTAGGCTCAGGAGAACTTGGTCGGCAGCAGCCGTTTTATTTCTACCTGCTTACAATTCTTTGGGGATTTTTTCCATGGATTCTGTCTACTTTATGTGTATTTATAAGAAAACTAATTAAATGGGATTTTGGATTCAGAGGAAAGAATGATACTCATCAGCTAATAGTGTTTGCGGGAATTATAGCTATTTTTACACTGTTATTCTTTTCTTCATCCAAGACGAAGTTAATAACGTACATTCTTCCTATATACCCTGCTTTAGCTTTGTTAGGTGGGCTTATTTGGACAAATTATATAGAAAGAGGGGAGTATTCAAGAATAATTAATAGAACAGTTTACGTATTAGGTTCTATATTCATTCTTGCTGGTATTGCTGCCATGTTTACACAGCTATATTTGCCGCAAGAATTGAACGTTGATATATCAGCCGCGAAACCTTTATGTATATCACTTTTACTTTTAACCGGAATTCTATCAATAATATTTGCTATAAAAGAAAAATTTGCAGGTGTATTTATTACTTACGTACTTTTTATGACATTTTTAAGCGCATTTGGTACGGGTTTATTCTTTAATATTGATTACAAATTCGGTCAAGATGATTTGATGAGATTTGCCCAAATCGCAAAAGAACAGAATAAAACAATAACTTGTTACAAGTTTACTCACAAATATTCTCTTATATATTACCGTGACGGGAATGAACCGATTATATACGGCGGTGATTTTGGGATTGATGATTTAAAACGTGAACTAAAGAAAAAAGATAATTTTGTAATTATCAAGAAAAAACAATTAGACGATGAGATAAAAAAACTTAATTATAAAATTATTGATGAAGGAAGAAGATACATTCTTGTTGAGGAATAATAGAAAATGATAGGTTTAATAAGCGAGATTATATATAGATTAATTTATCCGATATTAATTATATTTCATAAGAGCTCGGGCTATTCCCTTGAAGCTATAAAACTTAAAAAAGGGTATACTAACCTTGATAACAAAGAAAATTCAAAAGTTGTTATGTTCCATGGAGTTTCCGTCGGAGAAGTTAATGCAATCGAAAAATTGATAAATAAAACAAGAGAAGTTTTTCCTGAAATTAAAATAGTTGTTACAACAGGTACAAATACAGGACAGGAAATTGCACATAAAAAACTTGATGATACTGTAAATCTTGTTACATATTTTCCGTTTGATACACCTTCATGTGTAAAAAGATTTTTGGATAATATTAAACCTGATATTATTTTTATAGCAGAAACTGAGATTTGGCCGAATATAGCAATTGAATGTAAAAAAAGAGGGATAAAACTTTCTATAATAAACGGAAGAATATCAGATAGAACATACAATTCATATAAAAAACTAAAATTATTCTTTAAACCGCTATTGAATAAATATGCAGGAATTTATACCCAAAGCACAGAAGATTTAAATAAATTTTTATCACTTGGTACAAATCCTGATACCACAATAAGAATGAACAATCTTAAATTCGATATTAATGCACCTGAGGTAACATTTAACTTCGATAAATGCGGAAGAGTTCTTCTTGCGGCTTCTACCCACTCAGGAGAAGATGAAATCGTTATAAATGTATATAAAGCTTTAAAAGAAAAACATAATGATTTGAAACTCATAATTGCTCCGCGTCATTTAACAAGGAAAGATGAAGTTGAAACGATAGTTGGTGAAAGCGGATTTACGTATGGTTTACGCTCTAATGGTGTTGATTCGATGTCTGATATTGATATTATGATTCTTGATACAATGGGCGAACTTGGTAAAATGTTCGCTTATTCTGATATATCATTTATAGGCGGAAGCTTTAATAAGACTGGAGGGCATAATCCGCTTGAATCTATAATTTTCTCCAAACCTGTAATCTCTGGTCCTTCGATTCATAATTTTAAAGATATTTATGCAATTATACAGAACGCTAAAGCCGGATTTGTTGTAAAAAATGAAGAAGAGTTTATACAAATTGCCGATGAATTATTTAGTGATAACAAATTCTATGCACAAACGGCAAAATCAGGCAATGATGTGTTCAAATCTCAACAAGGTGCTTTGGATTTTGTAATTAATATTTTAAAAAATGAATTATAATTTTGTAACAAATTCTTAACAAAATGTCAATTTTTAGTTAAAAAAAGTTTTTATATATATGTAAGGTTATTGTATAAAGGTTAAGAATATGTTTACAGAATTTTTTGAAAAGTTTTTTGGAACATTAAATTTAGGCACTAAAAGTGTAAAATCATCTGTATCTTCGAAACATGTTAAAAGTATTAAAAATGCTACATTGCCAATAGAACTAAAATCAAAAAATATTGTTATGCCTGATAATAAAACAGAGAAAGAGATTCAAACTTTATATACTGAAATAAGAGAACTTCAAGCTCAGAACAGAGAAAAAATTAACAAAAACAGATTTGTTTGTTTATAATTAAATTTTGATAAAATTTTACAAACGTTAATATCGATTTGTGCTAAATTTAAATTATGGCAAAATTTGTTCCACTACACATTCACACAGAGTACTCTCTGCTTGACGGTATGATTAGGGTCGGAGATTTAGTTAAATATGCTGCCGACAATGAACTTCCGGGAATTGCAATAACTGACCACGGAGTTATGTATTCTGCTGTTGAATTTTATGAGTTAGCCGAAAAATATGGTATTAATCCGCTTATCGGGTGTGAATTTTACGTACATACAGGTGATATTCATGTACATGATTCAGCTAATAACCCTCTTTATCACTTAATATTGATTGCTAAAGATGATAAAGGGTATAAAAACCTGATTAAATTGGTTTCAACTGCTTGGTGCGAAGGGTTTTATTATAAGCCAAGAATCAATTTTGAACTTCTTAAAGAACATTATGAAGGTTTAATTTGTGCATCTGCCTGCTTAGGCGGAGAAGTTTTACAGCACTTTTTAAAAGACGAAAAAGATGAAGCGTATGAAACAGCAAAGCGCTATAAGGAGTTATTTGGTGATGATTATTATATAGAGCTTCAAGACCATAATCTCGAAGAACAGAAACGTACAAATCCTATGCTTATGAAACTGGCTAAGGATTTAGATATAAAAATGATTATCACTAATGACTCGCATTATCTAAAAAAAGAGGATGCTGACGCGCAGGATACACTTTTATGTCTTCAAACTAACGCGAATAAAGATGATGAAAAGCGTTTCAGTTTCCCGAATAATGAGTTTTATATTAAGTCAAAAGAAGAAATGCGACAGGCTTTTTCATGGATGGATGATGAAACTTTTGAAAAATGCTGTGCAAATACTGAAGAGGTTTGTAATAAGTGCCATGTTGAAATAGAACTTCATAATGCACCGCTTCCGCATTATGATGTTCCTAAAGAATTTATTTTTACTTCTGATGATGTAGATGAAAAAATCATAGAAAGATTAAAGAAGAAAAATAAAACAGATTCCCGAGAAGAAGTCTTAGATGAAGCAAAATATATTCAAGGTATAGAAAACTATTTAGAACACGTAGTTTTTGAAGGGCTGAAAAAACGCTATGGAGATCCGATTCCCGATTCAATTGTCGAACGTGCAAAATATGAACTGGGCGTAATTAATCAAATGGGGTTCCCTGCATACTTCATGATTACATGGGATTTTATTCATTTCGCTAAGACTCACGATATTCCGGTCGGTCCCGGCAGAGGTTCAGCAGCAGGTTCTGTTGTTGCTTATGCGCTTGAAATTACGGATATTGACCCAATTTATCACAAACTATTGTTCGAAAGATTTTTGAATCCCGAACGTTTTACCATGCCTGATATAGATATTGATTTTTGTATTGAAAGACGCGGAGAGGTTATAGATTATGTAACCCAAAAATATGGTGAGGATAAAGTTTGTCAGATTATTACGTTTTCTACTTATGCTCCCAAAGCTGCTTTTAAAGGTGTCGGTAGAGTACTCCAAGTTCCTTTTGTTGAAAGTAACAGATTAACTGGGCTTATAGAACCCGCACTTGACGTTGCAAGAGCAACAAATCCGAAAGCAGAGTGGTTAAGAGATATTATAAGCTGTGAAGGTGAATCTGAGTTTAAACAGTTATATAACGAAGATTTTCAGATAGTTAATCCTGATACTGGAAAATCAATCAGTTTTAAACGATGGGTTGATATGGCAGTGGCGATAGAAGGTCTAAAATGCGGTACAGGAACTCACGCAGCAGGTGTAATTATATCACATGCACCTTTAGACACAATTTTACCCGTTCAACCTTCAAAAGACGGAATTGTTCAAACAGGTTATCCAAAACATGAAGCTACTGAGGTCCTTGACCTTTTAAAGATGGACTTTTTAGGCTTAAGAAACTTAACTATGATAACTAAAACAGTTAAAATGGTTAAAAAATATCGCGGTATTGATGTCGATATTAACCATATACCGCTTGATGACAAACCAACTTACGATATGCTTGTCAAAGGCGAAACGATAGGTGTATTCCAGCTTGAATCACAAGGTATGATGAACCTTGTTAAACGACTTAAGCCTGACGTATTTGAAGATTTAGGCGCTTTAGTTGCATTATTCCGTCCCGGGCCTCTGGGTTCAGGTATGGTTGATGACTTTGTGGCACGTAAACACGGGCAGCAGGCTATTACATATGCTCACCCGCTTCTTGAACCTGTGTTAAAAGATACATACGGTACCATTGTTTATCAAGAACAAATAATGCAAGTTTTCCAAGTCCTTGCAGATTATTCACTCGGTCAAGCAGACCAAGTTCGTCGTATGATGGGTAAAAAAGACCTGAAAACAATGGAAGAGCAGAGAGGTAAGTTTATTGAAGCTTCTGCAAAACACGATATGAAGAAAGAAGATGCAGAAAAGCTGTTTAACCAAATACTTGCTTTTGCATCATACTGTTTTAACAGGTCTCACTCCGCAGCTTATGCTTTTGTTGCATATCAAACTGCTTATTTAAAATGTCATTACCCAGTTGAATACTTCTCTGCTCTTTTATCAAGCGTATCAGATAATAAAGACCAAACACAACTATATATTGCAGAAGCTCAAAAATACGGCAGTACTGTTTTAGCGCCGGATATCAATAAATCATATCTTGAGTATGCGCCTGACGGCGACAATATTCGTTTCGGCATGGCAGCTATTAAAGGTGTAGGTGCTCCTGTCGTTGAAGCAATTATAAAAGAGCGCGAAGAAAATGGTGATTTTAAAAGCATCTTTGATTTTTGTAAACGTGTTGATGCAAAATATGTTAACAAAAAATCTCTAGAAGGCTTGATTAAATCAGGTGCGTTTTCTAATATTGAAAAGAGCCGTAAACAGCTCTTTGAAAATATGGAGCATATTCTTGATGTAACATCTAAGGAAGCTAAAGACAAAGCGATGGGGCAGGTTAGCTTATTTGCATCTTTAGGTGGTGATGACGAGTTCGCGAATGCTCAATATCAGCTTCTAGGAAGTGACGAAGAGTATACAGATAAAGAAATTCAACAATTTGAAAAAGAATTTTTGGGATTTTATGTCACGTCACATCCGCTGTTTTCACTAAGAGATAAAATACAATTCCTTAAAACTCATAATGTGTCTGAACTGGCAGAACAGGAAGAAGGTAAAGAAGTTACGATTTGCGGCTTAATTACTGCAACGCGACAGATTCCTACTAAAAAAGATCCCTCAAAGTTCCTTAGATTTATTACACTTGAAGATTTAACAGGCAAGGCTGAATGTGTATGTTTCCATAAAAAACTCCAAGAGTTTGGTGATATTCTTGTAGTTGATGAAAAAGTTATCATTACAGGGAAAGTGCAACACAGAGGTGAAGACCAGATTTCTATACTTGTTGATTCTGCGAAATCAGTTGATAATGCTAATATTGTTACCGTGTCTTTGAAACAAGAAGTTAATTATGAAGAGCTCTGCGGAATAAAAAATATTTTAGCAAAGCATCATGGAGATGACCCTGTTATGTTTAAGCTTCCCGCTGTAAATGGATATAGTCCGAGAATCCTAACTTCTCCAATGTTTTGGGTAAGTTCAACTAACGATTTAACAAGTCATTTAAAAAGTATTTTCCCAAATGAGCTGGATGTTACAATTCGTTCTCTGGATCAACCGCTAAATTTAGTATAATTGTTTTGAGATTTTTAAGGCAAATATATGTTTTACTATAATCTTGTCATACTGAGCGTTAGCGAAGTATCTCATAAAATAAAGATTCTTTGGTAAAATTGGTTAATACCCTCAGAATGACAATATTTAAAAAAAATGATTGATTGTTAAGAAATGTAAATGCGAATTTTTGAGGTTGACAAATGGTCTCAAATTCAACGATAATGCCATACGTGACGGGTTTTTATGCTTTTACATTTACACCGGGGCAATTTCTAAAACTTGAAATACTTTATACTGCGCTATATGAACCAATTACATAGAACATTTTTACAAGCGGTTTAATGTCTGCAAATGCCATTTGTACTTTTTCATCTTCTACGTGTCCTTCAAAATCGATATAGAAAACGTATTCACCCAATTCTTTTTTAGAAGGACGAGAATCTATATATGACATATTTATTTCGTAAGAATCTAATATAGCAAGAATTTTACTCAAAGCACCTGCTTTATTTTCTGTTGAAAAAGTAATACTCGTTTTATCTTTTCCTGTTTGAGGCGCCATAAATTTCCCCAATAAAATAAATCTTGTTTTATTATTCTCTTCATCATTAATATGTTCTTCTATTATTGGTACATTGTACATTTTAGCGCAATCAAAACTGCCGATAGCTCCAACATAAGGCTTATCCTTTGAAAGTGATTTAATCGCCGCTGACGTTGAAAGAGTAGCTTCTTCTATTAATGAGTCAGGGAAATTTGAATTAATGTAGTGTTTACATTGTGCTAATGCTTGCGTATGTGAACGAATTACTTTAATATCTTTTTTTTGCCCGAACCCAACTAAAGAATGCTCTATATTCATTGTTGTTTCAGCAATAATTTTTATACCTTCTCTTTTTAGTGAAGATAAATTATCCAATGTTTCTCTGACTATACCTTCAATAGAATTTTCAATAGGTATAACACCAACTATATCTTCCGAATTCTCATCTTTCATTGCTTTTATAACAGCTGAAATTGACTTAAGGTTTGTACATACACAATTTATATTATAAGCATCAATAAATTTATCCTTAGCAAAATCGCTGTATGAACCATTCGGACCTAAAAATAGTAATTTTCTGATTTTAGATATATCTAAGACATTTTGTTCCATATTGTTAGAATCCTCTTTTTAACGCATCATTAATCATTTTTATCGCGTTTTCAGTATTTCCTGATTTATAATATATTTTTGCAATTAAAACTTCTCTTGCAAAAGAAGTAGAAGTTTTATTAGCTTTAATAGCAAAAGAAAGTGCAGTCTGGTATTTTCCATTTTTAGCATAAATATTTGATATTTCTTCATAGCTCATAGCTAAAAGTTCATTATCAGATGTAAGTTCTGGTACTTTTTGAAGCTCTGATACCGCATCTGAATAATCTTCGGATAATTCAAATTTTTTAGCATTCAAAATGCTGTTAAGAGCTGAGGCATCAGTATTAACAGCAGTATTTGTTTTATTAAACTGATGTGGTAAATCTTCATCAACTACACTTTTAGGAGCCTGTATTTCTTCAACAATATTATATTCTGACTGATTATTTTTTTGTTTAAAAAAATCAATATGCCCTGATTTATGACGTTCTAAATCTTCTTCGGAAGTTTTAATATTATTATCAGCCTGTTCTTTTTGTTCAGGTTTATAAATAGTTTGTTCGGCATTGTTTCCTGTTAATACTTGATTATTATCTTCATCATTGTAATTAGGCAGATAATCAAACATTTTAACAACTAATATTAAAAATAGTGTACAGACGATAATTAGTAAAAATAGATATTTCTTAGAGTTAAAATAATATTCATTCATAAACTTAAACCTTATTCATCTTCTTATTTAATTCTACACCAAAAGCAAACATTGCAAAATCATATTTTGTCGGATCCTCAGGACAAAATTCTTTTAATTTTTCCGTAAGTTCTTTTACTGCTGTGTAGTCATTGCTTTTTCTTCTTAAAAGCCCCATCTCTCTTGATTGTCTTGCAACATGTACATCGAGCGGTATGTATAAATCCGCAGGAGACATGAAATTCCAAATCCCAATATCAACAGAGGATTTTCTTACCATCCAGCGTAAAAACATGTTCATCTTTTTCATAGCACTGCCATTTTGTGCTTTAGGAATCATATGATTAAATCCTATGCCAATATTATGCGGTGCATATTTATATAATGTATTAACAACATTAGATAAATAATGATCATATTTATTTCCCCTATCAGTAATAAATGAGTTAGAAAACAGGTCTTCAAGTCCGCCTTCATATTTATAAATATTATGTAGTATTTTAAATAACGCTATAATATCATAATCCTTATATATTCTATAATAACTTCCCTTTAAGTTATTAAAATCTCCATTGTATATATAACCGCAGATGTCATTATCACAACAATTAAAAATGTTTTTTAGTGAGTTTATAAATGCGGTTCTATTTCCAAATGCGAAAGCAGATGCAATAAAACCCAAAATTTCAGCTTCCTTTTTAGTATTGCAGCCATGTATAAACTGAATCGGATCATCTTTTATAAAATCTGTGTTTTCATATTTTTTAACTAAATTATCAAGTTCGGTTTTTGTTATCATTATTTTCTCTTATATTCTTCCAAAATTCTTCCAATATTTTATTACAAATTTCTTCCTCAATCCCGCCATACACTTTAATTTTAGAATTTGCTAACTTTGGTAAATCTAAAACAGAACCCATAGCCCCGTATTGATGGTTATATGAACCAAAATATAATGTCTTTATGCCGGATTGAACTATTGCCCACGCACACATCGGACAAGGTTCAAGCGTTACGTACATTTCACAGTCATTGAGTCTTGATGTTTTTAAAATTTTCTGAGCTTCTTTTATTGCAAGTAGTTCAGCGTGAGCAGTTATATCATTGATATCTTCTCTAAGGTTGTGAGCTTTTGAAATAATTTTCCCGTTTAATTTAATCACACAACCAATAGGAATGTCATTATCACATTTTTTAGTTTCAGCTATTGCACTTAGCATAAAAGAATATATTTTACTCCTTTATCTATTTACCCTACCCTTTGGCTTCATCACCCCAAAACTCATCATCATAATAGGCAAGTTCAAGTCCGCCCAAGATTACTACATCACCGTTTTTAAGCCCGTATTTTTTTAGTTCATCAAAAACGCCCATGCCTTTTAAAATATTTTGAAGTCTAATAACTTGCTCAGTATTTCTTGAATCTGTTACTTTTGCAAGACGATTAATTTTACCGCCTTCTATAACAAATGCATCTTTAGCAATCTTGTTTACTTCAAAAGCGCTGTCATCATTATCATATGCACCTAAATCTTCTTCTATTTGTATATCAAATACAGGTTTCGGTAATTCATCGACTTTTGAATCTATAAAATGCAAAAGTTCTTTTATACCGTCTCTTGTAACAGCTGATATTGGGTAAACATCTTTAGAATATTGTTTAAAATCTTCAATGTATTTATCTAAATCGTCTTTTTGTACTGCATCAATCTTGTTTAGTACAAGTATTT
Organism: uncultured bacterium; assembly: GCA_902779645.1. Classification (GTDB taxonomy): domain Bacteria; phylum Cyanobacteriota; class Vampirovibrionia; order Gastranaerophilales; family Gastranaerophilaceae; genus CAG-196. The sequence continues at coordinate 57,437 of CACZCH010000002.1, read as the reverse complement.
GGTACAGATTTCCTAAATGTTCTGAGTGTTTTTTTAATTCATTATTAATAATTTTGTAGTTTTCAACAGGATTTTCTGCTGTTAAATCAACAATATGTATTAAAAATCTGCATCTTTCAACGTGACGCAAAAATTCATGTCCAAGTCCAACGCCTTCAGACGCTCCTTCTATTAATCCCGGAATATCTGCTATAACGTAGGAACCGCCGTCAGACTTTGGTACTACACCAAGATTGGGTACAAGAGTTGTAAACGGATAGTCTGCAATTTTAGGTTTTGCAGAGCTTACCGCACTTATAAATGTAGATTTACCTGCATTCGGCATACCGAGAAGCCCTACGTCGGCAATAAGTTTAAGCTCAAGTTCTAAAATTCTTTCAATTCCGGGTTCTCCCGGTTCGCAGAACTGCGGTGCTTTTTTTTGTGCAGTTGCAAAACGAGCATTTCCTCTGCCGCCTCGTCCGCCTTTTGCGATTAAAACTTTTTGTTCATTTTCGGTAAAATCAGCGATAATGTTTCCTGTTTTAGTATCTTTAACTAATGTACCAAGCGGAACTCTTATAAACAAATCTTTCGCGCCGGCACCGTGCATACCTTTAATTCCGCCGTTTTCACCTGATTTAGCTTTATAAACGGATTTAATTTTAAAGTCCAAAAGAGTTGACATATTTTCATCTGCAACAAAATATATATCACCGCCTCGCCCGCCGTCTCCGCCTGCCGGGCCGCCTTTATCAACATATTTTTCTCTGCGCCACGCAACCATGCCGTTTCCGCCATGACCCGAGATTACTCTTATTTTTGCCTTATCTAAAAACTTTACCATGACTAATATTATTACCCTTTATAATTCTATTAAGGAATTTTACTATATAAGAACATTATCCCTATATTTATATTATATATGAATTTTTTATTTGAACATAGTCATAACTTTTTCTTTAAATCTTATAATGTCTTTAAATCCATAAAATGTTGTTAATAATTTGCCTAATATAACATCATTATCTTTTGTTTCTTTAATTAAAGTATCAGCAAAGTCTGAGTATGCTCCGTCAGTATATATTATTCTGTCAGGGCTTGCGACATTATTGCTATATCTATCAAACAATAATACATCCATGTGACCGCTTTCATCTTTAGTTGCATAAGAAAACGCTTTTTCAATAATATTTGCTGATTTAGGCGATATTTTTGTGTTTTGATTTCCGCTGTTGTATATTTTTAATGTTGCATTAAAATTAACGTAACTTAAGTTGTTTAAGTTTACTTGCATGTCTCCTCTTTGCAATTACCAGTGTAAAATCTATATATATTAATTAATAAACAAACAAATATTAAAATCAAGAAATATAAAAACTGATTTGTATTATAATAGTCTTATGAATAAAATTAAAAATACATTATTTACAGTGAAACCCGTTACGATTGATAATAATTCGCTCATAATGGCTATTGAATCAAGCTGTGATGAAACAGCCTGCGCAATAGTTAAAGGCGGAAGAAAAGTTATATCAAATGTCGTTGCTTCTCAAATCAAGATACACGAGGAATATGGCGGAGTAATACCGGAAATTGCAGCAAGAGAACACCTTGAAGCAATTAATGTTGTTATAGATGAAGCTTTTAAGCAAGCCGGTGTTAGCGGAAATCAAATCGATGCTTTTGCAGGTACGGTAGGTCCGGGGCTTGTAGGTTGCCTTTTGGTTGGGTTAAATGCTGCAAAATCATTGGCGTTAACTTATGATAAACCGTTTATTGGGATTAATCACCTGAATGCTCATTTGGCGGCTAATTTTATCGATACGGATTTAGAGCCTCCATTCATTGCGCTTCTAGTAAGCGGTGGTCATACACAAATTATAAAGGTTAATTCATATTCTGATATGCAAATAATTGGAGAAACTATTGATGATGCAGTTGGTGAAGCATATGACAAAGTTGCTCGCTTAATCGGCTTGCCGTACCCAGGGGGGCCGAAATTGGATAAACTTGCTCAAGAAGGAAATCCATTTGCGTTTAAACTTCCTGAGGCTAAAGTCGGTGAATATGATTTTAGTTTTTCAGGATTAAAAACTGCCGCACTAAGATTGGTAAAATCCTTCGATGGCAAAGATTTACCACTTGCTGATATTTGTGCAAGCTTTCAGGAATGCGTATCATCTACTCTTTATAAAAAAGTAAAACACGCACTTGAAGAAACAGACTTTAAACAAGTTGTTCTGGCTGGCGGAGTTGCCGCTAACAGTGAAATACGTAAAAAGATATTCAGCCTTGCTGATTTAGGATATAAAGTCTATGCCCCTGCTATGAAATATTGTACCGATAATGCTTCTATGGTAGCTTCTGCTGCATATTTCTTCGACAACACATTTGATAATATTGATGTAGAAGTGTTTTCAAGAGTTAAATAATTATTAATTAATTCGTAGAGTGCACTAAAGTGTACCCTAAGTAATGCTTTTAACTAATATTGGCGGATTTTTAATTTCGTAAAATATTTTTGCATTTTCAACAAATTCTTTAGGATTGGAACTTACGTAAAACTCATCTTCACCTAAAAAGTTTGATTTATTAAGCAAATTTTTTGTATCCAAGTCGTGTTTTACGTATTTTGCAAAAATCTCAGCGGGGTCAATAAATAGCTCTCTCGGAGCATATTTAATAAACTCATTCATTAAATACGGGTAATGAGTACAGCCCAAAATAATTTTATCTGGATTAAACTCGAGCATTTCTTCTATTTCATCTTTTATATGCAGTATATCATCTTTAATATTTTTACCCCTTTTCTCTACTATACTAACCCAGTTTTTGCTTGCCATTTCTTTTACTTGTATATTCAAATTGTATTTTTTCAGTTCATTAGCATACTTACCTGATTTAATAGTAGCTTCTGTCGCAAAAACGCCTATTCTTTTATAATTATTAACCGCAATAACTTTTGCACAAGTCTGAATTATGGGATAAATGGGTATTTGATAAATGTCTTTAATTGTATCATAAGCTTGTGCGGATGATGTATTGCAGGCAATTACGACAGCTTTCACACCTTTTGTTTGCATAAAATCAAGGATATTTTTAGCGTATCCTATTAATTCTTCTTTTGATTTGTTTCCATAAGGAAGATGAACTGTATCACCATAATAAACAACATTTTCATTGGGTAATAATTTTCGAAAACGTGCTAGAACAGAGAGCCCGCCGACTCCCGAATCAAAAAATCCTATTGGTGATGTATTATTCATTTTTTACCCCTTCCCTAACCCTTCCCCGTATGGGGCAGGGAGAAAAGTTTATTTTTTACTTTTTAAGTACTCTATTATACCTTCAGCAATTGCTTTTGCTGTAGCCTGCTTGCGTTTATCAGTTATCAATTCTGCTCTTTCATCGGGATTTGATAAAAATCCTGTCTCTACAAGAACAGCTGGCACGTCTGTATGATTAATAACATAGAATTTTGATTTCAAAATTCCTCTGTCTTTTGAATTAATTTCTTTTACTAGATGTTTTTGTATAACCTCAGCAAGCTCTTTACTTGGCTCATGGTAATAGTGTGTTTCTAGCCCGAACGGTTCTGTTGCAACAGCAGAATTAACGTGAATACTTACGAATATTTCAGGATTTTCTGCTTCGGTAAAATCACATCTTTCCTGAAGTCCCAAATATACATCTTCAGTTCTTGTCATTGCAACTTTGTAACCTTTTGATTTAAGAATTGAAGCAACTCTTTGAGTCAAATCTAAAGTAATATCTTTTTCATTTATGCCTTCTCTGATTGCGCCATAATCCGTTCCGCCGTGACCTGGGTCAAGTACAACTTTGTTCTTTATTGGCGGTTTTTTAGGCTTAATCTCTGTTTCAACAGGAATTACCGGTTCTGTTATTTTACTATCTTTCTGAGAAGTAAGCGTAAATCTCAATGCTTTCCCGTCTACACTTTGGTCGATTTTAATAATATCATCTTTCTTTACTTTTAATTCCGCTTTTACACCTATTTGAGGCAGTAGAGAAAGCGTTAATGATTTATACATAGAACCGTTTAGGGTTTTAATTAAATCCGGTTCATTATAACTTTTTACATTAAACATATAAATTGTTAATAAATTATCATTTCTCACTATTGAATGAACAACAGGTGTTGTAAATGTCAAAATCAGCTCGCCTGATTTATTAGAAAGTTTCTTAACATACGCTTTTTGTATATTTGATACAGAGCCGGCAAGTGATGTATGGTTAAGCTTATCAGCGTTTATAATAAGCATTGATTGAGAATCATTAGAATATATCGGAATGTATTTTTCCGGCTTATCCGTTGTAATGACTATCCTTGCTTTATTATAATCGAATTGTCCTATTTTAGCGGTATCTTTACAGCTGTTATCCGGACACAAACTTAACTCTTTGTTTCTTATTCTTTTATCAACATAAGTATTTGGCAAATCAATTACAACACGCTTAGGAGAGTCAAGCATAAATACTTTTTCTACTGTTAACTGCCCTAGTCCGCTCACAAGAAGACCGCCATTCTTCAGGTAATAACCGTTAATAAAGTATTTCGTTCTTAACTTTAAATCTGATGAGATATCTATTGAAACTACTGAATCGTATGTTTTTCCGTCAGAATTATTCAGAGTCGAACTTGAAAACGCTTTATATATGTCATCCATAACCTGTACGGTATTTTTATTATCAGACTCAGTTAAAGTCGGTTTTATAATGACTTTTTGTATAACTTTCGAAATTGCAGTGATTCCTGAATACGGAGTTTTTTCGGGTGTTTCGTCGTAAATATTATTAAAATAATCATTTGAAAGTTTAACTTCATCCGATTTAACAATAATATTTCCGTTAACGTTAACGAGTTTAACCTTGGATGTATCAAACCCTTCTTCAAACGTAACTACGACACGTACAATATCCGGATTTGTTGAAAATTGTGCAAGCCGTACTTCTGTAATCTTACTTTTTTCAAATGCCAATTGCTGTTTAGGACCGATTAGGATTGCATCATTAATGTCAAAATATATTCTGTTAGGGTTTTCTAATCTAACATATTTTTGCGGGAAATTGTCCACAGATGAAGTGTTTTCAACATTAATATAAACGAATGCTGATGAATCATCATAAACCATAGAACTTACTTTAGCCGTTTCTGCAGAAACGGTTAGTGTTAATAAGGTTATGAACGTTATTATTAAAAAGAATAAATTTTTCAAATATTTCATATATGCTGTCCCCTCACCCCTACCCTCTCCCGCAGGGCGAGGGAGCAAGGTTTAACTAAGACTCAAGCCTCCCAAATCTAACTTTGATTATAGCCAAAACAAGGGTAAATGTAAAGAAATGGGGGTAAATATATGAGGGTTATATTATGCTAAATTTTATACGTCATACTGAGCTTTATCAAAGAATCTTATATATCTTGAGATTCTTCGGGCTGAATAGTTCTTTCCCTCAGAATGACAAGAAGCCTGTCATGCTGAGCGTTAGCGAAGTATCTTATTCATTAAAGAATATTAAAACGCCGGCGAAATCGCCGGCGTTGTTGGTTGATATTAAAATTATGTATATTATCCGAGTCCGAACTTCGGCGCCGAATCTTGGATAGCTTGACCGAGTGCTTGTTCGATGTTTTGTTTTTCCTGTTGAACTCTCTTGAGTTTTGCTTCGACCATATTCTTGTCTGCTTCCATATCCGCTTGTTCTTCTGCAAGAAGATCCATTTCCCATTCTTCTCTGGCTTCCAAATCTTCTTGTTGAGCTTCCAACCAAATTGAAACATTGTTATCATAACTAGCTTTCATCTGAGAAGCCTGAGATTGCATCTTAGAAACTTTAGCATTTGCCATTTGCTGTAATATAGTTGCTGCTTGATTGATTACTTGCGGGTCTGCTCCTTCTATATCAACTTTTTCACCTGTCCAAGAATTGACGATATCACCTTTCTTTATTTCGTTACCTTTGCGATCTTTCGTATCATATGGTGCTTGCGTTACGCCTGTTTTTAATAAATTTAGTATAGTTTCATTATTTAAATCTAATGTACATTGACCTTGACTTGCTTTATTTAATATATCTCTTATTTCGTCAGGACCCATATTTTGTAATGCAAGTTGGGTTGCACCATTTGTGCCATACAAATTTTCCAGATTAACAGAATTTGTTCCCAAACCAAACATTGTACTAATTTGTATATTAGCTGAATTTTTATAGAAATTAGCTTGTCTTTCAAGCTGTTTTTTAAGTTTATCGTAGTATTTTTGTCTCTTCCCAACCTTCTTTTCCATACGGTCTACTTTAGACGAAAAGCGCATCTGCTCTAACGTGAGTCTGTTTTCCTCACGCTGCAGTTTCATTTTTTGACATAATAACATTAGAAACGCCATTTTTTGTCTTAGCTCCGTATTTTTTATACTCTTATATATATAAAGTATATTTCTCTTCAGAAATTTCACTAAATTAAGAATTTTGTTACAAAAGTTTACATATTTTGTTACAATTTGTAATATTAGAAAAAATTAATTTAGATGTATTAAACTTTTAATATGAAATATAAAATATTAACAAAAGAACAATTAATAATATCTTTTGACCGTTTAACGAGGTTTAAACCTACAAAAGATAAATATTTTAGAGTGTTCTCAGATATTATTATTTCAAACTTGATTGAGCCAGTATATAGAAAACAAGATTTATTGAATATGTCCGCAAGTGAAGTTACAAGAATAGCGGAAGAGATAATTAATGAGTCATTAGCAGATTGCCACCCTTGCACTCCCCCCATGGTAAAGGATAGTTTGAATGGCAATTATGTTAATAAGATAATCAAACAATATGAAAATTCAGTATTTATAAACACAGAAGAAACTCAAGATTATTTGAACAATAATATTAATTACAATCTTTTAATATCTCAGATAGACGAATCTTGTCCTATAAATTTAAGATGGTTAAAAGCACTTACTTATGAGATTCTTCAGCATGCGTCTAAGAATGACATAGTGTTAAAAACAGAACCAACATGTCATTCTGAGCCAAATATCAATTTAAGGCGAAGAATCTCATACGCTTCAAACAATATTATTAATAATATTTTAATTACACTTCGCAATAAAAAAGGTCTCAAATATCCGATACAAAAAGTTTTACTGGTTGAAGGCATTACTGAAGAAATACTTTTGCCTGCATTTTCAAAGTATTTAGGATGTGATTTTTACAAAGAAGGAATACAAATAATTCCTGCCGGTGGAAAAAATCAGGTCGTAAAAATGTATTATAAACTTATAGAAGAACTTAAAATTCCGATATATCTCCTTTTAGATAAAGATGCAGAAGAAAATATTAATCAAATAAAGCCGAAATTACGAAAAACAGACAAAATTCACCTTGTATCCTGCGGCGAGTTTGAGGACTTACTTCCAAAATCTCTGATTATAAAGACCATTAATAATGAGTTAAATAATTTTGCTTCTATTTCAGAAGAGGATTTTGATTCTTCAATTTCAACTGCAAAAAATTTAGAATACATATTTAAAACAAAAGGCTTGCATGAATTCAAAAAAGCAGATTTTGCTAAGCTTGTAAGAGATAATATCTCAAATGATTCTGATATATCAAATGAAATTTCATCAATTGTAATGGAAATCGGACTATAAAATTAAATGTCCTCTATTAATTTAATAGAGGACATTTTTTGTAAAATATCTGAGTAATATGCTATGCGATATTAATTATTTTTTGGAGCCAATGCGCTCGCGATTGCACCTACTAATAATGCGCCTGCTGCTGTTGCTGCACCGATTTTCCAACCGAAATGTTCGGCAAAGCCCCATTTACGTTTTAGTTTTTCTGCATATTTTCCTGTAAATGTATTCTTAGCTTCTTCTAACTCTTTATCAATATAAGCTTTTTTATCTTTAATATTTTCGCCTAACGTTTTTACAAACTCTTTTTCTTGTTCTTCAGCCGGCAATTCTGATAATTTAATTTTATCTTTTTTATCAGCTACAAGTTTATCAATTTCTTTTTGAATTTCTGATTTTTTATCATCTGCTGCATTTTTAAGTTTTTCATTTAATTCTTGTAATTCTTTAGTTTCAACTTCCTTATCAGCAGCTTTAAATGCTTCAAAATCTGTCTGATATTTATTCTCTGCGGTTACTTTCTTTTCTCTCAAAGCTTTTGCTTCATTTAAGAAATTTGTTTCTTCGCCTTCTGCAGCGTTCTTTAATTTGCTGTCAAATGAATCTTGCGCTTCTGCTAAAATTTCTTCATAAGAACCGTATTTTGGTTTTGTAAAGTGATTCAATGCATAATATGTGCCTACACCACCTAATGCTGTTCCTGTTAATCCATAAAGGGGAGACCCTGATGAATTTTGTTTTACTTGAAAATCTTCTGCCATAACTAACTACTCCTATATTTTACAACTTACATTTTTAACTTATCTAACTTTACCTTTTCAATGTAATAAAACCTTTTTCTACATCTTATATATATAAACGTTTTGAGATAAAAAAAATTGCCTTTTTTTTTGATTTGATATTTTTATAATCAGATATAAATTCTTAAAATCCTTATAGATACTGTGTTTTAACGCATAAATTTAATTTAACAAAACTTAACAATTCTATAAAAATTGTTATATTTATAATATGTTTTCCTCTTTACTTTAACCTGTGTTTATATTACACTTAATTAGTTTAAAAGATACAATTTTAGGAGATTATAATATTATGAACAGAGTTTTATTATGTATTATGGATGGCTGGGGCATAGGGGTAAATAATGACAGTAAATACGATGCGACAAAACTATGCGATGCTGTTAATGTCCCTGAACTTATAAAAGATTATCCGTCTACACAAATTCACGCTGACGGTGAATACGTAGGACTTCCCGCAGGTCAAATGGGAAATAGTGAAGTCGGTCACTTAAACCTTGGTGCTGGAAGAATTGTTTATCAGGATTTATCAAAGATTAATAACGCAATAAAAGACGGCTCGTTCTTCAAAAATGAAAAATTCTTAGAAGCAATTAATCACGCAAAAGAGAATAATTCATCACTTCATATATACGGTCTTGTTTCAACAGGCGGTGTTCACTCATCTTTAGATCACTTGCTTGCATTGATTAAGCTTGCATCAGATGAAGGATTGACAAAAGTTTATGTACACGCATTCCTTGACGGAAGAGACACTCCGCCAAGCAGTGCTTGCACATATTTACAAACAGTTGAAGATGAATTGAAAAAATATAATTTACCGCAAATAGCATCTATTGTCGGCCGTTATTACATAATGGACAGAGATAACCGTTGGGATAGAGTTGAAAAAGGGTATAATTGCTTATTATTCGGTGAAGGTGAAAAAGCAACATCAGCTGTTGAAGGTGTTAAAGCTTCTTATGCAAATGGAGTAACCGATGAATTCGTACTTCCGACAGCAATCGGCGGTGAAGAATCAAGAATTCATGATAATGATTCAATAATTTTCTTTAACTATCGTCCGGATAGAGCAAGAGAAATATCTAAAGCTATAAACTTCTCTGATTTTGACGGATTCAATAGAAAGAAAGTATTAAATAATATTTACTATTGCACAATGACAAGTTATGATGCAACATTCACATTCCCTGTTGCGTTTCCGAAAACAAAACCGGAAAATATTTTAGGTGATGTATTAGAAGCAAACGGTATAAACCAATTTAGAACGGCTGAAACAGAAAAATATGCTCACGTAACATTCTTCTTTAACGGCGGAATTGATGAACCTCAGCCTCATGAAACAAGAAAACTTGTAGCTTCGCCTAAGGTTCCGACTTATGATATGCAGCCCGAGATGAGCGCTCCTGAAGTTTGCGAGAATGTTCTTTCAGCTATTGAAAACAAAGATTACGGATTTATTCTTGTAAACTTTGCTAATCCTGATATGGTAGGTCATACAGGTGTTCTTGAAGCAGCTGAGAAAGCTTGCAAAACTGTCGATGATTGCGTAGGTAAAATTGCTGACAAATGTAAACAATATGGTGTTACAATGGTTCTTACAGCTGACCACGGCAATGCAGAAGTTATGTTTAATAGTGAAACAGGTAAACCGCATACTGCACATACAACAAACGTGGTTCCGTTTGTTGTAATTAATGCCCCTTATGAAGTAGAACTTCGCGAAGGTGGTGCTTTATGCGATGTTGCACCTACAATTCTACAATTAATGGAAATAGAGCAGCCTTCTGAGATGACCGGAAAAAGCATGATAAAAGTTAAGGTAAATGTATAGTAGTGCGCAATTTTTTGCACAGATAATTTATTATTGATGAGGGTGGACACCTCACCCCTGCCCTCTCCTCAAGGAGAGGGGGAAGGATATAGAATATAGAATATAGGTCGGGTTTTAACCCGACACCATGAGGAAAGATGAGCGAAGAAACAAAAGCTTTAGACATAGATTTATCATTAAAGAAAAACAATGTAGATGAGTTTTTTTACAACTTATCAGAAAATCCAAACGGGTTTAAAAATAAGGATTTTAGATATACTCTGAGCCTTATATATCAGCTTGTTGAGGATGAATTTGAAGGGATATTTTTGTCTCCAAATTCACCCGTCAGAAATACGGACTTTTTCTTGATAAATGACGGTACGGCGCAAAATCCTAAGCTTAGTTTTTTTGTCACTCCAACAAATAACTTCCAATTTTACCTGAAATCAAAAGGCTCAATGTTCAGATTCACCTCAAAAGAAGTTGAAGGTGAAATAGGTTACGTTATGCCTTTGGATTTAGTTTTGGACTATTTTGGCGGGTTTGGCGAAATAGTTGATTTTTCTTCGCTTACACCAACATTTGCTTATTTTAACAAACTTACTCACTTTGTTATGAAGCTTATAGAAAAGCTTTATTTTGTGCCTACCGTACATAAAAAAGAAAGCGCTGGAACAGTTACTGGCGGCATGTTCAGAATAGTTTATGAGCCGATTGTTTCTAATAAAGAATCCGCAAGAATTATTAACGAGCTTGAAAATAATTTACCCCAAAACCTATTTATTAAAGGTGAAAAACCAAAGAACTTTGTTGAAAGATTTATTAGAGAATATTTAAATTATCTTATATACAAGTTTTTAGGAATCAAGGCATATAGGTTTAAAGATATTAAATCAGGCCATTATATGCTTAAGGACCTTGAGCAGAAATGCTTATTGAAAGGTAAAGATATTGCTGAAAATATATCGCAGTGGTTTGATGAACTTTATCTCGGTAAATACGATTTAATTCCGTTTTTCAAGGTTAATAAACTTAGCGATGATGAATTTGAACTTAAAATTCATATAAAAAACCGTAAAACTAATGAAACAATTCTGCTTGACGATTTGTACCATAAAGATGAAATATGGGAGCTTAGTACACAAGATATTGGTAAAATTGTTGAAAAACAATTAAACTATGCTGTTCGCTATATGCCAGAACTTGAAACATTGTTTGAAGATGAAGATAAACTTGCTCTTAACCTTACTCTAAATGAAGTATACAAAATAATTGCTCAGACAGCGTATTACTTGCAAAAAGCACAAATAGACGTTATTTTGCCGGAAGAATTAACTAACATCATTATTCCGAGAGCGTCAATTAATGCAAAAGTAAGAGAATCACGTTCGGCAGAATTAATGCAAATATTTAATACAGTATCCTCCAGCGCAATCTCTTTGGATGATATATTGGAATTCTCTTATGAAGTTTCTTTGGGCGATGAAAAAATTTCTCTGGAAGAGTTTGAAAAGCTTGTTGGTGACTCAAACGGATTAATTCAGTACAGAGGTAAATACATATTAGTAGACAAAGCCGAGGGGCTGAAACTTGTTGAGCAAATTAAAAACGCAAACCACAAGAAGATGACACGGTTAGAGCTTATACACGCATCAATGTCAGGTCAGCTCCAAAATTATGAATTCAATTATGATGATGCTTATGCAAATGTTATAAAAGACTTTGCTAAACCTGTTGAAGTAACCCAGCCGGACGCATTAACAGGTGATTTAAGACCATATCAGCAGACCGGGCTTAAATGGCTTTGGACAAATGTATCCAAAGGTTTTGGCTGTTGTATGGCAGATGATATGGGGTTAGGTAAAACTATTCAGGTTATTGCTTTAATTCTTAAGCTGAAAGAAGAAAATAAACTAAAAAATCCTGTACTTGTAGTTTGTCCGACAACTCTTATGGGTAACTGGATGAAGGAGCTTCAAATGTTTGGTCCTTCGCTTAAGGTTAGTACTTACCACGGTTTAGATAGAGAGCTTGACCTAAAATCAGATGTTATTTTAACAACTTATGCAATTATGAGAATTGATGTTGAAGAGATGAAGAAAAATACTTGGGGTATGATAGTTGTTGATGAAGCTCAAAATATTAAAAACCCTGATACAGCTCAAACTCTCGCTATAAAATCAATGAAATCGGATATTAAAATTGCAATGACAGGTACTCCTGTCGAAAACAGATTAACAGAACTTTGGAGCATATTTGATTTTATTAATAAAGGGTATTTAGGTTCACTAAAAGAATTCCAAAAAAGCTACGCAGTGCCTATTGAACGCTTTAAGGAACACTCTAGAGCATCAAAACTTAAGTTATCAGTTTCACCTTTTGTGCTTAGGAGACTGAAAACAGATAAAAGTGTAATATCTGATTTACCAGATAAAATGGTTATTAATGACTACTGTTACCTTGCTAAACCTCAAGCAATTCTTTATGAAAAAACTCTTAATGAGATGATGGATAAAATATCAGGATTTACAGGTGTTAACAGAAGAGGCAATATATTCAAGCTTATTACTGCTCTAAAACAAATCTGCAACCACCCTTATCAATTCTTAAAAAATGGGGATATGGCAAAAGAACTTTCAGGTAAAGCTGAAAAATGTGTAGATTTGGTTAATAACATTATCGATAATAATGAAAAGATGCTTATTTTTACACAGTATAAAGAAATGGGCGATTTACTTGTTAAAATACTTACAGATGAATGTAATACTGAACCATCATTCTTCCACGGCTCATTAACTGTACCTCAAAGAGAAAATTTAATTGAAGATTTTCAAAATAATGATGAACGTAAAGTTATGATACTTTCTCTTAAAGCGGGCGGAACGGGTTTAAACTTAACAAGTGCCACAAATGTAATTCATTATGACCTGTGGTGGAATCCGGCTGTTGAAGACCAAGCAACAGACCGTACATATAGAATAGGTCAGGATAAAAACGTTATGGTGCATAGAATGATAACGCTTGGGACTTTTGAAGAAAAAATTGACGAAATGCTAAAATCTAAAAAAGAATTAGCTGATTTGGCGGTATATGAAGGCGAAAAAATCATTACAGAACTTTCTGATGAAGAAATTTACAATATATTCTCACTTTCAGCTGGCTAGGGGGTTATTATGGCTCTGTTAACTAATGATAAAATTATTGAATATATCCCAAACCTTTTTACAACTGATGTTAAAGGAAATGTTGATATATTCAAAAAATTAGAAAAAATTCTTATTTTTGATGAAGGTTTTATCTATTTTGCAAACCCTGACAGTCTGCAATTAAAGTATGTTTATAAAAATCATAAAGATTTTCTGCCAGAAAATACCTATAACTTGACAAAACCTGTTAAAGATTTCGTTTTTAACAAAAACGGCAAAATTATTTCTAAACAGGACAACCTAATTGAATTAACAGACTTAAATAAGCTTGAAAATGCTTCATTCTTAGTATCAAAACTCCAAATTAAATCAACAGTTTTTGGTATAATTGTTCTTTCTAAAAAAGAGCCAGATTATTATAAGAAAGAAGATTTAGATACCCTTAATGCAGCTTCCGCAGTACTTTCGTATGTTCTAAAAGACCAAGAGCTGTCTAATGTATTTAAAATCCAGTTAAAAGCTTTAAAAGACGGAATTGTAGAAAAAAATAACGCTTATAAACTAATTAAAGAACAAAATGAAAAAATTTTAGAAGCTGATAAAGTTAAAAACGAGTTTCTAGCTAATATTTCTCATGAACTAAGAACACCTCTTAATTCAATATTAGGTTTTGCCGATATCCTTGATGCTGAGTTATACGGCAATTTGAATGATAAACAGAAGGATTATATTAATGATATAAAGGCTTCAGGAACTCATCTTCTTGGCATGATTAACGAAATACTTGATATGTCTAAAATTGAAGCAAACGCAATGAAAATAGTTAAGAGCAGATTTTGGCTCTCACGTGCGGTAAATGAAGTAAAAAATATTATAATGCCTTTGGCTTTGAAAAAAGGAATTGTTATTAATGCTGATGTTGAAAATGATTTCGAAGTTTTTGCCGATTATCAGAAAATTCAGCAGATACTGTACAACCTTGTAAGCAACGCAATTAAATACTCGCCTGAAAATGACAGTGTAGACATAGCTATATCTTCTAATGATGAATGCTTTAGGATAGCTGTACACGACAACGGTGCTGGAATAGATCCCAAATACCACGGTAAAATATTTGCAAAGTTTGTACAGCTCGATAACGCTTATACCAAAAAAGAAAGTTCTACCGGACTGGGACTAACTATTACAAAGAAACTTGTTGAACTCCATGACGGTAAAATTACTATAATAAGTGAGGTCAATAACGGTTCAACCTTTATTGTAGAAATTCCTTTTTAAACATTTATTATAGAAACGATATATACCAATAACTATTTGTTGTTTATTGAGTAAATATATTTAGCAAGTCCTTCTCCCATTGAAAAACAAGAAGGTATAATTCTTAATGCCCCTTGAGCTTCAAAATCCGCTGATATACAGCGTCCTGCTACAAATAAATTGTTATCAACAATTAATGATTCAATAGGTAGTTGGTATTCTTTGTAAATTTTTTCTAATTTTGAACAGTTTTTATCAGAAGAATGTATATCAATAGGATAATTAGAGATTAGAACAGGATTATCAAATTTTTTGCCTGATTTTAAATCTTCGTTTCTATAAACATATTTACCCTTTACTCTGCGTGAAACTCTAACACCAAGAGAATTTGCGATAGATGAGATGTAGGCTTTTTCAAAACCCGGTAAATACTTTTTACAAAACATAGAAAGCCTTAAAATACTCTCTCTACCTTTAATATAGGATTGTGAACGAGACAAATTTTCATCTAATATTCTCGGACAGTTGAATCCAATCGAATCAGTAGTCCCCGCAACAGAGAATATCTGGAAGTAATTTGAGTCCTCTTCAGTTATTATGCCCTCTTTAATACCTTGATCAAATATGGGTCTAAGAGCCCAATCTCTCATAGTATCCCAAGTGTAAGCCGTGGATAATAGAGTAACACCGTCAGTATTACAGCTGGTTGTAACCTCTCTATCGGTATCATATTCCATTAACCAATCAGAAAATTTATTTATATTTATCCCTGACATTATAAATCTTAAATTAATTGGTTGTTTTTTATCTGAATCAAATAAAAATTCATAATTTAATTTTTTACAAATTTCTGCATCACCTGTTGAATCTACAAGACGCTTCGTTTCGATATGTACCAATAAATTATTGTTTATTTCAAAAAGATTATTGTCCTCTATCGTTACGATATATACACCTGAGCTTTTATTCAACTCTTTTATTTTAGATTCAAATAAGATATCTACATGAGCATCTTTCATTAAATTATCGAGTATAATTTTAGTAAGCTCCGGATTAAACCAGCCTCTATTACCGTCGCAGTAAGTTGATGCTCCGTTAATTGTATGAAGTTTTTCATATAAAATATTATAAAAATCTGTATTAATGGCATTATCAGAAGTTTTCATTGCAGGTATAACAAGTGAAGAAGTGATAGAACCACCCAAAAACGAGTTTTTTTCAACTAAAAGAGTTTTTAAACCAAGTTTTCCTGCTGTATAAGCGCAGGCGCAACCGGCTGTACCTCCGCCTGCTATTAACAAATCATATTTATTATTCATTATCACCTCTCATAGACCTTATTTTCATATATTTTGATGAACTCATAAGATTACTGTGCTTAAATTCATATTCTCTAAGCTCCAGTATTTCTTTGTTTGAAAAAGCTAAATTCGGATCGTGGTACGGTATACCTGCTGTTGTATTACAAAGTCCTAACTCATAATTATTCAGCGGATATTTTATTTTGTTTTTACTTTTTGATGCGATAGTGCCCAAAAATTTATCAGCTTTAAAATTTTTGATTTTACCTACGTATAAATTGTTTTCTAAAAATGTATTTCTGATTTGTGCTGAATTAGAATAAGTGAGAATAACACCGTCGTCTGACAAATGATTACTGAGTTCGGCTATAAATTCAACCGACCATAACTGAGGAGCTTTCGTATAAGTAAAAGCATCTAGGAATATACAATCGTATACACGGTTTACTGATTTTATGCTTTTTCTGGCGTCTTTTATGTAGAAGTTGAGGTTAAAAAGGCTCTCAGCTGTCTTAAGATCGATAAATTTATAGCGTCTCGATAGGGTGGCATAATATATATTATGTAAGAAGGCGGATAAATTAAACTTATAGGATAAATTATACCCCAGAATGTGATTAAATTTGGCATATTTTATGAGGGATTTTGAAAAATACTTTGAATTCCTTCTTTCTTTTAATATTTTTTTTAAATCTTTACTTAGGTATTCTTTACCATAAAGCTCACACAAGGGATTAAGAAGTATATAATTAACAAATTCATTAACTTTATATTCTTTATCTATGTGCATATTCTTAAATTTAATATCTAATAACTCTCGTATTTCTTTTCTGTTCTTTGGGTAAAATACTGATGCAATATTTTCATAAACTCTTTTTAGCTTATAGTATGTATCAAAACAATTAAATATCTCCGGCATAAAATTTTCATAAATTTCTCCTGGGGTTTTTATTGTTTTAAATAACGGAGATAATTTTACAAGTTCTTCATTTATATCCATGCAATCAATGTTAATTTTATACTGATTATTGCTATATATCTTTTCGATAGATGATGATAATTTTTTATTATTTTTCTTTGTTGTGTTATTGCTATCTATCGAAACGAAGTTAATTGCTTTACGAGAATTCTTTTTATTAGAATTTTCTTCCCTAAAGTTTTCAATTATAAAACTCATTAAAGCTTTTGTATTATATCCGATTCCGTAACACAAATCTAAAACTTTAATTTCGGATTTTTTTTTCAACAAGCTTTTAATGTTAGAAGGCAAGACAAACTTTTCCCATGCTTCTGTTAAAGCACCAAACTTAGAGTGGTATACGTCTTTATTCGCATAAGAATAAAGCCCTATTGACCCGTCCTCAGTATAATATGGTTCATAATCCCTCATAGACTAATTTTACCAATTATACCCCCTAAAATCAAGAATATTAAGTTTTTTTGGTATAATTTAAATATGAACGAATATGATATTCTAAAAATGATTAAAAGTATCATAGGAGATAAATATATTGGGGATGATTGTGCTTATTTAAAGGATTTGGGCATTGTTATAACACAGGATAGCTTAGTTGAGGACATTCATTTTAAACGTGCATGGTGCACTCCTTATCAGCTTGGCTACAAATCTATTGCAGTAAACATTAGTGATATTTTAGCGTCAGGTGCAGAACCCAAATATATATCGATTGCTCTTTCTATTCCTAATTGTACAGATAGTCACTTTATAGAGCAGTTTTTTAAAGGAGCAAAATCAGCCCTTAATGGCGCAGAGATAGTTGGCGGTGATATTACCGGTTCTGAAAACAAAATTTTGATATCAATTACAGCAATTGGAAAAACTGATAATAAAAATATCTCTTCTCGAGCGAATGCCAAATCCGGATATGTTGTAATAACGAAAGGTAATTATGGTTCTAGTTCAGCCGGATTAAAAGAGCTTGAAAATAATGGAAATAATTTAGAGTTAATAAAATCACACTTAGAACCCAGTTTAGATTATGAATTTTCCCAAATAATATCAAAAACAATAAAAGAACCTTATGCGATGATGGACACCTCAGACGGACTTTGTGATGCACTTTTCAAAATAGCTGAAGCGAGCGGAGTAAAAATTACAATAGATTATAATAAAATTAAGCATTTACAAAATATTGACAGAGAACAGGTTTTATTTGGCGGAGAAGATTACAATCTTGTTGCTGTAATACCCGATAAATACTCTGATATAATAAAAAATGCTGACATCATCGGTAAAGTAGAAAATTTTGACGGAGTAAGATTAGATATATCCGGACAAAAATTTTCTAAATATTCTGAATTAAATGTATACAATCATTTTGGAGAAAATTATGGATAAATTTTCAGTCATAATAACAGCAGGAGGAACTTCCTCAAGATACGGAAATACAAACAAACTTTTAGAAAAAATATTCGATAAAACAGTTATTGAAGAAACAGTAAATAAATTTTTACCTTTTGAATCTGTTTATGAAGTTATAATACCTGCAAATAAAGAATTTATTAATGAATTCAAATCAATTTTAACTGATAAAAAAATAACCATTATTGAAGGCGGAAATTCAAGACAAGAATCTGTGTATAAAGCTTTACAGCTTGTTAAGAATGAATATGTTCTAATTCATGACGGAGCAAGACCGCTTGTAACAAAAGATATAATACAAGATACAATAGATAGTGTTATTAAATACGATGCAGTATCTGTTATGACAAAAACAACTGATACAATTAAAGAAGTCGATAAAAACGGCCGTATAATAAGAACAATTGACCGCTCAAAACTATATAATACACAAACCCCTCAAGGTTTTAAAACATCATTAATAAAAGATGCACATGAAAAACTAAAAAACGGCAATTTTACAGATGATTGTTCAATGCTGGAAGAATTGAACGTTCCTGTATATATAGTAAACGGCAGTTATAAAAATATTAAAATAACTGTAAAAAATGATTTAGATTTTGCTAAACTTTATATATAGATATTAGAATTACAATTAATTACTAATGTAAATACACTAATTAACCTTAACACTTAGTAATATTTAGCGTTTTTATAATATTAATATTATGACTCACAGCGTAATAGTGATGGCTCAAAAATGAAATTATAGTACTACTAAGGTGGTACTGTAATGTATAAAAAAATTCTATTAATTATAATATATTTTTCTCTTGCATTGTGTGTTTCAGCTTCTAACACAGAAATTTTATCAAGAATTGAAAATAATATATTTGGTTTCGATTATAACGGTGACAAAACCTCAAACAGAGTTTCACGGCTAGAAAAAACCGTTTACGGAAAAAGCTCAACCGGTGACATAAATAAACGTATAACTAAGCTTTCAGCTGACATTTCTGCTGACGTAATTGGCTTGGAGATAGAACCTTCAAGGGATACATTTCTTGCAGAAGAAAAAGCATTAGAAGATAGCAGTGTAGATTATCCTATCGTAAATGATATTGAACAAAAATTATTTAATACAACATTTAAAAACAGAGATTTGCATACTAGAATTGTTACAATTGAGAAAAAGTTATTTGGAAAAATCTATGATGTCGATGATTATTCAAAAAGAATGGATAGAATAAAAGAAAATATGTATCCACAAAAAATTGCTGAAAAAGAAGAATTTGATTATGGTGACGGTTCATACTTTAACGATAGAATGATTAATTCAATGGATTTAGCAGGCACATCTTATAGTCACTTCAAAATGCCTTTCGGACAAAAAAAATATACAAGACCATACACAAATTACGGTGATTTTGTGAGTACTAATGATGCTGTTATACCTCGCGATAATCTTAGCGAAGAGCTTTCTCAAATGGAGTATGACATGTTTGGAACAGAATTTTCATCAGATGATAATAAGACAAGAATAAAACGCTTAAATAGTGCTAATAAAGCAAAAAAAACATCGCATAAATACGACTCACAGAAGTTTCAACAGCACATGTCAACAGCTATGGAAATAGGTGCTATGATACTAATGATACTTGCGATGGTATTATAGCCATATTGTGTATTCTATTCCTTATTTTCCCTATTATTTGTCTTTATTGTTTAGCCCTTACCGGTATTTCCTTTAATAATATCAGATACCCAAGGAACATAGCTATATAAACCCATAAATGAAGTAACTGCTAAATATAAGATTACAGCAGTTGTAAATACCTGTAAAAGTGACAAACCCCAAAATATAGGCAAAGGATTAAATAATATATTGTTTATAAAATATGCTCCTATATTTAATAATGGTATTTTGGCAAATGCAATAAAAGCAAGTTTATATAATTCTATAAATAAGAAGTATGCTATTGATAAAAATATTGACTGCATAATATGATACATAAGAAACGGTTTTATCGTTTTCTTTAAGAATGCTGCTATAATAATCCAAATAAAACCTGCCATACCTGCTGTTAAATATGATGCAGATGATATTATTCTTTCAATCGGATTCGGTTCATTAAGCTGACTCAATTAAATCACCCTTTCTTGCTTCGTTTATATAATCTTCAAGAACTTGTATAAATACAAGCTTGTATTCATCATTCTCAGGACGCATATTAACGGCCGCACGATATGAATGAATAGCTCGTTCAATCTCATTATTCATGTAGAACACATTAGCTACAAGTACATAAATACTTGGATCGAGTTTGTTTATTTTAAGTGCATTTTTATACTGTTCTTCTGCCTCCTTATACATCTTTAAATTAGAATAAAGATTGCCGAGAAGAATATACGCATTTGCTTCTTTTTCATTGAGTTCAATAGCTTTCTTATAAAGCTCTATTGCATCATTATAATCTTTAAAATCTGATTTTGCTATTGCATAGCAGGTATAAGCTTTGTAATTGTCTCCATCAAGTTCCAGCGCTTTATCAAAATATTGATAGCATTTTTCTTTATCTTTGCAAACAGCTAAAGTATTAGCAATACAAAGTGCAACAGTCTTATTTTTTGGAGCGAGTTCGAAAACTTTATAATAATACTCTAATGCTGTTTCATACTCAAATAATTTAAAACAAACATTACCTAAATCAATTAGTGCAGTTAAGTTGTTTTTGTCCAATGATAATGCTTTTTCATAATAAGCTTTAGCCTCAACATAATCTTCAAAATCATGATATAAAAGAGCAATAGCGTTGTAAATTTCAGGATCATCAGAATTAAAATCTAAAGTTCTATTGTAGAAATGCAGTGCTTTTGAAAAATTTTTAAGTTCTGCATAAGTGTTAGCAATGTTATAATATACAAGATAATTGCTCGGGTTAACAAGCATAGCCTGGTTAAAATATTTAAGAGCTTTTTTATACTCTTTTGAATAATACCATATACTGCCTAAATTCAATAGTGTTTGTATGTCTTTAGGATCAATCTCTAACAGGCTTTCATACACTGATATTACTTTTTCATACTGATTGTCCATCGCATAATATTTTGCAAGCTCATGGTAATTATCAGTGTTATTAGGTTCCATTGCCATCTTTAAAACGGTTTTTTCTATTGCTTTTCTGATTTCTTTTTTATCCATAATATTATCTTTCAACCTTCTCGTATTCCGAATATTCAACAGATTCTTTTAACCATGTATCTCTTGGAATGCTATAAGCGTGATTCCAGAATTTTTCGATAGCATAAGATGCTCTTTCTTCATCTTTTAGTATATGAACAACAACATCTCCGTAATCTATTAAATTCCATCTGTTTTTTTCATCATTTTCTTTACCTAACGGAAGCCTTTCAAAAGTATTCTTAACTTTTTCCGAAAGATTTTCAGTTAAGGCTTTAACCTGAGTACTGGTTTGTGCTGAACATATTACAAAATAGTCCGCAAATGATGAAACATTACTAATGTTTAGAATTGATATATTGCTTGCAATTTTTTCATCCAAGATTCTTGCTATTATGCAGGCAAATTTATATGATGTTAACTCTTCTGTCATATTTATCCTTATATCATGTCAATACGCTTTTGATGCCTACCACCTTCGAATTCAGTATTAAGCCAAACGTCAACTATATCAAAAGCAAGCCCTTCGCCGGTTATTCTTTCACCTAGGCATAAAATATTGGAGTCATTATGCATTCTCGTCATACGGGCAGAAAATGTATCAGTACAATGAGAGGCTCTAACTCCATTAATTCTGTTAGCAGCAATTGACATCCCGATTCCCGTTCCGCAGACAAGAATTCCTTTTACCTTACCTTTTGAAACTTCATCTGCAACAAGCTTCGCATATATCGGATAATCACAGGATTCAGTACTGTAACAGCCATAGTCTTCAACATCCAGACCTTTTTTATTTATATAATTTATAATTTTATTTTTTAAATTATAGCCGCCATGGTCTGAAGCTATGATTATTTTTTTCATAAAGCCTATCCTCTTCATCTAATTGTAACATTTTTGCAACAATTTAGCAATAATTTTACATTTTAAATTTTAATATATATATGAAGTGTGATTTTGTGTCATATAATGTAGGTTTTAAATCATCAATTTCAGATAAAGAAATTGATTCATTTAAAAGTGCTGAACAGCACTTTAGCGATTGCTACATTATGTCTACACTTGATACGCTTTCAAAAACTGAAAACGGACGCAAAATTCTAAAAAAACAGATTGAACACGATGACAAAAATCCGTTACAAATTAACTGTTATTTATATAATCCTAACGGAATAAGAGAAAAATACCGTATCCCAACAAATGCAATCGTCCAAGGGTATGATAAACTCTATCGTTCACAGGACAATGAACTTGTTCGAAGTGTTGATATAACCGTCGGTGAATATGAAAAAAGATATAAAGCAAAGCCTTGGATATGCAGATTTACTGATGATTTCAAAACATATACATTCGAGAACAGCCTTCCTTCTCACTTTATGACAATTTTAACCGGTAAAAAGCCTACGGTTAATATAGCAGAAACCGATTTCAATATTGATTTAGATTCAAAAAGAGAAGAAGTAATGAACTTATTTAAGCGCATGCAAACTGACAGAAATCACAACTTAGTGATTGGAACAGGTTTAAAAATGCTTGACGGCAGGAGCTGGCATGTATATGTACTTGAAGATGTAAATTTAGAAAATAATACAATTACAGTTAAAAATAAACGCGGAAATGAGCTTAAAACTATGAACATCAATACTGCTCTAAACACATTTAAGTTCATAGTCGGTTATTTTGATAAAGATTTGGCATAATTAGTCCTCAAAATTATTTGTTATTGTATAAAAATATTCTAAAATTTGTGCAAAGTATGTCAAATCAGAATCACCATTAATTATTATGTCGGCATCTTTCCTATAAGGTTGAACGTATTTTTCACCTGCTACCAATATATATTCCCAATGCTTTTTAGCATTCTCAATATCTTGATTCCTCTCTGTGCAGGCACGTTTCATAAATCGGTCTTTTCTAATCTCAAAATCTGTCTCTACATAAACTTTTACATCATAAATATCTTTATTATCACCATACATTGTTGCCATACCTTCTGCAACAACAATTTTTTTAGACGGAACAAATTTTGCATGCGGTATAGAAACACCTGTACCATTTAAAAGATATTCAGGAGTATAAATGTCCTCTCCTTTTGATATATTTTCTAGGTCTTCTTTTAAAATATCAAGTTGAAAGCTATTAGGGGAATCAACATCATATCCGTTATCTCTAAGATTATCAAAGCTACCGAATTTTGATATTAGAGCAGAAATGTCATTAAAATAGTTATCAGTTGACATAATAGTAACAGGCATTTGAAACTTTTCTATGACTTTTTTAATCTCATTACATATTGTAGACTTGCCTGATGCAGATTCACCTGTTATTCCAACCATAATTCTTTTAGCAGGATTCTGAACCAAACGTTTAGTAAATTTTTGAATGAAATCATATTTTATTTCTCTAAAAATAGGTTGAGAAGCCTTGTTATCATAGGCCATAACTTGTTTAAATTTTGACTGTAAATAGAATGCAAGAAACTCTCTTCCTGTTTTTTGTGAAAAATCAGGTTTTAATATCTTATCTTGAGAATTGATTTCTTTTTCTATTAAATGGGAAAACCCGTTATTATTATCTTCGTTCATACTGTTCTAATACTATAAGACAAAATAAACTCAAACGCAAATTATGATTCAAATAATTCGCTTATTTTATCTGCTATATCTCTAGGATCAATCTCATTGGTTATTTTATTTATATCCTGCGCCATTTGATATAATTTTGCAGCTTCAACTTTATCTCCTACTATTGATATTGCGCGGGCAAGGTTAAAATGCGCTAGTGCATAATTAGGATTCATCTCAACAGCTTTTCTGAATAATTCAATAGCTTTTTTTACTCTTCCCAAATCATCCAAGTAAATTACACCTAAATTATTGTATGCAATATCATAGGAATCATTATATTTAATAGCCAATTCATAAGATTTAATTGCTTCTTCTGTATCACCTTTGCCCCAGTATAAGAAACCTAAGTTACAATGAATTTTTGCATTATGAGGTTGAAACTCAAGTGCCTGTCTATATATTTGGAGAGCATTATTATAGTCCTCTTTGTCATAAAAAGCACTTCCTAAATTAACATAGATATCAATATCTTCAGGAGTCAAAACGTATGCTGTTTGATAAGCTGAAATCGCAGCATCAGGATCAGATTTATTCTCTTGATATACAAATCCCATCGTCTGAGCAATAATACTCGTCCAAGAGGGATTAGGATTTAATGTAATTGCCGTTTGATAATTTGATATTGCTAAATCAAATTCTCCCTTAATATAATAAATATTAGCAAGATTAGAATATAAATCTGGAATATTTGGAGCTAAAGCAATTAATCTGTTATAAATTTCTATTGCTTGATTGTAATCTCCCTGTTCTTCATAAGCTCTGCACAAGTGTCTGTTAGCAGCAATATTAAACGGGTCAAGCCAAATAGCCATCTTATATTCTGTAATTGCATCTTCAAAATATCCTGTTGATAAATATATATCACCTAATACACAATATAACGGTGCGAATCCTGGTGCTATTTCGATTGCATTTTTATATATTTCAACTGCTAGACCATAATTTTTTACTTGAATAGCATAAAATCCATATAAAAATACTGCTAAAAAACGTAAATATGTGAAGTTAGAAATTATATTTTTAATTGCTGTTTTATCAAAAGGTATAAGTAAAATCGATTTTAGTTTTTCAGCAAACGCTGCTAGTTTGACCTTTGGATTTTTATATGATAATGCGTCATATAATTTATACAAAAGATAATGCGCACTTGAAGAACAGAACTTACTGCATTGAATTGCTGCAGTGGCCGCATCAATTGCATCAGTAAAATGCGCCTTTTTAACAAAAGTTTCAGCCAGCATATAGTATGCGTCATAGTAATTATTTTTCTTTTCTAAAGCAGTTGTAAAGTAATTAATCGCTCTATCTAAATCACCTTTATAATAAAAAGCACAGCCAAGCTTATAATAAATTTCGCAAGAATCAAGTAAAGATTCCATAGCAAATTGGTATTCTGTTATAGCCTCATCAATGAACTGACCAGCGTTATAAATATCAAGATGCCATTTCAAATACAAATCACCCAGCCTTACATGCAATGCAGGATTAGTAGGATCTTTCTGCAAATCAATTTTGCATCTTTCTATTTTTGAGTACATTTTATTTTTGTTTTTTAATTTTTCATTATTTTCTTCTATTGTCTTTTTCATAATTATTCCTGTTGATTAAAATTATTTGTGTAAATATACATATAGTACAAAAGCGATTGCCTAGCTTCATCATCCATTGCATAACAGGATAATGTATATTCATCATCATAAATTTTATCATGCTTAATTACAGTTGCTTTAAAAAATATTGTACCATAATCATCTGGCAAAATTAACTCGCAATCGACATTTTCTTGTAAATCCAATTTATAATCGCATGATATTCTGATAATCTCAGGTGCAATATCAAGCGTACTTACATTATGTTCTTCGCCATTTTTCTTTTTTATAATCATTTTTTCTATGGATTCAACCGGCTGCATTTCTTCATCTGGAGTAAGCTTTATTGCATTATAATCTAATTCAACAGTAAAATCATCTTCAAGAGGAGATGTAATAACAACAGTATTAAAGTCAATTGTTCCAAGCTTAGTAAATATTTTTATCGTTAAATGCTTGCCAACATCAAGACATTCTACATATCTCATAAAATACTGCGGAAGTTCAATGGTAATCCTGTCATCAAATACTTGATTAATTGTTCCGCGAATCTCAATTAACTTATTATCTTTTTCAATATTAATGCTTAATTTTTGTTCTGGCAAAATCAAATTCATACTATTATTATAATTAATTTTTGGGTAAAAAACAATAAATTATTAATAAGGCAGTGCCTCTATAAAATCAGGAACTTTCTCATTGTTCATTGGAACATCATTTTGTCTCAATGATTTTTGAGTATATGATATCCAATTAAATTGAATAACTGAGCTTGGTTTTTCTAAAATTCCGTTAATAACAGTTCTAAATTCTTTTGTATTTTTCATAGGAAGTTGAGGAAGTTTCTCTATATCTTCAACTTTAAAATTAAATTTATTATTTTCTTCGCCGGTTAACATAACCATAAGTTTATTAAATGAAAATTCTCCAAATGCTCCAAGACTGCTTACTATCTCATCAGAGAGCCTGCCTAAAACAATTAATTTTGCATAATCGGTTATCGGATTATACTGACCTTTAATAAACAATGACATTAACGGTCCCTGTGATTGAAGCATGTTAATATTTGCTATTCCGTTTTTCATTACAATATCACCACGCAAATACTTGAAAAGTCCGGTATCTTTTAGTGTTATAGCTTTAGTAATTACACTAAGTGAAGTTCTAAGCATGCTGTCAGCGATTACATTTTGCGCATACAATAAATGTTCTAATTTGCCCAATGTTCCCATGTGACCGTTGTGAACAATAAATCTTATATTACCGTTTAATGACTGTTTAGATGATAAATTGCCTTTTAAACTAGTATCAAAATCCATTGTTCCACTTACAGTATCTTTATTAATCGCTATTAAGTCAAATATTGGAGATGCACTGATACCTCTTCCCTGCATATTTACACAAAAAGACTCATCTTTGACATTAAATTCGGAATTACCCGCCAGTTTACCGTTATATGCTTCAGCTGTAATATTTGTTAAATTTACTATATTGTTTACTAAAGAAAATTTTGAATTAACAGCTGATAAATATAAAGGAGAATTATAAAGTGTAAACAAAGCTTTTTCAGCATATAATTTACCTTCTGTTACATTGATAGGCAATGCAGATAAAATATTGTCCTTGTACATAAGCAAGGTATCTGCATTTAAATATTTTGATTTTATATTAGCATTTTTAACATTTATACCGTTAATAAAATCAGTCGATAGAGTTGCATTGCCGGAAAAACTTGTATCGCCGATTTTTACAATAGGAGCATTAATCACCGCAATATTTTTATTGAAATCTATTGTTGTACTATTAACCATCAGCTGACAATAATGAAGTAAAAGATTCTGAACTGTAAGTTGACCAACAATCTCAGGTTGCGTATATTTGCCGCTAATAAATATATCACCTTTTATTGCACCGGAAACATCATTTACATTTAAATTTACCTGCTGTGGAATATAAACTCTAATATTCTTAAATACTGGATTTTGTATATTCTCAATAGTTCCGTTTACCAGAACTTTCTTGTTTAGTTTTTTATTAAAATTTTTATTTTGATCATCACCTAATGTTGAGAGATTAAAATCTTCAATCTTAAAATTATTTTTATCATATTTAGCATTGATATTAACTACTGATGGTTCATCTAATAATACTGCCTTTAATAGCTGTATTTGTCCATCAATATATTGAGTTTCTTTTGTGCCTGCGATATTAAATTTAACAGGATAAACATTTGAAACTTTTGTAAATCCGCTTAAGTCTTTTGAATTAATAAATCCTTCAACATTTAAATTAAATTCTAAATTTTTAGAATTATAATTCTCTATTTCTGCCTTTAAATGCAACTTGGAATTTGGCATAAAAATATTTGTATCAGGGATTTTTAGTTTATCATTTTCTATATTAATTCTTAACATCGGGAGCTTTATCTGCTCTGTTTTCATTGGTTTTATTATTATATTACTGATATAAGCTGTATTATTTTTATTTGTATTGACATTCAAATTATCAAAAGACAAAATTGTTTTATTTATATTTGATCTAAATCCTTCAACTTGAACATTTTCATTATGCTGAATATTATCTTGTGTCCCGAATATTCTAGCATTTAATGACATTACGCCTTTTTCTACGCCTAATTTTTCAGGAAGCAAATGTTTTAGCTCAATTCTTTTGGTTAAAAGTTCTATATCAAGATTTTTGTTTATTTTCCCTTTAAGTGTTATTGGAGCATTGTTAACATATCCTATCGCGTTCGATATTAATATTGTATTATTAGAAAAATCAACATCAGAACTTATATTTTTTATATTTAAACGTCCTGCCTTTATATTTGCATCAGATATTTTTAGATATCCTGACGACTTAAGTTTATTCAAATCACCTTTAATATTAAAATCGGCAGACATTATACCGTCGATAGAATCAATACCTTTATATTTTGAACAATCAACTAGCAATTTAATTTTTGTATAAATATCTGCAAGTTTAATTTTATCTGTTTTTACTTTCAAGTCAATATCAGGCTTTTTAGAATTGTTTATTACACCTTGCGCATATATTTTTTTATCGGCAGAAGCATAAATATTTGAAAGAATTCCGATTTTATTTCCTAAAAATGTCAAATATATGAAGCTTTTAGGGTTCTTTTTCATTGGATCAAGAACCGAAATATTATCTAAATTAACAAGACCAGATACAAGAATATCTTTTTCAAAATTGTTATAGATTTTTAAATCAGCTATTATATCTGTGTGAAAATCTAAGCTTTCTATTTGTTTTAGTATATCAGCAAGGTCAAGTTTATTATCAAATTCATTCATCTCTATATTTGGAAGAATTGATAAATTGTAGTTTATATACTGTTTTTTATTTATACAGAAATCACCAATAGTTACTAACTTAATATTTTTATAATTTTCAAGCTTTGTCAACTCTAAATTAGTGCCTTTTAAAGTATATTGCTTATTCTTATTGTTATCATTATATGAGATATTATAATTTTTTAATTGAATATTTGGATATTCATCATATTCTTGAGAATTAAGGTTTTCAAGCAAATTCTTCAAATATTTATCATTAGATGCAGTTCTGACAATAAACTTATCAGCATAAATACGTTTAACATGTACATTTTCATTAAACAATGTAGACCAAGGAACAAAGAATTTGACATTATCAAGCTGACCGAATTTTTGACCGTCTTCATACATCAAATGCATAACCGGTGCTTTAATTTTCAAAGAAGGACCAAAACGGAATATTAATTTTTCAATATGTATTTGTATCCCCAGAACTTCTTTAAATTGTTCTTCAACTTGAGGAATAAATCTTGTTGCATCAATTGGCACAAAGCATATCGATACACAAAAAGTCAGTAAGATTAATAAACTTATTATAAGTGTTTTATATTTTTTCATATTAGATTATTTCTCCATTTTCATTATTAAAGAAATGCATATCATTTGGATTAAGCTTTAACAGGATATTTTTGTCAAATGTGTAATCCATAGGTACTCTTGCCGTACATTTTGAACCATTAAGATAAAAATAAACAATACGCTCGCCACCTGTCATTTCGACAATATCAACTGGAACTTCAAATGCTTCATAGCCTGATATCATTTTTTCAGCTCTTATACCGATTGTTACTTTGCCTGAAATATTTTTATCAGTATAAAATTCCTTATCTTCAATATTAAATTTTCCGTCATCGACATTTACGTCTATAAAATTCATTTGACCGATAAATCCGGCAACAAATTTATTTTTAGGATTATTATATATCTCATTAGGGGTATCCGCTTGTTGAATTTTCCCTTTATCAAGAACTACAATTCTGTCTCCCATAGTTAGAGCTTCTGTTTGGTCGTGGGTTACATAAATGAATGTGGTTTGAAGCTTTTGGTGCAATTTTTTTATTTCAGAACGCATTTGGACACGCAGATTAGCATCAAGATTTGATAAAGGTTCATCCATTAAAAATACTTTAGGATTACGTACAATTGCACGACCCAGCGCTACTCTTTGACGTTGACCGCCGGATAACTGTTTAGGTTTTCTATCTAACAAATCAGATAAGTTAAGGGCTTCTGCAACATTTCTCACTTTTTCATCAATCACTTTTTTATCGTACTTACGCATCTTTAAGCCGAAAGCAATATTCTCATAAACACTCATGTGCGGATAAAGCGCATAACTTTGGAAAACAAAAGCTATATCCCTATCTTTTGGGTGAATGTTATTTACAATTTTATTGTCAATTAATATATCACCACTTGTAATGTCTTCCAATCCCGATATAAGACGAAGAATAGTAGATTTTCCACATCCGGAAGAACCGACTAAAACAATAAACTCTTTATCATTAATCTCAAGATTTATATTATCAATAATATTCTTTTTACCGTCATAACTTTTAACTAGATTTTTTAATACGACACTGCTCATAAAACTCCCCGCTGTACTTAATTATAAGAAATATAGTTCTGTAAATTTCTACATTTTACCCCTCAGGAATAATTACATTAAAACTTGTACTCTTAAGTATTTGAGATTCAACCCAAACAATCCCTCCCAATGATTGTACAAGATTTTTAACTGATGCGAGAACTATTGCTCTTAAAACATTTTTACGGTTAACAGAGTCCAGGATTCTGTATGGGTCAAACATACATTCCAAATCGCTTTCAGACAACAATAATGCGCTGCTTGATAATGAGAATTTTGTATAATTGCCATTATTTAAACCTTTGCTAACCAATTCTTCTTCTTTCGGAGTGGAAAGAGTTATCAACACTTCACCCATATCAACAGATTTAAGAACAACTTCTAATAAATCCTGCAAAATATTCTTAATTATTTCATTATCTGAAGATATCATTTTTTTGTAGTCTTCATCTGATTTTATAGTGATTTTAACATCTTTATCTTTATATAATTGTTCATTAAATTTAACAACAGATGTAACGAGTGCATGAGCGTCAAACGGTTTTTTTTCGACTCGCTTCATATCTGATTCCGTTGCTGATAATTCTATCAATTTGGACATAAAATACATTAATTCTGAAGAATTTTTATTAATAATTCTAATGTATTTTTCCTGCTGTTCACTCATAGTACCACCGAGACCATCCGCCATAGCCTGTGAAAATCCAACTATTGATTGTAGAGGTGATTTAATATCACCTGCCAGTTTTATTAAGAAATTATTTTTTTCTCTGTTAACTTCAGTTACATCATTTTCTGCAGCTTCATTTATCCCTTGAACAGTATCGCGGAAATCAAGAACATAGCCTTCTTCAATTACTCTGACTGTCATATCATAATACATTTCTTTTTTAAGAAATTTAGTAATTACAGGTTTATTTATAATAGAGGCATTCGTTATTAAATTATTTGAATTTTCTATAAAATCGGAAATATTTGAAGTCATCAAATGCATTTTTGAAGTTTCAAAAATTTCTGCAGCTACATCATTAACCCATTGAATTTTTCCGTCTTTATTAATAAAAATAACAGCGTCAGGAAGTGCCTTATCTACATCAATTGAAGTGCTTTTAAATAATATTTTCTTAAAATCCATTTTTCTTACCTCTCATATGAGAGATTTTATCACAAACTGTCATGTAAATACTATTAAAAAATAATTAAAATTAAGAAGTTTTAAGAATTTTTATATTAATATATGAATAGTAAAAGGACAAAATTATGAAATACAAAGATTATTATGAGATATTGGGTGTAAAAAGAGATGCTGATACTAGTACTATAAAATCAGCATACAGAAAACTAGCAAGAAAATATCACCCTGACGTTAATAAAACAAAAGAAGCGGAAGAAAAATTTAAAGATATCAACGAAGCTTACGAAGTTTTATCAGATAAAAATAAACGACAAAGATATGACAGCTTAGGTTCTAACTGGCAAGGCGGAGCAGACTGGACGCCGCCTCCGGGATTTGAAAACTTTAATTTCAACTTTAACCAAGGCGGAGCTCAAACCTTCAATTTCGGAGGAGGTGCAGGCGGATTTTCAGATTTCTTCAGTTCATTATTTGGTGACATGATGGGCGGAATGGGCGGACAACAAACCCAAGGATTCAATAATTTTGATTTTAGTTCCGCTCAAAGAACATCGAGAGGAAGTCGAACTACAAGACAAGAACCGGCTGAAAATTTAGATGTAACCAAAAATCTTAATGTTACTGCAAAAGAGGTTTTTGAAGGCAAAGCAATATCTGTAAGCTTTACGGAAATGGAAAAATGCCATGAATGCAGAGGAGGCGGATATTGTTCTCACTGCGGAGGGACAGGTATTGTTTCTACTCCCAAAACAGTAAAAGTTAAACTGCCAAAAGGTATTGAAGAAGGTAAGAAAATTCGATTAAAAGGTGAAGGTAAAACCGATACTTATGGAAGAAAAGGCGACTTATATTTTGTAGTACATTTTAAGGACTCCGAGTATGAATTTGAAGGAGCTAACCTTACAAAAGATGTAGAAATTACACCGCCAGAAGCTGTTCTTGGGTGTCAAAAAGATATACAAACTCTGCATGGTAAAATTAACATAAAAATACCGGCAGGAGTTTCAAGCGGACAATCTTTAAGACTTAAACAGCTTGGTCTTCCAAAATCATCAGGCTACGGAGACTTGAACGCAAGAATAAAAATAGTCATACCAAAAACACAATCAAAAGAGATTGTTGATTTATATAAGAAAATACTATCTTTACAGTAGATTATTATCCCTTAAAAACCAAATCGGGTTTTCTTGCGGCTAAAGTTTCATCCACTTTTTTAATAGGTGTGGTTTGAGGTGATTTCAAAACTTTTTCCGGACTGATTTCAATTTCTTTTGCAATTTTTAGCATAGTTTCAATAAAACCATCCAAAACAGCTTTTGATTCGGACTCAGTCGGTTCAATCATAATAGCCTCATGCACAATAAGCGGGAAATATACTGTCGGCGGATGGTAATTTGAATCCATTAACCTTTTTGCTATTCCTAAAGTATTAATTCCCTGAGCATGCTGTTTTTCACCTGACAATACAAATTCATGCATACAAGGTTCATCATATGGCAGCTCGTATACGCCCTTCAATTTTTCTTTTATATAGTTTGCATTCAAAACCGCATCAGCACTTGCAAGTTTAAGATTTAATCCCATCATAAGAATATATGCATAAGCTCTTACAAGAACTCCGAAATTACCGTAAAAACCTCTGACTTTACCTATTGAACGGGGAATATTATAATCTCTTACAAATTTATCACCATCTTTTTTTATTACAGGAGAAGGTAAATAATCTTTTAACTTATCTACAACACATACAGGACCGGCTCCCGGACCACCGCCACCGTGAGGAGTCGAAAACGTCTTATGCAGATTTAAATGAACAACATCAAATCCCATTAAGCGAGGATTTGTCCACCCCATAATCGCATTAAAGTTCGCTCCGTCATAGTAAAGTAAGGAACCATTATCGTGCATTAATTTTGATATTTCAAGCACTTTTTCTTCAAAAATACCCAAAGTATTTGGATTTGTCATCATTATAGCTGCGACATCAGAATCAATTAATTCTTTTAATGATTCAATATCAACTTGACCTTTAGAATTCGATTTTACTTCTACAATATCAAATCCGCACATTTTAGCACTTGCAGGATTGGTTCCGTGAGCGGAATCAGGTACAATAACTTTTTTTCGATTTTTTTCGCCAATACTTTCAAAATATTTTTTGACAATCATCATACCTGTTAGTTCACCGTGTGCTCCGGCAGCAGGCTGAAGGGTTACAGCATCCATACCCGTAAGAATTTTTAAACTTTCCTGTAAATTATACATAAGTTCAAGTGCGCCCTGTGAATCATCATCCTCTTGAGCCGGATGTAAATTACAGAAACCTTCAAGCAATGCTAAAAGCTCGTTAACTTTGGGATTATACTTCATAGTACATGATCCGAGCGGATAAAAACCTTTTTCAATACAAAAGTTCCTATCACTTAATTCTTTATAATGACGCATTACATCAAGTTCACTTAATTGAGGCAGACCGATTATGCCTTCACGCAACAAATCAGCTGGTATAACTCCTTTTAATTCACATTCCCCAACACTAATCCCATCAGTACCATTAGATTTTTCAAATATCGTTTTCATCATCTATTCTTTCTTGTTTTAAAAGCTCTTTTTTAATTTTATCAAGTGCATTCTGAATAATTCTGGATATTCTTGACTGCGATATATTAAACTCAACTGCAATATCTTTTAATTTTTTATCATATAGATATTTTGCTTCAATTAAATCCTGTTCTCTTTGAGAAAGGTTTTTCATACATTCACATATTCGTTTTTTTAACTCAAAAATTTCAGCTTTTTCTTCCGGTGTTCTGTGATAATCTTTTATTTGAGTAGGATTTTCAGCATCCTCCATTTCATCAATTGATAGAATTGTTTTATAAACAGCATCTTTAATCTGTTCTTTTTCTGCTTTAGAGTCATTTTTCATGATATACCATTTATATCTGCGCCTCATTTCATTCCTAATAGCCCATTTTATGGCTTTTGTCAGATATGACGTGTTAAAGACTTCACTGTTTTTAGGAGCATTAGCAGTTAAGTAATAAACGGTATAATTAGCTAAAGAGATAACTTCAGTTATATCTATTAATCCAAGAGAAGAAAACTTTTTATATTCTACCTTAGATACAGTTTCAATTAAATCTTTATATAGAGAAAGATTAGCCCTTCCTTCCCTCTCTTTACTTATAGCCTTTAAATCCTTCATATATTATAATATTAGCTGAAAATTTATATAAATGCAAGAATAATATATTGTTGAACACGTATAAAATACATGCTAGAATATATTTAAAGAAGAGGGAAATTATTATGAATTCACTAAAATATATAAAAACATTATTGATAATCAGTTTAACGGCAGGAATTATCACAACAAGCACAATGCATAATGTTAATGCAGAACAAACTTCTGAAGCATTAAAATCCGTTTCTCAAAAAATACAAACGTCTCAAGGCATATACGTTAAACCTTTGACAGTTGTAAATTCACCAAAAACTTATTTGAATAAATCGATAATTATGGAAGCCAAATTTGATAAGTTTTCGACATTGGGTTTAGATTATAAAGCCGCAATGAAATCATCAAAAGACTATATTTCATTTTTGATTAAACGTGATGATACAAGTTTTAATATTCCGCTATCAGAAATGAAGTTATTCTTGAAACGATCAACCGCAGAAAAATTTATTGATTTAAAAACAGATGATGAGATACAAATTAAAGGTATCGTTTTTTCTGACGCGTTAGATGATGCTTGGATAGATGTAACAGAGCTTAAAGTAATTAAAAAAGCACCTGATGAAAAGAAAAATTAAAAATAGAGTAGTTTATTATTGAGGATTATATGGCTGAACAAACAAGTAATGATAAAGATAAAGTTTTCTTAACTATACATGGTCACTTTTACCAACCGCCAAGAGAAAACCCTTGGCTTGAGGCAATAGAAGAACAAGATAGCGCACACCCTTTCCACGACTGGAACGAGAGAATTAACGCAGAATGTTACAATCCTAACTCCGTGTCAAAAATCGTTACATCTGACAATCAGATTCTCAATGTTGTAAATAATTATGAGTACATGAGTTACAACTTTGGGCCAACACTTTTATCATGGATGGAAGAATTTGCCCCACTTGCTTATGAACGAGTTATAAAAGCAGACATTAACTCTCGAAAAGCACACGGAGGTCATGGGAATGCAATCGCGCAAGTGTACAACCATATGATTATGCCCCTTGCATGTGAGCGTGACAAGCAAACACAAGTAAAATGGGGCATTAAAGATTTTGAGTACCGTTTTGGGAGAAAACCTGAAGGTATGTGGCTTGCAGAAACTGCTGTCGATGATGATACATTAAGAGTTCTGGTGGAAAATGGTATTAAATTCACTATATTGTCTCCATATCAAGCTCAAAAAATTAAGAAGGAAGGCGAAAATAATTGGCAAGACGTTAGCTGGGGCAATATTGACCCTGCACGTTCTTATAGATATTACATTAAATCTGCTCCGGGAAAATATATTGATTTGTTTTTCTATGACGGAGCAATATCTCGTTCAGTAGCATTTGATGAACTTCTTAAAGACGGCAATAAATTTGTTAACAGACTAAAAGACGGCGTCTCAAAAGATAGAAATTATCCGCAGTTGATTAATATTGCAACGGACGGAGAAAGCTACGGACACCATACAAAATTCGGTGATATGGCACTTTCTTATGCCGTTAAATTAAAAGTCAAAGATTCCGGCTTCGTAATAACAAACTATGCAGAATATTTAGAAAAATACAGAAGTAATTGGGAAGTAGAAATTAAACCTGTTTCTTCTTGGAGCTGTTTCCACGGTGTAGGCAGATGGAGCGATGATTGCGGCTGCTCTACCGGCGGGCACCCGGGGTGGAACCAAAAATGGAGAAAACCTCTTAGACAAGCTTTGGATTATTTGCGCGATGAAATGGTCACCGTTTATAATAAGTACGCAAAAAAATATTTTAATTCTCCTGAGGAAGCCAGAAATAATTATATTAACGTTATACTGGACAGAAGTCCTGTTACCATAAAAGCTTTTCAAGACGAATACTTCATACCTGATTTAACAGACGAGCAAAAAGTTCATGCTATGGAGCTTTTAGAGATACAACGCGAAGCCATGCTTATGTACACAAGCTGCGGTTGGTTCTTCTCAGAAATATCCGGTATTGAAACTGTACAAATTATGAAATACGCAGCAAGAGTTATGCAGTTGGCGAAATCGTTCACAAAAAAGAATTTAGAAACTCCGTTTCTAGATATTTTAAGCGATGCTAAAAGCAACATTCCTGAATTCGGAACCGGAAAAGATGTATACGAAAAATTTGTAAAACCATCGATTGTTACATCTAAACAAATTGCTTGCTTATGGGCAATATCTTCAGTATACAGAGAATTTGAAGAAGAGGAAGATGTCTACTGCTATAAAATAAGGAAAAAATCATACAAGGAAGTTAACAAAGGAGATTCTAAACTTGTTATTGGACATATTGAAGTTGAATCCACTGTAACACAGGAAAAATCCGACTTGATATTCTCACTGCTTCAATTCTCAGGTGGTGATTTCCACTGCGCAATAAAAGAATATTCAGATAATTTCTCTGATATTAAGAAAGAACTTATAAGAACCTTCTTAGTATCACCGCTTACTGAAATTATTCGAGAAATTGACGCTTATTACGGTAAAGAATATTTTACTTTAAAAGACATATTTACCGAAGAAAGACGCAAAATATTACAAATAATGATTAAAGGTAAATTACAAATATTCTCAA
Source organism: uncultured bacterium (assembly GCA_902779645.1). Classification (GTDB taxonomy): domain Bacteria; phylum Cyanobacteriota; class Vampirovibrionia; order Gastranaerophilales; family Gastranaerophilaceae; genus CAG-196. The sequence goes on along the minus strand of CACZCH010000002.1, from coordinate 19,825 downwards.
ATACCTATGAATCTATGTATAACGAAGGAAAAGGCTCAATATACCAAATGCAGAATCTGGGTTTAACCGTACCGGAAGAATTTAAAATATCAGCTCAGTACGTTTTAACCAAACAATTTAATGAGCTTTTTTCAAGCGTTAAAGGGTTTATTACGCATGACATAATACAACAGGCGTCTGATATAAATTTTGAAGCTAAAAAAATTGAAGTCGAAATAGACAAAACTCCAACATCAAAAGTATTCAGTAAAAAAATTGCTCAAAACATTAACAGACTGGCATATTCACTTGATATTCAGCAGGTTGATGCGACATTAGAACTATTGGATTGCATATCTAAACTTGAATTAAATGTTGACATAGCAGAGGCACAAAGCTATTTCTTCTCTAAAATTGTAACTAATTTTGAAGAAATGATTCAAAATATAACCTGCCAAGCTGATAGAGATTTGCTGACCATGCTTTTTGAAATAGGTGAGAACTTAAATATTAACATGGACTATTACAAAAACATATTTGACAGAGCCCTTGTAAGCAAAAAATAATCATTCTTAATCTCATATTAAGGTTATATAAATATTTTCAAGAAATCTAAAAATTTATACTATACTTTAATAGTAGGTTAATTATTTATGGAGAAAGAGAATGACAAACACTTTAATTGAGAAATGCAATATTCACCCATCTGCTGTAATTCATCCGAGTGCAGAAATTGCTGAAGGCGTGACAATAGGACCTAATGTAGTAATAGGTGAAAATGTTAAAATCGGTAAGGATACAAGAATTATCGCAAATGCGTATATTGAATTCACTGAAATAGGTGAAAGATGTACAATATCACCTTTTGCAACAATAGGTTCAGAACCGCAAGACTTGGGTTACAAAGGAGAACCAACAAAAGTTGTTATCGGTGATGATACAATAATCAAAGAAAATGTAACAGTCCACCGTGGAGCAGCATGCGGAGATTTTACAACAAGAATAGGCAATAAATGCCTATTAATGGTAGGATCTCACGTTGCTCATAACTGCGTACTTGCAGATCAGGTTATACTTGCAAACTTAGTAACTTTAGGCGGACATGTACATGTTGGCTTCGGTGCTTTTGTTGGCGGTATGAGCGTATTCCACCAAAATATAAGAATCGGAGATATGGCTATAATTAGTGGTTTCTCTGCTTCAAGACAAGATATTCTTCCATACTCTAAGGGGGAAGGCAGACCTCCTGTTCCGAGAGGACTTAATGTTATTGCCATGAAACGAAGAGGAGTTCCTCAAGAAATCAGAACAGCTACCAATGAAGCGTTCAAACTTTTGATTTCTGAAGAATATAACACAACTCAGGCAATAGAAAAAATTAAAGCTGAAATTCCGATGAATGAATATATAGAAAAAATGATTGACTTTATACAAACCTCAAAACGCGGTGTATTGCTTAAATCACATAAATCAGGCTACCAATCATTAGATTCTGAAGAATAGAAAATTAAGAACAATTTTAGAATAAGGGTATTAATTACAATTAATACCCTTATTTATTTTATAAATCATTAAGTTTTGTAAAGAGCTGTAATTCAATAATATTGCCTTTTTGTTAACAATTTAGACGTTTTTTATAATATTTATTAAAAGAAGTTGTTGACATAAAAAAATGATGTGCAATAATAATAAAGGACACATTAAGTGTAGTCCACACACTAATAAAAAATATAAATAGCAAAACTAATAACCCCAAAAATCATATAAACTCCTAGATAATAAACACTAAAAAAGACCATTAGGATGCAGAAAACAAACCCACTCGAATCACACACACGAGTGGTTTTTTTTAGGTGCAAATATATAATGCTTGTATTTTGCTCATATTCTATGTAAGATATAAAGGTAATCACGTAGCGGTATCGTCTAGTGGTTAGGACGGGAGATTCTCATTCTCCAAACAGGGGTTCAATTCCCCTTACCGCCGAATTTTATGACTTCTTCGGAAGTCTTTTTTATTATGGGGGAATTGAACCCGCAATAACTTCGTCATTGGGGGTTCGCCCCTCTCAGAA
>CACZCH010000002.1:0-17736 GCA_902779645.1 uncultured bacterium | reverse complement strand
GATTTTCTTCGGCAGAGTCCTTACCGCCGAATTTTATGACTTCTTCGGAAGTCTTTTTTATTATGGGGGAATTGAACCCGCAATAACTTCGTCATTGGGAGTTCGCCCCTCTCGCAAAACGTAACATTTAGTCAACTTTTTCTTCGGCAGAGTCCTTACCGCCGGTTACTTTTTATGTATAAAAAGTAACCAAAAACACTTTAGACATATTGGCTTGTAGTTTTGACTACAAGCTATTTGTGTATTTATTTCCGCCTTATCAAAGGATAAAATAGCCTTGGTTAGTGTCAAGGCTGTTTTATTTGTATTTACTAATGCCAATTTCTTCTTATTTCGCGTTCACTAAATACGCCATAATTTTGTCCGTGAAGAACATAACAGCTTTGATAGTTTGCAGTTTCTCTATAAGGATTTGAATATTCATAATAACTATATCCTTTAGGTTCTATATATTTAGTTCCTGTTGCTTTTTCATATTTTTTGTCAGCTTTTCCTATTGCTTCATTTCGCTTCTTCTCTAATAACTCAACAGCTTTTCTGATTTCTTCTACTTTCTTATTGGCTTTATCCATTCTTTTAGTATGTTCGGCGTAAGTAGCATCAAATACTTTATCTCTCTCTTCATTTGATATCTTGTGTCTTCGCCATTTAATCTCTGCTTTATAACGTTCTCCTTTGGGATTATAAGGGTTCAATAACTCAAAAATAGCTTTCATTTCAGTTTCTGTACGTTCAATTTCTGCATCAGTTACCAAGTCTTTACAATATTTACCCATATATTTAATACAGAGGGCTTTATATTCTTTTTTATATTCTTGCTTAGCTGCTTCTACCGCTTTTTTTCGTATATCAAGCGCATTTTTTTTATCTTTTAATTCTAAAGCTTTCTTAGCTCGGGAAGTTTTTAATGTATTATTTTCAGTTATTGTTTCTTTAACCGGCTTTTCTTTGTGTGTTTCCGTTATATTATATTTAGACTTAGCCGCATTTATTGTTTCTTCATATTCATCATCAACTTTTTTTAATGCTTCATAACGCTCATTCTTTAATGAATTAACCTCATTATAAATTTCAAGACATTTATCATGGGCCTTGTTTATCATTTTGAAATATTCGTTATCACAATGTTTCGATATTTTGAAATACACATCTAATGATATTTCACCATTTTCTATCTTTTCTACTGCTTTACTAAGTATACTATTTTTATTTGACAAGGATACTAAGTCAAAATATGCTTTTTCTTTAGTAGATTCACATTCTTTATATACAGTATCTACCAGATCTTCACAATTTCCACCTGTGGTTTTTATACAGAGAGCTTCATATTCTCTGTTATATTTCTGATAGATTGCTTCTCTGGCTTTATTTCGTTTATTATTCGCAGCACTTTTAATTTCGCTAAACATTTTCTTTTTATTTACTTCCTCTGCAGGCTTTTTAACACTCATATTTTTTGTTGAAAAACCAATAAAAGCTAAAATTGATGCTATTATAGGGAAACCTGCTTTTTTATTAGTAAAAATCTTTTGTGTAATATTCCCTTTAAAAGAGGGTGTGGTTATAAGATTTTGTGAATAATTTGGATTTTGATAAGTTTGGATATTGTATCTGACAGGGCTAATGTTATTCATTTTGAAACTCCTTTGTAATATTGATTATTATAGATTCATATATTTACAGTTATTAGTACCAATGGCCTCTATTTAATTCGCGTTCGCTAAATATGCTATAAGCTTCTCCGTGAAGAACATAAGGTTTTCTATAATTTTTATTCACCATTTTTGTTTTTTTATTCATCCCAAGGAATTCTAAAATTGATGAAAAAAGATTCCGCACAGTATTATTCTTAAATTTGCATTGTTTTGCAGATATGCCTTTAAATGACGGAGTATGTTCATTATGATTTTTTGAACAAATATTGTTTTGATATTTTCCGATTCCATAGTTAATTGGGGTAATACAGTTCATTACAACACTCCTTTACATTTTCACACAATTTGTTACCCTATATAAGTCAAATGAATATAAAAAATTGCCTAATTTCATAAAAATGTAACAAAATTGTTACAAATAAAATGTAATATTAAAACACACACTAAATGCAAACTCTATACTATCATATCTTTACTGGCCCCCGGCCTTGATTTAATCGTATTAAACAAATATCGCTTACACTTTCATTTTCTGCTCGCAAGTCGTTCATACACCAAATTTTTGCTGCCGTAAAAGTGGAATTAATACTCAAACCCGCCCTTGGCATCAAGGACGGGTAGATTGTCTCTTTGCTTATTTTATATATCAGTTATCTAAAGTTTTGAGATTCTATAATCTTTTCTGACAACAAGTGTATGAGAAAGAGGAATTCCGCCTTGTACAGCGGGTTTATTTACCACTCTGCCATTAACATACATAACAGTTGAACCACCACCATCAAGGTTCATTGCGCTAACACACCCAAGCTGTTTCATTATATTTGCAAGTTCATTCAATGTAAGCCCGATAGAAGCCCCTTCTCGTCCGTCTGCGGTTAACAGGATAAGATGATTATCTTTTGTATAGCCAATTGCAGTACGAGGATTTCTGCCACCTACAGAAGCTAACTTTTCTGCAGTCATATCTACATATATCTCGCCGTCTTTTACCAAATACGGTCCTCCGCTCAAAATATGATTTACACCGTTCCAATCAGGACTTGTTTTAATATCAAGATTAAATTTTCTTGCACTCAAAAGCGGTTTAATTTTACTTTCGGGAGCAACTATTACATATCCGTTTTCAGGTATTTCACAAGACTGATATGAAGTTTTAATAAGTTTATTATTTTGTATTACCGCTTGAATACCATATTTAGGAGTCGACGGAGAAGCTTGCCCCCAATCTCCAGTATAGATAATGACATGAGTCGATAACATTCTGGGTTGATTAATGTTGTCAATTTTCAAATCTCCTTTGTTAGTTTTTACTTGAGCATCCAGTTTTAGTCTTGCCATACTATAACCGTCATCAAAAAATCCAATTGCAACTCTATCATATATAGGACCTGTATAGATTTTTTTATTTATCATTAATGTACCGAGAGGTGTTCCTGTTTCGGGTTTAAAATATCCACCGTTTATAGCTACAATCGCATTTTCTCTGTCAGCTATACTTGATATTTTTGTTCTTCCAGCAAGTTTGGATGAAGCTTTTGCAGGTTCAATAATCAAATCATTATTAATATTTTGCGAAACCTCAACTACATTAATTCTAACGGGTTTACCATTATAATATTTTGTCATCCTGACATGTTTAACACCTTTATCTACATCACTTATATAATAATTTTTATATTTGTTTTCTATCTCTGTATTAAATATTTGCTCTTGTTTAATTTGCTCTTCTTGAATGTAACTTACTGTTGGAGAGATACCTGTTATACCGCCAATATCATTTGCCTGAATTCCTGAATTTTGCATTATCAAGAGACATAAGGCAATACCTATACCTGCGGCGCTCACTGCCGTTTTTTCGGTCTGGGGTCTCTGTAAGATTAGCGTATCCATTTTGCTTACCTGTTTGTATATAGTAACGGATACCTTTTTTTTTAGAGAGTGGTGTGGGGCTAGTTAACACTCTAAATGAGTTATATAAAAAGTCATCTCATTGTCGCACCTATTATTATATTTTAAAGAGGTAACTTATGGCGGGGTAAATATTTCGGCTTTTTGTACAAAATCTTCAATATTTTTTCGGCCTTTAGTAAAATCTATTTTTTGTGATCGTGTTGGCTAATTATAGTTTACTATTATCTCTAATTTAATTATAACATACACTTAATATTTTCACAACCCTTGTTTTATAACACTTTAGAATGATTTTTAAATGGTATTATTTACACTTAATATACTAATCCTTGTTTCTGTTAAAATATTTTTATGAGTTTAATATCAATTCTTAAGAAAAAAAATAGAAAATATCTTTTTACCACTCCAAGTCACAACGGTAATTTATGCATTATGCATAAATTCTACCAATGGTACAGAAATGACATATCAGAAGTAGACGCTTATAATCCGCAAGAGGCACTTAGCCAAGCCGAGGAGAAAGCTTCCCAAATATATAACACAAAATCAACGCATTTTTTAACTAACGGCTCAACAAGCGGTATAATTGCTTCTGTATTAACCTGCTGCAAAAAAGGAGATAAAATCTTAATTTGGAAAAATTCGCACAAATGCCACAGAAACGCATCAATTCTTGCAGGTACAGAAATAATTGAATACGAGCTTGAACTTAATAAAGCCTGGGGAGTATATAAGCCCATAAATACAAAGGCATTAGAATTATTATTAAAAGAAAATATGCCTAAAGCTGTGATAATAACATCACCAAGTTATGAGGGACTTGTTTCGGACATAAAATCTATATCAGAACTTTGTAAAAAATACAATACATATTTAATCGTCGATGAAGCGCATGGCGCGCTTTACCCATTTTCTGATAATTTACCCCAAAGCGCAATCCCTTATGCAGATTTTACCGTACAATCACTTCACAAGACTGCCGGCGGTATTAATCCTACTGCACTTTTGCACTGCAATTGCGAATTATCTCCGATAGAAGCTCTGAATATGATTAATACAACTTCGCCATCATATCCTATGCTGGCTACAATTGAAGCAAATATTAACTATTTAAATTCAAGTAACGGGCGAAAAAAGATTGAAAGATTGATTAACAACATAAAACTAATCAAATCTGAATTAAAGAATTTAGAATTCTTCGGAGATGATGTCACCAAGATTAATATAAAAAAAGAAGGCTTGAGCGGCTACGAGCTTTCAGATATTTTATTTAACAAGTTTAACATTGAAGATGAACGGACAAACGAAAAATCTACAATGTTACTTACAGGACTCGGAACTACAAGCCGAATGCTTGCAAAACTTTTTAAACTTAAAAAGCTGTAATTATTTAATAAGGCTTTGAACTTCTCTAAATTTAATATGTCTTGCACTCTTTAGCCATTCAAACAGCGCGATTTCAGCTGTTATAATATGTCCACCATTTTCTTTAATTCTTTCCAAACCAGCTTTATACTGTTTTTCAAAACGGCTTCCGGAAGCATCTGAAATAACAGTTACATCATACCCTTTGTTAATTAATGCATTAACTGTTTGACTAACGCAAATATGTGTTTCTATACCTAATATTACTATCTGTTTACGTGTATATTTATCAATAGCACTTGCAATTGTCGGATTTTCAATTGCGGAAAAAGATGTTTTTTCAAAATAAGCGCCATTTTCTTCCAATGCATCCTTTATAGGCTGAATAGTTGAACCCAATCCTTTCGGATACTGTTCTGTAATAACTGCCGGTATTCCTAAAATACGTGCTGCATTCGCAATTATTACTGAATTTTTTTCTATCTCTTGCTTATTAAAAGACGCATTAATCAACTTGTCTTGTATATCTATAATCAAAACTAAACTATTTTTTTCATTAAGTATTGTCATTTTTATTCTCCGTATTATGTTGATAAGAATTCTTAAATTCTAAAATAAATTGTTCTAACAAATCTTGAAGCAAACCTTCTTCCAGTTCATCAGGCTCTAATGTAATTCTTTTAGTCTCGTGCACTTCTTTTTGTTTACACGTTCCGGTATAGCTTATATCTATATTAATAGTAGAAAACCCGGGCGATGTAAGTCTAAAAGAAGCTGAAGCATAATTAGATTTTATATCCAAAACTCCGTATCCTTCACCGGTTCTTTGCTCTATAATCATACCAAACAACTTTTCATTATATATTTGCTGAATATGATAAAAAACCGGCGTAACTATTTGTTCAATTTTATGTTTAATTTCTTTTCTAAAAAATTTAAAGTTTTGCCCTGACGCTAAAATATTTTTATTTTGAATACCAGCCTGCTGATTAACCGCAAGATGAAGCTTATTTAAAGCCTCATTAACAACATGCTGTCTGCTTTTGTTTAATATCTCAGCAAAACCAGCGTATATACCTTCGGGCAATATTGAACATATTTTATTCCAAATATTACCAGCTTGCTCTAAATTAACATTTTTCAATAATAGAAAATACTTAGATGGGGCATAATTCATTAATACATCATTTGCTCTTACTGAATTTAAAATAATCGTTTCTATTTGATTAGACTGGATAAGAAATTTAGAATTGTCATCCGGAGAAATTGCCAATAAAACAGAACTTATTTTTGATTTCTTAATACTCTCAATTTCAGAATCAAGAACCTTAACAAAATCCAAGAATACTTCATTATTTTTTGATATTAAATTATTCTCAACCAGTATATTACGATAAATTTGATTTTGCTCTAATGAAGAAGCAAATTTTAATGCAGATTTAAGCTGAGAATTAAACTCTTCATCTGAAGTATTTTTTGTAATAAATCCGAACGCTCCGCTATTGAATACATTTATTTTAAATTCAGCATTTTCATCATCACCAAAGACGAATGCGGGTGATTTCACTATTATTTTTAATAAATCAAGCGTTTGAGCTTCATTATTTTCGCTGTTAATAATCAAAACAGAATTATCAAGATAATCTAATATTGCCGGTAAAGCATCAAAATCATACTGAAAGAGTTCATCACTGTTACGTAATTGGGCTTTTTCATAAATTTGCTTAAAAAAGTCAGAGTCATTGGAGACCAGAACTATTTTTCTTCTGATTTTATTCTCCAACTTTATCCTCCCCATACCATTATGATAATTCTGATATCATGACTTCGGCTTTTTGTAATACGGCTTTTCTTAAATCTTCCAAGTCTTCAAAATCAATGCCTAATGTATTACAGAAGTCTTTATCTACTGCATTAGGATTAAAGTTATTTTGTACAATTTTATCTACAAAACATACTAAATTACATGGTACAGGAATAGAAGACAAGTTTGGCGCATGGTGGTATGTAATTGTATTTGCAAGCAAAATAGGTAATTGCCATCTTTTTGCCAGTAAAGAACCTGTTTTTATATGATCAGAATCAAAGTATTTACGTTCTGTTTCAAGTATATCTGCATCATTTTCATCTACCAAAGAAACGACTTTTGAATAGCGTTTTTCATCTGTCATGTGTAATACAATTTTACCTACGTCGTGCACAAATCCTGATATAAAAGCTTCATCAGGGTCCATGATTTTTGTCAGATTAGCCAAATATTCACAGCCGGATGCAACTCTCATTGAGTGTTTCCACAGTTCTTTATCACCTTGATTTGACATCATAGGTTTCATAGCAACTGCAACGATAATATTCTTTACCTTAACCATACCCAGTAATGATAGCGCTATATTAATTGAACTGATTTGCTGCGAGAATCCATAGTATGCAGAGTTAACAAGCGCTAAGAATTTAATCGTAAGCGATTGGTCGAACATTACAATATCGCCTAATTCTTTCATATTTGCTGTGGGCTTTTTCATAATATTCAATGCTTTAACGATAACTGTCGGCATAGCGTGTATGTCTTTAACGTTATTAACAAGTTCAATTGTTTTATCCATATTGCACCTTCTTCTATACTTGTAAATGCTTCTTTATTGAAAGTAGACTACCTATTGCACCGAATGATATACCAATCAGCATTAATACTATAATAACAATATTTTGTGCGTAAACAGGCATCGGTATTAAGAAAAACTTATGCATATTCTGCAGCGGAACCTGTACCCAGCTTAAAGGCAAAACTGCAATTACAGACGATACAAATCCGTAAAACGCACCCTGCATAACCAGCGGAGTTTTAATATACCAATTGCTGACGCCCATTAAACGCATTATTTCTATCTCGTCTTTACGAGACTGAATAACTAACTGTATTGTATTGTTTATAATAGTAATTGTCAACGCAGCAGATATAATTATTACAAAAATCATTGTAGTATTCACAACATGCGTTGCCACCTGCATCTTTTTGGCAAGTTCTTTAGCATATCCCAAGTCTTCCACACCTTGTATAGGTTTAATTTGTGTAAATACAGCATCAATATTATCCGGCTTATCAACTTTTACACGAAGCGTATCTGGAAGCGGATTTTCTATATCATGCAAGCCCAATTCTTGTTTTAGACTACTCCAAGATTCTTCCTTTGTTTTTAACGTCACAGTCTGAACGTGTTTAATTTCCTTAATCCTGTCTTTAACTATTGCAGGAGATGTTCCTGATTTCAAGTATACAGATATTTCAAGAACATTACCTAGTTCGTTTGCAAAAGTAGATAATGAGAGCGTAAATCTGAACAAAACACCAAATATTGTCAGAATAGCAGCCATTGTAGTTATTATTACCAAATTAATTATACCTGTACGTTTTATATCATTAACAGCTTCCATAACAATGCGATAAGCAATGCGGATTTCGCATAACCAATCTTTAGGTATGTGTTTTTTAACTGTCTTTTTTAATTGCTGTTTACTATCTTCCATAAGTTCCTGCCTGTTCATCTCTGATAATTTCACCATTATCAAGAGTTAAAACACGTTTTCTGAATCTGTCTACCAAAGTATAATCATGAGTTGATACAATCACCGTAATTCCTCTTTGGTTAATTTGCTCAAGAATCTGCATAACTTCCAAAGAGTTTTTAGGGTCTAGGTTTCCAGTCGGTTCATCAGCAATAAGTAGCGGAGGTCCGTTTACAAGAGCACGCGCAATACTAACTCTTTGCTGTTCACCGCCGGATAATTCACTTGGTTTAGCTTTGGCTTTATCCAATAAACCTACAACCTTTAAAGCACCATTTACACGGGTTCTGATATCTGATGAACTTATACCCAAAGTCCTAATAACATAAGCAATATTATCAAATACAGTTTGGTTCTGTAAAAGTTTATAATCTTGGAATACGATTCCCATACATCTTCTTAAATTAGGCACTTTTTCGGGAGGTAAATTTGCAATGTTAATACCGCCGATTAAAACGGTACCTGTTGTAGGAGTTTCTTCTTTGTAGAGCATTTTCATGAGCGTGGATTTACCTGCACCTGAAGCTCCTGTTATAAACACAAACTCTCCTGATAAAATATCCAGATTGATATTTTTAAGTGCATAATTATTTTTATATTTTTTTGTTACTGATCTTAATTGAATCATTTTATACTCTTTGTTATCCTCTCAGCAATACTTTCTGCGTCCAGTCCATAATGGTTTAAAAGTTCTATTGGTGTACCGCTTTGTCCGAATTCATCATTTATGCCGATTCTAATAAGTTTTGTCGGCAATTTTTCTGACAGACATTCCGCAACAGCAGAGCCTAAACCACCGATTATTGAATGATTTTCAACCGTTACTACTAACTTTGTTTTTTTAGCGCTTTCTATAATTGTATTAATATCCAATGGCTTAATAACCGGTATATTAATCAATTCCACATCTATACCATTTTTTAACAATATCTCGACAGCTTGAACAGCTTCAGATAATATGTCGCCATAAGAAAGAATAGTAACATCTTTACCTTCTTTTAGCTTAACAGCTTTATTCAAATCAAATTTATAATTTTCATCAAATATGCATGGTACATCAATTCTTGAAGAACGAATATAAACAGGTCCATTGATTTGAAAAGCGCATTTTACTGCCTGTTTTGCCTGCTCGTAATCAGCAGGAGCTATTACTGTCATATTAGGAAGATTACGCATAAGCGCAATATCTTCTAATGCTTGGTGGCTTGCGCCATCCTCGCCGACTGTAATACCGCCATGTGCACCAATAATTTTAACATTGGCATTTTGATAGCATACCGAATTTCTTATCTGATCATAAGTTCTTCCTGTTGCAAACACAGCAAAGGTGGCCGCAAAAGGAATTTTACCCGTTAACGAAAGACCCAGAGCGGTTGTTATCAAGTCCTGTTCAGCAATACCAACATTGAAAAATCTTTCGGGAAATATTTTTGCGAATGTTGAGGTTTTAGTAGAACCCGATAAATCAGCATCTAAAACTACTATGTTAGAATCAATCTTGCCAAGTTCGGCTAACTCTTCTCCAATCGCTCCTCTTATTGATTTTTTAGCAGTTAAATCCATATTTCCCCTTCTTAATGATATTAGCATAAACATATACTAAATGCAAAAAGAACGCACAACAAGCTTAATTACTCTTCTTACCCTTTAAAATAATCACAAATAAGTTTTTCTCTTCTAGGAATAGCTTTTTTTACAGCTTCAATAATCGGATTTTTATCTATTTCTTTTAATTCTTTGTTTAAAATTGCTTTTTCTAAAATAAGTGTATTATACAACTGATTGCAAACATCATTAGATTCTTGATGAAGATGCAGCTTTTTGATTTGCAGTTCTTTGTGTTGAATTCTTTTTAAAAGTTGCTGTTTTTTGTTCACTAAAATTAACCTTTCGCATGTAATAATAAAACTTTTTTTAATTATATTCATCAATCTTTTAGAGTAAATTTTTATATTCGTCTTAACATTTTGTAATAAATAAGCAATTTTTAAAAACAGAAATACTTTATATAAACATAAAGTATTACACGAGAAATGAAATACAGTACGAGTTACGCAGCTGTAAGGGATTCGTATTGTAAATTTTTGTAACAATTCATCTGAAAATCCTAAAGTTTTGAAAAAAAATGCCGTTATATAGGGTAAGTAAGTTTATGGATTGCTATGAAAGTTTAGAAAGGAGCAATTAATTATGGTTAATTTTGACGGTTTACCGAAGAACCTACAAGCTAAACTGAATGAGTTTAGATATGTAGCAAAATCAGTTGATGATGCAATCTCTATGGCAAAGGCAAAGGGGACTTGGACGGAAGCAGATGACAAAGTAATGAGCGCACTAAACGGCAATAAGGCTTTCGGGGTTTTTGACGTATTCGAAAGAGCTCAAGCAGATAAAAAATCTGACCCGCTTGCTCAAGCAATAAAAAAGGACCCTGTATCCGGTATGAGAAAAGTTTTTGCAGAAAATCTGGCAGAAGATGCAAAAAAGAATCCTGAAAAGTATGCACCTAAATATTACACATTAGATTCAGGCAGAGTAGTTGCATACCAAAAAAGTAAAGAAACCGGTAAAGATACCTACACATATTATGATACCAATGGTAAAGAAATGAAAGAAAAAGACTTTTATGTAAAAGAAGGTATTAAGTCATTAGCATTCATAAAAGGAAACGAAAAATCGCTTCCAAAGCTATCGGGCAGCGGAGCAAAAACATTGATTGCAAATAATAAAGGCAAATTATATGTGGAACAATATAATGAAAATGCCGATACTAATGCATCAATCAATAATTTTACGTTATTTACCGGCTGCAGCAATGGTGACAACATTACTGAATACAAATTCTTAAATGAAGACACTAATAATATTAGAGTCACTGTAACTGCAGAATTAAGCAGTTTAGAAGCTATGATAAACAAATTAATTGAAAAAATACCCGATTTGTCTGTATTACAAGAATTGTTAAAAGAAGTTCAAGCTTTAAGAAAAGATGAAAATGCTAACAGCAAAGATACTCAAGTAATTTTAATCCGAATTTTAGCAGCAATTGGAGATAACCAAAAAGCATTAGAGATTATTATCAATGAGATAGGCGATAACAATGATTTAATTAAAGTTGTAATTGATAAATTAACAGAAGGCAATCAGACATTATCCGACATCAGAGATTTATTGAAACAAAATAATACTGATAACAAAGTAATTATGCAGTTGTTAGCACGTATTCAAACATTACTAAAAAACAACAACAAGATAAGTCTTGATATCTACAATATGATTAAAAATATTGATCCAAAAGACTACACTGCTCAGCTTAACAAAATTATTGAATTACTTGAACAGCTTGATAAGAACAATGATATTAGAACGGCTAACGTAATTGCTGCTATCAACAAACTGGGTGATGATGTTGCAGGTAACTTAGCCGCAATATTAGAGGCTATCCAAAAATTACCGGCAAGTGAGCAAAAAGATTACACAGAAATACTTAATGCAATCTTAGATAAGATTAAAGAAGGCAATGCACAAAATGATGCTAACTTCAAAGCTGTACTTGATAAGATTAAAGACCTTGGTGTCAGCGTAGCATACGGTATGAACGCAATCTTAGAAGCTATCCAAAATCAGCCTGATTACACATCAAGACTTGATGCAATTATTGCAAAACTTGATGCATTAGGTGCTAAAGCTCAGGAAATTCTTGAAGCAATCAAAGACCACGATGTCAAAATTACAGTTGATGTTACAGGAAAAGTTACTTGTGAATGTAACTGCAACTGTGGTAAGCCACATGAAGGCATCATCGGTGATTTGGAAGACCTTCTCGGTTAAGATTAAGCCGAAATATAATGACGAAGAAAAGACTGAGTTTAAAAGCTCAGTCTTTTTGCATACTTGTATTTACCCTCTCTCTTAATCCTTCCCACGATTGAGGGAAGCTTGTATATTTATTAATTACATAACACCCTCTCTCTTTTGGAGAGAGCCGGAGATATGGTATTATATTCTTTTTTGTGATTTCGGATCAAGAATATCTCTAATTGTATCACCGAGCAAATTAAATGATAAAACAGCTATAAAAATCAGCCCACCGGGAGTTAAAAGCCAAGGACGATACAAAATATTTGTAAACTCTTGCGCTTCTTTTAGCATATTTCCCCAGCTTGCATCGGGCTGTTGTATTCCAAGTCCCAAGAAGCTCAAACCTGATTCTGCAAGAATATAGGAAGGAACGCTCAATGTCATAGCAATGATTACATAACTTGTTGTTTGAGGAAGAATGTGTTTAAGAATAATTCTAAGCTTAGATGCACCCATAACTCTTTCAGCTTGAATAAAATCTTCCTGTTTAATAGACAATACCATGCCTCTTACAACTCTCGCAAACCCTGCCCAGCCTATCAAAGCGAGTATTACAACAATGAGTGCAAACCTCTGAACACTTGTCATACCGGAAGGAAGAATCGCAGCAAGAATAATCAACAAATAAAAGCTCGGTATTGCCATTACAGCTTCCGCAAACCTCATCATAAGAGTATCAATAATTCCGCCCAAGTAACCCGATATTCCGCCGTATAAAAGTCCTATCGGAAAAACTATTAACAGCGCAAGAAATCCTACTGTCATAGAAATTCTTCCGCCGAAAAGAAGTCTTGAAAATACATCTCTTCCGTTTATATCTGTACCAAGCAAATGTAGTTCTCCGCCGTAATTTACTCCGAACAGATGCCTGCTTGTCGGTATAATTCCGAGTATTTTATGTTTTTCTCCTTTAACAAAGAGTTTTACAAAATGTTTTTTTGTTCTGTCCTGTTTATAAACAGTCTGCATCAAATTTTCGTCATATTCTCTTATGTAATTATATGTATAAGGAAATGACAGTTTGCCTTTTTCATTAATAGTATAAATCTTTGAAGGCGGAGCATAAGACAGGTTTCTGTTTGAATAAGCTGACGAATAGGGAGATATGAAATCCGCAAACAGAATTATCAGATACAAAACCGCAAGAACTATAAATGCAGTACGAGCAAATTTATCTTGGAGGATTTTACGTAAAATTTCCATTATACTGCCCCTCCTGATTTATCAGATTTCCCCTTTGTCCTTGGATCGGTAAGCATAAGCAGAATATCGGCAATCAGATTTCCCAATACAAGCATTATAGTACCCATCATTAAAGATGCCATAACAAGATTTATATCCGATTTCATTACAGCTTCAAGAATAAGTCTGCCTAGCCCGGGATATTGGAATACATATTCAGTTAAAGCGGCACCGCTTAGAAGTCCTGCGAATTCGAACCCAAGAAGAGTTATCATCGGGTTTATAGCATTTCTGAGTGCGTGTTTAAATATAACCTTAAATTCGCTTAATCCTTTTGCACGTGCAAATTTTATATAATCACTATCAAGAACCTCCAGCATATTTGCTCTCATTTGGCGTTGAAGTCCTGATAGAGATATTGCAAAAAGAACTGTTACAGGGAGAACCAAATGCTTTGCCAAATCTACAATTTTACCCCAAAAACTCATTTCATTGTAGTTATAACTTGTAAGTCCTCCGACAGGAAACCACCCTGTTTTAACAGCAAAAATAAGAAGCAATATAGCAAAGAAAAATGACGGAATTGCCATTCCAATACTTGACAGTATCGTAAGCAATCTATCAAATGCTGTTTCCTTCTTTATTGCCGCAAAAATTCCCAAAGGAATTCCAACTGACCAAGTTAAAAATATCACTATTACAGTCAAAAGTAATGTGTTTGGAATTCTCTCTTTTAGTTTAACAGAGACTTTTTCTCCTGCGGATGTATATCCCAAATCACCTTTCAAGAATGATTTTCCCCAAGAAAGATACTGAACAATTATAGGTTTATCAAGGTTAAGCCTTTGTATTTCTTTTTGAAGCGTTTCCTCGGAGATTGAAGGATTTAACCTTAATTCCGCAAGAGGGTCAATCGGCGAAAGCCTAATGATAAAAAAACTTATCATTGATACTATAATAAGCAAAGGAATTACTTGCAAAATTCTTTTTGATATATACCTTATTGATTCCATTATTTATCTATATAAACCTCGTCTAAATTATATAATAAACCGCCCAATGCCGACGGGTAAACATTCTTTATTTTTTTTCTGATAGCAGAAATTCTTACCGGAGAATACAAATATATTATCGGATTCTCCTCATATATTATTTCCTGATACCTGTCGTAAATAGGTTTTCTTTCTTCAAAAGTAAGCTTTAGTGCTCCTTCATCAAACAAGTTATCAAGTTCTTTTTCCCATTCGAAACGTTCTTCAGGCTTAACTCCCATATTAAACATGTGAAGTGTTCCGTTAGACGTCCAAACATTCTTTCCGTCATGCGGTTCAAGCGGAGACCCCGTAAGCCCCATTATAACCATGTCCCAGTCATAAGTATTAGTAAGCTTATTGACAAGTGAATTAAACTCAACAGGCTTAAAATTAACCTTCATGCCAAGCTCTTCCAAGTCCTGCTTTATCATTACTCCCAATGCTTCACGTTCAAGATTTCCTGCATTTGTATACAAATCAAATTCAACTAAGTTCCCTTGTTTATCATAAAGCTTATTGTTTTTAAACTCAAATCCTGCGCTCGAGAGAATTTCCTTGGCTTTTTTTGTATTCGCTTCGTGCCCTTTTATATTTTTGTTTAAGTACACTGAGTTGTTACTTTCTGACGTAAATAAAGGCTCAGCAACACCATACGCAACATTTTGAATCATACTTTTTCTGTCTATTGCATAATCTATCGCTTTTCTGAACTCTTTATCCCTGAACCATTTTTGCTTAACAGGGCTTACATAAGGTTTTCCGCCTTGATTTTTGCGGTTATTAAGATTTATTGCAATAAATAATGTTCCGGTATCAGAACCTAAGTTATATATTATATAATCAGATTCAGTTTCTTTTTCTTTGTACCTTGCAACATTGTTACCTTTTAGACCAATAACGTCAATCTCTTTTGCTTCGAATTTTAATATTTCATTATTTGTGTCACCAACGATTAAGTATACTAACTTATCAATATAGGGTAATTTCTCATTATTTAAGTTTATTTTGTAATAATTCGGATTTTTTACAAACACAACTCTTTGAGCAGCAACATATTCTTTTAACAAGAACGGGCCGTTTGAAATTATTTTTTTTGGATTTGTATTCGGGCTCAAAAATGCATTAAATACAGAAGCTCCTTTGTCTGAATATGTTTTAAAATAATGCTTTGGGACAATAGGGTATGACAATTGTCTTAAAAACGGTGCAAAAGGCTTAGATGTTGAAAATTTAACTGTATAATCGTCAATTTTTTCAAGCTTAGGGAGTTTACCGTCAATCATCATCGCATCCATTGTCGAAGGATTCCCTAATCCTTTGAACACAATTTCATTGTACGTGTACACAACATCATCAGCTGTGATAGGTTTTCCGTCAGACCATTTAATTCCTCTTCTGAGATTTATTGTATAGTCATTTCCTTGAATTTGAAATGATTTAGCAAGCTGAGGAATAACTTTACCGGTTCTTGAATCAGTAGCCAATAATCCTTCATACAAAAGCCCTGCCATAGATGATGATGTAGCATCTTTTGTATTGCAGGGATTAAATGTTTTAGGTCCTTCGCCTATTGTTGATATTACGATTTCTCCGCCGAATTTCCCGACAGGAGCTTGTGATTTAATGTAGTCAACTCCGTTTAAAACAACATTCTTGTTTTCATCAGGATATACAAAATTTTTTATACTCGGAGTTATATGTTTAGAAAACTCTAATTCGGGGATATCAGCGCGAATACACCCTTTTAAGAAAATTACGATAATAAAAATTGTAAGTAATATCCCCAGTAATCTCTTCATAATTTAAGAGTAGCATATAAATAAAAATAAATCTTACTCCTTTCGGGCTATAAAGATTAAAAATTATTAGCGTATTGTAAATTTTTGTAACGATTTCATTGTAAATTTTTGTAACGATTTCCTTAAAAACCCTAAAGTTTTTGGAAAAAATGCCGATTACATGAGTAAAGGGACAACAAAAAGGACAAACAACTCATGGGACTGGCGGCATCACAAGCTAGATTATTATCGCTGACGGCGAGAATCCATGACGTAGAGTATCAAGCACAAATGATACAAAGCGCCAAACTTCAGCTTGCGATTCAAGAGGACGAAGTATACAGAAAATATACAGACGCTCTTGATGCTCAGACTTTGATAACTTATGCGGTTTATCAAGTATTTCAAACGGTCTTAATAAAAACTATATCTTTAGAACCAACAGCGGAAATCTGAAAGATGATTTGTTAATTCTGCCTGATGAAGTTTTTGATACATATTCAGAATACAACGAAAAAGATCCTTATGCTTATGCAATGTCAATGATAGGGGTAGATATAAATGCAGTAGATGAAAATGGTAATAATAAATATGAACAATATGTAAACAGCTATATTACCAATTTAGAAGATTCAGAACGCGGAAATGCATTAAAAAATCTAAAAGAGAAAATAAAAACATTGTATGAAAATGAGATTTTTCCATACATGAAAGATAATGAAAAGAAAAATGATTATGAAAAAGAAACTGATTTAAAAGAACTGAAAAATTAAAAGAACTTCAAACACAAATGCTAAGCAAAATATATGCTATGGGGCAGGAAGATATTTATTCAGCGATGACAGGAGAAGCAAAAGAAAACTTTGTACAACACGAAGCAGAGTTTAATTACTATTTACGCTGGGCGCAATTAATAGAAAATGAAGGCGGTATAAAATATTGTACAAAAATTTCAGACTACGGCAACGGTAACTATGCAAATGATTCTCAATTCTTAACAAGTATGCTTGAAAGCGGGAAAATTACCGTAGACGAAGTATCCGTTAAAAACGGTATTGTAACCGATACAGTAACATCAGCATCAAGCAATAGCATCTTATCAATGAGCAATACATCAGATGTTGATGCAACAGAAGTTAAGAAAGCAGAAGCGGAATATGAACACGCTCTAAAACAAATTAACAGAAAAGATAAACAGTACGATATGGATTTGAGTAAATTGGAAACAGAACGTACAGCTTTGACTGCTGAGTATGATTCTGTGAAAAAAGTTATACAAGATAATATCGAGAGAACATTCAAGATATTCTCATAGATGTAAGATAAAGATTTCCCTTTTTAATCCCTTTTCCCTTTTCCGCCTGAGTTTTACTCAGGCTTTTTTTT
>CACZCH010000001.1:113541-301057 GCA_902779645.1 uncultured bacterium | reverse complement strand
TGAGTTGTTTGTCCTTTTTGTTGTCCCTTTACTCATGTAATCGGCATTTTTTCCAAAAACTTTAGGGTTTTTAAGGAAATCGTTACAAAAATTTACAATTAAAACCAAAACTTTATATTAACGAGAAAGTGATATGCTTGTCACACCCACATTTCTTGCGCTATCCATCAGTTTTACTACCGCACCATGTTCAGCATCATCATCTACTTGAATTAACAAGCCATCGGGGTAATCTTTTGTATTGTCAGAGACTGTTTTTTCTAAATCTGCAGCTGCAATTTCAGTACCATTAAAAAAGTACTTGTTATCATTAGTAACAACAAAATTCATTATCTTATTATCTTTAACAATCTCTTCTTGGTTAACAATTTCAGGTACAGCAAGATTCAAACCCTGCTGATCAAGCATTGGTGCAATAACCATCATAATGATTAGGAGTACCAAAAATATATCCGTAAGCGGTGTAATATTTATTTCGTTAAAACTATCTCGCATCTTGTACCTCTGTTAATTGCTCCAATTTTACCTATTCCCACGTATCATAGCCATCTCTTGGAAGAGCCGTTGATGCTCCGTCAAGAGTTTCCGGTTGAGATTGTTCAATTGCCTGTTCAAGTTCTCTTTGCTCTTTTTTATTAAGAGGTTCACCCGCTACAATTAATTTTTTATAGTGAGCATCCTGAGCAGCATCCATTATTTCCATTATTATAGAACTTTTTACTTTTTCATCGGCCTTAACTACGACTTCTGCTTTTTCTTCATCTGTCTTAAGACGTTCCAATTCACCTGTCAAAAGCCCCATAGATATTTTATTCCCGTCAACGTATATAGTTCCATCTTTTGTTACTGCAACAGTAACTTTTCCTTGTTCAATTGCCGTACCGCTATTGACTTCAGGTATGGATATAGAATTATCCATTGTCTGAAATGTAGGTGCAACAACCATCATTATAATTAGCAGCACCAAAAATATATCCGTTAACGGTGTTATATTAATATCTGTAAATAGAGCTTTTTTACCTGATTTTATTGCCATAATTAGAAACCTTCCCCCTCTCCTTGTGGAGAGGGTTGGGGTGAGGTGTCTACCCGCACCCGAATTAGACTACAATGCTACTGATGATGAAGCTGATTTAACCTTTACTTCTTCCTCAGAATCTACAAAACTTAAGAATAATAATTTTATCAATTGGAAGTCGTCCTCAAATCTTTTAACAATTGATTGGAAAGAGTTATAGCAGATAACCGCACAAATAGCAACTCCTAGACCGAAAGCAGTAGCAATAAGTGCTGAACCGATACCCATAGCAACCGCAGCTGATTGGTTGCCTTGTGAAGCTAAGTCTTGGAAAGTGTACAGAATTCTGACAACCGTACCAAACAAACCTAAGAACGGAGCAACACCGCCAATTGTACCTAGAATTGTTAATCTATGCTCAAGTTTTCTTGTAGCAAGAGCAGATGCAATGTCAAATGAACGAGAGAAGCCTTTTTTCTGTTCAGATAAAATTCTTACAGCTTCTTCTGTTACTTCACCAATAATACCTCCGCATTGTACAGCAAGATTTTGAGCACCCATAAGGTTATTTCTTGTAAGTTCTTTTTGTAATCTTGGTATAAATTCGATTACGTTTCTTTTGTTAGCTTTGTAGAAAGCTGCCCTGTCAATTGCAACCATAACAGTTAAAATTGAGCAGATTAAAATCGGTAAAAGTACCGGCCAATCCAGTTGAATTGAATGTAATAATAGTTCCATAATTTATTCCCCTTTATATTATTATTTTGTAATATGACGTCTGTGCATTTCAAATGTTAGCGCAAGACTTGCACTTTTTCTCAGAAAATTCGCAGGAAGCGGTTTAAATTTTGCTTTTTTTGACGCTTCAATCAAAGAATTATCAAATCCTTCATCAGAAGAAGATTCTAAAATATAGCTTTTTACAAGTCTGCCCTCTTTATCTATAGTAACAACAAGTGTTGCTTTATTTTCAAAAGAAGCTACCGGCGGATACCAATTTGATTTTACGGCTCTTCTTACTTGTGCAATATAATCCGCTATATCAGCTGACATTGCGGAATTTTCTTCTATAATAACCTGATTATTTTCAATTTTATTTGCAGGAGCAGAATTATCAGCAAATGCAATCCCGCTGAATATCATCATTACTGCTAAAACTTTGATTAAGTTTTTCTTTTTCATTAGATCTCCTATTTTTTAGTATCTTGACGCATTGAATACGTTATAATCAAATGTAAACTGAATATCTATACTTTGTCCTTTGAAATCAGCCGGCAAAGGTCTGAACGGAGCCGTTAGTTCAACAGCTTTGAGTGCGGCCTGATCTGCTGACGGAAGTCCTGATGATTTATTTACACGGCATGACAACAATCTTCCGTCTTTAGCAATCTTAAATAATAGGACTACACGCTTGGACTCATTTCCTTTTGGAGGATCCCAATTCATTTTAATTCGGCGTTGAAGTTCTCTCATATAAGGACCGAAATCAGGTTCTCTGAGAGCATCAATTCCCGGAGCGCCGCCGCCACCGCCCGGATTACCTATATTTCCTGTACCACCTCTGCTTGAACCTGAACGTCCGAGAGAAGAGCCTCCTCCTACACCCGGAGCTAAAGATGGAGCAGGAGCACCTGTTCTTGAACCTGTTGCTGAACCGGAACCCGTACCACCTTTTGCACCGCCTGCAGGAGCTGATGTCCCGCCGATTGGTCCCGTTGCTAAAGTTTTACCTATTGGCGCATTAGCAGGTTTAGGTATACTAAAAGGCGTTGATGGCTTTGAAACCGGAGCCGGAGACGAAATCGGATTTACACTTGGTCTTGCCGTTGGTGGAGCCGGTTTAGCAGGTGAAGGTTTATTTACAGCAGTCGGTTGAGGTGACTTAACAGGAGTTTGATGTGCCTGTTTTGCCTTCTGTTGAGCAGCTTTTTGCTGTGCTGCCTGTTGTTGTTTTTTAATTAATTTATTTGCACTTGCTGCTGCAGATGACGGCTTTGAAGCTTTTTTAGGTGCAGGAGAAGGCATAGAAACCTTTCTTGTAGGATCATTGACTCCGCCTGTTCTTGAATTAATATGAGCACGATATTTAGTGTTCTTATTTTTCGGCATTGCTTCTTTATCTACAAGCACAAATTCTATATCTTTTTTTAGCTTTGCATCAGGCTTTTTAAATGTGAATAAATGTATCCCCATCAAAGCTAATGCTGTGGTAATAAGCCATATAAGGAGTACAACCCCCGGATGTAAAGCAGTTGATATTGCAAATGATTTTCTGATTGGTATAACTTCTGGCTTTGTTGTAACAAGTTTTGGAAGCTTATACTCGTTTAAATCATTATCCTCTTCTTCGTATAAAAAATTTTTTCTTTCTATTAACGACACAATTATATCTCTCTAATCTCTACCCAATAAGAATATCTTTATTATAATACAAAATAAATTATCCGTGTATCTATTTTTTTTTAAATAAGTTAATCATCTGGTTATATAATTACAGCCATTTTAATTTTCAAAACTATAATTTGACGCTGAAACAGTTATTGGCTGAGTTACATAAAGTTCAATTGTAGAATTAGCAGGAATTTCTACGTCATGCCCTTTATCAATTGCAGATTTTACGAGACCTCCGCCTGCACCAACTGCCGTTCCGAGAGCTGCTCCTCTTCCTATACTGCCGCCGGCTAAAGCTCCAAACACAAGACCGGAAACTGCTCCAGCTGCTGAACCTATTGCCAAGTCTTTAGTATATTCTTTTGCAACATCTACTTTTGTTCCTCCCGTAAGAACACCGGAATTATCATCTGTCTTTATTACCGCAGAAATAGGAATTTGGCTTCCCATAGGTGTTGTTATTTGAGTAAATCTTACTGCAAGTTGACCATTCAAACTTCCATGCTTAGCCGGAGTAACAGCTGTAACAGTTCCAATCACAGAACTTCCTGCCGGTGCAACAAGTTTATCACCATAATAGAAATCTTTACCTAAATTCATAGATACAGTTTGACCTAACGTTGCATTAGCAGAAGACAAATTTGAAGTTAATACTGCGGGGAATCGACTTCCTGCCGGCACTGTTATAACACTTCCTCTCAATGGCTGGTTTGTATAAGTAATCGGCTGTTGATAATTATAATTGTTCTGCGGAGTATATTGTGGTTCCTGTGTTGAATAATTAAAATTAGAACCTGCAAAAGCCGTATTAAACGATAACAAAGACATCAACAACCCTGCCGAATATATCTTTTTGTAATTCATAAACATCTCCTCTATTAATATTTTATATAATCTTTTACGCATTTGTCAATTTGTTACCTCGTCTATATTTAGATAACGAAAAGAATATAAATTTTGTTCACACAAAAAAAAATATATATATATTAATTTATCACCGTATGAGTCAGATGTATGGGTTCGACAAGTACAATTATCAAATCTGCGCCTGAGGAAACTGATACATGGTCTCCCATACGCCGTTGCTTTCCAGGGACATATTGAGTTACGCTCATTGTTCTGAACATAAATCTTCTTGCATAGTGCGGTTTTTTAATATAATCCGCAGGTTCAGTGAGACCTCCGCCAATAAGATTGTTATTAGCCGTATATAAGTACGCTTTTATTGGTACAACATAACCGTCTGTGAGGTACATTTTATTCACAAAAACCCTCATTGCAGCATGTGTTCCGATAATCGGTTCATTCTTTTTATCAATATATCCGACAAGTTTTGTTCCCTGAGGAATTACATTTTTGTTATAAAGATAAATATCAGATGTTACCTTAAAACTAACCTCATCACCTTCTTCGCAATATGCAGTAGAAAACTCCTGCAGATTAATTACAGGGATATGAGTTCCGGCCGGAATATCAAATTCATCATAATCGCGCAATTGAAGTTCAGATGCCGCACAAACATTCATGAAACAAACTAATAATAAGGTTAATAAAAATCTCATAGTTTTATTATAATAATTTTCTTCTAAATTTCAAATATCCAGCCTTCAGGAGCTTCAATCCTGCCCATCTGAATTCCTGTCAAAGTATCATAAAGTTTTTGAGTAACTTCGCCAAATTTTTCCATACCTGAAGGAAGCAAAATTTCTTCTTTGTGGTTAACAATCTTTCCGACAGGAGAAAGTACAGCTGCTGTTCCGCACAAAGCACACTCTTTAAAATTTTGTAATTCATCAGCATAGATTTCTCTTTCAACAGCCTTAAGCCCCAAATAGTGTTCTGCAACATACATAAGTGAACGACGTGTTATTGAAGGAAGTATTGTTGAAGACTTCGGGGTCACAACCTCATTATCTTTAGTTACAAATATAATATTAGCCCCGCCTGTTTCCTCCACCTTAGTTCTCGTTTGAGAATCCAAATACATGTTTTCGTTATATCCTTGGTTATGCGCATCAACAATTGCATGCAAACTCATTGCATAGTTTAAGCCTGCTTTAACATGTCCTGTTCCTCTCGGAGCAGCTCTGTCGAAATCAGGGACTCTCAAAGTAATCGGCTTTGCACCGCCTTTAAAATATGGACCAACAGGAGAAACAAAAATTCTAAACTGATATTCATTAGCCGGTTTAACACCCATAATAGCATCCGAACCGAACATATAAGGTCTAATATACAAAGATGCACCTGAACCATACGGAGGCACCCAATCAATATTAGCTTTAACAACCTGTCTGACAGCTTCCAAAAATCTATCCTCAGGGAATGGTGGCATCTCCAGTCTCTTTGCAGATTCTGCCATTCTCTTAGCATTCAAATCAGGTCTAAAGCATACGACCTTGTTATCTTTAGTTCTGTATGCTTTCAAACCTTCAAAACAAGTCTGCGCATATTGCAATACACAAGCACACTCACTTATAACAACCTTATCATCAGTCGTAATCTGACCGCTTGACCATTTACCGTCTTTATAATTTGAAACATAGCGGTAATCAGTTTTCATATACCCAAAACCTAAGTTTCCCCAATCAATATTCTTTTCCATACTCTAACTCCTCTATAAAATCATTATATAACAAAAAGTCGGGCATTGCCCGACTTTTAAATAATATTTACAATTATGTTTAATTAATAATCTCACCATATTCTTCAGGATTATTTAATAAATCATAATTAATTTCATTTTCATTATCTGCAATTGCTGCACATACAACTGCATCAGACGTTACGTTCAACAATGTTCTCATCATATCTGTAATTCTTTCTATTGTGAATAAGAATGCAAAACCTGCAACCAGCTGTTCAGGGCTCAACCCCATACCGTTAAGAACAAGAGCAATAGTTATCAGACCTGCGCCCGGAATACCGGCACAAGTTGATGATGCGATTATTGCCAAAAGTGCAATTTGAACAATCAAGAATGGAGAAAGAACAACACCATAAGCTTGAGCCAAGAATATTACGGCAACAGTTTGTAACATTGCAGTACCGTCCATATTCAATGTCGCACCCAAAGGAAGAACAAAACTTGCTACCTTATGAGAGATACCTCTTTTTTCACAGCAAGCAATAGTCAAAGGTAGTGTTGCAGAAGAACTTGCTGTTCCGAATGCAACCATCATAGCTTCAGCTATCGCTGCATAAAGCATTAGTACAGGTACTTTAGAAAATATCTTTAAGAATATCGGATAAACAAAGAATAGTTGGATGCCGAAACCTATTGCCAAAACTCCCAAATATTTAGAAATACTTGCAAAAATATCAACACCAAATGAAGATACAGCAACAGCTGTTAAAGCAAAAACACCGGGAGCTGCAAAACTCATAATCCAATCAGTAATCTTCATTGTAGCTGCAAAAACTGATTCAAAAAAGCTAACAAAAGGTCTGTTAATCTCACCAACTTTAGCCAATGCTACTGAGAACATCAATGCAAATACAATAATAGGAACCATATCACCGCTTGCAATAGAAGAAAGCGGGTTTCTCGGTATAAAACCTAAAATTATATTAAGTAAATTACCTCTTTGTGATTCAATAGTAGCTGCTACTTTTGCTTGAATATCACCTGCGATATCTGCATTAATATAATGAGCAGCGCCAAGCCCCGGCTGCATAATCAAAGCCAGCGCGGCACCTATCGAAACCGCTGCAATAGTAATCATTGCATAATACAGAACCATCTTTGTACCAAGTTTTCCGATTTGCTTTGAATCACCAACACTAGTTATGCCTATAACAATTGCTGAAATTACCAAAGGTATAACAACCATTTGAATTAATCTTATGAATACCTGACCTACAAAAGTTAATGTATTCATCAATATTTCATTAGGGTGATGGTGCATCCATATACCGACCAATAAACCTAATACTAAGCCGGCAAATATATGCCAATTGCGTTTCAAACCTAAACCAAGCGCAATAAGTACCTGCATGTGAAATTTCATATATAATCCTCTCTTCATTACTTTTTAACTTAACTATTCTACAATTTTTGGGGGTAAATGTAAAGAGACTATTAATTTATCAAGGGATTACATTTGCTCTTTATACAAACAATATATCTATATTAATATGTTCACTCAATAATATTCTCTCCGGCAATTTTTTCACCTTTAATCAAATATCTGGCAGTTTCAGTCTTTAATATATGCCCGTCTACGTTAGAAAGTGTATCTAAACTTAATGTGTTTATCCCCGAAAAGTTATTTTTATCTATCCTGATAGAAACCGTATCTGTTAGAATCTTGTTGTCATAAGGAGCTTTTTTTGAAAAAACAACCAAATTCCCTTCAACAGCTTTAAGCATAATTTGTGCATTAGCTCCCGTATACGGATTGGATAAAGTAACTCTATCGCCAATTCGAGTTAATGTCCATATATCCGCACTCTGAGGTTTAAATGTACCGTAGCTGTTAGAATCATCAAGTTTAGCAGTTATTCTCCAAGTACCGAAAAAAGTCTTTGGTATTTGGTTCACAGTAACTCCGGCTGTAAGAGTATATTCTTCATCTGCTAAAGTAGATGTAAAACTGAAAAATAATAAACAAACTAAAAAAATTATTCTCTTCATATACTTAATTATAACTATATTTTTTTTAAAATCTAATTCTATTTTAATTTTATTAATCCTATTTAACTATATATTCTACTATCCTAAAGAATGATTTCTGTCAAAATATTTAACAAATCTTTACATTCACATTGATAGGCATGTTTAAACATGATAAAATTATCTTACAAAGTGTGGATTAACTGTAAACAAATCAACTAATTTTATATATATCGTGTTACTAATATAGGAGAAGAAAAAATGAAAGTAATCTCTAAAGAATCCAAAACAGTTAAATCTGCTTTCAATGATGAATTTGAAAACTATCTAAAAAAACAACAAATCAAAACAACTTTCAACGGTTCGGAACTTGAATCATTCTCTTGGTATAGAAAAGCTTTAGGTTTAGCTTAATTAGTTTATTGGGACGGACTTGGGTAAAAAAAGCTTAAGAAACGGGCGAATTTGCGATTGCAAATTCGCCCGTTTTTAATATAAATATTCTTTAAATTTTCTATGAATCAACATTCTCAACTGTTGTATTACCGACTTCATTACCTGCTATCATTAAAGCTATCGGTACAAGCTTTTGTATATAATCCGTTAGCTTAGATTTGCTTATTTGTCTTGCTGTTACACAAAAATCATCCAAGTGGGCAGAAAAATCGCTTGCTTGAACAGGTCTGCCTTTGCCTTGATGAAAAACAAGTTCATTAATTTTATTTGCGACAATATTTGCGGTAAACACACCTGCAAATAAACCTGTCATTGCAAAAATACCTTGCGGAAGCTTCGTTCTGAATGTTTCCAACCCCTTAGCTCTGCCTTTGTCCCAATATTTATTACCAAGCTTTTCCCCCCACTCCGACATCTTAACTGTGAACACAATTGGCAGTGTTATATTTGTCATCTGAAGAAAGGCTTCTCTCTTTTTAGCCTTACGGTTTTCTTTATCTTTATCTATTAAGTATCCGCCCGCTAAACCGCCTAAACAAGAGCCTGCACCAATTGATATTACAGGTCCGTCGTCAAAATCTATTTTATTCCAGTATGATTTTTTTATTTTATTGTATATATCTTTGGGTTTTAATGAAGTTCCGAATATTTTTTTAGGATTTAGAGAATATCCCTTATATTTTGCATGGCATGCCATTCCTGCAAAAGCACCGACAGCGGTACTCCCTGCAACAATAAATTTCTTTGCGTTGCTGTAAGGGCTGTCTGCCCACGGATTATTGTGTCCGAAGGCTGTTCTATTTTGGTTTCGGCTTACAGGATTGATACTCATACCACGAACCTTTCACAGGTTATAAAACATGTAAAGGTTAAAAATTGCGCATTTATTAAGAATTATTAAGACAACGGAGAATTGAATTTTGATATTTCTTCAAAATATCTTTCTAAAGCTTTGTAACCGTTATACAATTCGTTGGTTACAGTCGCATATCTGCTTGCCACAATATATTTTAATTCTTTACATCTGATTTGTAATAATTGGTCTGAATCTTTTCTCAATGCTTCATTATTGGAAACTGACCATTTTTTCAAATAAACTAACTCATCATTAATTTGTTTAATTGTAGAAAATTCCAATGTATTAAAATCATATTTTTTAAGAAGCTGCAATTCAGAGTTTGTGATACGGCTTTGTACAGCTTGAAAACGGTAAACTTTCTTAATGATCACATAATTATCAGCAATTCTTCTGTGAGAATACGGGACTGCACTTTTTGCAAGTAATGCTGACGTAGAAAGCGCAGTAAAAGTATCATCTTCTGTTGATAACGTACTTTGTATCGGACTAACCGTTTCAATCTTTTTATTAATCATAGAGCCCAAACTCCTTAATTCCCATTACATATTAATATAATATAAAAAGCATGCCGATTTGTCATCAAATTTTAAACAAACTTTACATTTAGGGTAAATCTATTTATATATGTTTAATACATACAACATTAAATGCAAAAAAAGCTCCCACAACAGTAGGAGCTTTTTAATGAAAGCTTATATTCTTAGCATACTGCATAAGAATCAGATAATGACTTTTTTAACAAGTCCACCTTATCTAACTGTTCCCAAGGTACAAAAATATCTGTTCTTCCGACATGACCGTATGCTGCAAGTTTTTGATAGAACTTACCGCCGTTTTTAGCAGGAAGATTTCTTAAATCAAAATTAGAAATAATTGCTGCCGGTCTTAAGTCAAAATTTTTGCTAATGATTTCAGATATTGTATCATCTGATATTTTACCGGTACCGAAGGTATCAACAAAGATAGAAACAGGTTCAGCTTTACCTATTGCATAAGCAAGCTCGATTTCGCATTTTTCCGCAAGTCCGGCTGCTACAATATTTTTAGCAACATATCTTGCAGCATAAGCAGCTGAACGGTCAACCTTCGTAGGATCCTTTCCTGAGAAAGCTCCGCCTCCGTGACGAGAATAACCGCCGTATGTATCAACAATAATCTTACGTCCTGTCAAACCAGTATCACCTTGAGGACCGCCTACTACGAATCTTCCAGATGGGTTAATTAAGATAATTGTTTCTGAATCAGGCTTAATACCTTCTGTTTCAAATACATAATCAATAACCAGTTTTTTCAAATCACTATAAATAATTGATTGAATTTTTGAATTATCGCTAATACCGTTAATCTCAGGCGCATGTTGAGTTGAAAGCAGAATCGTATGAATTCTTGATGGCTTTCCGTCAACATATTCAACAGTAACTTGAGATTTGCCATCCGGTCTTAAGTAAGACAAAAGGCCTTCTTTTCTAACTTGAGCCAATCTATATGACAATTTATGAGCCAAGCTGATTGGTAAAGGCATAAGTTCCGGTGTTTCGTTGCAAGCATAACCGAACATAATACCTTGGTCGCCAGCTCCTATATTAGAAGTTTCACTTGATGATGTATCAGAATTTTCACTTCTTGATTCTAATGCTTTGTTTACACCACCCGCAATATCAACAGATTGCTCATCAATACTTGTTAATACAGCGCAAGTGTCAGCATCAAATCCTCCTCCTGCCGACCCTGTATAGCCGATACCTTTAACAGTATTTCTAACAACTTGCGGAATATCAACATAGCAGTTTGATGTAATTTCTCCGCAAACTAATACCATACCGGTTGTAGCGGTTGTTTCAGCAGCTACACGGCTTGAAGGATCCTTAGATAAAAACTCATCTAAAATCGCATCAGATATTTGGTCGCATACTTTGTCAGGGTGTCCTTCTGTTACAGATTCAGATGTAAATAAAAAATTTTTTGATGTCATCTTTCTTTCTCCTTAATTTATACTTACCGGTAAGGTTTTTAATTCCGACCCGGTTCTACACATTAGCAATATTCTACAATACAGAATACAAAAAATCAACAATTGTAATAAATACAATTGTTGATTCCTTTACATTTATTAAATTTTTAAACTTGAGTTACAACCTTATCAATCAAACCATATTCAACTGATTCTTGAGCGGATAAGTAGTGGTCGCGCTCACAATCTGCCTTAACTTTTTCAAAGTCTTGACCTGCATTTTCAGCCATTATACCGATTAATAAGTCTTTCATTCTCAAAATCTCTTTTGCTTCAAGTTCGATATCCGTAGCCTGACCTCTTGCACCGCCTAAAGGCTGGTGAATCATTATTCTTGAATGAGGAAGAGCCATTCTCTTTCCTTTTGCCCCTGATGAAAGTAAAAATGCACCCATAGAAGCAGCTTGACCCAAACAAATTGTTTGTACATCTGCTCTTATATGCTGCATTGTATCATAAATTGCAAAACCTGCTGTTACGCTTCCTCCCGGAGAATTTATATAAAGCATAATATCCTTTTCTGGATTTTCGCTATCCAAAAGCAACATTTGCGCAACTATTGAATTTGCAACATCATCATCTATCTCAGTACCCAAGAAAATAATTCTTTCTCTCAGCAATCTCGAAAATATGTCAAAAGACTTCTCGCCTCTTGAAGATTGTTCAATTACAGTAGGTACATAGTCTAAAATTTTTTTAATCTCTTCTGTCATATATCTCTCCTAAAATGCTTATAATTATATAGCTTTTTCAATAGGTGTAATAATATTTACCCCGTATGTTAAGACAATTTTACAATAAATCAGCTATTTTAGCAATTTTTTTTGATAAAAATACTTTAAATAGATAGTAAGGATAATCTAAAGATGGTCGGGTTTATCAGTCCAAAAACTCTAAAATATGCTTCATCAGCTCAAAAAGTATTCAAAAAAACATACTCTGAGCTTACCGGTCTGCGCTCAATGCAGCATATTAAAGGTGCAGAAAGAGAAATTATTGAAGCATACAGACAAGAACTACCGCACAGCATCTGGGGAAATCCTGAGAAATTAAGAGACTGGGCATCAAAAAAATTTAATGAAATAACCCATAAAAATTACACATCATCTTTACTGAAAAATGAAATTGTGCAAACAGAAAGAAATGAGATGGTACAAGAATGGGCAGATCTTATAGACAGTAATCCTTATTGTAAAAACTCACCATTTATTAAACTAAAAATTCTGCGTTCATTAACAGAAAATTTAAGCCCTCAAAATATGCAGTTGGCACCTGTTATTAATCCTAATGTCATTGATAAAGCAATTATAGCCGTTGCGAAAACAGGAGTGTCTTTTAAAAAAGCATATTTTAAATTGATTAGGGAATTTGAAAGTACGTTAAATACAAAAACAGAAGAAGTCACGTTAAACGGTATCAGGGGCAAATGGTTTTCAATTAAAGTTCCCAGCACGGCTGAAGCTCAAAGATGTCCCGCAATATTGAATAAAACTAAAGAATTCATATCAGCACTGTCTCAAAGAAGTAATTGGTGTACAAGAACTCCAAATAAAGTCAGCAGTAATTTTTTAAACACTGATTTTCACATATTTATTGATAAAAACGGTATACCCCAGCTTTGTCTTGCAGGAACTGACAAGCATGGAGGAATTTTTAAATTTGCTTGCGGTAATGACCAATATGCACCGATTCCAGATAAATATAAGGAGATTTTAAAATTATTTTTATTAAAAAATAAACTTAAAAATGCAGTACTAGACTTCGGGAACGCAACACCGAAATCTCTGATTGATTTATGCAGTTAACTTAACTAATTTGAATCATTATTATCCGTCTTATTTACTGCATCTTCAGCAACATCTCCGCCAATAGCTCCTAGAATTGCACCGCCTCCTGCCAAGCAAGCAGCTGCCGGTGCTGCTACAACAGCAGTTGCAATAACAGCGGCTGCGCCTACTAAACCGCCAAGCCATGCTCCAAATTTCCCGTTAAAGGTTATAGCACTTGTCGGCTGTTCAGGTTTACACATTGGTTGATAGCTGGTCGTTTTTTGTTTTATAGAATTTACTTTTGGTTGATGATAAACACTAATCTGACTCACTCGCATAACACACCCCTTTTATTTAATTTTATTACATTTTTTTATATTTAGGAAGCATAGTTAATAAAACTTTACAGACTATTTTTTTAAAGCATTTTCAAGAGCTTTTTCCAATACTTCAATTTTAGATTGGAGCACTTTAACTTTCGCAGAATTTTCATCAGAGACAACTGATTCTTTTTCCAGTTCTCTTTTATATGAATTAATTTTATCATTCTTGACATTCAGTTTTAAAAACATTAAGAATATACCAATACCAACGCCAGATATAAAGACTCCGGCAAGTTCCCATTTCTCTGAAAGATATAAAACGGAATACCAGCCTTCAGCCAATGATAATACCAATAATAACAAACCGTATACAAAATTTTTCATATCCCCCTCCTTAGAGTATTATATTCTAAAAAACTAATTTATGCTATGATAATAATATAATCCAACTAAGGTAAACAAATGGGAGATGAAGACAAACAGTTTGATGCCACTCCTCAGAAACTTGAGAGAGCACGAAAAGAAGGACAGGTCGTCAAGTCGAAAGACGTATCTACGGCTTTATCACTTCTTGTCATGTTCACTTTTATTAATATGCTTGCTCCTGTTATGTGGAGAATGATAGTAGGACTATTTAGAACTTTATATGAGCAAATTCCTAATAAACATATCGAAGATATTGGTATAACTTATATATTAACAAATGCAATTGTTCCTTCAGTTGTTATAATTGGCTCAATATTATTTGTTGCTGCATTCATTGCAATATTGGGAGATTTCATACAAGTAGGACCACTTGTTGCCACAGCACCGCTTGTCCCGAAACTTGATAAATTAAACCCGACGAAATATTTTAAAAACCTATTCCAAGTTAAAACTCTTTTTGAACTCTTCAAAAATATTCTTAAAGTAGTTGTACTGGGTATAGTCGGCTGGACGGTATACAGAGCTCATTTGGAAAGCATATTAATGCTGGCGGCTATTGATAATCATTTTGCAGTAATGATAGAGTTCGGAAAACTTATAGTTGAATTTATTTATAAAGCTTGTATCGCATTTTTGATTATCGCAGCGGCAGACTACGGTGTTACTAAATGGAAGTTTTTAAAAGACCAAAAAATGTCATTTAAAGAAATCAAAGATGAATACAAGAACTCAGAAGGTGATCCTCACGTAAAGGCAGCACTTCGGCAAAGGCGCATGCAGATGTTACAGCAGGGAGCGATGGACTCGGTTCCGGATGCGGATTTTGTTGTAAGAAACCCAACCCACGTAGCATGCGCACTTAAATATGATGCTGAAACAATGGCTTCTCCTACCGTAACTGCAAAAGGTACGGAGTTAATTGCGAAGAAAATTATAGATATAGCTGTTCAGCATAATGTACCCGTAATAGATAACCCGCCTGTTGCCAGAGCATTATTCAGAATGGTAGATATTAACCAGCAGATTCCGCCGGAATTATATAAAGCCGTAGCAGAAATATTATTGTTTGTTTATGGTTTAAAAAATAAGAACAACCAGTAACTTTTTACAGTTACAAATACTAATTTCATATATATAATGTAGTCTAAAATCTTGAAAAAATATTGAAAACAAGGTATTATAGAATGAGGTTAGTTTAATAAGATAAGATGGATAGTAAAACTTTAATTAATCAATACGTTGGTATTGTACAAAAAATTGCAAGAGTTGAGCAAAGACGTATACCTAACCACATGGTTGAATATGAAGAGTTGGTTAGTATAGGTATTATTGCTATCCAGTCTTTGATTAAAGACAAAACTGAAGAACAACTTGAAAAATATAATGAAGCGTATATTGGAACGGCTGTTAAATGGGCTATCAGAAACGAATTAAGACACAGATATAAATGGTATACGCTTAAACATAAAACAGGAGAAGACGGAGAAGATGGGGGTTCTGACGAATATGCATCATCTCCCGAGTCCGATAATGACAGCTCCGGCGAAGATATGGGCTTTTCAATATCACCGACAAAAGTTCGTGAAGCTGTTTATGAAACAATTTTATCAATCGATGGTCTTGCAGCTGCTGCAACAGATAATGCTTCACCGTTTGATTTTCTTAAAGACCCTTCTGCTATGCCCGATGAGCAGGCAGAGATTATTGAAATGAGTAAACTTATTAAACAAGCCATAGCAAGATTACCTCAAAAAGAAAGAACAGTCGTCGAGTATCGTTTTTACAGAAATATGCAGGCAAAAGATATTGCAAATACAATAGGACTTTCGCCTTCACGTATAACACGTATTATCCAATTTTCACTTAACAGCATTCGCGAATACCTGAAATCTCGCGGAAGAGAAGATTATTAATTTTAGCAATAATTAATATCTTAGATATCATAAGTTTTTATTAAAAAAGTGTGGCGAAGATATTTATATCTTCACCACACTTTTATTTTTTGTAATTAATAAAATTACTCTTCTACGATACTGTCATTTCCTGCAGTAAGTTCAGGAGCACCAAACATGCCTTCTATCTCTTCCAAAATAGCAGACGGTTTTCTTGCTTGGTTGCGTTGAGCTGCTCTTTTTTGAGCTTCCTGATCACGTTCTTCACTTGCAAATGTTAAGTGGTGGAAACCTGTACCGGCTGGGATTAATCTACCGATAATTACATTTTCCTTAAGGCCTCTTAACAAGTCCTTCTTACCGTCAACAGCGGCTTCAGTCAAGATTCTTGTAGTTTCTTGGAATGACGCTGCAGAAATGAAGGATTCAGTGTTCAATGAAGCTTTTGTGATACCCAACAACATGTATTCACAAGTTGCTTCTTGACCATCGTGTTCTCTTACTGCCTTGTTTTCGTTTTCGAAAGTTTGAACTTCTACGAGTTCTCCAGGAAGTAAATTAGTATCACCAGAATCAACAATTCTAACCTTCTTAGTCATCTGACGTACGATAATTTCAACGTGCTTATCAGCAATTTCTACACCTTGTGAACGGTATACACGTTGTACTTCGTCTACCAAGTATTGTTGAGCTTCTTCAGGTCCGCAAAGTCGGATAATATCGTGCGGGTTAAGAGGACCGCTTGTTAAAGGCTGACCTTTCTTAATCTTTTGACCGTTCGTAACTACAATACTTGCGTCAATTGCAAACTTGATTTCTGTTGAATTGCCTTCATCAGATACAAGGAATAATCTCGGAACGTCGTCCTCAATTTCAATTTTAGCAGTACCGTCGTATTCAGCTAAAATAGCACAATCTTTAGGCTTACGAGCTTCAAGAAGTTCTTCTACCCTCGGCAAACCTTGAACGATATCACCTGTTTTTTCTCTTTCAAATACAAGAGATGCGAGCATATCACCGTGTTGAACAAGAGCACCTTCTTCAACCTGCAACATTGTACCTGGGCTGATTAAGTAAGGACGGCCATTTCTAATTGTTACTGATTTTGAAGTAACATCAACAATCTTACCTGAAACAGTTGCAACTTCACCTGATGAAGCGAGTTCTGAATCAAGCTTGATGAACTCACCTTTCTTAACAGAAGGCTTATTCTTTGTATTAATTGTTGTTTCATAGTTAGAACAGTTGATAAGCAATCTTCTTGCTTCGGTTGTATCGCCTTTAATTGAAGCAGAACCGTCATTAAGAGCCAAAACATCTGTTTTTGCAACAGGAGTTTTTGCTTCAATAATATCTCCGTTCTTAACTAGAAGTTCTGTCTGAAGCGAACTGTTAAGCTTAGAATTGCCTTCCAACTCACGTCTTACGATTAATGTTTCAAGTACAACAATCTTCAAATTACCTTTAGAATCAAGTTCTACGAGACCTTTAAGGTGTGATAAATAGCCTTGCATTTGAAGAACTAGAGATGTTCTTGTAAGAGTTGCACCGTCTAAGTTTCTGACTCTTGCACCGTCTTTGTATTGGAGTTGAGTTACAGGAACTATATTTATTAATTCATCGGTTGAATCAAATTTAATTGATACATCCTTTGGTTCAACATAAATTGTTTGAACAGGTCTCACCAAGATTTGAACAGGTTTGTCTTCAAGAGATTCATCTTCAAGAGAAGAAGTATCAATTTCTTCATCCAAATCATCAATATCAAGATCATCAAAATCCATTTCCATCAATGTAACCATTGAAGTTTCTTTAACCTTGATTCCCTTAGCAATTGTTGTACCTGCTTCAACAACAGAACCCTCTTCAACTTTTAATTCAGACATGCTTGGTAATGTGTGAACTTCACCGGGACGGATTGTAATTTCGTGAATTACACCGTTGAACTCTTTGAATTCAACTATACCGTCTATGTGACAGTATACGTCTTTAACGACTTCTGTACCGGCTGTAACGAATGTGCCGTTATCAACCATTCTTAATGTCGCATCTTTATTAATTTGATGAACTTCTTCCGGTACAAATACTACATTACCTGCTTTTGTAACGATTTGATTTTCGTCAACTTCAATATCTAAATACTTAATTTCACCTGAAGATGAAACAGAGCATTCATCATCAATAAGTTCAGCGATAATCATACCATTTTCAACAGTTGTATCAATAGGAGCCTTAACGATATATTTTTCGTCAGACTTCTTAACTGTCCATAATTGTTCTTTCTTCGTTTGTTCAAATTTAGCATTTGAAGGAGCAAGAGAAGCAATAACGATTGTAATTTCCTTACCGGATACAATCTTATTGATTTTTGCCTTGCCTGATTTAATTTCTTCAACAACTAAATCTTCACCATATCTGACTTCACCGCCGTGTTCTGATATGATAAGAGTTTCAGCAAGTTTATCGCCGGCTTTAACTTTTTGTTCATCTTCAACAAGAATCTTAGAACCGCCAGGGAGGTTATAAACGTCACCGCCTATTACCCATACAATACCGTTTTTGTTAGCTGTTCTTGAGATATTGCCTTGTCTGTCTTTCTTTTCGTCAGCGACGAAGTCTTCAAATAATACCATACCTGAAATATCAGCGTTAATATCTTTTGTAGCTTTTTCTGTCAAACGTGATTCATTTGATGATGGTTTGAATTCAGCTAATTTGTAATCTTTTTCAATCTTTAAACCGTCTTCAAAGAATACTGTTGCACCGGCAGGTATATGAACTTTTTCAGATTTTTTACCTGATTTAATTTCAATATCAGCTTCATAAATAGATACTCTAACAACATCACCGTGACGAGTTCTGAGTTCTCTTGTTTTAAGCTTGGATTCAACAGTACCTGCGATTGGAGAGTGAATTTCTTTTGTAGCTTCCTTAACGCCTACCGCACCACCTGTGTGGAATGTTCTCATTGTTAGCTGAGTACCGGGTTCACCGATTGATTGAGCGGCGATAATACCGATTGCTTCACCAACATCAACAAGTTTTTGAGACGTAAGAGCCCAGCCGTAACATTTTTGACAAACACCGTATTCAAGAGAACAAGTCAAGCCTGAACGAACTTTTAATTCAGTAAGGTTCAAGTGAGATATTTTCTTAATATCTTTTCTGTCCATTGTAGTATTTTTAGCAACTAACAATGTTTTTCCGTCTTCGTCATAGATTTCTTGAGCAACAGTTCTGCCTAACAATCTGTCTACCAAAGGAACGATAATTGCATCACCATCCATAATAGGCTTCATTTTAATATATTTTTCACCGCCGCAATCTTCTGCACGGATAATTACGTCTTGTGCTACGTCAACCAAACGTCTTGTTAAGTATCCTGAGTCAGCTGTCTTAAGCGCTGTATCTACAAGACCTTTTCTTGCACCGTATGAAGAAATGATATATTCGGTAACTGATAAGCCTTCTTTGAAGTTTGATGTAATCGGCAAGTCGATGATTTGACCTTGTGCGTCAGCCATCAAGCCTCTCATACCAACAAGCTGTGATACCTGTGATAAGTTACCTCTTGCACCTGAGAATGCCATCATATATACAGGGTTTAGTTTATCAAAGTTTTCAACAACCTGTTCAGTCAATTTAGCGGTTGTTTCTGACCAAGTATCAATAACCTTTGTATATCTTTCAACTTCGGTAATTTCACCTTTTAAATATCTGTGTGTTGATTTTTCAATCTCTTTTTCAGCTTCTTCTAATAGAGCTTTCTTTGTATCAGGAACTGACAAATCTGAGATAGAAATCGTAACACCTGATTGAGTTGCCATTTTATAACCCAAATTCTTAAGAGTATCAGCTAAATCTGCTGTTTTAGCTCCGCCATATTCCAAATAGATTTGAGCCAGCAACTTATTCAAACCCTTTTTATCCATCTGTTTGTTGATGAATTCAGGAGTATGAGTTTTGTGTGTGTAAGTATTTTCCATATTTATATTTCCTCAATTTCTCTATTTTATATTCTTTAATTAAGCTAACGCCTTACGAACTGCTTCGTTGAATAAGATTCTTCCGACAGTAGTTTCAATTCTCTTACCTTTTTCA
This sequence comes from uncultured bacterium, assembly GCA_902779645.1. Lineage (GTDB taxonomy): Bacteria > Cyanobacteriota > Vampirovibrionia > Gastranaerophilales > Gastranaerophilaceae > CAG-196. The sequence continues at coordinate 281,196 of CACZCH010000001.1, read as the reverse complement.
TCACGAACTACAATCTTGTCATGGTATGTAATTACTTTTGCTTCAAGAGCTGCAATAGCATCAGCGAAGCTGTAGAAATATCCCTTAACTTCTTGATTAGGATCCTTCATAATTGTTAAGTAATACAAACCGAGAACCATATCTTGAGAGTGTGTAATAATCGGTTTTCCGTTAGCCGGAGCTAATATGTTGTTTGTAGCTAACATAAGCATTCTTGCTTCAGTTTGAGCTTCAATTGAAAGAGGTACGTGAACAGCCATTTGGTCACCATCGAAGTCAGCGTTGAATGCTGTACATACAAGCGGGTGAAGCTGAATAGCACGGCCTTCTACCAATTTAGGTTCAAATGCTTGAATACCTAACCTGTGAAGGGTTGGTGCACGGTTCAACATTACAGGGTGTCCGTCAATAATTTCCTCTAATATATCCCAAACTTTAGCGTCCGAACGTTCAATCATCTTCTTAGCAGATTTAATATTTTGAACGTATCCTCTTTCGATAAGTTTGTTAACAACGAACGGCTTGAATAATTCAATAGCCATTTCTTTTGGCAAACCGCATTGATTAAGCTTCAATGTAGGACCTACAACGATTACTGAACGACCTGAGTAGTCAACACGTTTACCTAACAAGTTTTGACGGAAACGGCCTTGTTTACCTTCAATAATGTTAGATAATGATTTAAGTGCCCTGTTATTCGGCCCTACAACTGTTCTGCCGCGTCTGCCGTTATCTATAAGTGCATCAACTGCTTCTTGAAGCATTCTCTTTTCGTTTCTTACGATAATTTCAGGAGCGCCCATTTCAAGAAGTCTTTGTAAACGGTTGTTTCTGTTAATAACTCTTCTGTATAAGTCGTTCAAATCTGATGTTGCAAATCTGCCGCCGTCTAATTGAACCATTGGTCTTAAATCAGGAGGTGTTACAGGAAGTACATCCATAATCATCCAAGTAGGTTCTGTTTCAGAAGAAATTAAGGAATCCAATAATCTTAATCTCTTAATTAACTTACCCTTCTTTTGTACTGAAGTTACACCGTTTGCAAGCTCAGTTCTAATCTCTTCAGCAAGTTCTTTTGTGTTAATTTCACCCAAGAGTTTTTGGATTGCTTCAGCACCGATACCTACTTCAAGTTTTGATTCTTCATTTTCCATAATGAAGTCTTCATATTCTTCTTCGCTCAACAATTGGAATTTCTTGAAAGGAGAATCTGCAGGATCTATTACAACATAGTTATTAAAGTAAATAACTTGTTCAAGATCTTTAAGAGTCATATCAAGAAGTAAACCTAAGTATGAAGGAATACCCTTTAAGAACCAAATGTGAGAAACAGGAGCAGCAAGTTTAATGTGTCCCATTCTGTGCCGTCTTACTTTACTATCCGTAACTTCTACACCGCAGCGTTCGCAGATAATACCTTTATGACGTACTCTTTTATACTTTCCGCAATAGCATTCCCAGTCCTTTGTAGGTCCAAAAATTCTTTCGCAGAATAAACCGTCTCTTTCCGGTTTTAATGTTCTGTAATTTATTGTTTCCGGTTTTGTAACTTCGCCGTGTGACCATTGAAGTATTCTTTCCGGAGATGCAATACTTATTCTTATATAATCAAAATAATCAATACTTGTAGACAATTTCCTATCTCCTTATATTTCGCCTAACGTTGTAGAAGTTTCAAAGAAGTTGATGTTTAAGAGTTCTGAATCTATGTCAGAAAGAGTTCTCTTCGGAGCAGCCTTTCTAAGGTCGTCCAAATCAGACATCAAATCTACTTCTGTACCGTTTTTCTTAGCAACTGTAATATCTAAACCGATACTTTGCAATTCTCTTACAAGTACCTTAAATGATTCAGGAATACCCGGTCTTGGTATGTTATCACCCTTAACGATAGCTTCGTATGCTCTGTTTCTTCCGTTAACATCATCCGATTTGATTGTTAACATTTCTTGAAGAGTATAAGCAGCACCGTAAGCTTCAAGAGCCCAAACTTCCATTTCACCGAATCTTTGTCCGCCGAACTGAGCCTTACCGCCTAAAGGTTGTTGTGTAACAAGTGAGTAAGGACCTGTTGAACGAGCGTGAATCTTATCATCTACCAAGTGAACAAGTTTCAAGATGTATGAAAGACCTACCGCAATCGGTTCATCAAACGGTTCACCTGTTCTACCGTCAATAAGGTAAACTTTACCGTCAGGTCTAACCCAATCGCATCCGGATTCTTTTATACCTCTTAAAAGTTCAGCTTTAGTAGCAATTTCAGATTGGTTATCACCGTATCTTTCATCAAAAGAAGGCGCTTCATAGTGGTCTTTAGTTAAGTATGCCGCTAAACCTAACAAGCATTCATAAGTTTGACCAACATTCATACGAGAAGGAACACCGAGCGGGTTCAATACGATATCTACCGGTGTACCATCAGGTAAGAACGGCATATCTTCTTTTGGTAATATTCTTGAAACAATACCTTTGTTTCCGTGACGACCTGAAAGTTTATCACCTACTGATACTTTTCTTTTTTGAGCAATATAAACTCTGATAACTGTGTTTGCTCCCGGCGGTAATTCGTCACCTTTTTCTCTGTCAAATACCTTAACATCGACTACACGTCCGCCTTCACCGTGAGGAACTCTAAGTGAGTTATCTTTTACGTCTCTTGCTTTTTCAGCGAAGATAGCTCTTAAAAGTTTTTCTTCCGGCGGATGTTCAGATTCACCCTTCGGTGTAACCTTACCAACCAAGATATCATCAGCATAAACTCTTGCACCGATACGTACGATACCTCTTTCGTCCAAGTGTCTCAATGCTTCTTCTGATACGTTTGGAATTTCTCTTGTGATTTCTTCAGGTCCAAGCTTAGTTTGACGAGCGTCAATTTCTAATTTTTCAATGTGGACTGAAGTGAAGATGTCATCATGTACGCATCTTTCAGAAAGTAAGATAGCATCTTCGAAGTTATATCCTTCCCAAGGCATATATGCTACCAAAATATTTTTACCGATTGAAAGTTCACCGCAGCTTGTTGAAGCACCATCTGCAATTACATCGCCTGCTTTAACCTTATCACCTTCGTGAACAATCGGTTTTTGGTTAATACATGTATCCTGGTTAGAACGAACATATTTCATTAATGTATGTAAGTGAGCTTTACCTTGTAAATCTCTGATTACAATTTCTTCACCTACAACTCTTTCAACAGTACCGTCGCATTTAGCACAAACTACCATACCGGAGTCTTTTGCTACGCGTCTTTCCATACCTGTACCGACAACCGGTCTTTCTGTAATAAGAAGCGGTACTGATTGACGTTGCATGTTTGAACCCATCAGTGCACGGTTAGCATCATCGTGTTCAATGAACGGAATCATTGAAGTCGCAACTGAGATAATCTGAATCGGACATACACCGACATAGTCAACTTTTGAAGAGTCGCACATAATAAATTCAGATTTATATCTTACAGGGACTTGTTTTTGTTTGAATGTATTGTCTTTGTTTAATTGTACGTCAGCAGGAGCACAACGGAAGTTTTCGTCTTCGTCAGCTGTCATATAAACAACTTCATCAGTTACCTTGCCATCTTTAACAACAAAGAACGGAGATTCAACAAAACCGTAATCATTAACTCTTGCGTGAGTAGCAAGTGAACCTATCAAACCTGCGTTCGGACCTTCAGGAGTTTCTACCGGACAAATACGACCGTAGTGAGAAGGGTGAATATCACGAACTGCAAATCCTGCTCTTTCTCTTTGTAAGCCACCGGGTCCTAAAGCTGAAACACGTCTTTTGTGAGTAAGTTCAGCCAGCGGGTTAATTTGATCCATAAACTGTGATAACTGTGAACTACCGAAGAATTCTTTTAAAGAAGCAACTAACGGTTTTGTGTTCAACAAGTTTAACGGAGTAAGTGTTTCAGAGTCTTGTAATGTCATTCTTTCTTTAACTATTCTTTCAATTCTTGAAAGACCAACTCTGAATTGGTTTTGAAGAAGTTCACCTACTGAACGGATTCTTCTGTTTCCTAAGTGGTCGATATCATCAAGAGTACCTTCATCATAAGTTAAATTGATCAAGTATTCGATTGATGCAACGATATCCTGAACAGTTAATGTTCTTTGGTTCTTAGGAATATTTAAGTTTAATTTTTTATTTAATTTGTAACGACCTACACGACCGATGTCATATTTCTTTTCATCAAAGAATCTTGATTCAAGAATTTGACGTCCGCCTTGAGCAGATGCAGGATCGCCTGGTCTAAGTTTCTTATACAAATCAATTAAAGCGTCATCTGTTGTTTCTGTTGTATCTTTATCCAAAGTCTTTTTCAAGAACTCAAAGTGAGTGAATAAAGATTCCATTTCTGTTACAGTAATACCCATAGCTTTAAGTAATGTAGTAGCTAAGATTTTTCTGTTCTTATCAATCTTAACGTAAATTACGTCGTTTGAGTCGGTTTCAATCTTTAACCAAGCACCTCTGTTAGGAATCATGGTTGCGTTATATAATCTCTTACCGGTCGGAGAGATTTCTCTCTTGAAGTAAACGCCAGGTGAACGAACGATTTGAGAAACGATAACACGTTCTGCACCGTTAACAATGAAAGTACCTTTGTCAGTCATTGTCGGAATGTCACCAATGTAAACTTCTTGTTCTTTGATTTCACCGCTGTCACGGTTTACTAATCTAACCATTACACGAAGTTGTTTAGCATAAGTTGTATCATGGATACGAGCTTCTTCAACTGTGTATTTTGCGTTGTCAAACGTGTAGTTAGGTAAGAAGTGGAGCTCTAATCTCCCTGTATAATCTTTAACAGGAGAAAAAGCCAATAACTCTTCTTTAAGCCCTTCTTTTAAAAACCATTCAAATGATTTTTTCTGCACGTCAATTAAATCCGGTAAATCGTCCAAACGAGTATTTGGTATACCCATTGGCGTTACTCTTTTTGCGTATTCTGTCGACATTAATTCACCTCATTTGTCTTGTGTGTGATGTACGTTATAAATTTTATATTATAGGGTAGTCAAACGTAACTAAGACTGCGACATACCTTTATTATATTTAATTTTATCCGGTGCAGATATCCGCACCTTGCTCATATTTCAACTTTTGTCTCTATTCTCGGGAGTTTACCAGTGATTCCCCCTTTTGGTCATACTTATCCCATGTACATGACCGCATGATATTAATAATATAACGTCAAGAATTAGAGTCAACTAATAAGGGTATATTTTACAATTTATCAAGTGTATTTTTTTAAAATTGTTACAAAAATTTACATTTCTGTGTATAAACGTATAATAAATTAATATTTGAATCTTTCAAAAACAGTATTGATATTTTTTAAATAATCATTCACATCAAAACAAGAATTAAATTCGTTAGGTGTTAGCTTTGAGGTTATATTTTCATCACCTAGCAATCCTTGTTTAAAATCCCCTCCGTTAAGAGCATTAAGAGCATGTTTTTGAACAATTCTGTATGCTTCTTCTCTTGTGTAACCTTTTTCTACAAGTTTAAGAAGAACTTTTTGAGAATAAATTACCCCGCCGTATAATTGTGTGTTTTTAAGCATATTATCTTCGTGTACAACGAGATTTTTCATGACATTAGTAAATCTGTTAAGCATAAAATCAACTAATATCAGCGAATCAGGGAAAATAATACGTTCAGCCGAACTGTGAGAGATATCTCTTTCGTGCCAAAGATTTATGTTTTCAAATGCTGTAATCATATTTGAACGGACTACACGAGCGAGACCGCAAAGATTTTCGCAAAGAACGGGGTTCTTTTTGTGAGGCATAGCACTTGAGCCTTTTTGATTTTTACCGAATCCTTCTTCTACTTCTCTAACCTCTGTCTTTTGAAGATGTCTGATTTCAGTTGCAAACTGTTCTATGATTGAAGCAATAGATGAAAGCGCTGACATAAATTTAGCATGTCTGTCACGAGATATAATCTGAGTCGAGATTTTAGCGGGGGGTAAATGAAGGATTTCACAAGCAAGTTTTTCAACTTCCGGGGAAACATTAGAATATGTCCCGACAGGGCCGGAAATTTGGCCGACAGCGACTTCATCAAGAGCAAATTCAAATGTTTTCTTTGCTCTTTCAACTTCATCGAGCCAATTAAGAAGTTTAAACCCGAAAGTCGTAACTTCTGCATGGACTCCGTGAGAGCGTCCGATACAAACAGTATCTTTATATCTGAATGCCATTTCTTTCAGAACGGTAATCAGCTCATCTAAATCATTCAAAATAATTTTTGAAGAATCAATTATTTGAAGAGCAAATGCAGTATCAATCACATCTGAGCTTGTAAGTCCCATGTGAATATATTTTGCGTTTTCTTCTCCGACTGATTCGTTTACGTTAGTTAAGAAAGCAATAACATCATGCCGGACTTCACGCTCAATCTCATCAATCCTTTTTACAGAAAAAGATGCTTTTTTCTTAATCTCGTCCAAGTTCTTATTAGGTATTTGTCCCAGCTTATTATATGCCTCGCACACAGCAAGCTCAACCTTTAAATAGTAACTGAATTTTGATTCCAAATCCCAGATTTTTTTAATTTCTTCTCTTGAATATCTATCTATCATAAGATAATTATACAATAAAATCTGTTAATTTATTCCACGCCCAGTTTCTTTCCGAATTCAACAATTATATTCCAAAATTTACCGGCACCATCTTCTAAGTGATTAGTTGTTGTTTTTGATGCTTTTTGCAAGTGTCTTAAGAAAGCATCTTGTGTAATACTCATGCCTTGATTTCCGCCTATAAGCTGAACAATCTGTGCAAAAAGTCCTGTTTCCTGTGCTCCACGGTCCAATTCATTAAATTCTACAACTTTGTCTGCAGGAGTCATAGAAGCTTTTATCCCCATCTTTTCATTGAATTTTTTTACAGCATCTTGCGGAGTTTTTGAATCTGCTATAATTTGTTTTATTGTCTTTATATCAAAATCAAGAGGATATTTTGTTTGTTTCGCAAATTTTTGAATTTCATCTAACAATTTTAAAAGTTGATTTTTTGAATCAACCAGCGTAACGCCGTCTTTTACGTATGTCCATTCATTCATCGATTCAGCTCTTACCATAACATTTTGAATAAGCTGTTCGATTTTTGCATTTGGTGTATATGTATGCATAGCCGGAGTCATTCCTTTCGCTTTTTGCCACAGGTTAAAAAGATTAAATTCTTGGAAACTGCTTTCAAGAGCTTCATTTCCCCAAGTCCAAGGACTGGAGGTGTCTTTTAGTTCATATCCGAGTTTCTTTATAACGTCATCGGTAAATAATTTCATATTATCTCCGTTAGTTTCTATCAGCTTAACTCCTTTCAATCTTTTAAATTCATTTATAGCGGAAGCATTTCTGACTCTATATACCCCTTTAGGCAACTTCTCATTGAATCTTAAAATAACAGCACCTTTTGATATTTTAACCCTACCCTTTGAATAAAAATCACCGGCAATACCACCAAAAAAGTGATTAACACCAGATTTTAATGCCGATTTCATAGGTATTAAAATTGCCATTTTTTTATTATCCCAACTGATTATATGTGACTTAACTCCATGATTTACTGCAAAATGAACACTGTCTCTTACGCCTCCAATAGCACTTTTTGCAGTATCAATATATCCGCCTGCTGAAGGCAAAAAGTCAGTTAAATGAGTTATAATTAGGCCATCATCGGATAAAAATCCGTTCTTTGTTTTTAAATGATGCTTTTCTGCAAAAGAAAACAATGAAATAGTATCTGGGCAAAATTCTTTTAAATATGCAGATTTTCCGTTTCTGCAAACTTTTTTACCATATTTTCCCATCTTATTCAGATTTTCAAGAATTGTTTGTATTTGCATAATAGAAGTTTCCTTTAAATAATATCCGCCATCTTATCCCTGTTATATATATAAAGTTAATCTCTATGAAGAAATTGACTGTTTGTAAACTAATGTAAATAAAAGACTTCTGATAAATCAGAAGTCTTTTATTATAATTGTATATACTTATCTCTATAGCCTACTTCCAGAATTTTAAGCTTTTCCAGAAAGAGATTTCTTCGTTTATATTCTTTTTAGTATCATTGTAAGCTTTCTTTTGAGCGTCTGCTTGAGCTTTAGCTTTTGCTTTTTCTGCTTCATAAGCTTTCTTTTGTGCTTCTTGCTGTTTCTTCAATGCTGCAGCTTTAGCATCTGCTTTCTTTTGAGCTTCTGCTCTTTGTTTTGCCCTTTCAGCTTGAGCCTTGTCAATATTGTTGTTTAATTGCTGTTCTTTTTGGTTAAGAGTATTAATACCTTTGTTTACCGAATTTGTAAACTTTGTAAGTCCGTTAGCTGCAAATGCTGTTGAACCTGTTAATGCAACGATTGCTAAAACTGTTAAAAACTTTTTCATTCTAAACTCCTTTCTTATTTAACAAGATTTTAGAATACATATTTTAAAATTTCAAGTAATTGTAATTTTTGCAAACTATATATATAATAATATCTATGAGTGTTAAATTAATGGGGATAAATATTGACGGGGACAACTTTCTTCGTTCATTGGACAAGGCTTTCGGGTATATAAACAATTCTGATAAAGTTTATCAGGTTGTGACAATTAATCCTGAAATGTACGCACAAGCTGAAATTGACTCTAATTTTAAAAAAATTATTGATGAAGCTGAAATCGTTGTACCTGACGGAATCGGAATTAAAATTGCATTAAAATTAAAAGGACAAAACGCAGACAGAATTCCGGGGATAGATTACGCAAGACGTATTCTTGAATGGTGCGCAAAAAACAATAAGCCTATCGCTATAGTTGGTTCAAAAGAAGAAGTAATAACTAAAGCAGTCAATAATTTAAAAAAAGAGATTGAAGGACTGAATATAGTCTACTACCATAACGGATATTTTGATAACAATGATAAAATTTATGAAGAGTTGAAGCAAGCTAATCCGAGATTGGTACTTGTTGCCTTAGGTTCTCCAAAACAGGAGTATTTTATATATAACGCAAAAAACATACTTCCGCCCTGCCTTATGATTGGAATTGGAGGAAGTCTTGACGTTTGGTCAGGAGAAGTTAAAAGAGCTCCACAAATATATCAGAAACTTGGCTTGGAATGGTTATACAGAACCGTTACTCAGCCTGAAAGATTCAAGCGGATTTTTCCTGCACTGCCGTTGTTTCTGTGGAAAGTAATTAAATATAAAGAGGACAAATAATGCTGACTGAAGAAGAACTCAGAGAACTTAGAAAATCATCTGCTGAAACAAGAATAAACATATTAAAAATGGTTCACTCCGCTAAATCAGGACACCCCGGAGGGTCTTTATCAGGTGCTGATATTCTGAACGTACTTTATAAAAAGTGTCTTAATATCCCTAAAGAATGGGATAAATCACCTGTTTTTGACAAAAGAGACAGATTTATACTTTCAAAAGGGCATGCTTCTCCGCTTTTATATTCTATATTAGCTCAGCATGGCTTATTTGAAGAAAGTGAGCTTATAACATTCAGAAAATTCGGTTCTAAACTGCAAGGACACCCTGCAAAAGACCATATTAAAGGGGTGGAAACATCTACCGGTTCTCTTGGTCAAGGAATTTCTATCGGATGCGGAATTGCAATAGGGCTTAAATTGAACAGCAATCCTGCTAAAGTCATTGTATATGCAGGAGATGGAGAGCTTCAAGAGGGTTCATGCTGGGAAGCTTTTATGCAAGCTTCTCACCGGAACTTGGATAACCTAATTGTAATAATAGACAGAAACCGACTTCAAATAGACGGAAATACAGAGGACGTTATGGGTTTAGATAATCTACACGATAAACTCAGAGCGTTCAACTGGAATGTAATTGAGATTAACGGGCACGATTATAACCAAATTTATGAAGCTTATAACCAAGCTAAAAAATCAACCAAACCGACTGCCGTAATAGCCAATACAATTAAAGGTAAAGGTGTGTCATTTATGGAAAATCAGGCGGGCTGGCACGGAAAAGCCCCGAATGACGAGCAATTCGCTCAAGCAATAAAAGAACTTAAGGAGGAATTATAATGACTTGTCCGTTTTCCAATAAAGAATGTAACAATTCATGTCCTATTTTTGTTTCTCCGGATAATTTGAATGAATTTGTTGTTGCTAGATTATCAAGTATCGGTGTAATGGATAGAAAAATCGGGCTTTGTTCATTAAAGCTACTGGCTTTAAGTCAAAGCAGAGCAATCTTTGAAAACACAAAATCAAGATAAACAATCACACATACTTGCCATACTGAGCGAACTATCTCAAATATTCTTGCAAGAGATTCTTCACTATTAAACTGTTATTGGATACAGAATGACTGAACGTTTTTCTTCAAAATTTAATATTTTCTTACCCTTCTGTTCACACCGGCAATTCATCATAAGAACAAATAGAACTCACTTTTAAACCGAGCTTTTTACTTGTTACATTCAGAACTGTCTTATTTTCTTTAACTGCATAAACAGGAATATTTCTGGCATTAGCTTCTAAAACAGGAACACCGCCTAATGAGTTATACGGTATTACAAGAAAATCCAAATCTTTTACACTTATACCGCCTTTATCAATTAATTTCGGAGCTTGGCTAAGACCGAGAAGTATACAAGGTAAAAATGTCGGCGTAATATATTCTGCCGAACATCTTGAATCAACAATATCAGTTGATATTTGTATATTTTCAAACGCGGGAGCATGAGCACAAGGAACTTTTAATTCTTTAGAAATATAATGTGATATAATTGCTTCTACCCCGCCCACCGGATCAACTCCGATACCGTTTGCATAATCTTCGCCGTCATCTTCCGGGAAAGAACAAACTATCGCTATTGCATCTGCTCCTTTTAGAATAAGTTTTTCTGATGCAATTTTAATCGTATCAAGGTTATTAACATCTCCCATAGATGCACCTGATTTATCTACAAAAAACTCAACTTCCACAGGTTCATCAGTAATTTCATATCCGATAACATCAATCCCGTATACAGTTTTTACCGCATTAATTGTGTTAATATGAACATTCAAAACCTCATGCGAGATTGATTTATCGAAAACCACGCCTATTTTATTATTCTCGGAAGGAACTAAATTACATTTTCCTCTCATAAATGCATCAAGAGAATACCCTTCCACATAAAGCATATTCTCTGTTATACCGGAAAAACAAGCCGCATTAACAACATTAGGATTCACAATAAGCTTACATTTTTTTGAGAGTTTTCTTGCCCAAGGACTTGCATCACCTGCAAAACCGCCGATAGACGCACCCACTCCCGTAGGTACAATAAAAGCTCCCAATTTTTGACCGTCAGCAAGCATTACATACTCCTAATTAAGAGGTTTAATCCTGTTCAAAGGCCAGAATACAAATACTGCACGACCTATAAATCTTTCTCTCGGTAAAGTACCCCAGAAACGACTATCAAGAGAATTTCCTCTGTTATCACCCATCATAAAATACTGCCCTTCAGGGATTATCAAAGGCCCGCAATACATATCAGTTTTACATTTATGAAAATCATATTCACTCATAATATAATTTTCTTCCAAAGGCTCATCATTAATATAAACCTTATAAGCACCGGTTTTTTCGTTATGTTTTATTTCAAACTTTTCTCCGGGAAGACCTACAACACGTTTAATATATGCAACATCTTTGCAGAAAAAGCCTGTTAAACGGCTGAACACGGAAATAGGGCCAGCGCTGAGTTTCACAAACGGAGGGTAAAAAATCATAATATCACCTCTGTTCGGATAACTTTCAAATTTATGATGCTTAATTATGTTAGGATACTTAGAAACTTTTTCTACTACAATTCTGTCTCCTACAAGCCCCTGACCGCCAACCAGAGTCGGAAGCATTGACCCTGAAGGTATCCATCTTAGTTCTGCCACAAAAAATCTTATTATAATAACTGCAATTACAACAAATACTATTGTATCCCAAGTTTCTTTTAAACCTGCTTTTAATTTTGTTTTATCTATATTCATAATAGCTCTATCAAATCCTCTAACCCTTGTTTATACCTGTTTTTGGGTAATTCAGCAAGTAATTCTTTCATCTCTTCTTTATAATTATCTTTTAAAGCCAATGTTTTTTCAATACCCAAAATATCTTTTGCGGTTCTTACACCGTTTAAATTGTCATTTTTCATGGATTCAGGTTTCAAGTCATTATTTATTTGGAAAATCATACCGAATATTTTGCCCAGATTTTCTGCGAAACTTTTATCCAAACCTGCAAGAATTGCAGAACACTTGATAATCGCCGAAAAAAGAGATGCCGTTTTTCCTTCTATAATTTCCAAATAATCATCTAAAGATATATCTTTATTACGATTCAAAAACTGCTTAACTTCAGCAGAGCTCATCTTCTGCGTTACATTAATAAATTCATTCAATATGTCTTTATTATTCAAATTGATAAGATATTTAACTGCAAGAGACAATAAATAATCACCTGATAGCACCGACATTTTTGAACCGTATTTTTTATAAAGAGTTTCTTTCTCTCTTCTATATTCAGAATTATCAATAACGTCATCGTGAAGAAGAGATGCATTATGAATCAATTCTCCCGCAGTAAGTAAATCATAAATCTTATCCGAAATATCAATTCCGTTCGCTTTCAAATACAAAATAGAAAGTACCGAGCGAACCCTTTTAGATTTACCGATGAGAAACTTTCTCAAATCTTCTAAAATAATATTATTTGAATTAAATGAATTAAAAATTATATTATCTAACTCATTTAACTCTTCTATTACTAAAGCCCTTATTTTATCCATAAATCAATAATAACACGAACGGTTTTCAAGTGAATAAGTTTTAATACACAGACTGCACTATTCTTGCTCAATCATTAACACACCCTGTTTGTATAATCCCCTTTAATATTATCTCTTATGTTATTAAAAGTGTATTCAAGCACATAATCTATATACTCTTTAGTATTATACGCAAGATGCGGAGTAATAAGCACATTCGGCATCTCTAAAAGCTTTTCTGTGATTTTATGGTTTTTTTTCGTACTCATTGTCTCTCCGCCAATTTCTTTAGCTTTTCCCATTTTGTAATCACTCTCCAATATATCGAGCCCCGCTCCTGCAACCTTTCCCGAAATCAAATTGTTATAAAGCGATTCTAAATTCAACAATTCAACACTTGAAGTATTTATTATATAAACACCTTTTTTCATTCTCCTGAATTCTTCTTCTCCTATTATTTGATAATTTTCGGTAGTAAAAGGCATGTGAAGATAAATTATATCGGATTCGCTTAGAAGTTTGTCAAAAGGTACTATATTGCAGACTTTTTCAAATTGAGGGGATTCTTTATAAGAAGAAACAAGAACTCTCATATCAAAGAAATGCGCTATTTTGGCAAGCTTAAGTCCTACTCTTCCACAACCGATAATCCCGATTGTCTTTTTATTTAGAAGTTCACCTTCATATTTTTTGGGCTCAATATTATTTTTTCTGATATCAAACATGGCAGTTTTAATTTTTCTGGTAAGGTCAAGAATAACACCCAGCGCAAACTCAGCAACTGCCTCTTCTCCATACTGCTCGACATTAAGAACTGTTATACGATTTTTTATACAATAATCTAAATCAATGTGAGTAAAACCGTGTGAACGAGTAGCTATCATTCTTAGATTTTTGAACTTCTTCAAAACTTTGTCCGTAAGAATAGAAGAACGATAAACACTTAAGATACATGTGTTTTCACACTCTTCATCCGTAAGTTTAGTCTTTTCTGTAAGAGCTTCTTCTTTCAAGCTTATATTAAAATCCGAATACTTATTCTTTTCAAAAAATTCTTTTTCGGATTCTCTTAAATCAAACAGTAATAAATTCATAAAACAAACTCCTTTTTTAGGAGTATTGAACGCAAGATAAAAAAAATCAATTATACTTCAGGGTGCAATTTTATCACCCGAATATGCTGTCAATTACGGCACTGTTGAATGCCATATCCCGTGTATTTTTGCCTTTATCAAATGCTAAACTGTTATTATCAAACAAATATCCCATCTCTCTGTTGCTTTCACTTGTAAGAGCAAATCTTCCAGACCAATAATCGTTATTTAATGCATCTGCGTGTGCTTTCTTTTCTCCGCTAAGCGAGCTTCTGAAATGAACCCCGCATTCTGCCAAAAAGTTTCTTAGTGAATTACTAGCATTTATAATAGCTTTTTTTATTCTTTCTTGAATATTCCTAGATTCTTTTGCTTTTCGAGAATTTTCTTCCATTTTTGCTTCAATTTCATCAACTCTGGCTTGAAGTGGAGTGTTAAACTCGTTTTTTTTAGATTCTTTATCATATTCTTGAACAAAAGCATCTAACCACGCAACAGGATTTTCATTAATCCCGAATAAATCATCATATCTTGCACTGTATCTAACACCATCGATAACAACATAAATTCTGCCATCACCTGTTTGTTCAACCCTCGCACGACCGTTGTTTGCTAATGTTCCGTATGAAGAACTTCTGCTTTCAAATAGATTTGTCGTGTAATTACTCTTGTCCATAATTATCCTCTTATACATATATAAAGTATTTTTTCTCGTTAAAATTGCCTTTTTTACGGTATTTGTTAAGATTTGTAAAAAAACTTGACAAAATAGTTTACTTTTTTTACATACTGTTGCAATAATATATTAGTAAAAAGTATATATCATTAATATCACAAATCAAAAGAGGGCTGAAACGTTCACAAGGTGGTGAAATAGCTCCTCAAATCATTAAAAAGGGTAAATGTATTCGGGGTAAGGATACCGAACAACGTAACGGATATGGTTTACAAAAAAACAAGGAAGTATTAAGGAGTATTCGATGCACTTAGCAAGGACAGCTAAGGAGAATGCAAAATAAACAGTCATTTTATATCTTGATACTTCAGGGTAAAAGATAAAATAAGGTTTAAAATCTTAGTTTATCCAAATACCAAACAAGGAATATATATCCCAATAAAAAGCCTTATAAAAACAGGCTTAGTCAGACTGCGTTTTTGGGTTACAAGCTCGCCGTCACGGGGTAAACTGCGCTTTTTTGCAGAATAAAAACTGAATAAGAATGAGAGAAACATAGGAAAAGCTGTGCAGGGAAGTACAGCTGAAGTACGTATCGTAAGAGAGAAAGGAGATCAATCTATGACACTCACAATCAACACAAACATTGCGTCTATTGTAGCTGAACGCAACTTAAACAATGCGACAAATTCTTTAAACCAATCGCTTGAGAGATTATCAACAGGCTACAAAATTAACCACGCATCTGATAATGCGGCAGGATACTCAATATCCGATATGTGGACAACTCAAATCAGCTCTTTAGATTTGGCGGCAAGCAACGCATCTATGGGTAACGATTTGTTAACAACGGCAGAACAGACTTATGGTTTGTTGACTGAACATTTGCAACGTATAAGAGACTTGGCTGTTCAAGCATCAAACGGAACGTTCGGTTCTACATCATTAAAGGCTATTCAGTCTGAAATCCACGCAAGATTACAGGAAATCAGCCGTATATCCGCTAATGCCGAATATAACGGTATTAAATTGATGGCTTATTCGGATAAGGCTGCCGATGCTGATTACAACAAAACTCTTGGGATTACCTCAAACGGTATAGATTTACAAGTTGGGTTGTATGATAATGCCGACAGTATTATTAATCTTGGTATAGATTTGTTTAAAAATGCCAGTGTCAGTGGTTTGTTCTCAGGACAAACTATTACCGAAGGCGGTGTTACAAAAGATATTGCTACTTATGTAACTGCAGCAGTAAACGGAAAAATTACTTTAAACAAATACAATTCTGAGGACGGTTATCAAGTTATAGCAGCTGCATGCTCAGGATTAAGATTGGCAGCAGGAAGTTCTTCAGAAACTCCGACAGCAAAAGGTGTATACAAATTTGAAATCCAAGATAATTCTGCTGACGGTGCAAAAGAAATGATAGGGTTCATTGATAACGCTATTGATGAAATATCAAAACGTGTAACAAAAATAGGTGCATCTCAAAACAGAGTTGCATCAGCTTTGTCTGCAATTGATGTTCAGTCTCAAAACCTAACTTCATCATTATCTACACTGCGTGATACTGATGTTGCTTCCGAATCATCTAAATATATTCAGTCACAAATTCTTCAACAAGCTTCAGCAACACTTCTTGCAACAGCTAACCAAACTCCAAGTATAGCATTAAACCTGATATAGGATATAGGGGTAAAAAGGAGTAAATAATGACTGAAAATAGAATCCTGTGTGCACTGTTGGTTAGGGATTTGTAAACTCAAACAGAATAACAATTCTGTAAAAAAGAGAGGCGTTTTTTTTAAATAAAAAACGCCTTTTCTTTTTGGTATTATATGTAATTAACCTACCCTTCAACCATCTTTTTAAATCTGTTAAAGTCCTCAATTGTATCGATTCCTACGGGGATATTTTTAACTATACCGACTTTTATCTTCATACCATTTTGGAGCGCTCTTAGCTGTTCCAAACTCTCTGCCATCTCATAAGAAGTCTGAGGAAGTGAGGTCATTTTGAACAAAGCTTCTTTTTTATATCCGTATATTCCTAAATGCCCGTAGAATTTCGTTTTTCCCTCATTTCTTTCATAAGGGATTTTTGAGCGGGAAAAATACATTGCGTAATTATTTACATCAAAAATACACTTAACAAGATTTGGGTTATTAACTTCGTCTTTGTCGCTTATTTCACGAACAAGAGTTGAGATATCAGCACAATCGTCCTCAACTACCCCTTTTCTTACAAGTTCAATATTTTCAGGCTCAATCAAGGGTTCGTCCCCTTGAACATTTATTATATAACCAATCTCAGAATGCCTTTTTGCGACCTCCGCAATTCTGTCGCTTCCGCTTTTATGTTCAGTTGAAGTCATTTCTACTTCTGCACCGAATTCTTTGCAAACATTAAATATTCGCTCATCATCGGTTGCAACAATAACTCTGTCGATTCCTTTACACTTGGAAGCTTTTTCCCATACCCATTGAATTATATATTTACCACCTGCTTTTAATAACGGTTTGCCTTCAAGCCTTGAAGAACCGTATCTGGCAGGTATTATTATTGATGTTTGATTGCTCATTTGTTTTTCCTTTGTATTCTAAAGATTAACTAAGTGAATAATTGACTGAGTGACTAGGTAAATATAATTAATTCAATGTCCAACTTGTTTATCTAGAATATATCTGTGAAAAACAAATATCATAAAGAACTTATTTCCTTATTGCCTCTATTCACCAATTACCCTAATTTACTTCGTCGCATTAATAAATACGGCATTTGTTTTAAGCGAGATTGTTCTTCCGGTCAAATACTCCTCAACCTGAAGCATAAATTTTTCAACAGTCGGGAAATCAAAATACTTCAAAAATCTTTCCTTTGTTGAAGGCTGAGTAGGAGAAGGAGGATTAACAAACCATTCTCTTACCATATTAGGCTGAACAACATAACTTGATTTAACCTCCTGAAGCTTAACCTCAGGCACACTGAACCCTGCAATCTCAAGATTCATCTGAATAGTTTTTTCATCAAAATTACATAGAGAATCAAGCGGATTGTCCATAATCTCGTTTTCTACACGTTTAAAATCTTCGTATTTATCTATATGTGCTGGATCCAATATTTCCCAATATCTTGTATTAGAACGAATTATCGGTTCAAAAGCACAGAACTTGCCTCCCGATTTAAGCACTCTATAAACTTCACTTATTGCCGGCTGTTTATTAACTACATGAACAAGTACGGAACGCATAACTGCCTTATGAACAGTACTCATTGGAAGTGCTATATGTTCAATAGGACATTTTAAAAGTTCATACCCTTTGGTTACACCGGATTTGTCGAGAATTTTTTTACAATCGTCCAAACAATCCTGAAACATGTCAGAAAAGATAACATTACCCTCACAGTTCTGCATCTCTAATGCTTTAAATGCAAGCAGACCTGTTCCGCATCCGATATCCAAAACCGTATCGTGTGGCTGAATTTCCGCATAAACCAATATAACATCACGTACCGCCTCTAGCCACCTAGTCGTCTGCTCTATCATTTCAGGTGTTTGTCCCGCAAAACGGTTTTTCTTTAGCCATTGCGTCCAGTTTTCACAAATTTCGCTCATCAAAAAATTCCTCTAATATAGGGATTAATACAAAACTATTATACTATATTTTTGACTACTGAGCAATTCTTACCCCAGTAAAATTCTTGCAAAATTTTTTGAATCATTTGGTAAGTTATTTTTTGAATGCAGATATGTATAATAACTTGCCAATTCCATTTGCTGTCCAAGCGTAACCTTTGTTTTTGATGCTTTGATTATTTTCTGCACAGCTGACAGGCTTGATTTTGATAATTGTATTGTTGGGACTTTCATATATAACTCCTTAAAATAAACATGCTCCTCAAAATATTTGGGGAGCATGTTTTAAATCATAAATTTTAATTAAAACTATACAGCGTAAACCGAAACTTGCTTTCTGTCACGTCTGTGAGGTTCAAATTTAACTTGTCCGTCAATTAATGCGAACAAAGTATCATCAGAACCGATACCTACATTATTACCCGGGTGAATTTTAGTTCCTCTTTGGCGAACAATAATGTTACCAGTCTTAACCATTTCACCGCCGAATTTCTTTACGCCTAAACGTTTAGCTTCCGAATCACGGCCGTTACGGGTAGATCCCATACCTTTCTTATGTGCCATTTTTATTTCTCCTTTAATTTATTTTTCTTTATTTGCAACTTAATTATTCTGCAGCCGTTTCAGCAGCTTCTGCTTTGGCTTTTGATGCAGTTGTTCTGATTTTGTTAATCATTACTCTTGCAAAGCTTTGTCTGTGACCTTGTTTTAATCTGTAACCTTTTTTAGGTCTTTGCTTGTAAACTATGATTTTCTTAGCACGATCTGTTTTTAGAATAGTACCTTCTACCTTAGCGTTAGCAACATAAGGCTGACCTACTTTTGATTTTTTGCCGTTTACAATCATAACGACTTTATCAAAAACAACCTTAGCATCTTTTTCTTCGCCTAATAATTCAACGTCAACATAACGTCCTTCTTCAACTTGGTACTGTTTACCACCTGTTTCGACTATTGCGTACATTGTCTTTTTCCTTTCTTTTTAAGGGACCGTAGGGGAATTCTTAATATTTATACCCGTTTAGACACGGTCAACCTATCTAATACTATTTATATAATTTATTTTTATCACAAGCATAATTTGAGTGTCAAGTTAAGACTTAATATAAAGTTATATTAGTTTTATACTGCACCCAATTGCGCTTTAACTTCTTTTCTTTTTACCTTATTCGTTGTTGTTCTCGGCAAGGTTTCACGTCTTATTATCAAATTTGTAGGACGTTTATAAGGAGTTAACCTTTGCAGAAGTTCTTTTACATCTGCTCTTACAAGAGTTTCAATCTCAGCATCGGTCTTTTCATCATATAAATATGGTTTTGGAACAACAACTGCCACAACTTCTTCAGTACCGTCTTTTGCACCAAATGTTCTTGCTGCACCGAACACACAAACTTCCGCTAAATATTCACTCTTTTCTAAAACTGATTCAACTTCTTCAGGAAGGACTTTTTTACCGCCTGAAAGAACAATCATGTTTTTGATTCTGCCTGTAATATAAATATATCCGTCATCACCGATTTTTGCCACGTCACCTGTGTGGAACCAACCGTCAGGTTCCAGAACAGATGCAGTAAGTTCAGGCTGATTATGGTAACCTTTCATAACTGATGGTCCTTTTACAAGAAGTTCACCGGTTTTTGGGTCAGTTTTATATTTCCAACTCTTATAAGGCTTACCTATTGAAGCGTAGTCATTAATTTTGTCTGTATTCAAAGCTACAACAGGGCTTGTTTCAGTTAAGCCATATCCTTGGCAAACCTTTATACCAATTCTGTTAAAGAAAATAGCAACGTTAACATCCATTGGTGCACCACCTGAAAGAATACCCCAGAATTTTCCGCCAAATTGTCTATGTAAATCTCTGAATAAGAATTTTTTAATTTTACCAAACCCTAAGAACTTAGCAATATAGTGATACTTGATATCAAACCACCATTTTCCGAGCGGTGTATATTTATTAATACATTCAGCTTCAAGTGTTGTTTTAAGTAACTTCATAAACGCAGGAACCATTATCATAAACTCAATTTCTTTATCTCTCATCATTTTCAAGATATCTTTAGGTTTAAGACTCTTTGTGTAATAAATTGAGTACCCAAAGTTCAAGAATGATGAAAAACCGACCGTCATTTCGAACATGTGGTTCATCGGTAGTATAGATAATATTGATACACGTCTATTGTCAGGCAAAATCTTGTCAAACGCATCTTTAGTAATAATAAGCTGAGAAGTAATATTGCCAAATGTGATTTCAACACCTTTTGGAGCGCCTGTCGTTCCTGATGTGTAAATAATAAATGCAACAGCTTTACCGCTTCTTACTCTCCATTTTGCGTCATAAATATCAGGTAATTCATAAATATTTTTTATTCCGTCTGCTTGGAATTTGTCATCCATAACCAAAATAGTCTTAAGCGAAGGAATCTCATCTCTAAGCTGGTAAGCTTTATCCAAATAAGTTTGAGAAACAAGGATTACTGAAGGTTCAGCATCAAGCAAAATTGATTTTAATTCGTATATAGTAAGCTTGTTATCTAATGGAACGGTAATTGTACCTGCAAGAACAGATGCAAATACACATGCACCATACTCGGGTTTTGATTCGGAAAGAATCGCAAGTCTTTCACCCTTAACAACACCTAATTCTTCAATTAAATATCTTGCAAGTTTTCTTGATAAAAGTCCCAAGCCTTTATATGTAAGTTCTCTCCAGCCGTATTTACTTCGCATACCTAATGCTACACGACCTTCATATTCAGATGATTTATTTGCTAATATTGATAATAAATGTTTACTTCTAGACTCCATAAAAACCTCTTCTTTTTTGGGATTCACACTCCCTTTGTATAATTTTATCACCAAAATATTTTGTGTCAAAAAGTTCTTTCTTCCACATGCGGTAGAAATAAAGAGCCAAAATAAAATACACACCCCACATTATGACTGTTGAGTATACATTTTCGCCTTGTATTGCAATAATCAGCCACATCAGAAAAGAAAGTGCATTCACCACTGCCCAAACATACCACTGCTCTATTGCTCTGCGAACGGTTAAATACATACCGAGGATAGAAAAGATTGTTGCAAAACCATCTATTATAGGGCTTTTATCTTCTAAATAAGCTAAAACTGCCGAACACAATATCGACGCTAATAATGTAAGAGAAAATAATATTACTTTTTCTTTTAAGCAAAGTTTTGTTTTTATAATCTCGTACTTATTTTCTTTTAAATATTGACTCCACTTGAAGAATCCCAAAACTTGCATAGGCACAAAATAAAGACCGTACAATAAAAGATTACCCCAGAGGTGATTCGAATAAGCAAGATACATATAAAAAGCTGAACCCGTTAAACCTATAAAATAACAAATCGGGATTCCTTTACCTGCAAGTATTGTATAAGTAATTCCGCAAAAAGCGGAAACTAAAGCAATAAAAGAATCTTGCATAAAATAAGCATTCAAAAATAACGCTAAATAAACAAATATAATTCCGATTTTTTCTGATTTTTTATTCACTGATTACCCTATTTACTGATTTTACGGTGCAAAGAACTGCACACTGAAATATTTATTCGCTTATTGCTCTATTGCCTTCCTGCCTTTCATGTTATTCTATAATAAAGATGAAAATTAGTAATAGGGATATCTCATTCAAAAGCATTTATACAAACAGTGCGGTAAAAAAAGGACTTGAGCTTGCATCGTCTAACGGTGCACTTTTTGGCGCATCAGCTACCGTCGCATTCTCCGCTCTAAGACCGCTCAGCATTATGTGTACCCCTAAAACTGATAAAGAAAACCGCAAAATTGCAGCGGCAAAATCGGTTACATCAAGCTTGATAAACTTTGGGTTAATGCTTGCGGTATCACTTCCGCTTGCAAAAGCAATCAAAAAAATGGACGAAAAACCTCTTAAATACTTAAAAAAAGAAACAATAAAAGAGCTTAAAAGCGGGGATAAAGAACTTACTGAATCAAAAGGATACATATTTGCCACCCAGTTCTTTAAACTCGGCATAGCGTCGGTTGTCGCTATCCCAAAAGCAATTATGACTGCAAGCGGGATACCCTATATTGTTGATTCGTTTTCGCCTAAAAAAAATAAGAACAAAGACGTTTCTTTCCACGGACTTAGTGATAAAACAGCTAAAGGAATAGGAAACACTTTGAACAAAAATTGGATGAAAAAATTTACTGAAAGATACAAAGATTCAAACTTCCCTATGCATATAACAGCTCTTACAGATACTATATCAACCATTGTTTTTATTCAGCAGGCGAACAAAAACAAAAAAATTGAAGAGACAAGAAAAAAAGCACTTCTCTATAACGCAGCTATCTCAACCGGATTAAGTATTGCAGGCGGATACACAATAGATAAGCTTCTTGATAAACCGACGGAAAACTTTATTGAAAAATACAAGAAAATAAATTCAGGTGATAAAAACCTGACCAAGCAGATTCAAGGAATACGGATTGCAAAGCCGTTTTTAATCTTAGGCACAATTTATTATATATTTATTCCTTTAATATCAACATTTTTGGCTGAAAGAGCAGATAAAAACAGGAAAATTGCAAAATAACTATAATCATTACAAATTATAAATGTATTTTAACTTAGCTCTAAAGTAACAAGTCCTTGTTATTACAAAGGATAAATATATCCCACCCACCTATTACTCAAATAACTCATATATTTTTTTTCGAATATCTTTGTCATCCATCTCTTCTGTAATTTTATTTAAATCAAGAGTCATTTGGTAGTATTCGGCAGAGAGCGCTTTATCACCGAGAACTTGATACGCTCTGCCAAGGTTATAATAAGCTAATGTATAATTCGGATTAATATCTATTGCGTTTTTGAAATATTCTACAGAACATTTAGGGTCACCGATACCGTCAAGATAAACAACTCCAAGGTTGTTTTGTGCAATCTCAAAATTAGGATTTATTTCTATTGATTTGTGGAATGCAACTATTGATTCTTCAAGATAATCTTTTTCCCAAAGTGCCAAACCTGCTTTTGCATAGCTTAAGAAATTATCAGGTTCAACAGTTATGGCATCGCAGTATGTTTTGATAGCTTTATCTAAGTCACCTTGAGCCATATACATGTCCCCGAGTGAAAGTTGAATATCAACATTATTCGGGTCAAGCACAACGCCTGCATTAAAAGTTGCTTCTGCTGCTTCATAGTTTTCTTTTATCTCAGCATAAATTGCGCCAAGAGCGTGACACACAATTGCCGTCCACTCTGGGTCAGGATTAAGCCTGATTGCTTCCTGATAGTATTCAATTGCATCGTCATAAAGTTCGGCTTTAATGTACGCATAAGCCAGTGAATTGTTGTAGTAAGGATTTTCAGGGTTTAGAGTCTGTGCAAGTTTGAATGCACTTACTGCATGAATTTTATCTGATTTATTTAAATATAAATGACCGAGTTCGTAATAAATCTTGTCTAAATCAACTCCGAATTCCAATAATGAATTATAGTAATCAATTGTTTCATCGACATTGTCAGGAAAATAAGTTTGACTGATAGTTGCAAGTTTTATTAATATTTCACGATTCGATGGGCAGAGTTCGTGAGCTTTTTTGAAGAATTCCATACTTGCTTCAATATTATTACATTCTAAGGATAAGTCACCCATTTTTTGATAAAAAAGATTTCCTTGAGAAGTTTTTTCAAGTCCCTTAGAATATGCGTCGAGCGCAGAAGGGAAAAGCTTCATTTTTTCAAAAGTTTCCCCAAGTGCCTTGTATGAAAAAACCGAAAAGTCATTAGCCAAAAATTTGCAGAACATCTTTAAAGACGGACAGTCCCACATAATCATCATGCTTCCCGAAAGAAGATAGTACAAAAATTTCATAGTATCTTTAAGCGAGGAATTGTGATTTTTAATTTTTGAGAATAGAACTTTTGATAGAAATAATCTCGGACGAGCAGAATTAGCTCCTGCATTATTTATAGCGATTTTAAATTCTTTTTCAGCCTCTTCAAATTCTCCGTTTAGGCATTGAAAATATCCGGAATAAATATGAGCATTAACATTTTCAGGCTCCAGAGTAAGAGCTGTTTTACACTGTTCCAATGCCCCTTCAACAGAGATTTGTCCTTTCAATAGCAATAAACTTGCAAGTCTGTAATATGATTCACAAACAGATGGATCCGCTTTAATTGCGTCAACATAACATTCAATAGCTTTTTCCAAATCTGTTTCCTGCTGTTTTATCAAATAATCTTCATGTGCATGCCTTGCTTCTTCCAAGAGTCCTTTTGCGCTGACATTGGAAGCTTTCATCGGGGTAGTTAATGTATTTGCTGTCATATTCTCTCCAACCAAATGTGATTATATTATTGAAAACGACACTGAATAAAAAATCTTTAGCAAGTTTTTAAGAAAATCATCTATATGTATTATTTTTTCTAAATATTAACTTTTGTTACAAATTTTGTAAATTTTTGTAACAATTTTCCAAAATTATTAAAGTTTTTAACTGATTGTGCCGATATACAGATTAAAAGGGACAAAAAAAAGAAAAGGAAAAGCGATTTAACCATGGGTTTAGCAGCATCACAAGTTAGATTTTTGCAGTTGACCAGCCGAAGAGCAGATATCGGCAGGCAGCTTCAGCACCTTTCTTTAGAGAAAATGGCGCTTACTCGTGATGTACAAGGAATTACTAAAGATTATCAAGCAGCATTGAGTTCAAAAACACTCAAATGGTCTAACAATGCAGGAGTAAATTATACGGATATTTCGTATAACACCTTAATGTATCCGAATGAATTTAATGCAAAAAGCCCTGTTTTGATTACTAATAACTCAGGTAAAGTTGTCATAAACGACAAATACAAAAAATACGCAGAAATGATTTCTCCTGACGGTTCAGCAGGAGGTGTTTATCAAGGCGAAACAAGAGAAAAAATATTACAAGACTTATTAGGCATTACACCTGACAAATTACAGTCATACAACACTACCGCAAATAGTGTTGAAGCTGCTGCTGATGCTGTTAATAAAGCACTGGAAGAACGGGACGCAATCGAAAAAGAAGCTAAAACTTTGGATTCGGATAATTTTATAAAGCAATTCTTATCCGCATCAAAATTGGGTTTAAGCGGGGTAAAAGTAAATGCAGAGAATATTGATCAAAATGCAAAAGTGTTAGAAAACGCTATTCTCGGGAAAGATTACTTTACAGAAGAACAAGAAAAAGCTATCAAAGATGCTTTCACGGGAACCAACAAAACAGTTGATGCATTAAAAAATGAATTTAAAAAAGACACAAAAGAGATATCGATTGAAGATTTTATAAGCAGTTTTGTCGGCTCTATAAAAGCTGCATTAGGCAATTCGGATGAGATTAAAATTATGGCTGACCAAAATGGAAACGGACTTCAATCAGCTTATGACGCTGCTGACAAAAAATATAAAGATGCACTGGAAGCGTACAACAAAGCAATTGATGCCAACAATCAGGTTTATACTGCAGAACAGCAAACTCAGATTGATTACTATGATGATTTATTTACATCTATTGTAGATAACGGCTGGAGTTATGACGGTTCAGTTGATAATTCGGAATATTTAAGTCAAATGTTTCAAAACAATCAATATTATATAACAACAATCGAAAAGAATGATTGCGGTGATGCAAACAAACCAGGGTGTACCCGAATTTATGATTATACATATTCTACCGATTTAGCATCAAACTTTAAGAATATTTATCTTGTTAACGATTCTGACGCAAGAGAAGAAGCTCTCGTTGATTATGAATACAAAAAAGGCATACTTAATGCTAAAGAAGCAAGAATCGATACAAGAATGAAAAACTTGGAAACAGAAGATAAATCAATCGCCAAAATGCTTGAAAGCATACAAAAAGTTGCGGAAGATAACATCGAAAATACAATGAAACTTTGGGCTTAATCTTTTTTGTGATATTCTTTAATTATATAAAAAGGGATATTACAAATGTTTGATTCATTATCGGATAAATTACAGGATATTATAAAACGTACATCAGAACAGAAAGAGCTTACACAAGATAATATGTCTGATGCTCTGCGTGAAATTAGACGTGCGCTTTTAGAAGCTGATGTTAATTTTAGAGTCGTTAAAGCTTTTATCTCAAATATAAAAGACAAAGCCGAAGGCGAAAATGTTTTATCTGGTGTTAACCCCTCTCAACAGCTTGTAAAAATTGTACACGATGAGCTTATAGAACTTCTTGGGAAAGAAGTAAGACCTTTGGATTTTTCAGGACACCCGAATTTAATTATGATGCTCGGGCTACAAGGAAGCGGTAAAACAACGTCATCAGCAAAACTTGCTGTTAAATTAAAAAAAGAAGGACGTAATCCTCTGCTTGTAGCGTGCGACGTATACCGTCCCGCTGCGATTACTCAACTGAAAGCATTGGGAGAACAAATCGGAGTTGAAGTATTTTCGGAAGATGGACAAGATGTTCAAGCAATAATAGGTAACGCAATAAATTATGCAAAAGAGAATGGGTTTAATACTCTTATTCTTGATACGGCAGGACGCTTGCAGATTGATACAGATATGATGGCGGAGCTTCTTCTTATTGACAGAGTATTCCATCCGGCAGAAAAGCTTCTGGTAATAGATTCAATGACCGGTCAGGAAGCCGTAAATGTTGCAGAAAACTTTGATGCACAATTGGGTGTTACGGGTTTAGTATTAACTAAACTTGACGGCGATTCCCGAGGCGGTGCAGCATTAAGTGTTGTATACTGTACTCAAAAGCCGATTAAATTAACAGGTACAGGGGAAAAACTAAATGCTTTGGAAGACTTTTACCCCGAAAGAATGGCAACACGCATCTTGGGAATGGGAGATATCGTTTCTCTTGTTGAAAGAGCACAGGAAGTGTTTGACGAAAAATCAGCACGTGAAATGTCAGAAAAAATGGCTAAAGCCGAATTTTCATTCAATGACTTTTTAAAAATGCAAAAGCAAATGAAAATGTTCGGTTCAATGGATAACCTGCTTGGCATGATTCCGGGACTCGGCCTATCAAAAGATGACAGACAATTAATCTCTCACGAAGGTGAAAAGCAATTCAAACGCATAGAAGTCTTTATCCAAAGTATGACACCGGAAGAAAGAGAACACCCGGAGCTTATGAACAGTTCGCGCAAAAAGAGAATTGCATCAGGTTCAGGCATATCACTTCACGACGTTAATCTTTTCATTAACCAATTTGAGCAAATGCGCGGTATGATGAAAGGTATGAACGATATGAAGAAAAATATGGGTAAACTTATGGGCAAAATGGGCGGAGACCTTGGCGGAAAACTATCCATGCACCAGATGATGAAAAATATGAGAAAATTCAAATGAAACTTATAGCAGGATTAGGGAATATTGGAACGAAATACACATTTACAAGGCATAATGCAGGATTTATGCTGATAGACAGTATTGCGATTAATGCAGGTTTGGACTTAAGAGAAAATTCTCGTTTGAAATGTTATATGGCAAAATTTTCAAATAACGGTGAAGATTATCTTTTAATTAAACCAACTACTTTTATGAACCTATCAGGCGAAGCAGTTAGAGCGGTTATTGATTATTATAAAATTGACATAAAAGATACTTTAATCGTCTTTGATGACCTGTCACTTGAGCTGGGTAAAATTCGTTTTCGTCCAAACGGTTCTGACGGCGGACATAACGGCATAAAATCCGTAATTCAGCATTTGGGTACAAAAGATATTGCAAGGTTAAAAATCGGTATTGGTCCTCAACCTTCAATCCCTTCCGAAGTCTTTGTACTTCAAAATTTTTCAAAAGAAGAATTAGAAAAATTAAAAGAAACATTATCAATTGCAAAAGAAGGTATAGCGTGCTATTTTACCAAAGGAATACAAGAAGCACAAAACAAGTATAATTAGTTGTACAAGGAGTAAATATGAATACAGCAGAACAACTTGAACAAAGCGAAAAGTACGAAGAAGCGTACATTGAATATAAAAAGATATTAATGCACAAGCCTGATGATGTTGACATTTTAACACGTACGGCTCACGTAGCATCAATTCTCGGCAACAAAGAAGAAGCAAAGGTTTTGTATGCTAGAATATTAGAGGTTGACCCATCTAATATTATGGCTCACGAACAATTGCTTGATATTTTTGTTGATGAAGATAAGTTCAAATATTATCTTCTTAGAGGTAACATGCACGCTCTCCAACAGCAAATGAGTTATGCTAATACTGATTACAAAAAGGCAATTTCTCACGCAAAAGATGCACAAGAAGCGCTTCCTGCAAGATATCTTCACGCAGGACTGTGTGAAGGACAGGGAAAATATCAGGAAGCTATTGATGAATACTTGAGAATTGCTGACGATGACGACAAAAACCCTATGGTATATGTAAAACTTGGTGAGCTTTATGAAAAAACAGAAGGCATTATATCTGCAATTCAAATGCTTGAGAGGGGCAAAAAAGATAAAGGTTTTACCGAGTATGACGAAGTTCTTGCAGGACTTTATATCAGAAATTCTCAGCCGGAAAAAGCTTTAGCAATTACAAAGAATGAACTCACAAAAGCTCGAGCACTATTCGATATGGGAGATAATGAAAAAGGCTACGAAACCTTAATGGGAGTTAAAGATAAATATATCAACGAAAATACTTTCCATTCACTTCTTGCCCAATACTATTTCCAAAAAAATATGTACGATGAAGCGTTCAAAGAGATTGAGGAGTTTGAAAAACTTGCTCCGAATTCTCCGCTTATATATCAAATGCGCGCACTTATTTATGAGCAAAAAGAGGACGCATTTAATGAGCATATAAACTGGGGCAAATACAACATTCTAAGAAACGATAAAGATGTTGCGCTAAACGAATATATGACTGCATACAGATACAATAACAAAGATGCTGATTTAATAGAAACAATTGCTTCACTGCTTGAAGCTGAAGGAGACAAAACAAAAGCAAGTGAATTCTATGAAAGACTCGCTGATGTTGACCCTAAAAATACTTTGGCACTTCAAAAACTTGTAGAATTCAGAGACTCAATCGGAGACAATTACGGAGCAAGAGAGTATTTGGAAAGACTGAAAACTCTTGATCCGAGGAATAAATTTGTCGAAGAGAACTATGACCGAATCCAAAACGGAGGAGGAGGTATGAGCGGAGACGGACTGCTCGGATTTATTAAAAGTATATTCGGAAGCAGAATGAAGGGATAAAAAATGTCCTCTGCATTTAAAACAGAACTTCTTGCACCTGCAAAAAATAAAGAAACCGCATTTGAAGCAATAAATTGCGGAGCAGATGCCGTTTATATAGGAGCAGCTTCTTTCGGAGCAAGACATAATGCCTGCAACTCATTAAATGACATACAAGAAGTTGTTAACTACGCTCACAAATTTTGGGCAAAAGTGTATGTAACTGTTAACACGATTTTAACCGATGAAGAGCTGGATGAAGCGGTAGAACTTGTGAAAGATTTAGACAGAATCGGAGTAGATGCAGTTCTAATTCAGGATATGGGGTTGTTGAATCGCTTAATAAAATTACAACAACCTCACACTCATTCTTCCGACTCCTTAAATGTTCAACCCGCTAAATACATTTACCCCCCGCTTCATGCCAGTACACAATGCGATAACAGAGATTTAGAGAAAGTTTCTTTCTTATACAGAATAGGACTGTCGAGGGTTGTTCTTGCAAGAGAGCTTTCTTTAGGACAGATAAAAGAGATTCACGAAGCTAATCCCGATTTAGAGTTAGAAGCCTTTGTACACGGTTCTTTATGTGTATCTTTTAGCGGTCAGTGTTATTTGAGTGAATTTATAGGCGGGCGTTCGGCTAACAGGGGTGAATGTGCTCAGCCTTGCCGAAAAAAATACAGAGTTTTTGACACTGAAGGTAAAGAATACATTTACCCCTACGCACTTTGTCTTAAGGACTTTAATGCTTCTGCCCATATAAAAGAGATGATTGAATCAGGTGTGTATTCGTTTAAAATTGAAGGCAGGCTTAAAGATGTCGGATATGTTAAAAATGTTGTATCTTATTACCGCCAACTCTTAGATAAGTATTCAAAAAAATCTTCATCTGGTAAATCAATTTACCCCTTTACACCTGATTTAGAAAAGAGTTTTAACAGAGGTTTTACGGATTATTTCCTAAAAGGAAGAACGGATTGTTTTAATCCGATATCGCCAAAATCAAGGGGTAAATTAACAGGGAAAGTTATCAGCGCAAAAAACAATGCATTACTTGTTGATACAAAAACAGATATTTACCCCCATGATATTTACCCCCAAGACGGTTTGTGTTTTATAAACAATAACGATCTTGAAGGGTTTTTGGTTAACAAAGTTGAGAAAACAAAAGACGGTATTTTGATTTACCCCAACAGAAAAATTAACATTAAAT
Source organism: uncultured bacterium (assembly GCA_902779645.1). GTDB lineage: Bacteria > Cyanobacteriota > Vampirovibrionia > Gastranaerophilales > Gastranaerophilaceae > CAG-196. The sequence goes on along the minus strand of CACZCH010000001.1, from coordinate 250,565 downwards.
CAGGAACTGAATTATACAGAAATCTTGATGTACAGTTTGAGAAAGAATTGCTTATGCCGGTTAAGCGTCAAATCGGAGTCGGGGTAAATATTTTTGATAATAAAATTGAGTTAAAAGACGAAGATAATATTTCAATTACGTTAGAACTTCCTTCTGGCGAGCAGGCTAATAACCAAGAAAAGATGAATGAAACATTCATAAAACAGTTTTCAAAAACAGGAAAGAGTGATTTTTATATAGAGAGTATAAATATAAATTCAGATATCCCGTTTATGCCGGTAAGTGCAATTAATCAATTCAGAAGAGAATGTTTTGAAAAACTTATGGAAAAACGACTGGCTTCGTACAAACGGGAAGAACCAAAAGAGCTTTCATACACCGACATATCTTCAGTTTCTTCTTTTACCCCTGATTATAGAGCTAATGTACACAACAAAGAAGCAAAAGATTTTTATAAAAGATGCGGGTGCAATATCAAAGAATGGAGTCTTGAATCAAAAAATCCAAATCGACAAGTTGAACTTATGCGAACAAAGCACTGCATTAAATACGCACTTAATATGTGCAAGTCGCCAAAGAATTTGATACTCCAAGACGAAAAAGGAGTTCAGTACCCGCTTAAATTTGACTGCAACAAATGCGAAATGTCAGTTATGTCACCTAAACCTGATAATACAGTTTATTAAGTTCACCCTGAGCTTGAGACAATGCCGTATCTAATTGTTGTTTTTGCTCTTCCAGTTGAACCAATACATCTTTTGTTACGGCTATTTCCTGTTCTACTGTTTTACCGTCTTCTGTTTGCTGTACAACTTTTGTCGTTAATTCTCTGTCACCAAATCCCAGAAACATATCCAGCATTCCTGCTTCATAAGTTGGGATAAATGTTTCTTGAATTTTATAAAAACCGTTTCCTCCGTTTTTATCAGTATAACCCCATATTTTGAACGGTATATTCATATAATTCCAAGCGGCTTTTAGAGGAGTCTTTAAAGAATTTTTCCAAGTAATATCAGATTTTGAGATTTTAACAGAATCATAAATTCTGCCTAATCTGTTAGTTCTTGTTTTACCTGTGTAAGCTTCAACATCTGATGCGTATTTTTTGCAGAATGCCATTTTCTTCATTGTTGCTGAGCGGAGTTTTGCAAGAGTTTCTATTTGCTTAGAAAGTTCTTTCGATTGTTTTACCGCTTGTTCAATAGCTTTCAAGTTCTCTGTTGTTGAAGAGAATGATGTTCCGTTAATATCAACACTTCCGTTTGTTTGAATATCTTTTACAAGACTTTGTAAATCTTTTGTCTCACATCTAAGTTTGGAATCTGTTCTTAAAGCTTTCCAGCCGTCTTTTGTTATTACATTTTGCAATTCTGTCTTTTGAGCATTAAGAGCAATCTGTTCTCTTTCCAGTAAAGCTTTTCTTATCGGACTAACACCTGAGGATGAAAGTTCGTTATTTATTTCATTCAATCTAGTATTAATTCTTTGAGTTGTTTCATAATTTGCTTCTTCAAACTTAGATTTACCGAGTTTCGGTACAAAACTGTTTTTCAAGTTTGCTCCGTATGTCTTTGAAAAACCTTGAGCAGCGACTGTTACTTTTTGAGCTTTAGCCCCAGCGACTGTGGCACGATATGCATTAACAGTAGCGTCTTTAACAAATTGTGATACAACGTTGCTTCCAGTTGCTCTTACAGCAGAACCAGCACTGTTTGATGCCGATACGGCAGTACTGGTTTGCAGTCCTTTACCCAAACCTCTGAGGCCGCAAGCCGATGTTACACCGATTGCAAGACCTGCACCTATATCTTGATATGCATTATCAAGTTCCTCCGGCGACTTAGCTTTAAATGCTTTGTATACACCTTTTCCTGTTCCGTAAGTTCCGCAAACAACACCTGTTGCAAGAAGTGTCGTACTTATTACAGGACCGACATAAGGTATTGCTGTTAATGCAATACAAGTAGCTGCTATTGCGGTATTTTTAAGACATTTTTTCCAATTCCAAGAATATTCTCCTGTTTTTGGATCAGTTTCATATCCTACAAAACTCATCGCAAGTTTTGCTGTTCCTTGCAACATTTGTCCGCCTGCTCTTAGAGCTTTTTTCCACCAAGGCAGTTTCTTATAATCGTCCCAAGTTTCTTTAACTTTTATAGTTCCTTCTGCAGTTTCTATACCTTTTTTAGCTTTTTCTATCGTTTGTGTTATTTCTTTATCAGTTTTTTCAATCTCATCTATCTGAGCTTGAATTTTAGGAGCATTTTCAGCTTGTTTTTTTATAAGTTCCATTCGCTTCATATAATCAGCAATAGCTTTATCGGCTTTTTCTTTTCTGGTTCTAATTTCTGCTTCTTCGGAAGTTTCTGTTTTTGCAGATGAACCGGAATAACCTAAACCGCCGAATCCAATCTGATACGGCATAAACGGAGTAAATGTATTAAAGCTATTGTACCCTGGTCCCATCATTAGTATCCTTTAAAATAATACCCTTATATACATAAAGTTTTTTTATATTCAGAAATTGACTTTTTGTTACAAATATTTACAAACCATGATAAAAACGTATCACCATGCTTATATTCTTTGTGATATCATTTGTATATGAAGTGTGGATTTGTGACAATATTAGGGCGTCCTAACGTCGGTAAGTCTACTTTGCTCAATCAAATTTTGGGGCAAAAAATTGTTATTACGACAGACAAAGCTCAAACTACCAGAAAACGTATAAAAGGAATTCTGACCGATGATAAAGGACAAGTCATTTTTATTGATACTCCGGGTGTTCATCGTCCTTTGAACAAGCTTGGCGAGTTCCTTTTGGATGAAGCGAAAGTTGCAGTCCCTGATGCAGATTTGGTTCTTTTTCTTGTAGACGGAAGCGAGCCTGCAGGAAAAGGCGACAAGTGGATAGTTGAAAATATTCTAAAAAAAACTAAAATTCCTGTAATTCTTGTTATGAACAAGTTAGACAAAATCAAGAATATGCAAAAAATCGAAGAAAATATGATGAGCTACAAAACTCTGTTTGATGAAAACATTCCCATTGTAAGAATATCGGCAAAAACAGGACGAAACAAAGATACACTTTTAAATAATATTATAAAAAAATTACCCGAAGGAGAAAAATTATATCCTGACGATGTAGTCACGGAAGAGAGCATGCGTTCGGTTGCGGAAGAAGTTATAAGAGAAAAAATTCTTATTAACACCTCTGATGAAATTCCGCATTCAGTAGCAATAAAAGTTGAGAGATATGAAGAGACAGATGACATCGACAGAATTTATGCAACAATATACTGTGAGACAAAAAGCCAAAAGGGTATTTTGATTGGTAAAGGCGGTTCGCTTTTAAAAACAGTAGGAACTCAAGCAAGAGTGGAGCTTGAAAGTATAGTTGATAAAAAAGTATTCTTGGGTTTAGAGGTTAAAGTTGAAAAAGATTGGAGAAAAAAAGATAAAATACTGAAAGATTTCGGATATGTTTCACAAGATATTTGATACAAATAGTTCTTAAGAACTAGCAAAAATATTATTGAGAAATTTAAATATAAGTATATAGGAGTGTGTATTATGAGAATCTTGAGTATAGGAAATGAATACGGACAAAACACAAAAAAAACAAATTTAAGACAACCTGTCTTTAAAAGAGTTTGGGAAGAACACATTAGATGGGGAACTAATTTTGACAAAGAGCTTGGCAAAACTAATATCAAAATTCCTTCATTTCCTGATGCAATAGCAGTACTTTTAGAATATACAAAAAGTAAAAAGCTTGCTCTTACAAATTGGTGGGAACATAAAGTTAATGTTAAAAATCCTAAGAATCTTGCAACAGCAGGAGCGACTGCCGTTATTGCTTCTATAACTCCTCTTGACAAGGATTCCAAAATAATGCCGATGGAGCATAAAGGTGAAGGTATATATGAACTTAATGGTGTAGATATGAAACCTGGTGACGGATACCGCTTTATTGTTGTCCAAAAAGACGGTACAGTAAATACAGTAAAAGACCCTTATTCAAAAAAACAAGAAAATATTCACGGCTGGAGTACTGTATATGACCCGAATAATTATGAGTGGAAAAATACGGATTGGCTCGAGGGAAAAGATCCCAGAAGAATAAAACGGAAACCAAATGAACCTTTAAGAGGACTGGATAACCTTGTTATTAATGAAGTAAATATACCTACTCTTACTTTAGACGGAACATTTCAAAGTGCAAAGAAACAGATAGATAAAATAGCAAAGAATAAAAATGCAACAGCAATAGAAATTATGCCTGTTGAAAATACATTCTCCAAACAATGGGGATACGATGGAGTTGATAAATTTGCTGTTAATGAAAAATTAGGCGGAGCTGTCGGCTTAAAAGAACTTATTGATTATGCTCACGGAAAAGGATTAAACGTAATAATGGATATGGTTCCTAATCATATAGGTGCCGACGGGAGCTACCTGCATCTTACGGGTCCATTCAAAAAGCGTTCCGGAGATTTTGGTGACATTCCGAATTATGAAGGCGAAAACAACAAGTATATCAGAGATTGGATGACTAATGCAGCTTTATGGTGGGCAAACGAATTTAAAGTCGACGGAATTCGTTTTGATTTAACTTACGATACTGAATCGGATTGGCTTTTAAGACAAATCGTTATTGAACTAAACTACCACAATCCTGATGTATTTTTAATTGCGGAAGACCATCAAAAGAAAAGGCACGCAATCACAAGTTATTGGGAAAACGATAAATTAGGTCACGAAGAACGACTTAATTACATAGATAGTCAGGTAGATAATATTACAAAAGGATTCCCCAAGACAATACCGTGGAGTATCGGATTTGATAGTGAATGGGACTCTCAATACAAAGATGCGATAACAAAAATGGCAATAACTCCAAATAATACATTATTGGATGAAATTGACCAATACCTTCCGACAACTCATTACAGAGTTCATTATACATACAGCCACGATGAAATAGGAAATTGGGACGGCACAAGATTCATCCCCAAATATTTAGTTGCTCATTTAGATTTGTTCAATAAAATAAACGGTAACAACAATCAAGAAAAGGGTCAGAAAGCAGCACAAGCATCACAAAAACTGGCAGAGCTTATTGTATCTAAAGAATTCGGGGATATGACAAATGATGAACTTACAGAAAAACAAAAAGAATTCGGAATGCACAGCTTTGTGTCAAAAGGAGATTTAATTAACACCTTTAACACTGCGATTGCCAAGCATAGACTGATTTTGGGCACTGTTTATACAACACCCGGGCCAAAAATGTTCTTCCAGGGCGATGACATTGCAGATTTATCGCACTTCAAATTCTTCAGAGAATTCTCTGACGAAAAAACAAAAAGAAAAGCAGATTCGTCAGTAGCCCAAAACGCAGAGAATAAATACGGTTATGATTCTTTAGAAGAACTGGCAAGACCTGATTCTATTGTAGGACGTGTTAAACCGACAGGCATGTTCAAAGATATACAAAAGAATATGCGTGAATATACCACAGACCTGAAAGATTTATTAGATAAAAATCCGGCACTCTCAAAAGGTAATATAATAGCAACATACAAAGATAATAATCATAATGTGCATATACATCATTTAAAATATAAAGATGAAGAAATTCTAGTTATAAAAAACTTTGGCTGGGGATTCCATAATAACGAATACGGGTATGACGGCTTCCCAAATGAAGGTTCTAAATGGCAGGAGATTTTCTCAAGCGATAACAAAAAATACGGAGGAATGGGATACACTAACCAGCACCGTTCTGATATTACTAAAGAAAATCAACATTTGTCACTCGCACCAAACAGCATAATTATATTGAAGAAAATCGTCTAATAACAGTAAAATTTATGATATCATTTAATTATGAATAAATTTTACCTAAAATCTATGGGCTGTAAGTCAAACCAGTTTGAAGGACAGATAGTTGCGGAAAAATTGGTAAAGGCTGGATTCATTGGAGTAAATGATATAAAAAGACTTGAAGAAGGTGATTTTTATATCTTAAACTCCTGCTCAGTCACGCACAAAAGTGACAACGAAGCTATGTACCTGCTCCGCCATGCACATTCTTTAGGTTTAAAAACTATTCTGACAGGGTGTATTGCACAAATAGAAAAGAGTAAGTTATTAAAGGAAGAGTTCATAGACTTTGTATACGGAAATGAAGATAAATTTAAAATTGACGAATATCTTGAAAGTGATAAAAACTATGCCGTTAAAGACTTAATGGTGGCAAATGAATTTTGCCCTGTTGTTTTAAACGATACGACAAAAACTCGTATTAGTCTTAAAATCCAAGACGGTTGCGATAACAGATGCTCATACTGCATTATCCCATTCGGGAGGGGCAAATCAAGAAGTGCCAGCCCTGATTTTATAATTAATGAGATTAACCGATACACAGAAAACGGATATAAAGAAGTTGTCTTTACAGGGATTCATATAGGGCTTTGGGGCAAAGAATGGGGAGATTCCATTTTATCACTGCTAAAAAGAATAGAAAAAGAAACAACTATTCCACGATACCGATTAGGTTCTCTTAATCCTCACGAGATTACACCGGAGCTTTTGAATTTTCTGCAAACAAGCGAAAAATTCTGCCCGCATTTTCATCTTTCATTGCAATCTGCCTGCAATTCTACACTAAAACGTATGAACAGACATTATACAGTTGAATACTATTTAGACCAAATCGAAGATATAGTTTCACGCTTTAACAATCCGTTTTTGGGAAGTGACATTATAGCAGGATTTGCAGGAGAAACCGAAGATGATTTTGAAACAACTGTGGAAAACCTTTTAAAATCAAAACTTTCTAAAATACACGTTTTTCCGTATTCTGTTAGAAAAGGGACAACAGCTGAGCGCATGAGCGGACATTTACCTGACTCGGTAAAAGAAGAGCGTGCTGACATTATAAAAAAAATATCCGCTGATAAATTTAATCAATTTGTTAAACAAAATATCGGCACAACACAAGAAGTTTTGATAGAAAAAAGACCTGACAAGCACACAGGCAAATTCAAAGGAGTTACTAGAAACTATCTTAACGTTCTTTTAGAATCTGGAGAATTTAATACAATACAAAGCGTTGTTTTAACAAAAGATAATATTCTAACAGTTTAAGTTTTTGTTTGTGTTAAAATATAAATTAATTAAATTGGAGTATAAAAGATTATGATTACAATAAAAGATGTTGAACACGTAGCAAAATTGGCACGTTTGGAATTAACGGAAGAAGAAAAAGAAAAATTTACAAAGCAACTGGGTGATGTCTTAAAACACGTTGATGCTATGAATGAAGTTGATACATCAAACGTTGAACCTATGGCACACGCTATTGATTTTGTAAACGTTATGAGAGAAGACAAAGTTTATTACGAACAAACTAAAGAAGAGCTTATGAAGAATGCTCCTGACGAAGAAAACGGATTCTTTAGAGTGCCAAAGATTAATTAGTGTTGACTTCCCCTCACCCCTTTGGGGTAATTTTAAGGGGAGAGGATTAGGGTGAGGGCTGGAATAATGACCAAATATATTTTTATAACAGGCGGTGTTGTAAGTTCATTGGGAAAAGGAATTATTGGTGCATCGCTCGGTAAACTATTAAGAGCAAGAGGGTTTTCTGTTGCAATACAGAAATTTGACCCGTATATTAATGTTGACCCCGGAACAATGAGCCCATTCCAGCATGGCGAAGTTTTTGTAACTGATGACGGAGCAGAAACAGATCTGGATTTAGGTCACTACGAAAGATTTATTGACTCTAATTTTTCTCAGCTTAGCAGTGTAACTTCTGGGAGCGTTTATCAAACTGTTATTCAAAAAGAACGCAGAGGAGATTATTTGGGCGGTACAGTTCAAGTTATTCCTCATATTACAAATGAGATTAAATCTCGTATAGTAAAAGCTCAAAAACAATTTAAACCGGATTTTCAAATTATTGAAATCGGAGGCACAATAGGTGACATTGAAGGTCTGCCTTTTATTGAAGCAATAAGACAGTTTAAAACCGAAGCAGGAATCGGAAACGCAATAAACGTACACTGCACACTGCTTCCTTATCTCCAAACTTCGGGTGAACTAAAGACAAAACCTTCACAACACTCTGTTTCTGTTTTAAGAAGCTACGGCTTACAGCCTGAAATACTGGTTTGCAGAACATCTAAAGCAATACCGAAAACAGAAAAAGAAAAACTTGCACTGTTCTGTTCGGTTGCAAAAGATGCAGTTATTGAATGCAGAGATATGAAGAGTATTTATGAAGTTCCATTGGCTCTTGAAGAGCAGAATTTTGCAAATGTTGTATTAAAACTTCTTCAAGCTAAGGAGCAAAAGCCGGATTTAACAGCTTGGACAGAGTTAGTTGACAGAATTAATCATCCAAAGGCTGCAATAAAGATTGCCATTGCAGGAAAGTACACAAAACTTTCAGATGCTTATATTTCAGTTGTCGAATCCATTAAACACGCAGGATACGCTAACGAAGTTAAGACTGAGATTAAATGGATTAACTCAGAAGAATGTCTGGATTGGCATAGTTGCAAAGAACTTATGAAAGATGTTGACGGCGTAATAGTGCCTGGCGGTTTTGGCATAAGAGGTATTGAAGGAAAACTTAATGTAATCAAATATGCAAGAGAAAATAATATCCCATTTCTGGGTATTTGTCTTGGTATGCAATGCGCTGTAATTGAATACGCAAGGAATGTCGCTAAAATTGCAGGGGCTAATTCAACAGAATTTGACGAAAATGCAGTTAACCCTGTAATAGATTTAATGCTCGAACAAAAGAACGTAAAAGGTTACGGAGCAACAATGAGACTGGGTGCCTATGACTGTCACGTAAAAAAAGGTACAAAAGCGCATGAAGTTTACGGTACGACTAAGATATCAGAACGGCACAGGCACAGATATGAAGTTAACACGGATTATATAGAACAGCTAAAAAAAGCAGGACTTGTATTCTCAGGAATGTCTCCTGACGGAATGTTATCAGAGATAGTTGAACTTCCTGAATTGGATTGGTTTGTAGCCTGCCAATTCCACCCCGAATTCAAATCACGTCCGGAAAGACCACACCCGTTGTTCAAGGGACTTATTGACGCGGTTGTAAAACAAAAAGGCTTAGCTTAACTTCAAAAATGCTTCTATTTTTGCTTTGACTGAGGTTGTAGCATAGTCATCTATATCTATATAAAGCCCGTTGTACTTATCCGCAAGATACTTTGCAAGCTGAGATTTTGAACAGAATGCTTGAGCATAAAATACCGTAGGCACATTCGGATTAACATACATCTCCAAATCTAAATCAGCAGGAGTGCCCGCTTCAACACATCTTGTCCAACCGTAAACGTGAGTTGTATCAGGAAATAGTTTTAGGATATCTAAATCATTAGGCGGGACTCCCCAAAATCCGGGAGTAAAATCATGATTAGAAGATGTATTTTCTTCTCTTGGAGGGACTTTTGCATGCGGTAAAATCCGCGGTATAGGTTTTACAATATTATCCGTTATCATACAAACCTTGTCATACAATGGCAGTTTACTTCTGCATATCTTAACTTCTTTTTTAGGTTCTAAATCTTCAAAAATAGTCTGTATAACATTAAATCCCATATCAGAGAGTATTTTTGACGCGAACCAGCCGCTGTCGCATTTATCTTTTCCGATAGGAGCAAGTATCAAATCCGGTTTTAAATATAATGTATTATCAATTATATTTCTGATTATTTTACAATACGATTCCGGCAGAATATTAGTCTTTGGACACTTAAAATCAATATCCAAATCTATCCACTCGGCATTCGGATAACTTTCTTTTGTCTTTTGTATAATTTCAGGGTGCGGATATCCCCAAAAACCTATTGTTTTTATCTCTTGCATAAATTAATGATAGCATAAAAAGATTTGATAAATTTTACTTTGATATGATATAATTTTGTCATAGCGATGAGGGATTTGATAAAATTGACACCTCACCCCAACCCTCTCCTCTAAAGGAGAGGGAGTAAGCAGAAAAGGAGTATATATGAGCGAAAATATTGAGATTAGAAACATTGACGGAATTGATGAAGTTCGTTTTCAACCAAACGGTGTTTGCAGTAAATTAATGGTTCTAAAAATCAAAAACAATAAAATTTTAGATATGGAAACTGTTGGAGGATGCAGCGGGAATCTTAAAGGTATTGGTTCCCTTGTAATCGGTATGGATATAAATGAAGTTATTAAAAGATTGCAAGGACTTCCGTGCGGTTCAAGACCGACAAGCTGTCCCGATCAATTGTCAATAGCATTAAAGTTATACTCAGAACAAAAATCAAAAGTTACTGTATAGAAAATAAAACTAATATTCCCTCGCCCTTAGGGAGAGGGTTAGGGTGAGGGGGTTAAATTATGCATAATATAACACTAATAAAAGGGGACGGAATAGGACCTGAGATATCAGATGCTGTTCTAAAAATAATTAAATCTGCAGGAGTAGATATAAATTGGGATATTCAAACTGCAGGAGCAGATGTTATTGAACAAGAAGGAGTCCCTCTTCCTCAAAGAGTTTTAGATTCAGTCAAAAAGAATAAAGTTGCCCTAAAATCCCCTGTTACAACACCGATTGGGAAAGGATTCCGCTCGGTTAATGTTCAGCTTAGAAAAGAACTTGATTTATACGCAAATTTAAGACCTTGCTACAATCTTCCAAACGTTAAAACTCGATATGAAGATGTTGATATTGTGGTGGTAAGAGAAAACACAGAAGATTTGTATGCAGGAATTGAAAGACAAGTCGATGACAACACAATGGAGAGCATAAAAAGAATAACCCGTCCTGCTTCCGAAAGAATCGCAAAATTTGCATTCGATTATGCATTTAAAAACAACAGAAAATTTGTTACGGTAGTAACAAAAGCGAATATTTGCAAACTTTCAGATGGGTTGTTTTTAGAATCTGCAAGAAATGTAGCAAAAAATTATAATATACCCCTGAAAGAGATTTTGGTTGATAACTGCTGCATGCAGTTAGTACAAAATCCAAACCAATTTGACGTACTTTTGTTACCAAATTTGTACGGAGATATAGTTTCTGATTTATGCGCCGGGCTTATTGGCGGACTTGGAGTTGCACAAGGTGCTAACATAGGAAATGATTATGCTGTATTTGAACCTGTACACGGTTCAGCACCTGATATTGCAGGTCAAAACAAAGCTAATCCTACCGCAATGCTTATGTCTGCAATAGAGATGCTGAATTATATCGGAGAAGAGAATGCAGGAAAACGAATTAAATCTGCACTATTTAAAACTCTTGAAAGCAATATTAAAACTGAGGATTTAGGCGGGAACACTTCCTGCACAGCATTTACGGATGAAATAATCTCGAGACTTTAAGTATTGTAAATCTATTTCTTTACAACAATATTTATGTTTGTTATAATACTGTTGTGAATAGTTTCTTAAAAAAGAACGGTCATTGATTACCCGTTCTTTTTTATTTTAAGGGGTAAATGCAATGTAATTTACCGTAAACCTTAAAGAACGGAGGCTTATGAAACAGGACATTAACAGACACGAAGTATTGGAAAAAATTACACCTATTATTGAAAACACTTCAATGAGATATGGGTATATTCCCATTGAGATAGAATTTATAAAGGAAAACCACCGTTGGTTTTTAAGGATTTATCTATACTCAAAAGAAAAAGATGTTACTTTGGACGATTGCGAAAACGTAACACGCTCGCTCAATGACTTCTTAGATGAATTAATTCCTGTTAAATATTACCTTGAAGTTTCATCTCCAGGTTTAGAGCGAAAATTCAAATCAGATAAAGAGTTTGTATATTTTCAAGGCAGAAGAATCAGTCTAAAACTTAGAGAACCGCTGGAAGGCGAAACAGAAAAAATTTTCAAAGGCGAGATTATAGATTGGGAAGATAATTTTGGACTCACATTCTTAAGATTTGAAGACGGTTCTGAATTAAAAATTCCTAAAGAAAACATACAATCGGCAAAACTATATATAGATTAAAATCAGAAAGGAAAAAATATATGATTAAAATCGGAACAGCATTATTTGAAGCTTGCGAAGAGCTTGAAAGAGACAGAGGCATATCTAAAGATGTTATTATATCTTCTCTTTGCGATGCTCTTGTAGCAGCTTACAAAAAACACATGCACGTAAAAGAAGCTGCAAATATTGAAGCAATCTTTGATGAACAAACTGGCGAAATCGGCGTATTTTCAACAAAAACAGTTGTTAAAAAAGTCGAAGACCCTGATATGGAAATCTCTTTAGAAGACGCTCAAGAAATTGACGATGAAGTTGAAGTAGATGACGAAGTTAAGATTGAAGTAACTCCTGAACAATTCGGACGTATTGCTGCTCAATCAGCTAAACAAGTTATTACTCAAAGAATCAGAGATGCCGAAAGAAATAATATCTTAAACGAATTTTTGGAAAAGAAAGGCACTCTTACAACAGGTATTATTCAGAGAGTTGAAAACAGAAACGTAATCGTAAACATCGGTAAGACTGATGCTATAATGCCTCAAAGAGAACAAATTCCAAGAGAATACTATAAACCGGGTAACAGAATCAGAGTATTTGTTCTAAACGTTAAAGAAACAAACAGACTTCCTCAAGTTATTGTTTCTCATGCACACCCTGAAATAGTTAGAGAATTATTCGAACTTGAAGTTCCTGAAATTGAAGACGGAATCGTAGAAATTAAATCAATCTCTCGCGAAGCAGGCTTCAGAACAAAAATTGCCGTTTGGTCAAACGACCCTGAAGTTGATTCGGTAGGAGCTTGTATCGGACCTCGCGGAAGCAGAATTCAAACAATCGTTGGCGAATTAAAGAATGAAAAAATTGATATCGTTCGTTGGTCAGAAGACCCTGTTGAATACATAGTTAACGCAATCTCTCCGGCGAGAGTTGTATCTGTTGATATTATGACTGACGGTGAAGACCAAAAAGATGCGCTTGTTGTAGTTCCTGATGATCAACTATCTCTTGCGATAGGCAGAGAAGGCCAAAACGTAAGACTCGCTCACAGATTAACCGGCTGGAAAATTGATATTAAATCAGTTTCTCAAATGGAAGAAGAAGAGGCAGGAAATATAAAAGGTTCCTCTCAAGATTATGAGTATGATGACACAGAAGACGAACGCGCCGTTGATTCTGATGAAATTCAAGAAGAGATTGAAGAAGAAATGAATCAACAAGCTTATGATGAAGAAGATTTAGCTCAAGAAACAGAAGAAGTTGAAGAAAACGAAGAATAAGCTAGAATAATATCTTTGTAAAAACGGGTAATCAAAAATTTACCCGTTTTTTTAATGCTTTATATGAGTATACATAGGATGTTTAAGTTTTTTAATAACTAAATCGCTCTTTTCATCTTTATATTTTAACGGTAAATCAGTATCATACAAACCAACTTGTGTATTTTTATCAACAGCGATTAAATCAAGACGATTTGTAAGAGTTCGCAATGTATCTTCTTGCCTGCTTGTACCTTCAAAAAAATTAACAAAAATATTTCTCATATATGTTTTTATAGGAGCAATACTGACTCCCAAAGGAGCTTTATTATTTTTTATATACACATACTGGTGTCCGTATGCTACGGTTTTGGTATACAACTTTTTAAACCCCGCACCAAAAACATCAAGTACAATTAATCTGTAATTATCAATATAAGTTTTCCTCAAACGACCTACATATAGTCCTTCCCTGCTAAAGAAATGACATCCTAATTTATCTTTTTTTGCTATTACATTGTTTGCCCTTAAATAGGCTGCGATTGGTGATACACTTGGCATTATATATACCTGCTATTTAATTTCTAATTTATTTTGATTTTCTTCCGTTAAGTCCGTTTTTCTTATATTACTTTCTGACAAGTTTTTTATTTTCAATTCTGCTTCACGAGCTTTTATTATATTTTTGAAAAAAACATCATCTTTCTGCATTTTCTTCATGTCAGAAAAAACAGCCTTTAACTCTTCTTCCGTTAAGCCTTCTGACGCTTTCATACAAACAACAAGTTTTTCTTTTCTGAATGTAAAATATGATGCTGCAATGATTCCCCAAAGAAGGAAACCTTGTATTATACCGATTGCCGGAACTTGTGAAACATAACCGGAAAGGAAGTTCCAAGAGGTCATACATAACCATGCCGGAAACCAACCGAAGCCTGCAATCAAGCACATTCCTATGAATACTATATATAAAATTCCTCTAAACCCTTTTATTTGTATTACGTTAAAATTCTTTTTCATTCCTTTTTAAACCCACCATTTTTAAGAATTCATCTTCATTCAATATTATAACACCTAAAGCTAGCGCTTTGTCTAATTTTGATCCGGCATTTTCACCTGCTATTACAAAAGAAGTTTTCTTTGAAACAGATGATGAAGTTTTTCCACCCTTCGATTTAATTATATCACCAGCCTCATCTCTTGTCATTGATTGTAAAGTTCCTGTTAAGACAAACGTTTTTCCTGCAAGTTCATCTGTTTTAGGGGTGTTGAATGTATTATTAAAATCAAAGCCAAAATTTTTGAATTCTTCGAACATTTCCAAATTGTGTTCATTATGGAAAAATTCATAAATATTGCGTGCAATTTTATCTCCGACTCCGTCAATTTCTGCTAACCTCTCTACACTCGCTTCTTTAAATTCTTCAAGCGAAAGAAGCTCGTTTACAAGAAGTTCCGAGGTTTCTTTACCGACATTTCGAATTGATAAAGCCGTTATAAACTTAGAAAGAGGTTTTTTCTTAGATTCCTGTATTGCATTATACATATTATTAGCGGATTTTTCTTTAACCAAATCCAGTTTTAGAAAATCCTCAACCGTAAGTTTATAAAAATCTATCGGTGCTTTAACCAATCCTAAATTGTACAATTTTTCAATAACCGAAGGTCCTACCGAATCTATATCCATGGCTTCTTTTGATACCCAGTATTCAAGCTTTGCTCTCAGCATAGCCGGACATTTAGGATTCAAGCAATACAAGTTTACTTCTCCCTCTACCTCTTGAATAGGTTCTCCGCATGAAGGGCAATTCCTCTGTACTTGATAAAGCGGTAAATTGTCATGCTCAGGTGAGTCGCACACCTTAATTACTTTTGGTATAATCTCCGCTGCTTTCTTAATTAAAACTCTGTCTCCAATTCTTACATCTAGCCTTCTTATCTCATCAAAGTTATGCAGACTTGCACGTGACACAACGCTTCCTGCAAGATTAACAGGATCTAAGACTGCAACCGGAGTAATCGCTCCAGTTTTACCGACACCGAGTTCTATATCTCTTAGTATTGTAGAAATCTCTTCCGGTGGAAACTTAAACGCAGTTGCCCACTTTGGAGCGCGGGAAGTATAACCGAGTTCATTTTGATATGCAAGATTATTTACTTTAATTACAACACCGTCAGTTGCATAATTAAGTTCAAACCTTTTTGTTTCCCACTCTCTGCAAAAATCTATCGCACCTTCTATGTTTTTTACAAGCCTTATATTAGGATTAATCTTGAACCCCAATTCCTTTACATACTGAATACCGTCCCAATGTGTTAAAGGTTTCTTTGACGCCCTTTCTATAATCGGAGTATAAGTAAACATTGATAAATCACGTTTAGCTGTTATTGAACTATCTAATTGTCTTAAAGAACCTGCAGCTGCGTTACGAGGATTTGCGAAAGGTTTTTCACCATTGGCAAGATTTTCTTCATTAAGTTTTTCAAATGAAGTTTTCGGCATATATATTTCACCTCTTACTTCCACATCTGCATCTTCAAAAAGTTTCAATGGAATAGCCTTAATGGTCCTTAGATTTTGTGTAATCTCCTCCCCGATTATTCCGTTACCGCGAGTCGCTCCATGAATAAAAGAACCGTTTTTGTATGCAAGAGCTATTGCAAGCCCATCAATTTTTAATTCACATACAAGTTCTACATTATTTCCGAACTCATTCGTAATTTTTTCATACCATTTGCGAAGCTCGTCATAGCTATAAGTATTGTCAAGAGAATACAATCTGTATTTATGCTTAACTTCCTGAAACCCTGTACTGATTCCGCCGACTCTTTGAGTGGGACTGTCAGGAGTAATAAAGAGCGGATTTGCTTTTTCAAGTTCTTCCAATTCCTTATATAACTTATCATACTCAAAGTCACTAATTAGCGGATTATCCAGTACATAATAATTGTATGAATATTTATTTAATTCCTCTCTTAAAAAATTAATTCTTTCTTGAACCATATTATATCTTTATCCGTGAATTATACTACGCAAGAGTATCCAAATTTTTCCCTGCCTCTATGCTGCGCTGAAGATTATTTTTACGTTCAAACAATTCTTTATCAAGTTTTTGTTTTGCTTCTTTTGCACAATCCAAATTTTTTTCTGCGATTTTATAATTTTCTTTCATACAACGTAACAATTTAGCTTTTTTACCTTCTCTAAATCCTTTCGGAATAATCGATACAACGTATGCCATAAAATACACTCCTTAAAACATTAAGCACTATTTTACTATAACTCTAATAATACCAGCAAGAATCCAAAAAGTAAATTGAATTTGAGGACGGAAAAATACAGTATCAACCATTCCGTGTATCAGCATTCCTATTAAAGATATAAGCGCTGTAAGTACAAAAATCATATCAATATTTTTGTTATTTAATACAAATCTGACAGATTTATATATATTTGTACCCAAAAAACATATAAAAGATATTAAAGCAAAAATTCCGCTTTCTACTGCTGTTTCAAGATAAATATTGTACGCACTTAAGGCATCAAAACCTGTTTTCATATAAAGTCCGTATACTTCTCTGAAGTTTTGATTTCCGCATCCGATTCCTAACAGCCAGTTGTCTTTAAACATTTGTATACACGAATTATAAACATTAAATCTGAAAGAATTTGAGCTGTCGCTTCGCATTGCAAAAATTGAAAAAATCCTTGCTCTAAGCGATGCTGTTGAAACAATAATAAACGATACTGCTAAAACACCAAAGCCAACAAGCATTGTAAAAATCTTTTTAAGCCGAGGCTTTAGGAATTTATAAACAACACATATCAGAATCATTAACTCGAAGAAAAATCCTATATAAGTGCCTCTGCATCCTGTTAATACTAATCCCACGCATGATAAAAGCCCGCAAATCAACGCAAAAGGGAATAGTTTTTTATTAATAAAGGGAAGAGTCAAAAATGCAGGAATAATCGATAGCATATACCCGCCAAAAAGGTTCGGATTATATGGTTTTAGCGTACCGTAAACTCGAGTCATAACCTCTTCAGGATTAAGATGAGACATATCCTGCCAGCCTGATATCTCTTCTACCGCACCAAAGTTTTGTAAAAATGCAAATACTGTTTCATAAGAAGCACATAAAGCAAATGCTATAAATATCGACTTAATTTTATCTTTGTTATCTTTTAAATAATGAATTACAGAAACATAAAATCCCAAATAAGTAAGTGTTTTAAAGAACCCTTTTAAACTCAAATAAAAAAGCGACGAACCCGAAACACTTATCAAAACAAAAACAAAATATACAAGCAAAAATTTATCAGCTAAGCTTATATCAAACTTTTCACCGGTTTTTGTTATAAGCTTTACCGCGGTAAGCATAATCGCAAAAAGTGCAAAATATCCTATATTATCAGAATTTGCAATTGTTGAAGAAAAAATAACCAAAAAGATATTTAATCCAATAAGCCTGTCAATATTTTGCAAAATACAACTGTTTACATAAAGAGGTTTTAAAAAATTTTGTATTTTCTCTAAAATTATATTAAAAAACATTACCCGACTTCTTTATTTTCCCCGTCATCTACAACTTCAGAATCACTTGTTACTCTTACATCCGAAATTGTTCCGCCAAATTTATAATTTTCACCTTCCAAAGTTACCGGAAGTCCCATTTTAATTTTATTACCGCCTACAACAGCACCATCTTTAGTAATTTTTGCAATATCCGTAACAGAAACAACAGCATCAAAAACAGCAGGCTGGGCTGGATCAACTACAAGTACATACTGTTTCTCGGATTTAGCTGACGGAACTGCTGTTTGACGCGGAGTATAAACAACACCGTTAACACTAAGCTCTGTATAAGGAACATTCCTTATAGTAATAAATGTCTTATCTCCTGCTTTAATAGGAAATTCTTCACCTGTAACGGTTACACCGCGAAGGAATACCTGAAAAGATATCGGAGAAGTTGCTTCTATTTGTTTGTCAGCAGTCTGTCTAAAATGCTTCATAGTAAACAACCCGACCCCAAGCGCACAAATAACTCCTATAATTATTATAATATCTACTATATTTAATTTTGCGAATAAATTTTTCATCCTTATTCCTCCACTAAAATTTTCTCGGGGATTGCTTTCATAATTTCATCAATATTAGTTACCGCACAGCCAAATTGTTTTATTACAATACCCGCCGCTATATTACCGATAATTGCCGCATATACAGGGTCCGCACCTGAGGCAAGAGCCAGCGTATAAGTCGCGGTAACAGTATCACCCGCACCTGTTACATCAAAAACTTTTGACTTATTAAACACCGGTATATGCGTATAATGACCATTTCCTGTTATAACAACCATACCGTCAGAACCGCAGGTTATCAATACCGCAGGAACTCCAGTTTCTTCAATCAGTTTATTACCTGCCAATATATAATCGGCTTTTCCGTTCAAATAAAATCCGACATGCTTTTGCGTATCAGGCAAATTTGGTGTCATAGATGTAACACCTTTATATCTGTTCAGTTCTTTTTGAGCATCAACAACTACCGGTTTATCTAGAACCTTAGCTGTTTCAACTACCGTTTTAATTATTTTATCTGTAATAGTTCCAATATGATAATCAGATAAAATTACAGCATCGTGTAAAGGTATTAATCTCTTAACAGCTTCAATAATTTTATCCTCAGTTTCTTTTGATATAGGAGCATTAGTCTGACGGTCAATTCTGACTATCTGCTGAGTAACAGACTGAGAACAAGCACCTGATATTCTTGTTTTTGTTATAGTTTTTCTATTTTTATCTACAATTAAGTTCTCACAATTAATATTAGCTTTTTTGAAAGCCTCTTTTAAGTCCTGAGCTTGATAATCATCTCCAATAATTCCCACAACACTAACTTTTCCACCGTTTATGGAAGAGACGTTATGAGCGGCATTTGACGCACCGCCTAAAATATAATTTGTATGTGTATGCTGCAAAATAAGAACCGGAGCTTCTCTTGATATTCTCTCTGTATCACCGTATACCATCTCATCAAGAGCTAAATCTCCTATAACAAGGATTTTAGGCCGGTTGAGATTTGTGACGTACTCTCTTAGTTTATTTAAATCAATATTCATATCATCTTCTCTTACGATTGCTTAACACCAAAAACTAATATATAATAACATGTATATTATAACAAAAAAAGAGAGAATACATGGCTGGTAATTTTTATAGTAATAATAATGACTCAATGGATATAAAAGAATTGGCTGATTTAAATGAAGATATTTCTGACGATTTTATAGCCCAATTACAGCAGCAATTAACTGGTAATGTACCGGCTGACAGTACAACAGATGATGCAAGCTTATTTGAAGAAGTAAAAACTGAACAACCCGCAGAAACAGCTGAAGTTTCAGAATCAAATACAAGCCCGACAGAAACGCCGGATTCTCCCAAGGAAGTTACTGAAAATAAGGCTTCCAGCGTTAATACAAATTTTGATGACAACTTTATAAAAAAATATAAAGCTAAACTTAATAAAAAAGCACAAGCTAAAGCGGAAAAAGAAGCGCTTAACCCTACTTCAGCCGAAGCTAATGAGAATGAACCCAAAGAAGAAGAAAAAATCGAAAATCTGTCCAAAGGAAATATTTCCGAAAGACCACTAACACAAGAACTTAAAGACTATAATGACAGTTTAGACTTCTTAGACGGAAATGTTAAATATTCAAAATACGTAATTTATATTGACCCGCAAAATGTTGATTTTATTGACGGTTTAACAGTAAAAGAACGCAAAAACTTAATTAACGGCATATTAAGACAACAGGATGATATTGCAATTACTAAGCAAAGATTTAAAATCATGCAGACGGTAATCCGCCATGTCATAGTTACAATTTTAACAATAGCAATAACAATACCTATTGTTTATTACGCCATAAATGCATCACTTGAAGCAACTATTGATAATCACAGAAGGTCTCAATCTAATTGGCAAACATTATATAAAGAACACGGAAAAATTACTCCGCATTAAGAAGCTTTTTTCTCCGCAGCAACAGCTTCTGCAACTTTCCCGAATGTATAATATCCAAGCGCACTTCCTCCAATTGATGCTGCTGCAAATGATAAACCTTTAAGGCTTCCGGGAGCATACTTCATCATTTTACCGACAAATCTTTTTACTTCTCCGCTATCTTTAAGAGCTTCTTCTTGTTTTTCGCAAAATACTTTAAATTTTTCAACAGGCTTTGCAAAAAATTTATATTTTCTATATAAGCCTTCTTTTTTATCTATCTTATTTCCTGATATATCAACTGTACCCAATATTTTTTTATGAGCACCTTCAAAAGCTAACATACCGCCATACATACCCGCATTTTGAATTAAAGCTTTTTCTTTATTATCATCAGATAAAGCATTTGCTAACGCTGCTAATCCTATAAAACCGTTTATACTTACGTGTTTTGTAATCTTATTTGTTGCTTTGCTTATATCAGTAAAAATACTTCCTTTACTAGCTAGATTACTTGCTCCTCCAAGTGTTTTAGCAGTATTAGCATTCTCTTTTCTAATAGCTGCAACGCCATCACCTAATTTTGCTAACTGCATTGTAGCAATCCCTGCATTCAAAATTGTTGCAGGAGTATTGTTTGCTTCAAGACTCTTATCTGCCCTTCTTGGCGCAAATATTGATTTTGAAACAACTGACGGTAAAAATGCTGTTAATGCCGTTACTGCCATAATAAACCTTTACACACTAAAATACTTTCATATATATAAAGTTATTTTGTATGAAAAATTTGCGCTTAGAGGTAAAAATTTTTACAAATTGTAACAATCTGAATTTAAATTAATTGAATTAATTATACAAAATTCTATGCTTCTTCAGACTCCGGAGTTTCTTCAACACTCTCTTTTATTATCTCAAGCTGGGTAATTCTTGCTCCGTCAACTTCTTTTACAGTAAATGTAAGTCCCTTAAATGAAACCGAATCACCAACCTCTGCGATTCTGCCTAGAAGTTTTACAACCAAACCGCCAATGGTTTCAACATCGTCTTCTTCTAAAATATCTGCATTCAATCCAAAATATTCAGCAAGTTCATCCATTCTCATCATGGCATTTGCAAGATATTTATTGTCACCTAATTCTTCTATATTTACCCCTTCTTCTTCCTCATCAAATTCATCCTGAACTTCACCTATGATTTCTTCCAATACATCTTCTAAAGTAATTAGACCTGCCGTTCCGCCATATTCATCAACAACAACAGCCATTTGAATATGAGTCTTTTTAAACTCAACCATTAAATTATCCAATGTCATAGTTTCAGGAACGAGAAGTATTGGTCTAAGAAGACTTTGTACAGAATACTCTTCTTTTGTCATTGCAATTGCATACAAATCTTTGACATGAAGAAAACCTATAATTTTATCAATATTCTCTTTTTCATAAACAGGGTATCTTGTATAACCGTTTTCCAATGCAAGTTTATTAATCTCATCATAAGTAATATCCTCAGGAACACATATCATATCAGTTCTTGGAATCATTACCTGCTTTGCCATCAAATCGGAAAATTTAAACATATTGTGAAGCATCTCTGCTTCAGTTTCATTTAGGACACCCTCGTTATAACTTGCATCAACAAGCATATCCAACTCTTCCGTTGAATGCACAAGTGACGCATCTTCTTTATCTGCATGTAACAATTTTAAAATCCAGTCACCTGAAACTTGAAGAGTCCAAACTAAAGGTTTGAATAAAGTTATAAACATACTCATAGGAGCTGCAATTACAAGAGCCAAAGACTCTGTGTGTTTAAGAGCCAGACATTTTGGAAGTTGTTCTCCTAAAAGAACATGAAAATATGTTACAAATAGAAATGCAATCGGTACAGCTACTGCATGGACAGTTATTTGTCCTAAAGGAATAAATTTGATTATCGGAGTAACCAATTGTACCATCGTAGCTTCCGCAACCCAACCTAATGCGATACTTGCAATTGTTACACCCAATTGTGCTGCTGCTAGCATTTTATTCACATTATTTACGAGTTTCAAAGCTGTTTTCGCTTTAAAATCACCATCATTGGACAACTGCTCCAATCGTGTTTTTCTTACTTTTACAAGTGAAAACTCTGCCGCTACGAAAAAACCGTTTACAAATAGCAAAAATGCTATTACAAAAATATTAATAAATATGTCCGACACGTCC
The DNA here is from genome assembly GCA_902779645.1 of uncultured bacterium. Taxonomy (GTDB): domain Bacteria; phylum Cyanobacteriota; class Vampirovibrionia; order Gastranaerophilales; family Gastranaerophilaceae; genus CAG-196. The sequence continues at coordinate 228,052 of CACZCH010000001.1, read as the reverse complement.
ATAAAGTTAATTAAATATCCTCTCAAATTATAATAAAAATTTTACAATACATGATTATTTTTTGCAAATTGGCATGCAATACAGGTTTTCTTATAAAATATTCCAACCAAAGTATGAGAAATTTCTAACTTATTTAGAATTAAAAATATATATAAAAAGTAATAGTATGTTAGTGTGAAGGATTAAAATATACATTTATCCTTGCGAGAACAGGTAAGTATAAAATATTTACCCCTAATTAAGCTTTGTAAACTATTTTACACAGCATTAGTATACTATTGCGCTAATTGTGGGCGCATTAGTAAATCATGGAAGAAGAAAAAAAGAAAGGAAATCGATTATGGCTTCAATCACAATCAACACAAACCTTGCGTCATTAACGGCGCAACACAACCTGTCTTCAGCTACTACCGGTATGAACACCGCAATGGAAAGATTAACAACAGGTTACAGAATCAACTCAGGTAAAGACGATGCTGCAGGTTCAGCTGTATCAACTATTATGGAAGCTCAAATTTCTGGTTATGATGTAGCGGAAGCAAATGCTACAATGGGCTTATCACTATTAGACACAGCAGAAGGTGTTCTTGATATTGTTGGTGATTACCTTCAACGTATCAGAGACTTGACCGAACAAGCAGCAAACGGTACTTACGGAACATCTTCAATGAACGCAATTAAGACAGAAGTTCTTCAAAGAATGGAAGAAATCAACCGTTTATGTACAGTTATCGACTTTAATGGTATCAAACTGTTAGACGGTACAAGTACAGCAGCAACATCAAAAAATGGTGTAAACTTACAAGTTAGTAACAACAGCGGTAAGAACAACATTATCAACTTAAAATACACAATTTTTGAAGCAGCTACAATCACAGCATTGTTGATCTCAGGTAACAGCAATTCTAAACACGAAGGAGAAACAGGTATTAACAAAGCTTGGTATGAAAGAGACGATAAAAATAATACAGCTGCTCTAGAATCAAGAATTGAAGGAACTAAAACCACATACGAAGGCAGAGAATACGACTACAAATCAAAAGGATACACTGCAATTAAAGATGAAAAATACGATTGGCAAGATATAAGAAGCACATCTGAAAACAAGTCTTGTATTACAGCGATTTGTGATGCTGTATACACAGATGATGCAACAGCTCGTGAATTCTTATCATTCATTGATGACGCAATTGAAAACGTATCAAGCAGAACAGCATTAATCGGTGCTTATATGAACCGTGTTGAATCAGCTGTTGATGCGATAAGTGTACAAAAGGAGAACATCGTATCAGCTAACTCTTCAATTAAGGATGCTGACGTAGCAACTGAATCATCAAACTATATCAAGTATCAAATTTTACAACAATCTTCAGCAACATTACTTGCAACTGCAAACCAAACACCAAGTATCGCGCTGAACTTGATATAACACCAATTCTTCTCATTAAAGGAATGAAAGAGTAGCGGGAGCTTAATTCCCAAAAATTTACACAGGAAATATAAAAGTAATATTATTGAAGCCACCCCAAAGGTTAATCCCGCGGGGTGGTTTTGATATTAGAAAGATTTAAAATTCCGGCAATCACATAAAAAAGAAACACCTTATCATTACAAGGTGTTTAAATATCTTTGAGAAAGAGAGAAATTAAATCTACTATACTTACCAGTTCAACAGAACTTTAAGAATGAAGCATTCTGTCAAGTTCATAAATCTTTAATACAAGAGCTTCTGTCTGCTCTTTAAACCATTCTGCAAAGAGTTTAAGTTCATCCATAAAACTGTAACAACCTGGCCACATTGAATACATGATATACTCCTTTTTGTTTTATTCCTGTCTACATCATGTATATCGGCACTTTTTTTAAAAACTTTAGGATTATTTATAATATTGTTACAAAAATTTACAATTAAACCGGCTTTATATTAATTATTTGCTGTTTTATGGTAGTTATTGCTCTTTGTGACAGCAGTTCGGCTTTAAGTTTCTTGTTTTTTCTCTCTTTTTTAGGCATATCCATCGGAGCAACTATCGCCCAATTTGAATTTATCGGCTGGGGCGGTAAATATCTTAAAGAGCCATCACGCTTGCTTATATGCGCTAAATGAGCTTTATCTGTTATATAGTTTGCTAATGCTCCGAGCATAGTTTCTTTTGGAGGGATAAATAATTCTTTACCTTGAATTCTGCGAGCCATGTTTATCCCTGCAAGCAGTCCTCCGGCTATTGATTCTGTATACCCTTCCGTTCCTGTTATTTGGCCTGCAAAAAACAATCCGTTTCTTTCTCTGGCTTCAAATGTAGGATTAAGAACTAGAGAAGAGTTAATAAAAGTATTTCTGTGCATAACACCGTATCTTATAATGTTTGCGTTTTCTAATCCGGGAATAGAATGTACAAGTTCTTTCTGAGCTCCCCATTTAAGATTTGTTTGGAATCCTACAAGGTTAAACATTGTTTTTGCTGAATTATCCTGTCTCAATTGAACTACTGCATAATTTTCTTCTCCCGTTCTCTTATCAACAAGCCCTACCGGTTTCATAGGACCAAATCGGAGAGTATCAACACCTCTTGATGCTAATACTTCAACAGGCAAGCAAGATTCAAAGAATTTTGCATCTTTATCAATATCGTGTTGTTCAATTTTTGGTGCATTAATCAAGATATTATAAAATCTTTCATACTCTTCTTTGTTCATAGGGCAATTGATATAAGAAGCCTCTCCTTTATCATATCTTGAGCCCCAAAAGGCTTTGCTAAAATTGATTGAATCAACTTCTACAATTGGTGCAATTGCATCAAAAAAGTGCAGGTGTTCTGTTTTAGTAAATTCTTGTATACTTTTTGCAAGTTCGTCACTTGTTAAAGGGCCTGAAGCAATTATAACATTACCTTCAGGAATTTTAGTAATTTCTTCACGTATTAATTCAATATTAGAATTTTCCGTAATTTTTTTTGTTACGGCTTTTGCAAAATCATCTCTTGATATAGCAAGAGCGTTACCCGCTGGTACAGAGTTCTCTTTTGCTATCCTAATGAGTTCTCCTCCAAGTATCTCCATTTCTGCTTTCAAAAGTCCGCTTGCGTTTGTAATATCCGATGAGCCAAGACTATTTGAGCATACAAACTCGGCGCAGTTTTCACCTGTGTGCGCTCCTGTCATTTTTTTTGGGCGCATCTCATATAATTTAACTTTTATCCCTCTTTTTGCAAGCTGTAAAGCCGCTTCACTACCGGCAAGTCCAGCTCCGATTATGTTAACTTCAAGCATAATTTACGTTAAACTCCTTGAGTGTTTAACAAGCCAAAATATATTTACTCCTAGTATCTTCCGACTTGATTTCTGCCATGTTCTTTGGCATAGTATAAACCTTTATCTGCCCATTCTATCAAGTCTTGAGAGGTTTGAGCATTATCAGGGAATGTCGCAACACCTAAACTTATTGTAACAGGTGCAGTATCAACTGGTGTCAAGTGGAATGGTTTTTCAGCCACCGCAGAACATATTCTGTTTGCAAGCATCAAAGCTTCTTCAGCTTTTGTATTAGGAAGAATAATGCTCATCTCTTCTCCACCGTATCTGCAAACATAATCAGTCGTTCTTGAATTTTTCTTTAATGTTTGCGCAACTTGTCTCAAAACTGCATCTCCTGCTTGGTGTCCGTATGTATCATTAAATTTTTTGAAAAAATCAATGTCACAAATTATCAGAGATACAGGCTGATTGTATCTTCTTGAAATATCTATTTGTTTTTTTAAAGTATCTTGGAAATATCTGTGATTGTATAATTCGGTAAGACCGTCTATTGTAGCCAATTTATACTGATATTCGAAATCCTTTGACTTCATAAGATATTTTGCGAGCAGAGATAGAGTAAATGCCAGTACAATTGCAATAATCGGCAGAACAATCGGAATCCATAAATTATAAATTTCCATTGCATAATAAGCGATAAATAAATAAGCAATTGTAAACAGTATTGTTGAAAGAGCCGCGAAGAGAGTTGATGTTGAAAACATAGCAATCACACCTACGATTGCTATTACACCGGCTAAAATTAATATATTCATTATACCGCTTGATTTTTTAATAAAATTATTGTCCAGCATATTATTCAAGAATGTTGCATGAACTTCCACACCTGGATAAACTTCAGCTTGAATCGGCACACTCTTTGTATCATGCAGGCTCATTGCAGTAGTACCGATTATAACTATTTTGTCTTTAAAATCGAATTTTGTTAAATTAGTGCCTTCCATTTCATTGATTACCTTATAAAACGGTACGTTTGTATGCGTTTTACTGGGACCATACCAGTTAAGAATAGTTTCACCGTCTTTAGTCAAAGGGATTTTTGTATCAGAAACAATTAAATTTCTTTTTGAATCAAGTATAAAATTATTGTCATCCTGCATTTTTAATAAATCGCTTCCTGCTTTAAAACTTAAATAAGGATAATTTTTATCTTTATAAACAAGGACCGGAGATACTGCTCTTATTATGCCATCGTTACTTCTTATTACATTAGTTAACCCAACATGAACATTACCTTGCATTAATTCGGATAAAATCAGCCTGCAATTAGTAAAACTGTATTTCTTTTTAAAATTTATCGAAGATTTATTATCTATATTTAGAGCAAGTCTGTCAGGAAGATTTTCCGGTTTTCTGACATCATAAGACTGATTATCAAAGTTCAGCCCTGTGTATATATTATTATATTTGTTCATTGTGTCAACAAAATACTTATCGGCATCTTTTTGAGTGCGAACTGATTTTATAAACATTAAATCGAATATAATAGCCTGCGGTTTTTCAGCCTCTATATAATTAATTACATCTGCATACACATTTCTGGGAATCGGCCACTCGCCATACTTATCCCAAAGAGATTCGACACTTGCATCATCTATCGCCAGAAGAACAATATCTTTATTTGGTATAGGTCTTTTATGAATAACTTTCAATGATTGTCTATAATCAAATGTCCTGTTTTCCGCTACATCAAAAAATGATCTGAAAACATTTTTCAAGCTGTTATTATTCTGAAGCAATATAAAACTAATTAAAAGCGATGTTAAAATCAACAATAAATATGTGCCAAAAATAAACCATTTTGTTTTTGTTAAATTTTTCATAATCTCTCCATATAAATAAATCTGTTAATCACTTAGATTAACAAGTAAATCAGCAAATCTATATCTGCCCTATATTCTATTATAATTAACATCGGCATGCTTTGCAATTTCATGCAGATTTTTAAAATTTTTACTCAGCAAATCATTACTGCTTTTCAAAAGTTCAGTAGTATAAAAGAGCTCTAAGGGGTTTATCAAATATTTTATCAAACATTCTTCATGCAAATTCATAGTTATTTAATCGTCAAAAATTGACAAATCTTTAACAATCATTAAAAACCTACTGCATATAGATGATTTTTCGAACAAATACTTAAATTCATCAAAAATTAACCGATAACAATAATAAATAATATAGAGGTGAAATATGATTAACGGTTTTTATCCGAATTATGATTTGGAAGCAAGAATTCAACACACTAAACTCGACAGTTGGGGAGACAACCCTTCCGCCAGAATAAATAGAGTTGAAACGCCTTCTACTGCTGATTTTAAAAGTGTTATGTCTGGTTTGGTTGAAGGATTAAATACATCAATGAACGCACCCGACAATATGATGAGAGATGTAATGATGGGTTCCGAAAACGTTGATATTCACGATGTTATGGTAGCCATGTCGAAAGCTGAAATATCAGTTAACATCGCAACAACCGCAGTCGGAAAAGTCATTCAAGCGTATGATAAAATAATGCAAATACAAATTTAGACTTCTCAAGACTAAAATAAATGTGTATAATAAAATAGGGCAGGATTATGGATTTTAAAAAATTACTCGAAAATAAAATACTTTTAGCATCTGTTGCAGGCGGTATAGTTTTACTGCTTATTGTTTTTATAATAAGCGGAACTATCGCAGCTTCAAACAAAGCTGATAAAGAAGGAGTTGACGTAAGCAAAGAACCTTTAAAAGAAGATGTTGATTTATTAACTACCGATAATATGGGTAAAGCATTAGAAATCCAAGCACTGCTGGCTAAAAACAACATTGTTGCATCACGGTTTGTAGACGGTACGAAATCCGTTTTAAGATTAAAAAAGGGTGACTGTACTCCTGGTATGAGAAAATGTACAACCGAGCAAAGAGACCGCGCAATTATGGTTATCGTAGAAAGCGGATTATATGATCAAAACGTAGGCTTGGAAATATTCGATAAAGGAGATTTTACTTCTACTAAAGAAGATAAAAAAATCAGATTAGTAAGAGCTATGAACGGAGAGCTTGCTCGTTTAATAAAAAGAATTGACGGCATAGAAGATGCGTCTGTATTTATATCCATCCCCGAACAATCAATGTTTTCACAGAATCAGAAACCGGTTACAGCGACAGTTCAATTAACAGTTGCTGTCGGACAGACTTTAAATATGAGTACTGTCAAAGCTGTTTCAAACCTTTTACTTGGAAGTGTTTCTGGTTTAACAGCGTCAAATATATCAATAACAGATACCAACGGTCATGTTTATAACAGTTTGGTAGATGCTCAATCTGAAATGCTTGAAAGATTACAGCAAAATGATAAATATATGCAGGAAAAAGTTCAAGCACAATTAAACAGATTGATAGGCAGCGGAAAATATGTAGCAACTGTTTCTACTTTCTTAAAACAAGCTCCTGTTGAGAAGTTTACAATATCTTATGATCCAAACAGTAAAACAGAGATTAATGAACAAACTTTCTCAGAAGGATTGGGCGACCAAACAACAGATACAAACAAAAATACAAATGCTGTTAGTGTATACCTTCCAAACGGCTTACCATCAGGCAGTTCTGATTCTTCTCAAAACAGAAGTTATCAAAGAACAGCTAAAGAAGTCCAATACGGCGTGACTAAGGTTCAAACAAATGAATACATGTCACCGGGGACAATAGAAGAAATCTCTATCGCAGTTACATTGGAAAAAGATGCTCTTCCTGTTGAATTGACTTTGGAAGAATTGAAAGACCTTGTTGCGCACGCAGCAAGTCCAAAAGCAAAAGCTGAAAATGTTACAATAGCATTCGCCGACTCTCTTGATCCGTTTATGGCAAGTGATAAAAATGTTAAAGCCCCAATAAAAGCATCCCACGGCAATCCTTGGTGGCTGGCAATAGTTCTTCTATTCTTTGGTTTGCTGTTCGGACATAATGTATTAACAAACAGAATAAAAGCAGCAAATGAAGCTCAAGAAGAAGAACTTATTAAACTTAGAGAACAAAATGAAGCTCAAGAAAAACAAATTAAGGATTTGAGCGTTAATGCAGCTAATTTAATAAAAAATCAATCTCAATTACAGCAAGGTTTATTGGAACAGCAGAATAAACCGGCTTCAATACCTGTTTCAGGTGCAGAAATAAGAGAAGCTTTAAGAGAATTAAAAAGAGAATTTGAAGGCACTGATGAAGCCGAAGCTGGCGAAAGAATCAGAAGCTGGATTGAAGGTTAAATAAAAAATGGCAATAGAAGGTTTTGATTATAAAGGGTTTGCACAATCAATGGCAGAACAAGCAAAAGAGCTTGTTCCTAAAGATTTGCAGCCGGATGAGCAAGAATACATCGTTAATACTCTCGGGAACTTTACCATGCTTGCAGGTGAAGCGGTATACAATGATGAAAGCCTTCAAATAACAGCAGAACAAGCTGTTTTTATAACACAAATTATTGCCGAATGGTCTTTTCATAAGTCAATAGATTTGATCCATTCCGGTATAAAAAAAGATTATTGGGATAGTATAATGCAAAAAATTGCATTTACTATTTTTGAAGTTGCTAAACAAGGTGTTATAAGAAATATTCCGCAAGAGCAATTATTACAGGCGGTTGAACACCACGTTATAAAAGTCTACAAAAAATGTATCGAGGACCTTGAACAAAAAGGTATTATTGATGAAAACACAAAAGAACAGGCTGAAAGTCAGTCTAATATTGATGCAATGGCGAAACAAGCTGCGGAAGAACAAATAAAAGAGAAAGAAGCTCCGCTTAATGAGGCCGAAAGCAAACGAAAAGAAGCTCAGCGCCAGAGAGAAGAAGTCAGACGCCAGCGCAAACTTGAAAAAGAGATGGAAACCTCAGAAGGTACAGTTACTATAAGACAAATGAAGCTTATGTCGCTTGCTATGGTATTAAAAGTATTGTCGCAAGATAAAGTCGTAACCATATTAAACAAATTTGACGATGATGAAAATAAATTAATTTCTCACTACATGAATATGGCTAATCTTGAATCTCAGCTTGACGGAGATATATTCCTAAATTGTTTGAAAGAGATGAAAGATTTTCTCCCGTCAAAACGCAAATTAACAAAAGAAAACGTTATGAGAGACCTTTTAAGGTTATACAAATCAAATTCAAGAGAAGCTATTGAAAAAGTTATAAAAAATGAACGTCCGCTTGTCAAACGCTTTATTTCTCAAGCTTATGACGGAGAATATTCAGGACTTCCAATACAAGTTGCAGGTATTGTTGCGCAATATGTAGAGGATAGTATATAATAATTAATAAATAATCATGATTATTAAAAAGAATAAATTAAAACAATGGGAGGAAAAGAGTAAGACTGCTCAGACTGAAATAATGCCTGAGAATGATGTTGTGCCGAAAATTGAAATAGAAGAAGTTCTCGAAGAACAAAAATCAGAGTCGATTAAAGCACCAGAACCAGAAATTGATTTATTCAACATTGAAAGCATTGACTTTGAACAGCGTCAAGAAAGAAGGCGGGGAACAAGACGAAGAGGATATCGGCGTATTGATGACCGAAACCTTGTTTCCAGAGCACAGGAAGAAGCTGAAAATATAAAAAAATCCGCTTTTGAAGAAGGATACAGAAGAGGACTTGAACAGGCAAACAGTGATATTGAAAAGTTCCGATCCTGTATTAACCAATTTATGGGGGCTCCCAAAGAAGTTTTTGAATATGTTGCTCCGGATATACTTGAGATTAGTATTGATATTGCTAAAAAGATAATAAAAAAAGAAGTTGAATCCGATCCGCAGATTCTTGTCGATACCATTATAGATGTATTAAAAACTGTTTCTAAAAATGAGCCAAAGATTAATATACGAGTTAATCCTCGAGCTTCTCAATTTGTAAAAGATACACTTCCTACTGTTACATATCAGTACGGTATTGAAGCAAAAATTAATATAATATCAGACCCGTCTGTTGAAGAAGGCGGATGTGTTTTTCAAACAATTAACGGAATAGTTGATGCCTCTATTGACACACAACTGGAAATCATTAAAAAGGCTTTAGAGGGTATTTAATGGCAGGAGAACAAACTCAAAGCAAACCTATATCAGAAATAGCATTGGCACTCTTTGTAATGATTTTGATATTAATCTTAATCATTGAGATGCCAAATTGGGTTATTAACTTTTCTATATCATTAAATATCACACTTGGAATAGTTCTTTTAATGATATCATTGTATGTCCAAAAACCTTTAGAATTAGCGGCATTTCCGTCTATAATTCTAATCGGGACAATGTTCAGACTTTGTCTTTCAATCGCATCTACACGTCTAATATTAGCAAAAGGAGACGCTGGAGAAGTAATTCACGCATTCGGAACATTCGTAACCGGCGGGAATATGGTTGTAGGCGGAGTAATTTTCTTAATTATAACAGTCGTACAGTTTATGGTTATCACAAAAGGTGCAGAACGTATCGCAGAAGTTGCCGCACGATTTGCTTTGGACGCTATGCCGGGTAAACAAATGACCATTGACGCCGATTTCAACGCCGGTCTTATATCGCCGGAAGAAGCGGTAAAAAAACGTGAAGATTTGCAAAGAGAATCAAGCCTGTTTGGTTCTATGGACGGTTCTATGAAGTTTGTAAAAGGTGATACAATAGCGGGCATAATTATTACCTTGATCAACATTATCGGCGGTTTGATTATCGGTTGTCTTATGAACCAAATGCCTATTGCAGATGCAGTAAGTAAATATACGGTTTTAACAATCGGTGACGGGCTCGCATCCCAGCTCCCGTCATTATTAATGTCTATTGCGGCAGGTATAGTCATGACTCGTGCATCAGCAGGTAATATGTCATTAGGTGGTGACTTAACTGCACAAATTATGGCTAAGCCTTATTCTTTATTCTTTGCAGCATTGTTCTTAGGATTGATTACGGTTACATCACCAATAACAGGTTTACCATTTTTACCGTTTTTAATTTTTACAATAGGTCTTGCACTTGCAGGCTTCTCAGTATTAGTTAATGCCGATGTCCAATCTCAATTGGGACAATTGGAAAGTGTTCGTCAGAATATGCAGGACTTGGTTAACCCGAATAAGATGTATGAAAGACTTGGTGTAGATGTATTAAGTTTACAGGTAGGCGCAGGTTTGTTAGTAATTGCCGACCCCGATCAGGAAGGTCAATTACTTGCTAAGATAGCAGCTCTGCGTCAAAGGGTTACTGATGAACTGGGTTATATTTTACCAAACATCCGTATTATGGACTCATCAGCATTAGAAGCTAATGAGTACGTTATTGCTATCAGAAACAACGTCGTAGCCTCAGGTTATGTATATCCTGGGAAATATATGGTAATAGCCGACCAATGGGATTCCGTAAAGAAAACAATTCCGGAAGATGCAATAGTCGGTGTTGACCCGACTTATCAAACTCAAGCTTACTGGATTTCAGCGCAAGATGCAAAAGAAACGAAAAATGTTACAGCCGTTGATGCAACAGATGTCCTTGTTACACACCTTCAAGAATGTGTACGTAAACACGTTGACGAAGTCATGACCAAAACAGACGTTCTTAAACTTATGGAGCTTGTACGTTCTCAAGACCCGACGCTTGTTAACGACCTAGTTCCTGCTATTATATCCACTTCTGATTTAAGAAAGATTTTTGTAAACCTAATCAGAGAAAAAGTTTCAATTAAGGATATCATCTTCGTATTCGAGCGTCTTTGCGACTACGCAAGATTCTCAAAAGAGCCGGATATCTTATCAGAACGTTTAAGAGCTGCTCTGGGGCGTCAAATTTGTTTGAACAACGTAGATAAAGACCACGTTCTTTATGCTTTGACACTTTCTCCTGAGTGGGAAAAGACACTTGATGACAGCTGTCAGAGAACTGAATTAGGGACAATGTTCCTGCTTAACCCAATGCAAGTTCAGGACTTAATTGAATCAACAGCAATGACGCTTATGCGAGCTCATCAGCAAATAGGTCAGCAACCTGTAATATTATGTTCTCCAAGAATACGACTCCCTCTTTATCAGCTTCTTGAACGCCATATTCCAACAATTGTTGTAATCTCGTACTCCGAGCTTATCACCGATATTAAAGTAGAAGCTGTAGATACAATTGGTGAATCAGGCGGATACTAAGCATTTCCCTCTTAAATTTTACAACTTTATCTTAACATATCTTAATAATATTTATCCCAAAAGGCAATTTCTGAATGCAGAAATACTTTATATATACATAAACAATATTCAAGATATAAATTTTGAATATCAGGAAAAAAGTGTATTAAAAGGAGAACTTAATGGCAATCGGAGCAAGAGACTATATCGACAAACTCTTGGTCGAAAAATATGCACAGGAAAAAGTGGATAACCATGATGAAAATGCAATGACTTCACGAATATCTGCAAATGATATGATGACTGCAATGAATAACTCCGCTAATAATTTTAAAAATATGCTTTTACTCAACCAGCGGCTCTCAATGGTCTGTTACGGAGTAATCGCTAAATCCGCAAGATACATCTCAACCGAGGATGCCGCATAAAAAAGAATTATACATACTACACTCTCTTATAATCTTACATCTTACTTAAAGTTTAGCTTTTTGATTTATCAAAAAGCTTTTTTTTGTGCAGAATAGTTAACGTTGATTTGATTTTTGCTTCACACTTCACAGTCATTCATTACGTTTTACTTAAGTAAAACTCCATTCATTTGCTTCGTGTTACTTCGGCGTTTCGTTCGCTAAAACTCACTTCAGCCAACGCAAAAATCAAAAAAAAAGAGTCTTATCGACTCTAAAAACTTTTAATGTGTGAAGTGTAGTATGTGTATGTATATGTTGATTAGTAGCTCTTTATGTTCCTGTATTTTTATCCCTGTAAAAGATTAAATATCCCTTATATATATAAAGTATTTTTATGCTCAGAAATTGACTAATTGTTAAGAAATATTAAGATATTTTTTTAACAAAAATTATTGACTTGTACAAAAATATTCTTAAAGAATACTTAGTGAGGTTAATATTATGAGTTTGACTAATACATTAATAGAAATTACAAGGCTTTTTCTTCCGTCTTTGAACAGAAAATGTTCACACAGTAAAATTCGTCCGGATATTGAGCAAGGATATTGCCCTGATTGCGGGAAATTAATAAAAAATGAGTGGTACATAGCAAGATGCTCATGTTGCGGAGTAAAAATTAAAGCAATGGTAAAAAACGGCGAAATAGTCGCTCAAGAACACTTTTGCTCAAATTGCGGAAGTGAAGGATATAAAATTGAAAAATTAGACCAAATAAATTTCATTGATATAAATTTTGCGGCATTAATGAAAAAGGAAGTTGAAGAAGAAAGATTTTGTAATACAACTAAATGCTGGCAAGAAAAAACCATCGAGACACCAAAATTGCTAGTACAATACCTGTAATATCAGCAATTATACCGGTTAGCAATGCGTATCTGTACTTTTTTATGCCAACAGAACCGAAGTATACAGCTAATACATAGAATGTTGTTTCAGAGCTTCCTACCATAACCGCAGCAAGTTTTGTTATGTAGCTTTCTGCACCGTATGTATTTACAATATCGGAAAATAATCCTAATGTTGCAGAACCTGAAAGAGAACGTGTAATCATAATCGGAATTATATCAAAAGGAACAGAAAGTTTTTCCAATAATCCGCCAATTATATTTGTTACCAATTGAATTCCGCCAGAGGCTTTAAACATTGATATTCCTACTATAATTGCGACTAAATAAGGGATTATTGAGATTGAAACTTTAAAGCCGTCTTTTGCGCCTTCAATAAATTCTTCATAAATCGGAACTTTTTTAATCACACCCGCAATAAGTATGCCTAAAATCATTAAAGGAAGTATATAAAGTGATAGACTAGTCATGCTTCCTCCACAACTTCTTAAGCAGTAATGCCGTAATAATAGCCGTTATAAATGCAAGCGCAGTAACAATCAGTGTCGGCAAAATAATCTCAGTAGGATTTTTTGCTCCAGCTCCGACAAGAACTGCAATAACAGTAGCAGGTATAATTTGAAACCCTGCTGTATTCATGCCCAGAAACATACACATAGAATCAGTTGCAGAATCCTTTTTGGGGTTATCCTCCTGCAATTCTTTCATAACTTTAAGTCCGATAGGAGTTGCAGCATTCGTAAGACCGAGAGCATTTGCAGCAACACTCATTGCGATATCTCCTGTAACGTTTTCGTTGTTCCCGCGGTCTTTAAAAAGAACTTTAGCAATTGGTTCAAGAAGTTTCGCAAGAATTTTAACAAGTCCCGCTTTTTCTGCTATCCGCATCATACCAAGCCAAAAAGCCATTATCCCGATTAGAGAAAATGCTATATTAACAGCTGTTTCACATGCTTCCAGCATGGAATTTGTTACATTACTTAAACTGCCGTTAAAAGCCCCTATCAGAAGAGAGCCTGCAATTAGTATTAAAAATACGTAATTCATAACTTAATATTATGAAAAAAATTAGTATTTGTCACCATGTTTGTATTATTATATAATTGTAATTATTATGGGAAATTAGAAGGGAATAAGGGGTAATTAACGAACTATGGCAGATTCTAACAATTATTCAGACTTGAATGATAATTTTGATACTATAAAAACAATGCTTAATTCTATCAGAGCTCAAGGCATTTTGAATACTTCCGATGTCGACAAGCTGTTGGAAGGGATTAATTCAAAACTCGAAAAAATCAATACTGAAGAAGATATTGATTTGATTAAAGCATTTTTATCCGAATTAAAGAAAAATTTAGACGAAAGACACGAAGTTCTGATTTCCAAATTCGGAGCAATTGAATCGCTGTTCTCAAATTTAATGAAAAACAGCAATGATACCGTAAAATCACCCGAATTAAAAGAACTGTTTGATATTATTGCCACAAATTTATCCGTATTCTCAAGAGAAGTTGTTTCCCAAAAAGAAACAATGACTGATATTTCCCTAAGATTGGACGCAATGCGTTCTGATGAAACACAGAAAAAAGATATTATTAAGAGTGTTTCAACCGTCAGAAACGATATAGAAAAGGTTAATAACGCATTCGATTCAATTGTAATAAGTTTAAATGAGAACTTCAAAACCGTTCTTAAGACAATCTCTGACATTGACCAATCTGAAGCAATCTCGGAATTTTCAAACAAACTAGCCGAGATTTTGGATTCATCAAATGCTGTTATGTCAGCAATACAGCTAATTGATAAGAAAAACGTACAGATTGAAGATACATTCAAAGGGCTTGCCACTCAAGAAGACATAAACAATGTTCAAAAGAACATTAATCAACTCTCTGCTCAAAGCCAAGAAATAACATCTCTTGTCGACACTTTAACTCAAAAATCGTATAAAATTGATAATTTGTCTGACAAAATTGATGCAACTGTTGATATAATAGTTGGTCTGAAAGCTGAACTTTTAAATAATGATGACAGTTCAAAACTGGCTGTTATTGATAAATTGAATGAGATTGAAACTGCTGTAAAAGAAGCATCTTCCAGTTCCGAATATGAAGATATTAAAAAGAGTTTTGAAGCTTTATTGAACGAAGTTCTTAATGGTTCAAACCAATTGAAAACTTCAATGGAAAATGCACTAAACCAAATCGAAAATGTGAATGAAGTACTAAAAGGTTTAGACATTAATGTTGAACTTCAAAAACTTTCTTCTCATATTAGCAATGTTGGAGAAGATATAAAAGAAAAAGTCGTCTCCGAAGCTGATAAAATTTCTCAAATAATTGACGCACATATATCTAGAACTTTAGATGATATCTCTTCTAAAGCCGAGCTGTTTAATGCAAGATTAAAAGATTCAAACGTTACAATCTCAAATATTTGTGAAAAGAATTTTGCGGAAGTTGCAGGTAATATCTCCGGTTTAAAAGAGATAGTAGCACAACTTGATGAAAACAATGTCTCTGCAAATAACGCTATTTTCTCAAATATCACGGACAGACTTTCAGTATTTGAAAACAGTTTAAAAAATTCTTTAGAAAAACAGGAAAATTTTGTTTCCGGTTCATCCAGCAATATTTTTGAACAGATATCAAATATGAAAAGTTTGACAGAAGGACTTGATTACAAATTAGATGCAAACGCAATAGAATTAGGTAATGCTAAGAATGAATTTAAAGAATTATCAGAATCCGTTAATAATTTGTTAGCAACAGATTTTGTTAATGTAGTAAAAGATTTTAAAGCAGACTTATATGCAATAAAACAAGACATGACAGATGCCGTTGAAAATGCAAAGTCTGATATATCAGAGAAATCAGCAAATGATTTATTCGGCAAATATGAACTTCTAATTAGCAAGCTTGACAGCGTTGAAGATGAAGTCAAGTTTGCTCAAGGGGAAGCTTTAAATACTCTTAAAACACAACTTTCTAGCATATCAGCATCAATTGTTGATGTTTTATCTTATGTAAGCAATGCAAAAGAATCTAACTATGAAGTAATTGAAAATAAGCTATCAGAAGTTACAACATTCATTCAAGATACAAACTTAAACTACATTGAAAACGTAAGAGATATTGTTGATGTTATAAGAACTCAAGTAGAAAATAATCTGCGTCAAATCAGCTCTGAATCAGATGAAAGATTGAACAAGATTAAAGCTCAAATTAATGACTCAGGCATATCAGTAAAACAGGATATCAAAACAGCTTATGATAAAATCATTGAGCTGCAATCCGATATCGCCGTATTAAATGATGATATTAAATCAAATAACAGCGGTTTGATGGATAATGTTAATAATGTTTTAGACTCTGCTAATACTCTAAAATCCGATTTTGAGACAAAATTAACATCTTTAAAGAATTCATTATTAGAAATTGTTACAGAATACAAAAATGACTTTACCTGCAAAAATGCGGATAATATTAGCGAATTAAAATTTAATGCTGAAAACCTTCATTCAAAAGCGCAACAGCAATCTGTTGACTTAAAAAACGAATTGAAAGAAGACATTTCAAATTTAATTGAATCATTAAAACTTAATATTCTTGATTTAAATGAAATTGTTTCAAAATCATCATTGAAAGTTGAAGCGTCAAACAAAGATATTGTTGACTTTATTAAACATGACTTCACTTCTGAAGTTAACAATTCCGTTGATTCAATCAAAAACAATACATCGGAAATATTATCAGAAGTGAGCAACAAGCTTGATGACTCGGTTAGTTGTGTTTCAAAATTAGACGCTTCCGTTACTGCTTTAAATCAAGATACAAAAAATGCTTTATCTGGAACTTTAGCTAAAATTCTTGAAAACTTTGTATCCTTAAATTCTACAATAGTAAGTTTAGATGAAAACTCTCAAGAGAAAATCCAAATTAATATTGATGAATTAAGGCAGGATATTGATTCTTTAAAGAAAAAATTATCTGATGTTGATTCTCAGATTGATGATGATTTAGCAAAACAAATCAACATAATTGAAGGAAGTTTTGAATCCTTAAATCTTATGCTTGTTGATATTATGAATCAAGCTACTGATTCATTAGGCGACAAGATTAAGAAAGAACTCAGCGGTGCTTCTTCCAGAATGAGTGAATCATTAGCAGAAGAACTTGAACAATACAAAGTTCAAATTGAGGAGTTATTTGAAGGTGTACAAAGCAAAAACAACGAACAAGCAGATTACATTAAGAATTGCACGCAAGAATTGAATAATGCACTTCAATTAGCAATGGATAAACAAGGGAAAGAATCTGCCGTTCAATTGGAAGAAATCGGCAATCATTTAAAATCAATGATTCATGAAAACGTCGAATTGACAACTGCAGATTATGAGACACTAAAAAATAAACTTGAAAGTTTCTTAGCAAGTATTAATGAGCAGAACGACAATCTGGTAAATACTATAAAAACTCAAATAGAAATTTTAATTAATAATCAAGAAAAAGATTCTGCTCTTCAACTTGAGCATACCAAAACAATGTTTGAAGAAAATGCCGAACTCACTTCTGCAAGTAATAATTCGTTAAAAGAAAAACTGGAAGGTTTATTATCTCAAATAAATGAACAAAACAATAATCTAACGGTTACCGTAAAAACACAGCTTGATGACGTAGCAAAATATATTAATTCTAATTTTGACATTCAAACTCAAGAAGTTAATTCAGTTTTTGAAGAAATTGAATCAAGTATTCAAAAAATTGTATCAACAGTAAGAGAGTTCCGCTCTGAATATGACCTTAAATTCAATGAAATTAAGACTTCAGTAGACGATTTTAAACAGGAAACAACTGACAGATATGACGTTAAAAACTCAGAATTAAACAACAAAATCGAAACAATTATTGAAGAAGAGATAAAACCAAACTTTACAAAAATAACAGAAATTGTATCAACTTTAAGAGAGTTAAGGTCTGAATATGAACTTAAATTTGAAGAAGTTAAAACTTTAATAGACGATTATAAGCAGGAAACAACTGATAAATATATCGATGAAAATTCTAAATTAAACAGTAAAATCGAAACAATCATTGAAGAAGAGATAAAACCAAGCTTTACAAAAATAACAGAACAAATAGATGAATTATTAAAAGGTAAAATATCTGATTTTGTAACTCAGTATACAAACTCAAATTCAGAACTTTCAAATAACATCACTTCCGAGATTGAAAAACTTAAAGCAGATTTTATTAAGTTAAACGAAAAACTTAATGCTGATGAATTTTCAAGAGTTGAATCTCAAGAACAGCTTATAAATGATTTAAATAATAAATTTAATGAAATAATAAACGAGATTAAAAATAGTACAAATACTGAATTTACATCTCTAAAAGAGACAATAAAAACTGATTGCATTGCAAGTGTTGGCAATATAGAGCAAACTCTAGCAACAGAAGTAGCAGAACTTCAAACTGCAGTAAAATCGATAAACCAAAATATAAAAGTATGTCAGGATATAATATCTGCGTTAACAAAAGAACACACAGAACTAATATCAAAAGAAGTTGAAAAAGAAACTGATATTATTATCGGAGAGATTGTGGAGCAATTTGACTTAATAAAAGCTTCTCAAAAAGATGATATGACTGCTCTTACTTCCGCAATAGAAAATTCTGTGTCCGGATATATTATTGACTCTGTAAATGATTTAAAATCATATATGGATATAAAAACAGATACATCTCTAATTGACAGCAAGCTTGATACACTGCGTATTGAATTATCAAAAACTCTTGATGATACAGTCGAGAATATTAACAAACTTTTAGAGGTCAGTGTATTTAGCAATACTATTACTGATTTAAAAGCAACAAATGAAGTTTTATTATCTACAACTGCTGAAAAAATAAACAGCCAAATACAAGAATTTGTAAAAGAAAATGTATACAAAAAAATTGATGATAAACTAAATTTGCTAGACAAAAAGTTTATCGATACAATCGTTGACAAATATGAAGAGGCAAAAATTCTTTCTACACAGTATAACAAGACTTTTGAAGGAATATCTTCTTCTGTTGACGGATTATTAAATGAATTCAAAAATAAAAAAGATGAAATACAAGAAAACTTCAAAAACATTTTTGATAAACTAAACGGTTCTGTTGATGAATTAAAATCAAGCTTTGCTGATTTAAAAGCTCAAATTATGAACAAGTCTTTTGATGAAGCCTTCCACACTTCTGTTCATAACCAAATATCAGGAATCGAAAACTTAGTACAAGAACAATTGGGCTATATTCAAGATATTAATGAATTGTGCAGTTCTAATCTGCCTGAGCTTACTGAGATGAATACAATTGTAAAATACGGTATTAAAACTTCATTAGAAGATATTCAAGAAAAGCTCAGCAGACAAGATTCTAATGTAACGGAAGAACTGAATAATTTAAAATCCGATATTATTACTCAATTTATAAATGTATTTAACCAGATATCATTTGTAACAGAACAGGAAGAAATTTTAGAATTTATTGACGAAAAACACTCCGAGTTAATTACGATACTAAGTCATATCGTAACAACAATGAACGGAGTAGAATCCGTAAAAGATAATATATCTAATGTCGATAATAAAATCACGTCATTAAAAAAAGATATTGACATAATTAACGATAAAATAACCTCTATTATGTCATCTGAAGGTGATGTTGATTATGTTTACAGTTTACAAGATTTAGAATCAGATATCGCAAACTTAAGACTTGTTCTTAATGAAATGAAAGAAAATAACAAGTCCAAAGAATTTGAGGAACTAATTAGCTCTACAAACAACATATACAGCGTTGTAGAAAGCATAAAAGCCGAATTACCAAGATTTGAAGCAGAAGAATTCAGAAAAGATTTTGATAATTTAGCGGAAGATATTGTAAGCATAAGTACAAGAACTAATAAGTTAATCTTAACATCTGACGAATCATACAAAACTTTGCAGGATAACTTACAAGACTTTAAACTCGTTATTGATGATTTGGACGAAAGAACAAGAAATTTTGCTAAAGAATCAGGTATTGACAAAATTGATAACAAACTTGGCGTTATTAACACTATGATGCAAAACGGTGCAAAAACGAATCAAGTATTTAATCAGGTCTTTGAATACCTTGCAGAATGGGTTGATAAAGCAGGAGAACAAATATCTTCAATTTCCGACAAAGTAGAAACTCTTGATGATATCGGTCAAATTAAAGTTATGCTGGAAGATTTAAGAGCAGAAAGCCACGACAATACCGAATCCGTTGAACTTGTTAATGCATTGGAAAGTGTTTTTGACAAGCAGGCAAAACGTATTGCATCTCTTGAAGCAAAGATTGACAGAATGGTTGTTGATTCAACTATAAACTCAAAACAAAGTAAAATTAATATGAAGCCGATAGAAGATACATTAAATAAATTCCTCGCCGCAATAGGTGATACAATGTCTAATCAACAAGAGAAAATAAATTCTCTAGAAACAAAATTGGAAGAAGTTGTATCTTTGATAGATAATAAAGATACAGCACAACTTACAAAAAAAGTCGGCGGTATGGACAAACAGCTGGCAAAACTAAATAAAAGTATCGAAAAAATAGCATCAAATGTTGTTGAAAAGTAATATAGAAGATTTAAAAAAAGTTTTAAAAAAAGACAATATTCTCTTCAAAGAAGAAGAGAGGTATTGTTATGCGGAAGATTCTGCTAATATTAAAACTGAAACTTCTCTACCTGATTTGGTGATATTTGTTGAAACAACAGAAGAAGTACAACGAGTTGCCAAGTACGCAAATCAGCATAAAATACCTATTATATCAAGAGGAGCTGGAACCAATATGGTCGGTTCGTGCGTATGCACAGAGGGCGGTATTGTCCTAAACTTCTCTAAAATGAATAAAATTTTGGAATTTAACCCCGATGATATGACAATGAAAGTTCAACCGGGAGCCGTATTAGCAGATATAAAAAATATGGCTGAAAGTGCGGGACTTTTTTATCCGCCCGACCCTGCTAATTTTAAGGTATCAACTATCGGCGGAAGTATAGCTCAATCTTCAGGCGGGGCAAAATCTTTCAAATACGGAACAACTAAAGATTATATATTAAGTCTTAAGGTAGTATTAGCTGATGGTACACTGCTAAGACTCGGTTCGGGGACTGTTAAAGATGCAGTAGGATACCATTTGAACCAGCTTATAATCGGAAGTGAAGGAACTCTCGCTATTGTAGTTGAAGCGGAACTCAAGTTAATTCCTAAACCGGAATCAAATGCGCTTGTTACTGCATATTTTGACAGTATAGAATCCGCTGTTAATGGGGTAAACGGCATTATTAGAGAAAGGATTTTCCCTGCTACAATAGATTTTATGGATAAAAATGCTATTAACACTGTAGAAAAATTCTATCCGAGCGGGCTTAATACAAATAAAGAATGCATGCTCCTAATAGAAGTTGACGGATTTGCATCTTCAATTAGCACTCAGTTAAACAGAGTTGAAAAAGCTCTGCGCGAAAATAATGCTTCTGATATAAAATTATTATTTAATCAAAATGATATGGAAGCAGTTTGGACAGCAAGAAGAGCGAGCTATGGAGCAACGGCGAAACTTGCGCCTGATGTTGTCACAGATGACGTAATTGTACCGCGCTCTTCTTTATCAAAAATGGTCAAAGGATGCAAAGATATCTGTAACAAACATAACTTGCAAGTTTGTATTGTTGGTCACGTCGGAGACGGCAACGTACACCCGCAAATTGCACTCAATTTAGATAATGATGAAGAATACAAAAATTTAATGGATGCGAAAAGCGAAATATATTCTCTTGCAATATCTTTAGGCGGTACTATTTCTGCTGAGCACGGAGTCGGTATAGAAAAGATATCGTATGTTGATAAAATTTTAGATTCAAATGCTATTGAATATATGAAACAAATAAAAATGCTTTTTGATTCGAACGGAATTTTAAATCCGGGTAAAATTTTTAAAATGTAAAAGGAGCTTAAGATGGATATTATAGTTATTTATTGTACAGTACCAGATAAAAAACTTGCAAAAGATATTACAAAAGTTATCATGAAGCACAAACTTGCTGCTTGCGTAAGTCAAATTGAAAATGTACGTTCTACGTTTGCTTGGGATGGAGAAATTGCAGAAGAAAAAGAAGTTCTTCTTATGATAAAAACACGCAGAGCTAATTACGGAAAAATTAAGCTGGTTATAGAAGATATGCACTCTTACAGTGTGCCTGAAATAATTGCGCTTCCGATTGTAGATTGCAGTGAAGATTACTTAAAATGGCTTGTGAAAGAAACAGAGTCTTAGAACTTAAAAAATACTTTGAATCACTGGGTATTGATGTCAATATAGGAAATAATAAAGCCCGTGGACATCAAGGTGTATTTCTGCGCGGGAGGAATTCTTTTAGAATAGATATTTCAAAAGAACTCAAAGACGAAGAAAAAATTTTGTCTGTAATGATGCACGAATTCGGGCATTTTATTCATTATAACTATGACAATAACTTATCATCGCTTAATTTTGTTTTTGAAGATTTAACTGATGAGATAAAAGAAGAATTGATTAAAATAACTGTTCAAGATGTATCAAAACAGTTTGCTACCTCTGTTTATACTCAAAAACAACAGGTCAATAAAGATATTAAATCTTTAGTTTCAAAACTTAAACAAGTCAGGGCGGATTTTAAATTATCACAAAAATATCTTCCGATAGAAACACGTCTTTCAAGACCCTACAAGTATCTGTTCAGCTATGATAATGTTAACTATTTCGGAAAAATATATTCAGTTAAAAGAATACAAGATTATGATTTAAATGAAGATGAAAAATTATATATACAAATAAAATCACAACAAAGAATGCTTAAAAGAATTAATTCAAAAATAAATAAGATTAATAAATATTATAATAACCCTTCTGAATTATTCGCAAGATTTATAGCTTCTTTTTATACAAAAAATGAATATACACAACTAGTTGCCCCTCTTGCTTGTAAAAAATTAGCAGATGCAAAATTACCGCTTTTGGAAAAATTAAATGACATATTACTTACCCCTTGCACTTAATATTAAGTTTTGTAACAAATTTTAAAAACTTTGAAAACAGCCGGTTTAATTTGCCTTTATATATATGAGGTGTATTGAGCATGTCAACAACAGATGTAAGTATAAAAAGTAAACAAGTTGATGTACAAACTGCTTCACAGATAAGCGGCTGCGATACACGCATTGGTAATGTTTTAGGTGGTGGTAAAGCAGGTGATTCGACAATCATTAATCCTCAACCTGAAGATAAAAAAATAGCAAGACAAAATGATATAAGAAATTTAGCAGAAAATTATAAAGTTTCAGTTAATGATATTCATAATTTTATACAAAAAGCATTCGGATATTCAGCAGAAGAATTCTATGAATTAAATGAAAATAAGTATAATACAATATCCGTCAGAACTTTACCTACAATTCTTGATTTATTACAACGTAAACATAGCAGCCGCTCTATTCAGGAAAGATTAGACAAATTTGGTGAAAGATTTGCTGAAATGATTCAAAATGGCAATACAGTAGAAGAAGCAACAAACTTTTTTGAACATTTTGAAGATAACGGGTTATTCCAAATCTTAAAAATACAGTTTCCCTCAGAACTTAAACAATATAAAAATGCAAAAGATGTTCCGCAAAATATATTAGAAAATTGCATACAAAGATTTTTTGTTAAATTTAAACAAAACGAAAACAAAAATAACGGAAATAACATTGGTAAAACATTAACTGTATTTAAAAATTTGCTATCAAGAACCAGTGATGAAGATTATAAAGTTCTTTTAAATGCCTTTATAAATGTCGCATCTAAAGAAGATGAAAAATTCGCAGGTATAGTTGCAATGATTGAAAAATTTAAAGATCCTGCAGAGTTTGAAAAATTTTTAAATAATGATTTAGTTAATATTTGTGCAAAATATAATCTTAATTTAGAAAAAACTCAACAAATTTTGAGAAGTGTAGCTAAAACTGCAAAAGAAACCGGGTTAGATTCTAAAGAACTTTTGATTAAATTAATTGAACAATTTGATCCTAAAAATATTTATAATAAGATAACCGAAAAACAAAAAAACGGTGAAGAATTAACTAAGGACGAAACCGAATATATAAACAATTATGAAGAATTTAAACGTATAGAGCAAAAGAAAAAAAATGGAGAAACATTAACAGAAAATGAAACAAAATTTCTAGAAGCATTTGAACAAAAAAGAAAACAAATTCAAGGAGCGATTGTTGCAGCATTAGCTGGCGAAAATCCAAATGATGTTAAAAATTTAATAGAAATAGCTGAACAATACGGAATTAGTAAAGAAGATATTATTCAACAAATCATTGAATTTTCTAAAAACTATGATGATTACAAAGTTGATACTAATATTCTGGATGAAGCAACCGGAGGTGCATATTCTCAAGCTTTAGCACAAAGCAATAATATCGAAAATTCAAGCGCTGAAAATAGCTATGGCCTTTCTCAAAGAGTATCTGTTGAAATATTCTCTCAATCAGCAGATAATCTTCCGATATTAAGAGCACAAGTTGTTGAAGAAAAAGAGGAACCTTTAACAGTTGTACAAAATAAAGTTATTAAAACAGAAACCGCAAAACTGACTTCTTATGATGATATAAAAGATATCATAACAGGTAAGAGAAAAATATTCAGTAGTTCCGAAAGACAATCAGCAATTGATAAATATAAACTTTTGAATGTCGCTATGCAAGGCGCTTTGCTACAACAATCAATCGGGAAATTTTTTAATGATTTAATCGAAAATACAAAAACTTCAACACTTGAAAATCTTCTTGCCGTAGGCTGGAAGGGGCGTAGTGTTTCTATAACAGATCAGGTAAAAGAAACAATTGAAGAAAGAAACGAAGATATACATAAAAACGATAAAAAAGAAGCTGTTTAAATAATTTTTAACTAAAAATAATTACCTCACTTTAAAGTTTAAAGTGAGGTAATTATTTACTTAACAAAACTTAATATTAAGTCAAAAAAAGGCAATTCCTGAAGATTGAAATACTTTTTATATATATCGAGGTATAAACATGTTTGGTATATTAGAAAGAGCTAAAAAATTTGCAAAAGAAGCAACAAACTATATAAGCTCCATTGTCTCCTCAGACAATGAGTCTAAGCCTGTTCAAAAGAAAAAAGATAAACCGGTTAATTCAGTTACGAATCCTGAAAATAAAACCGTTGCAAAACCTGTTGATACTTTTGAAAAAGAAACTCCGGCAACGAAGGCTGCTCCAAAAACCCCTAAAACAAACGAAACAAAAAGTTCTAAATTAAATAATACTGATTTTAATAAAAAAATAGTAACCAAGAGGGACGTCTTACAAAAAGGTAAAGAAATTGATAAACTAAAAGAAAAATACAACATCACTGATGAAGAATTTTATGAAGTAATTCTTCCGAAAATTGGGTATTCAAGAAAGCAATTTTTACAATTGTCTCCTGAAAAACAAATGAAAGAGTTAAATTATATAAGCGGGGGTACAAATTTATACATTTATGATAAATATAAAGATGACCCTAATTTTGATAAAGCAGAGATTTTAGCAAATGCCGCTGCTGACTTAAAGAAAGCACAAGAATACGGCGGTATCAAGAATGCAAAAGAATTTGATAAAGCAGTAAAACCTTATATTCATAAAATAAATTCTGATTTTGCCGGTGCAAAAACCGAAGATGAACAAATTGAAGTATTAATGCAAAACAGACAAAACTTTGAAAATGATATCAACGCACAAAGAGAAGCTGCATTGAAAGTTTGTAAGACTGATGCAGAAAGAGCAATGGTAAATAAAAAGTTCAATAATAGAATTGAAGCATTTGAAGGTTATATACAAACAAGCTTCATCGTTAAAAACGCCAGCCCTAAAAAAGCATTTATGTCTACTTACTTGAGAAGCAGTAAAAATATGGTTGACGGCTACAACAGAGCTGTTAAATCATTTTCTTGCAACAATAGAGGCACTGCTGCCGGTAGTTTTACTCACGCCAGAAGAATTCAACAATTAGAATATTATAATAATGCAGGAGATCCTATTTCTGCTGAGGTTTATGGTGAATGTACTCAAATTGCTATTCAATATATGAAAAAAGAAGATATTGAACAATACGAATCTGATGCATATAACTTCAAAAAAGAGTATTACAAAAATCCTGAAAAATACTCATTCATAACAGAAGAACACTTAACACAAGAAACTGTCGGAATGGGAATGGGTACTGTATTAAATAAAAATATGACAGCATCAGAAAAAGCTGAATTCTTAAAAACATGGAACGAACACGCACAACAATTTGATGATTATGACGAAGTCAGAGGTCAATTTTATACAAAGGTAAAACAATACCTTGAATCACATCCGGAAGCAAAACAAGGGATAGAAGATATTAAAAGACAATATCAAGAAAAATATGGTTCAAATCCAAACCTTCCGAGAGCTGCAAAAAAAAGATATGACAGCCTAAATCAAGAAAAAAAAACATCAATAATAAAATCGAACAATAACAGAGTTGAGATTAAGACAAGCAAAGCAACCACTCAGCAGTTAAAACACGCACTTTCAACAGCAACATTCGACGAAGTACGCAAACAATATCCGCAGAATTCTGACAGAGAATTAACGGAAATTATACTCCATGACCCTAAACTAAAAGGACATAAACAACACATAGTAAGCTATATAAAAACACTCTCTGCAGAAGATTTAAACAATATTATTAAAGGATGCAGTACAGAAATGTTCTTATTTGTATTAAGAAATATATCTCCTGAAAAAGCAGGTCGTTTGTATGATTTATCTAAATGTGATAAATGCTATGATGCTAGGAAATTAGGTGAAAATATTATTGAAGAAAGCAAAGAATATGCAGCGTAAAAATATTATATACAAAATTCTGGAACTCCAAGAAAAGTTTTTAAAATTCAGATTATCTAAAACGCTTGGAGTTAAAAACATTTCAAAACGGAAACGCCATTATTCAGATAATTGTCTGCTGGATTTAAGCACTATGGCAGAAGCCGAAAAACAAGAACTAGAAGATAAGCTTTCTAATATTCTAAAAACTTATGAATACAATCCGGTTCGTATACTTGAATATATAAAAGCTCAAGGTACTGAAGTAAAATATTTAAAAAATGCTAAAAATATTTTAAATCCGATAGGAGAAAATGAAGGATTTATTTACCCTCAAAAAGGGTTAAAAGCGTTGTATCTGTCACTGGGAGTAAATAAGACTTTTGCTTTAAAAACAAATGAGATGTTTATTCTATCATTTGGAGAAATTAATAAATATTATTTTATCTACCATCTCTACAACTGGTTTGCTTTCAAAAATAATATCTCCGGTATGGATTCTGAATCGCAAGAACTTTTGAAAAAGTATTTATTTACTACATCTGATACAAAAGAACTCCAGCTATCTGAGATATACAAACTAAAAGACGCCATCCGTCAGGATAAAGCGTCTATTGAATTCGTAATCAAACTCTGCAGAAATTACGAAGGAGCAAAGCAAGCCCTAAATAAAATGCACAACGAAGGCAGCGCTAAGCTTTAGTTTATTTACTCATTTCTTGCTGTAATCTGTCGCACGCATCACAAGGTGTAGATTTTTGGATAGGACAGCCGCAAGGTGCTTTCTTTTCACAAGGGTTGCAAGGTGCTGCATAGCCTGTTGAACATGGTTTTTCTATTTTCTTTTCGCATCTGTTGCACTTACCCCAGTTAAACGGATTTAAATTTGACCAAGTAAAAGCGTTTGCTGTTTGTATACCTGCAACTGATACAATCCCCAATACAGCTAAAATTGATAATGTTTTTTTCATTTCTTACTCCTTATTTTAACTATCGTATTTTTTTGAATACATTATTATTGTAAGAAAAGTAAGAAATTTTTATATTGCCCGCTTGGTGATTAATTTTTAGTCTTGTCGATTAATTTATCTTTGTTTCCCCAGGCAAATGATGAACGAATCTCTGAACCGATTTTTTCTATCAGATGTCCTTTTGATTGTTCTCTAAGTTCACCAAAATATTTACCCTTATTTACACCCATCTCTGTCATAAATTCTTTTGCATAGCTTCCGTCTTGGATTTGTTTAATAACTTCTTTCATTCTTTCTTTAACGGAAGAATCAATAATTTTGCTTCCTCTTGTATAATCCCCGTATTCTGCGTTATTGGAGATTGAATAGTGCATATCTTCTATTCCGCCTTGATAAATCAAATCAACAATAAGTTTCATTTCGTGGCATACTTCAAAATAAGCCATATAAGGAGAATATCCTGCTTCAACGAGAGCTTCAAACCCAGCTTTAATAAGATGGTCAATCCCTCCGCAAATAACAGCTTGTTCTCCGAACAAGTCTGTTTCGGTTTCTTCTCTGAAAGTTGTTTCAATAATACCGGTTCTGCCTGAACCGATAGCAGAAGCGTATGAGAGCGCAAGTGATAAATGTTCTTTTGCACTATCACCGTATACTGCAACAAGCGAAGGAACACCCATTCCTTTTACATATTCACTTCTGACTGTATGCCCGGGGGCTTTAGGTGCAACCATTATGACACTGACTCCTTCAGGTGCTTTTATGTATCCGTAGTGGATATTAAACCCGTGAGAGAACATCAAAATTTGTCCTTTTCTTAAGTTAGGTTCTATTTCTTTTTTATAGACTTCTGATTGAACTTCATCCGGTATAAGTATTTGAACAATATCAGCATATTTTACAGCTTCAGGAATAGACATTACTCTCAATCCGTAATCTCTTGCTTTAACTGCGGAAGCTCCGTTTTCTCTAAGCCCGAATACTACGTCACACCCTGAATCAACAAGGTTCAAGCCTTGTCCGTAGCCTTGAGAACCAAATCCTATTATTGCAATCTTTTTAGATTTAATAAGTTCAGTATCAATATCTTTGTCCATAAATATTTTTAATTCGCTCATTTTTTACTCCTTATATACTTATAATTTTACTTCAAAAGTAAATTTTTGTAACAATATATATAAAAAAACTAAAGTTTTTTATATTTGTGCCGATATTTAATATAAAACAAAAAAAGAAAGGCGGATAATATGAATGTATCATTTGGTAATGGATTTTTTGGAAATTATTACAATAAAAAAACATCTACTAAAAAAGCAGAAACGATAGAAATAAAAGCAGAACCTGTTAAGTTTCAAGATGGTGATGATTTATGGCTTAGAAAAAGTAAACCGCCAAAAAAATAATTTTTGACGGTTAATAAAAAACTTATAATCTGTTCTTAGTTACCCCAAGCTTTTGTTGTAATAGTTTGGAAACCTAAGATATTTTCTCTGTTTACGTCATATCCTGCCAACGAGCGAATTCCGCCGTTTTTCATAGCTGCACGAACGGAACAGTCACCGACAGATACGATAAATAATATATTTTTACAAGTTGCACTACCTTGTTTAGATGCTACCGCTGTTGTATATCCGCCTCCGGGAGTAGTCATTCCGCTATAAATAAAACCGCCCAAGTACTCTGCATTAGCAGAAGATGCAAACATTAATAAAGCTGCTGCCAAAATGAATTTTTTCATACTTAACTCCTTTTTAATTACACAAGGATAGAAATACTCTTTCTATCCTTGTTATGATAAAACTACATTCTATTCTTCAATATTTGTATTATCTATTAATGATGTTTGTTCTCCTGCGCTCATTTCTTCAACTGTACAACCGCCGCTTGGAGCTGTGTCATCATCATCGTCATCAGTGCTTACGATTTTGTTTACAGAAGCTACCGTATCATTATCAATCAAGTTTTGAGCTCTAACACCTGTCGCAGGTCTGCCTTGGCAGGAAATATCTCCTGCTTTAATTCGTGTTACTATACCATTTGCAGTTACAAGCATAATCTCGTCTTTTTCTTCAACTATTGTCAAAGCAACAAGTCTTGATGCGCTTGATTTGAACTTGGTTGCAATAAGTCCGATTCCGCCTCTGTTTTGAGTTCTGAATTCAGAAAGCTTTGTACGTTTTCCAAATCCGTCAGAAGTTACAACAAGAAGATCTGCATCGTAATCACGAGGAACGATATCGCAGCCGATAATTGTATCTGCACTTCTAAGTTTCATAGAAGTTACACCTCTTGCACTTCTTCCTAAAGGTCTGAGGTCTTCTATCGGGAAGCGAATTGCCATACCGCAAGAAGTACCGATTATTATTTCATCGTTACCTTTTGCAAGTTTAACCCAGTTCAATCTGTCGTTTTCTTCAAGTGAAATTGCAATAATACCGCTTCTTCTTATATTTGAGAAGTTATCAAGTTCAATTCTCTTTATGTAACCTTTCTGAGTAAGCATAATAAGGTTCAAATCATGAGAGAAATTGCTTACAGGAACTACCGCAGTAATCTTTTCATCCTGTTCTATCGGAAGAACGTTAACTATCGGAAGTCCTTTTGATTGACGTCCGCCTTCAGGGAAGTCGTATACGTTCAAGCTGTATACAATACCTTTAGAAGAGAAGAACAATACCTTATCGTGCATCATTGCTGTAAAGAAGTGTTGGATATCATCGTCTTCTTTTGTTTTAATACCAGCTTTACCTCTTGTCGCACGGTTTTGACGTTCGAATGTATCTAAAGATATACGTTTTAAGTATCCTTGGTGAGTTATGAATACAGCCATAGGAGTATTCGGAGTCAAATCTTCGATTGTAACTTCACCTTGATCGGGAACTATTTGAGTACGTCTGTCATCGCCGTATTTTTCTTTATCTTCAAGTAATTCACCCTTAATTATATTCAAGACTTTTTGACGGTCTGCAAGGATTTCTTCGTATTCTTCAATTTTCTTTAAGAGTTCATCGTATTCGCTCTTAATCTTGTCTTGTTCTAATCCTGTCAAACGTCTTAATTGCATTTCCAAAATTGCATTAGCTTGGTCAACATCTAAACCGTATCTGTTCATCAAGCCTATTCTTGCATCATCTGTTGTTTTGGATTTTTTGATTAATTCAATAACATCATCTAAAGAACCCAATGCAATCAATAAACCTGCTAAGATATGAGCGCGGATTTTTGCTTTCTTCAAGTAGAAAATTGTTCTTCTTGTAACAATTTCAACCCTGTGTTCAACAAATTCATTAAGCACTTCGTACAAGTTCAAGAGTCTTGGCTGTTTCCCGCAAAGAGTAACCATGTTGTACCCGAATGTTGTACAAAGCTGAGTATATTTGAATAAATTGTTTTTAACTACTTCCGGCTTAGCATCACGCTTAAGCTCAATTACGATTCTCATACCTTCTCTGTCTGATTCATCACGAAGGTCTGAGATCCCGCTAATTCTGTTTTCTTTTACAAGGTCTGCAATTTTTTGAATAAGCATAGCCTTGTTAACCTGATAAGGAATTTCAGTTACTATAATTGCAGTTCTTGACTGTCTGCCTGCACCGCCGGGGATTTCTTCGATTGTTGCGACAGCAGACATTTTGATTGAGCCGCGTCCTGTTTCATAGGCTTGTTTAATATCATTCAAGCCGACTATTGTAGCAGCTGTCGGGAAGTCCGGTCCTTTAATGTATTCCATTAATTCAGGGATTGTTATATTCGGGTTATCAATTAATGCGATTGTACCGTCAACGACTTCTCTCAAGTTATGAGGAGGTACGTTTGTTGCCATACCGACTGCAATACCTGATGAACCGTTTAATAATAACATAGGTAAACGAACAGGAAGAACGGAAGGTTCTTCTAGTGAACCGTCGAAGTTAGGTTCAAAATCAACTGTTTCACAATCAATATCAGCTAGCATAGAGGTTGTAATTTTATGCATACGAGCTTCCGTATAACGCATTGCAGCAGCTCCGTCGCCGTCAACAGAACCAAAGTTACCATGCCCGTCTACACAAAGGTATCTTGTGTTAAAATCCTGAGCCAAACGAACGAGTGCTTCATAAACAGAGCTGTCGCCGTGCGGGTGGTATTTACCGAGAACTTCACCAACGATTCTTGCACACTTTTTGAACGGCTTATCAGGAGTCATGCCCAGCTCATTCATTGCGTATAAAATACGTCTGTGAACAGGCTTTAACCCGTCGCGAACATCAGGAAGCGCGCGGCCTACAATAACTGACATAGCGTAATCTATGTAGCATTTTTTCATCTCATCCCTAATGTTTACAGGTACTATCTTACCGTCTGAAAATATATTTTGTTGACTCAAAATCTTTCTCCTCTATCCCTTGTATTAAAAATAAAAGTATTGCTAAAATAAGCTATATATACTCCTACACCTCTATTGTAGCACAAAAACATTTTTAATGTAAAGCTAAAAAACATTTTACACACTCTATGTTTTATGCTATTTTAATATTGTGCCGATATAGCTCAGTTGGTAGAGCAACTCATTCGTAATGAGTAGGTCGCGGGTTCAAGTCCCACTATCGGCTATATTGTGTCAAATAAGTTGTAGAGTGCAATTTTCGCACCATAATTATAAAAAGGGATATAATGAAGGTTTTATTATTAAACGGAAGCGCACATAGAAATGGCTGTACTTTTACAGCCTTAGATGAAGTCGCAAGAACTTTAAACTCGGAAAATATAGAGACAGAGATTTTTCAGCTTGGCAATCCTGAGCTCAGAGATTGTATCGGGTGTCAGGCATGCAGAAAAATCGGCAAATGTGTATACAATGACGTTGTAAATGATTTTGTCTCAAAAGCAAGAGAAGCTGACGGGTTTGTGTTCGGGACTCCAGTATACTATGCACACCCATCAGGAAGAATCCTTACCCTCTTAGACAGAGCATTCTATTCAGGCTCTTCCGCTTTTGCATTCAAACCGGCAGCTTCAGTTGTCTCGGCAAGACGTTCGGGTACAACAGCAAGCTTCGATGTCTTAAATAAATACTTTACTATATGTAATATGCCCATAGTATCTTCTTCTTACTGGAATAATATCCACGGAAATATAATGGAAGAAGCACGCCAAGATGAAGAAGGACTACAAACAATGAGAATTCTCGGAAGAAATATGGCTTGGATGCTTAAATGTATTGATGCAGGAAGAAAATTCGGAATTACAAAACCGCAGCTAGAAGAAAAAATTAAAACAAATTTTATCAGGGGGTAAAGTGGTAAAGGGGTAAATGTAACTTTGCCTCTAGATATTAGAGGTGCAATTATTTGCACATAACAAAAAGGGATAAATATGAGAGAAGAACTTTTATCAATTATTGAAAAAAACAGCAGAATAGATTTAAAAGAACTTGCAGTAAGATTAGGTAAAGAAGAGATAGACGTAGTTAACGAGCTTCAAAAACTCGAAGATGAAAGAGTTATTTGCGGGTATCATACGCTCGTAAACTGGGAAAAAACCTCTATTGAAAAAGTTACTGCGCTAATTGAAGTTAAAGTTACTCCTCAAAGAGGAAAAGGTTTTGACAGAATCGCTTCAAGAATTTATAACTACCCTGAAGTACGTGATGTATACTTAATCTCAGGCGGATTTGATTTACTCGTTACTTTAGAAGAAAAATCACTAAAAGATATCGCAATGTTTGTTTCAGAAAAATTATCAACTCTCGATAGCATCATAAGCACGGGAACACATTTTATACTTAAAAAATACAAAGACCACGGTACAATTATTGACGAACATATCAGAGAAGAAAGAGAGGTAATCTCTTGAGCGTACCTTTGAATGAAACAGTAAAAAATCTGAAACCGTCAGGTATCAGAAAGTTTTTTGACCTTGTGTCTGAAATGAAAGATGCAATCTCGCTCGGTGTCGGTGAGCCTGATTTTGATACACCTTGGCATATCAGAGATGAAGGCATTTACGCGCTCGAGCAAGGAAAAACTTTTTATACCTCTAATGCAGGATTAAAAGAGCTGAGAGAAGAAATCTCAAATTACGAAAAACGTACACAAGGCATCGAATACAATCCCTTGAGCGAAGTTCTTGTAACAGTAGGTGGCTCTGAGGCTATTGATATAGGGCTTAGGGCAATGATTAATCCGGGTGATGAAGTTATTATCCCACAGCCTGCCTACGTTTCTTATTACCCCTGTGCCCTGCTTACAGGCGCTAAACCGGTAATAATAAATCTAAAAGCAGAAAATGAATTTAGGCTGACTGCAGAAGAGCTCTTAAATGCAATTACCCCAAAAACAAAAGTGCTTATTCTTCCGTTTCCAAACAATCCGACAGGTGCAATTATGGAAAGAGAAGATTTGGAAAAAATTGCTAAAATCTGTATAGAAAAAGATATTTATGTTATGTCAGACGAGATATATGGAGCGCTGACTTATAAAGGTAAACACGTTTCTATTGCATCTCTTGAAGGTATGAAAGACCGCACAATATTGATTAACGGATTTTCTAAATCATACGCAATGACAGGTTGGAGATTAGGGTACGCCTGCGGACCAAGTGATATTATTAAGCAAATGACAAAAATCCACCAATTCGCAATAATGTGCGCCCCGACCACTAGCCAATACGCCGCAATAGAAGCTTTAAGAAACGGTGATGATGACGTAAGACTTATGCGCGGAGCATACAATCAGCGCAGAAGATTTCTTATGAATGCATTTAAAGAAATGAACCTTGAATGCTTTGAACCCTACGGCGCATTCTACGTTTTTCCTTCTATTAAAGAATTTGGGATGACATCAGAAGAGTTTGCAACTAAGTTTTTAGAAAAAGAACGTGTAGCCGCTGTCCCCGGAAGCGCATTCGGCGAAAGCGGGGAAGGGTTTTTAAGAATATCCTACGCATACTCCATCGAAAACCTTAAAGAAGCTATGACAAGACTCGCAAGGTTCGTCGGAAAACTAAGGGGGATAAAGGGATAAAGGGTTGTTCTTTTTGGGCAAAAAGAACCAAAAACCTTTTGGCTTTACGTCGGCGGGAAGAATAAAAGGTACGATTGTTTAAAACTTGTACGCCCCGCGTCTTGGATTTTGCTTCACACTTCGTAGTCGTTCACTATATTTTGCTTACGCAAAACTGTCGTTCACTCAACTTCGTGCTATTTCGAGTTAGACTCACTATCGTTCGTCGTCACTCTACGCAAAATCCGCCTCTTGAACAGAACACAAGATTATTGCATTAAAAATGTATTAATGTGGCACAAACAAATTATTGTTTGTACCATTTTATGTCTGTTTAATTTATAGAAATAATTTTATTAAAAAAAATAAACGTAAATAAGGCGGTGCATTTGCACCACCGCTAAAGCTAAAATCTATACTAAAACTTATATCAACCCTTTACTAAATTAACCAATAGGCGGACGTGCGCTATTGTTCAACCAACTTACAATGTTGTTCAAGAAGCCGTTACTATATACGAAAAGTCGTCTTGGATTATTGGCAGTTCAACCGTTTACATTCGTTTATTTTTGCTTGCACAAAAAGTCACTCATTATAACGGTTTCACAAGGACGGCGTTACGTTCGCTCAAGCTCACTTCAGCCTTGCCAAAATCCGCTTTTGCTTCTTTTTTTCAAAAAAGAAGAACCTTTATACCTTACTTCTAACCTCTCGCGCAGATAGTTTGAGCGACGTAGACGCCTGATGCTGATGCTTGGATGAGTCCTCTTGTTACACCTGCACCGTCTCCGATTGTAAACAGGTTTTTAACTCCTTCTGTTTCAAGTTCGTTTGTGAGTTTGACACGAGCCGAGTAGAATTTAACTTCTATACCGTACAAAAGTGTATATCTTGAAGCTGTTCCTGGGGCAATTTTATCGAGAGCAAACAGCATTTCTATAATACTCTTCATCTGACGATACGGGATAACAAGGCTTAAGTCTCCGGGAGTTGCACAAGTAAGTGTCGGAGTAATAATACTTGAACGGATTCTGTCGGGAGTAGAGCGTCTGCCGTCAAGCAGGTCGCCGAATCTTTGTACAAGAATACCGCCTGCAAGCATGTTCGCAAGACTTGCGATATGCTGACCGTAAGCGATAGGTTCTTTGAACGGTTCAGTGAATTTTTTGCTTACGAGAAGTGCAAAGTTAGTATTGTTTGTTTTTATGTTAGCATAGCTGTGACCGTTAACGGTAGCTATTCCGTTATAGTTTTCCTGTACGACTTCTCCGTTCGGGTTCATACAGAATGTACGAACTTCATCCCCGAAAGTTGGTGAATTGTACACAAGTTTTGATTCGTATAATTTATCGGTTAAAGGTGCAAAAACAGGAGCGGGAAGTTCTACACGAACACCAACATCAACTGCGTTATTAACCATACCGATTTTATTTTTTGCAAATTCATGCGTAAGCCAATCCGCACCTTCTCTGCCCGGAGCTATAATTGTATATTCCGCTTTTATAGTGTCTCCGTTATCAAGCACGATACCTTTAACCTGTTCGCATTCGACAATAAGGCTTTCGGCACGAACATTATTCAGTATTGTAATTCTTTCATCCAAATAGTCTTGCATGTGCTTGAGCACATCAAGGCTTCTTTCTGTACCGAGGTGACGGACAGGAGAATGAACAAGTTTAAGTTCCGCAAGAACCGCTTGTCGTTCAATTTCTCTAAACACTTCCATATCAGTACCGAAAACTTCATCTGTTGCACCGTGTTCGAGGTACATGTCGTCTGCATATTTGATTAATTCTTCAACTTTTTTTCTGGGCATATAATCGACGAGGTGACCGCCCACATCAGGGGTTAAAGTCAATTTTCCGTCGGAAAAAGCACCTGCTCCGCCCCACCCGCAAAGGAGTCCGCATCGTTTGCAATTAACACATTTAGGTGAGCCTTCTCTAATCGGACATTTTCTTTTTTCAATTTTTTGCCCTTTTTCGATTAAGACAACTTTCCAATCGGGCTTGAGTTTTACTATCTCTAAAGCCGAAAAAATCCCTGCCGGTCCTGCACCAATAATTGCAACATTATACATAATTCATACTCCTCAAAAGTGTGACAGCTTTCACATACATTACAAGTGTAAATAAAAAACAATATAAAAACAAGAATAAGTATCAAAATATAAAATGTCTTTCTGAGACGGGAATCATTTATGCCGATGAATCTTATGATACTTCTCCTTAAATTAATGCTTGGCTCAGTATGACAAGTTTGTCCGTATATACAAAATAAAAAGTTGCTAATGGAAAAATTAGCAACATTAAATAAACACGAGGATATTAAGAGAGAGTATAAGATAAATTTTTGTTTAAGTATAAACGATTATTTACGCTTTTACTTTCTTGTTTTTATTGTTTTGACTTACGCCTTACATATATATAAAGTAATTTTGTTTTAAGAAATTGCCTTTTTTGGTTGATTTTTTAATAAAATTGTTACACAACTTAAAACTGTATATACTATTTATTAAAAGAAAAAATATTTACCCGTTTATCAAACTTAAAGCATCATTATCATTGTATGTTTGTAGAGACGGTTTTATTTGAATAGCGGTTGAATAATCTTTGCGGAATCCGTCTATATCACCCAGTTCTTTTTTGATTGCAGCACGGTAGAAGTAAGCATCTGCGTATTTTGAGTTATTTGTGATAGCTTTATCTAAATCAGAAATTGCGCCTTGCAAGTCTCTTAGAATACATTTTTGCAATCCTCGAATATAGTAACTTTCGGCCAGTTTTACGTTTGTTGTAGCCTTATTTGTAACAGCGGTTGTTCTAATATCAGGAACTTCCGGTGTGACAACTTTACCGACTCCTGCGCTTAGTACAGTTGAACCTGACTGAGTTTTATTAGAAACTGTTTTAACATTTTTTGCCTGTTGAACAGTTTTTGGTTCAATCATTTTTTGGAAAGGTATTTCTTCTTGTTTTTGTATTTTATGAACATCATGAGCTGTATTCATAGCCAGCTTGGAATTTGCAGATTCGGTAATATCATAAGCAAAACTCGGCACTGAAGGTATTGCTGCTATGTAGTGCTGAGATGAAAGTAAAGGTTTAACGTTTTTAATAAAAGGTTGAGTTTCTGCAAGTGCAACGGCTTGGTTCAAATCTATTGCTGAACCTTCGTTATCAAAATACAGTTTTTTTAATCTTCCTCTGTTGGCATAAGCTATGCTGTCTTTAGGATTAAGCGCGATTGCTTGAGAATAGTCGCTGAGAGCTCCGACATTTAAGTCAAGGCGTTTTTTTACTACACCTCTGTTGTTGTATGCTTCGGAATCTTTCGGGTTGTATTCTATTGCTTTATCATAGTCTGCGAGCGCTCCTTTGAGGTCATCTGTCATATATTTAAGATTTCCCCTGTTATAGTAGACATCCGCATATCTCGGGTTAATACTTAGCGCAGATGCATAATCCTCCATTGCACCTTGAATATCATTAAGTGAAACTTTAAGAACCCCTCTGTTATTGTATGCATAAGCGAATTTCGGTGATATCTTTAGAGCTTGATTATAATCCTCCATTGCGCCATTATAATCGTGAATAAAATGTTTAACAAACCCGCGGTTTAGGTATAATTGCGGATTGTTAGGAGTAAGTTTTACAGCTTCGTCAAGACTTGATAAAGCGCCTTGAATGTCTTTTTTCATAAATTTATTTGAAGCTTGATTTGAGTATGCTCTTGCTTCATCAATACTGTTTTCAGCATAAACACACAGATTTGCGCATATAAACAATGCCAGAACGGCTGCTATTATATTTCTTTTCACGATACGTACTCCTTAATCAAGCTGGATTTGACTAAATATTAACATGAACAAATATAAAATTTTATATTTTTAATCTTGAATATAAACAAATGTAAAGATTCTCAATAAGAACAGTTATATGCAGAGTCGTCATTCAAGAAGAATGACAACCATATTTTGGTAACTGTTATATAAAAACTTTTATAGTTTACAAAACATTTTTGATATCTTGTACTATCAATTCATTTGTTAAATGGTATCTTTGATACAATTCTTCTATCGGAGTTCTGTCCGTGAATTCTTTGTGAGAACCGAAGTTTAGAACTTTTATTGATGAACCGCCGTAGAATCTTGTAATTTTTTCTCCGAATCCGCCGTCAAGTTCTCCATCCTCAAGAGTTACTATAACTGAGTGATTTGATTTTAAATCCTCAAGCATATCTTTATCAATACCTGTAATAAAGCGAGGATTAATAAGAGTAGCGTTAATACCGCATTCTTTTTTCAACAGTTCTTTAACCTCTTTCCCTTTTCTGAAGAATGAACCCAGTGCAATAATTCCGACTTTTTCTCCCTTCTCAACCATTTGATACTTATTAAGAATAGAATAGTCCGTTTTATCCTCAACTCCCGAAGTTGTGAGTTCAAAAGGTACTCTTATTGCGACAGGATGCTCATTCTGATTATACGACCAATCAAGCATTCTCAAATATTCTTCTTTGCAGGTCGGCGCAAGGTAAACAATGTTAGGTATATTGCTGATAAGAGGTATATCAAAAGTGCAAAGATGTGTTGCATCAGCATTTGATATTCCGCCCCAGAATATTAGCATTGTTACGGGAGCATTGTTGAGTGCCATATCTTGTGATAACTGGTCGTACGTTCTTTGAACAAAAGAGCTCATAAACGCCAAAATAGGTTTCCCGCCTCTTTTTGCGATTCCTGATGCCATACCTGTTGCTTGTTGTTCTGCTATACCTACATCAATATAGTGCGAGCCTAATTTGTTTCTGAATTCTTTATTCCACCCGAATACTCCGGGAGTTGCAGCATTCATTGCTACAATCGGTTCACCTGCATTTGCTTTTGAAAGTATATAATCTTTTGTTAAAGATTCATAGCTTTCACCTTGTTCGCTTGGTTCGTCATTCAGATGGTCTAATGTATTTGGCAGAATCCAGTGGAACGATTCTTTATTCACTACTGCCGGCTCAAATCCTTTACCTTTAATTGTATGTATGTGGATTAATACAGGATGGTCTGTGTCTTTAACTTCCGAGAAAGTTTCAATAAGTTTTTCAAGATTATGACCGTCAGAGATATAATGATACTCAAAACCAAGCGATTTAAAGAAATTGTTTTCAACTTCACCGTTATTTTCTCTTAGTTCGGTAAGCATATTGCAGATACCGCCCTGATTTTCCGCAATAGACATGTCGTTATCATTTACAATTATTATAATGTTACTTCCTAAAACAGCCGCATTATTTAAACCCTCAAGAGCTTCTCCTCCTGTTAGAGAACCGTCTCCGATTAGTGCAATAATATTTTCTCTTCCGCCTAATAGGTCTCGTCCTTTTGCAAGTCCTGTCGCTAAACTTATTGAAGTCGATGTATGACCGATTTTAAACAAATCATGGTCAGTTTCTTCGGGAGCAGTATATCCTGTGTACTTAAGATAACTTTCAGGATTTAAGAATCCTTCTTTTCTTCCTGTTATCATTTTATGCGGATAGCACTGATGAGAAACATCAAACACGAATTTATCAACAGGTGAATTAAATACATAATGAAGCGCGATTGTCGTTTCCACTATGCCCAAATTCGGACCGAAGTGACCGCCTGTGGTATTAACTTTTTTTATAATAAGCTCTCTCATTTCATTCGAAAGCTCATACATTTCTTTTATATCTAACTTTTTTAAATCATCAGGTGAATTAACCTTGTCTAAAACTCTTACAGTCGTTTCTGGCATATAAACTCCTTTCTTTAGTATAATATATTATACCATAAGAAAGTTTAGCAAAAATATTCGCTGTTACCCAAAAACATATCCTTAGAGTATTCTTTCACTTTATCAGACGATACGAGCCAATTAATTTTTCCGTCAGGATATTTGATATAGTGCTTAGTTGAGCACATAGTCGAAACGTAACAAGCATCAATAATATTCATAAACGAAATATCAACAGAAAATTCTTCACACTTTGTTTTATCAATGTATGAATTAATATATTCAACCGCTTGAGACGGATTAAAAGTATTCGGGATTAAAACATCACGCGTTGGAAGCGTAATATACGGGGTACTATATTGATGTGACATGCATATTTCCTTAACATTCTTTATAACGGCAGAATTTTAATTTTCTTTAGGAATTTTTGTTCTCTCTCATACAGATGGTGTAATTTTTCTGTAAATTATCAGTAAAATTAATTGGTGGGGGTAAAACATGGAGGGGGGGGGTAAATTACAGGGGCAAATTACAGGGGTAAATTACAGGGGTAAATTACGGAAGGGGGGGAATATTTATCCGGACACACTTTTTTACCGTGACCCACCTGCCGTTGTAAACCTCACTAACGTTCAGTAA
Organism: uncultured bacterium; assembly: GCA_902779645.1. Taxonomy (GTDB): domain Bacteria; phylum Cyanobacteriota; class Vampirovibrionia; order Gastranaerophilales; family Gastranaerophilaceae; genus CAG-196. The sequence continues at coordinate 186,971 of CACZCH010000001.1, read as the reverse complement.
CAACAGGCTTCCTCCCCGGCTGGGGAGGATTGAGTCGGGTCTTAATATAATTATCTCAGACAGTAATGTCCTTATTAGGAAAAGGAGCGTAAAGCTTAGAGCAAAGCCCTCCCTAATTAGGGAGGGTGCGGGTGGGTTTTGATGAATAATTTAACAGGTGTGCAAGAACGGATAAATTCCATTGCCTTTAAACATTTTGTACAATTACCTTATTTAACAACTATACAAAATATTCTATTATTGATAGAATAAAGAATATAAATAATGGATAAAATTTCTAATAAATATATAGTCGTTTTTTTAAGTATATTTGCACTTATTATAGTAACAGTTCAATTGTTTTTCGTAAAAGCTATACCTATAATATGTGAGAATTTGTCGTACAATTCGGATTATATTGTTACAATTGATAATCCCAAACTTTATTTAAATATTATTCCGGTTGCTAAAATTAAAGCAGATAAACTTAAAATTGAATCAAAAAAAACACATGATATATACCAAACAGAAAATTTATCACTCACACTCAGAATTTTACCGCTTCTGTCAGGAAGAATTCATATTAACGAACTAAAAACTTCAAAAATTTATATTAAAGCTAAACTAAACAAAGATTTAATTCTTGAGGAACTTAATCCCGACGATTTAGATAAACTAAAAATCAAATGCGATTACATAGATTTAAACAACATACAGATATCTGTTGAAAACAATGTTAATAATACACAATTTACATACAAAGCAAAACAAATTTTTTATGAAAACAATAGGCGGTTCTTAAAACTTCATATTGACGGAGCTTTAAATACATTAGGGCAAATTGCATCTGCAAAAATTGATTTATACCTTCCCAAAAATAACATTCATAAAAATACAATTGTAAATGCAGATATATCAAATATAGATATGTCAGCCTTGACAGCATTCTTCAAAAACTACATACCAAAAGATATAATCGGCGCAAGAGGAATAATTAGTCTTAAATCAGAAAATAATAACCTGAAAGCAGAATTCAAAAACCTAGAATTCCGCTCAAAAGATGAAGCTAAAACAATATCATTTCCCGATAAGCTGGACCTGATTTTAGGCTTTGAACTAAATAAAAAATCAATTATTCTCAAAAACGGAAAGATATATTCAAAAAATATTGATACTGATTTTTCCGGTGAAGTCACAAATTATTTTTCAAAACTGAATCAAAATTTAAACCTAAAAATAAATATAAACCGTCTGAAAGCCGAAGATTTCATAAATATGCTTCCTGTATTTAAAACGGAAGATATTGACTCTTATAAATTAAAAAAATATAAATTCTACGGCGACGTAATCGGGAATTTAAGCATAAAAGGAGATGTTATTGAACCGAACATTAACGGAAACGTATACATTAATAACGGAATTTTAACAAAACCTATTCCGAATGCAAAAGGAGCAACTGTTAAGCTTGAATTCAAAGGCAAATATTTAGATTTTGATGTTAATGTTCCTGCCGGAATCTCTGAAAAAGTTTGGGTAAAGGGAGGTGTCGAATTATATAACGTAAAATACTCTGATATGCGAGTTTGGAGTACAAAAAATGTTGATTTGGCAACCGCTGAAGAAAAAGTTGTTCCTATTCACGAAATTTTAAATTTTGTGATAGGTCCTGTTCCCATTATGGACATAAAAGGGAAAGGCAATATCGATATAATTATAAAAGGGAACCGCAAAAACCCTCACATTTGGGGCGATTTTAATTTGTATAACGTAACTACGCATTTTTATGAAATGCCGAATTTAATTTTAACAGATGCAGATGCCGTTTTAAGTTTTAATGACGAAAATGCAGTTTTTAACCTTAAAAAAGGCTTAATTAACGGTAAAACTGTGAATATAGACGGGAACTGCAATCTTTTAGGGAAATTTGACTTTGATGTAAAAGCTGACAATCAGTCTTTATCTAATATGTATAATTCTATAAAAACATCCTCGCTGGTTAATGATATAAAAAATATGCTGCCTGAACTAACCGAAATTCAAGGACTTGCGAATCTTAAATTAAATGTTTACGGCAGTATTAAAGATATTGAAGATATTAAATTTAACAAAAACTTCTTCACAAAAGGCTCTTTAAAATTATTGGGAAATGGTTTTGAATACGAAGGTATAAAATTAAAAAATACAAAAGGAATTATTATTTTTGATAATACTAATATATCTTTAAATCTTAATTCTTTTATCGGAAATTCTACCGCAGATATAATTGCTCAACTCAAAGATGATTTTGTCGATGCAGATATAAGTATTCCGAAATTGAACTTAAGAGATATTATTCCAAATGACGACAAATTAAAAAAAGATATTTCTGATATTACTGTAAAACTTACTCTTAAATATAAAGGCTATGTCAACAACATTCAATATGACAAGGTCGACTTAAACGGAGAAATAATCCATGTTTCCAAATCTAACAAGCTAAAACTATCAAACGGTACTGTTACTCTTAAAAACGGTAAACTTTTAATAAAAAATCTTAACGGATTTTTTGAAGATACTAAAAGCAGTTTTAATTTAAACCTTCAAGGGAACAACATTGTTTCTAATCCTGTTTTTAACGGAAATTTATCACTTAAAAATTTTGAACTTTCTATTATAAACAGTTTCAGCGAGTATGAATTCCTCCCGCAAAACATAAGAGATTTAATAAAGACTGTTAAATTCACAAAAGGTAAAATTAATCTTGATGCAAAAATATCAAATAACAGCGTAAATACTTCTACAAATATAGGAGGAATTGAATTTGTATATCAACCGCTTGAGATGCCTGTAAAAGTTGTTAACGGCAGTCTATACATAAGAAAAAATCATCTAGGACTCAATAAAATTAATATTATGGCAGAAGAAATGCCAATTCTTATTGACGGAAAAATTAACAATATCTTTGATAAACAGGATTTTGACATTTATATAAATTCAAAACCAAAACAAGAATTTGTAGATAAATACATTAATAATAACAAAATATACCCGTTAAAATTAAAAGGAGATATTGTATATTCGGCAAAATTAAAAGGAATAAAAGATAACTTTAACACAAATATAGAAACTCAGCTTGATAAAAATTCAAGCATATATTATATGGGATCAACAATCGGCGATCCTGAAAATGGAATTATTATTAATATTAATACAAACGTATTACATCAAACAGCACTGAAAATAAAAGAATTTTCTTATGACAAAATTATTTCATCACAAGGAAATCGCACAACAAGACTCAATATGCTTAAAGCTTTCGGTGGAATTGAACTTGCAGGAAATGATTTCATTCTCAGAGATTTAAGAATTAAAACAAACAACCCGACAGATGCAAGAATCTTCAATATTCTGTTCAAAAAACCAAACATTAAGCAAGGACAGTTCAACTCTGATCTCAAAATCAACGGAAAGCTATCAAATCCGCATGTAATTGGAAGCTTTCATATAGTGGAAACCAACATTCCGTTTCTTGATACGGTAATGAAAGACCTGTCACTCAATTTTAAAGACAAAACTATTGATTTATATTCAAAAGGAGAAGTTTTCGGTAACGATATAAAGATTAAAGGAATTTTGCGCAACAAACTGACAATACCTTATTATATTGAAAATGCAGAACTTGATACAAAAGTTATAGACCTTAATTACATAACAAATAAACTTAAATCAGTACAGGTAAGCGAAGAAACTGCACTCGATTCGCTATCAGGTTTTGATATTAAAAACCTACAAATCAAAAATATGAACATCCACGCGAACGAAATCAGGTTAAGAAATCTTATCGCAAGCAATATTCAAGCTGAAATTGCCTTAAATGAGAAAAAAGATTTTATTGTTAATAACTTTAAATTTAACGTCGCAAACGGAACATTAAACGGGAATTACACATACAACCTAATTAACGGTAGAACAAGTGTATACCTTAATTCCAGAAATATAAGCGCAAACGACTTGGCTGTCGCGCTATTTAATTTGAACAACCAGATTTACGGAGATTTAACAGGAAACGTCAAGCTCTCATGCAATGGTGAGGATTTTAGTAAATGTATGGAGACGCTTAACGGGTCAATAATGTTTAATGTACAGGACGGTAGAATGCCTAAATTAGGATCGCTTGAATATCTTTTGAAAGCGGGCAACCTTTTAAAAGGCGGAATTACAAATATTACGATAAACAGCGTAATAGACATTTTAACACCGCTCAAAACAGGCGAGTTCTCTAACATCTACGGAACAATGAGCGTAAAAGACGGTCATTCCGATAATATTGAAATAGCAACAAAAGGGAAGGATTTGAGCTTATTTATAACGGGAGACTATAACTTTGCAACCGCTCAAGCTGAAATGGAAGTTCTGGGACTTTTATCAAAAAAGATATCAACAATGTTCGGTCCGCTTGGCAATGTTTCTCTAAATACATTATTTAATGTTGTTCCGGGAATTAACTTAGAAAAAAATTCTGTTATACTTGATAAAATTAATAAAATTCCGGGGATAGAACTTAGCAGCAAGGCTTTTCGTAAATTTATCGCTGAGATTAACGGTAATATTAACGGCGAAAATTATGTAACAAGTTTTAAATGGATAAACTAAGGGGTAAACTTAGGGGTAAATTTAGGGGTTTTTTAAATTACTAATGTTCTTGACTTTATTCAAACCGTCATTATAACCATAGTAAAACTACACTATATGGATGATTTTACAAATAATTTATAAAGTATTTGTATGAAAATCCGATAGCATTAATAAAAGAGGTATAACTATGCAAATCAACGGCGGTGTAAGATTTTGTGAACACGGTATGCGCGCATCAATCAGAGCAATGCACGTACAAACTCAACTTTTGGGTATGATTAATGAAAACGTAGCCGGTTTTGATAAAGTCGGATATCAAAGAAAAGAAGGTGTAGTCTCATCTATGACTGAATATTTGGGAGTTCACGGACTCTCTACAACAATAGATGATCAAGTCGGGCGTATTATGGTTTCTAATAATCCGCTTGATATAGCAATCGCAAATAAAGGATATTTTCAAGTCCAAACTCCAAACGGCGTAAAACTAACCCGTGACGGTAGATTTAAGCTTGATAAGGATGGTAATTTACTTTCTTTGGAAGATTTTCCTGTTCTATCAGACGCAGGTATGGCGATTAAACTTCCGGTCATCCCCGAGAATATAGATAAAGTTGTTGTTGATTCACAAGGTAAAGTCAGTGTGTATGACAAAACAACAAATAAGCTATCCGAAGCAGGCATACTTGGCGTTGTTGACGCTAACGGCATGGCAGTAATGAATCCTGATATTAAACAAGGATATAACGAATATTCAAATGTTTCGCTTCAAAATGAATTTTTAAGAGTAAAGCCTGTTGTTAACAATTTTGAAGCAAACAGGCAGATATTCTTAATTGAAAGTAATAACTTGCAAAAAGTAATAAGCCAATTAGGTTCGGTAAGTTAGGAGGTTTAAGCTATGTATAATATGTCAGCAGTCACAAACAGATGCGTTAACAATGCTACAATGCAATTTGACAAGCTTGGTTATATAGCAACTAACCTCGCTAATTACAGTACAATCGGGTACAAAGGTGTTGCTTTTGAGCAATTTTTGCGTGAAGACGGTTACGTCGACGGTGCAATAAGAAAGAACACCCTTCAAGGTTCTATAAGAGTCAGCAGTAATCCTTATGATATTGCAATAGACGGTGAAGGATATATTCCGGTTGTATCTAAAGACGGAGAAATTCAATACACAAGAGACGGCTCGCTCAAAATCGGTGCAAACGGATATTTGGTGACAGTTGATGATTGGATGGTCGGTGACGGAATTAAGATACCGCCTAATGCGTACAGAATTGAAATTAAGCCGAATGGTGACGTTATGTATCATGACAAAGCAGGCTCACTTCCCGAAAAAATAGGTACTATACCAATCGTTCAATTTGATAACCCTGAAGCATTAGAGCAAGGACACAATAACAAAGTCGTATTTAACAGCGAAACAGGCGAACCTAGATTGGTTAAAGACGGAAGCAGTATCAGACAAAATGCGGTAGAAGTTTCTAACGTCAACATTTATGACGAATTAAACACAATGATGAGGTTGAATGCATCAATGATTGCAAGTTTAAACCTTATGAAGGTCGCAAACGATATGTACACAAAAGGTATAAACCTGCAACAATAGGAAGGTGATATAAAATGAGTTACACAAGTTTAGATTCACTCGGGAAAACAAGTTTAATGCTTGATTTAATCTCACAAAGGCAGAGAGCATTAGGTTCTAATGTGGCTAATGTTGATACCCCTGGATATGTCAGACGTGATATTGACTTTTCAACATATCTCGGTAATATGAATAGTCCGCTTGAAACTCAGCTTTCGCAGAAACTCGGTCCATCAGCTATAACAGAAGACAGAACTAGAGGCGAGATCGACATTGCGGAAGAATTTTCCGAGATTCAAAAAAACTCACTTATGTACACAATGGCAACAAGACGAATGTCAAACATAATTACCCAAATGAAAACAGTTATAAATGTAGGCAAATAGGGAGAGATAGTTATGAGCATAATGGAATCAATAAATATCGGAGCACACGCTTTAAAAGCACACGGTTTAAGATTAGATATACACGCTAAAAACATTGCTAACGTAGATACTCCGAATTATGTACGTAAAATTCCTGTATTAAACGCAACTGAAGATATTTCTTTTCATGGTGTTATGAACGCTATGAAAGAAGATGTTTTCGGAACGGGAACACTTCCTTATCTGCAAGGAGGAGTTACATTTAACGGTTGTGTTGAGGACCCAACAGTAGGAGAAAGAATCTACGCTCCCGGACATCCTGATGCTGATGCTAACGGATATATACGTTCCTCAAATGTAAACGCTATGGTAGATATGGCAGATGCTATTATGGCTCAAAGAGCTTATGAAGCTAACCTTGCACTTGTAAATATCTCTCGCTCTATGGCAGCGAAAGCAGTCGAAATTGGTCGTTAATTAAATTTTTAAAAAATAAAAAAAAAGCCGGAAGGTTTTATCTACCGGACTGTTATAACATTAAGTTGATTAGCAAGCGTAGTCACATCCGCCACCGCAGGAGAAACTGCTTCCGGCTGATGATGCAATGGATCCGCAGGATTCACTGCTGTCTGCAAAAGCCATTGAACCACAAGATTCACTTTCTGAATATGCGATAGAACCGCAAGATTCAGCACTTTCGCCAAATGCAAATATAGTAGCATCGCTCGGACCTGAATAGAATGTGCAAACATCATTGCCGCCTTCATCAGATGTAAAAATAAGCGATGTAGTACTCGATATTAAACCGCCTTCACTTTTAGAATTACCTGTTAATCCTAAAAGCTTTGCGCAACTTGAATCTTCACTTGTTGTAACCATTAACATAATTGATTGTCCTTTATAAATACTTACATATATATAAAGTATTTTTTTTGAGAACGATTTCAATTAATAAACAATTTGTTACAAAAGTTAACAAATTCTTTCAAAAGTTTTTTGGGCCGTTTATTAAAGTGTTTTGATGCCGAATTGCAGAGTTCAAAAACTCTGTTCTTTGATAGTTTATGCGTTTTACACAGCGGTAATCTTGATTGACCGCAAAACTCATTTGACGGTATAAATAATTTATTTAGCATAGAATAAACAAAAAGTTTTGTCGCCGGATAAGGAATTGCCGAATTAAATACGGCCTCATCTGAATCAAGCTCTTGTGAAAATTTTATTGTCTCCTTTGCAGTTTCTTCTGTCTCCCAGGGAAGTCCCAAAACATAGTAAACGCATGTTTTTACTTTATACTTTTTAAGGCACATTACAGTTTCTTTTATACTTTCAACAGTAATATCCTTGTTCAAATTTTTTAGAATTTCTTTTGAACCGCTTTCTGCACCGATTTTGCAATATCTCAAACCTGATTTGCACATCAATTTTACAAGCTCTTCCGTAATATTTTTGGGAACTAAATCACAAGACCATTTTATATTAAGCTTGTTTTCTATTATTAGATTACAAAGTTTTTCTATCCAATTGTTATCAAAATTAAAAATATCTGCCTTAAAATAAAATCGCTTTGTTTTATAGTTTTCTATGCATAATTTCATTTCTTTTATAATACTTTCAGGGGTTCTGAATCTATGCGCGACTCCGTTTTTTGCAGTTGAAAGACAAAAGATGCAGTGATAAGGACACCCTCTTGATACTTCCAATTCAACCAATTTGTTATCCGTCAAAAATTGTCTTGCAGGGTATGGTAATTTATCCAAATTTTCTATATAAGGTCTTTGTTCATTTTTTACAGACTGCATGTTTTCATCCGTATAACAAATACCTAAAATTTCGCTTTCTTGATATCCATCCAAAATTTCTTTGAAAGTTTGTTCTGCTTCACCCATAATTACGTAGTCTATGAATGGATTTTCATAAGTTACATTGTTGTTATAAGTTAAAAACGGTTCGCCAAAAACTATAATTTTAGTCAGCGGAAGTTTCTGTTTCAAGCGAGATAGAGTTTCCATTTGAGATTTAAATTTTTCAAACGTAATTTTTACTGCTAAATAATTTGGATATGAATCTAAAATAAAATTAAATAGTTCATTATAATTTTCTGAATGCTTAACAAATGTCTCATATACAGCATTTTCGGATACCGAAGCAAGATACAGAGATTCAAGCATATAACGAGGGGGAGTTATAATAATAACCCGCCCCCGTTTTTGAATATTTTGTTCTGTTTTATTATCCGTCATATTTATACGTAAACTTTGTCCTTAACTCTTAATGCAATAACGGAAGCTGTAATTAAACATACAGCACCAATTATAAATGTGTACTCCCAGTGGTAATTTACTCCGTCAAATACATTAAATGAGCATCTGTTTATAAACCATGAAACAAGAGTGCAAACAAATACCTGCGGACCGGCTATAAATATGTTAAAAATTCCCATTACAGAACCTTCAGTACCGGGTTTAATATATTGAGAAAGCATTGCAAACGGGAGTGCACAAATACTTGCCCAGCCTAAACCTGATAAGCCCATAAGTACTGCTACAAATTTTGGTTCGTGTATGTATGCCATTCCCATAAATGCCAATGCCATTGAAAGCATTGAGATTACGTGTACTTTCTTATTCCCAAATTTGACCGCTAGAACACCTATTGGAATTGCAACAACAAAACATACAAGGTTAAATATCGCAAAACATATTGATGAAAAGTTTGTTCCCGCAAGAACTGCATGATCATAAGAAGATCTTACAACTTCACTTACAGCAGATAAATCTGGAACACCGAACACTGTATGCACTGCATACTGCGTAAAGTAAATCATCATACACATATTTCCAATCCAAGTAAAAAACTGCATCCAGCAGATTTTACCGACTTCAGGCGAAAGTGCAAAAAAGTCTTTTAAAGATTGTATGAAATTGAATTTTTCTTTTTGTTCTTCTTCCTTTGGCTCATACTTACGTTCTTTAATCATTATACAAGTCCAAGTCATACCAAGCGTAAACGCAAGTGCTGCCATTACAAATTGAGCATTTATAGACATTTGATAATCAAACGCCCATTTTAAGAAAGGTGCCGTACCAGCAGCTACAACAGAACCCAATCCGATTGCAAGACTGATATAAGAATTTGCAACAGAATGCTGTTCTTGCGGAACGACATCAGGAATCAATGCTCTATAAGGACCTTGAGCTATATTAACACAAGCATCCAGAATCCAAATCATAACAGCTGCAAAACATAAAGCAGCAAGCGGATGAACCAAAATATTAAGACTTGAACCAATTGTATTCGTAATCAATTCTGAATTCGGAAGCGCCCATAATGCAAGCGCTGATAACAAAGCTCCGCCGAATAAATACGGTCTGCGTCTGCCGAAACGCGAAGTTGTCTTATCGGATAAAGCCCCAATTATGGGCTGAACAACCATACCTGTAAACGGACCTGCCAGCCATATTAAACCGAAAATAAACGGTGATGCACCTAAGTTTTCAGTAACAGGACCAGATAAAATTATCCTCATCTGCCAAGCAAATTGCAAGCCAAAAAATCCAAGTGCAAAGCTTAAAAACTTAGCAGTACTAAATTTCTTTAATTCTTCCATTAAAAACTCCTCTTTTAAACTGTCCTTCTTCAAGTTTAGCGATAAAACAACACCTCGTCAATAGAAATTATAAAATAGCAAAAGTTTTTTTTACGGTTTTTATATTATATATGAATCCTATAAATATTAAACTGATAAATACACTAATATTACAGAAAAAACGAAGTTTTTTATCAAACTTTGCTCAAAGATTTGTAAGACCGCAAATTAAAAGCATTTCATATACTTTAGAAAAATTAATTTCAGAGATTAATGCAAATACAGAAACTCAAAACATTCAAAAACTTTACGAACTTGGAATTAAAGAAATCGGAAAAGATATTTCACAAGGGGTTATAATTTCAGGAAAAAATTGCGATTATCACATATTTTCTTCAAATAACGGGGTTTTAAATTTTAATTTTTTAAAGACTGATACAAATCAGGTATTCCGACATTTAGGCTTAAGCAGTCAAAGTGATGAATATTTACATGCCGGCGATTTTTCAGGCATTAATATTGAAGATACTATGAACGAGGTTATTGATTTTATTGAATCAAAACTATTTAAGGCAAGAAGAATCTTCACAACGCCTAAAGTCCAACCGTCCCCTTTTCAGACTGAAACAATTATCCCGAAAAGAACTCTGATAAATGTGCAAAAAAACAATGATATCCTAAATGCCGGATATATTAACTCCAATGATAAAGAATTAGTTGAGTCTATTCTTCAAAAATTCAGTTTAATCCAAGAACTATACAAGAAGATAAATGACGGGCGTACCAAATATGAATTAAGAAGCGCATACCCGAACTATATGCCCCAGCCGGTTATGAACAAAATAGGTTTCAAGAATATCGGTCCCGATGGTGAATCTATAAGTTTATTTGACACAAGCTACAAAAAAGATTCGTATACAGGGATAATCATAACCGGAGCAAACGGAAAAGAATCAAATTTTGTTATATCTAATGATAAAGGATTTGTACGGAAAAATTTTCCGAGCAAATATGTAAAATCGGATGTTTCAGGATATCGCATTTATATCACTCCAAATTATTACACTCAAAAAGAAATTGATGAATCAAATTTATATTTATATCTTTCTTGTCTTAATAAAGAAATGGATAGTTTTATAGAACATACACAAAATTGGTTTAAAATTAAATTAATCAAGTCAAACTATAATTGCGCAACTCTTGAACAATATAAAGATTTACTTGATGATATATATTCTAACTTTGAAAAATACAGAGTAAAAATAAGAAAATATTTTCATGAAACCGATGACAGACGGAAATTCAAAACCGAAAATAATATTTCAATAAAATTAGCCTCGACAGCTGTAAAATTTGACAATATAACATCAAACGGACATGATTTAAGACTGAGCTTTCCGAAGGTTAGAGGTGATGTCGCAGCACAGATTTTGGTAATGGACGGTGATAAAATAAAAAAATCATTTTTTATTCTTAACAACAAACTCCTCAGGTTTGATATAAAAAAACTTAGCGACAAAATAATTCATCGTAATAAAAATTTGTACTACTATGATAAGCAATATCTTCAAGAATCAAATTTGCCCGATTATCTTATTCTTTTGAGAGATAAATTACAAGACCTTAACTGCAAATTAGATACAATAAAGGAAAAACATAATTAGAGTACAAATACTCAACTGAATATTCATTTGTGAATGGGAAATACCCAATTTATCGTTCGTGCCTCTCTTTTATCCCGTTAGCAAGATTTTCATTAACTGACTGTAATTTTTGCAGTGTTAATGTTAAATAATGCTTTAAACCTGATTTATCAATTTCTTCCTGAGTATAATAATGAAAATCATAATCCAAATGACTCGGTTTTGAATTCGGCTTTTTAGGTTTAAATTTTGCAAGCTTGTTAGTATAAATTACAAAACTCTCATCTACATTTTTATTTGAATAATCCATTAACAAGATTTTCATTGCAGGCTTTTTATTGATTTTTGAATATACAAGGTACAAAGAACGACCATCAGAAAGAGCATTTTTAAACATTATAGAATTCTGTGCAGTAAAAGTTTTTATTTTATTAACAATTCTGAATACATCTTTATCCAAAGCTTTTTCAGACAATTTATTAATATGAGTTTTAAAATATAGAAATTCTTTGTTAACTTCTTCTATCAAACCGGAATACTTTTTAACACTTCCTTCTATATTCTTAGCTTTCAGTTCGCGAATAGCATTTATTTCTTTACATCTTGAATTAATATATTCAATATACTTATTCAATTCTTTTTTTAACACATAAAAGTAGCGTGCAGGGTTTAGTCTATCAATTTCTTCCTGAGTATAATATTGGACAACTTCTCCTTTTCCTCGTCCGCTGTTATCACGAATAAATCTCATTGATGGATTTTTCTCTATTTGTCCTTTGGGATTAATTACAAGTTGAGTATCATCAATAATTATAATTGCTTTTTTAGTTGTTTTAGACTTACTGCCTCTGTCAATTCTGACATTTATCGATATATCTTCTCCTTTTTCGCCGATTTTACTGAATTCCAAAATTCTTGAACCTGCAACACCTTTTTTTAGACTTGAATACCCATTCTTTATAGAACTTCTTGTATTACAAGATTTCGCAACAGCTTTAATTGAAGAATGCGCAAGTTCAAATAAATCCTTAATTTCAGATACAATACTATTATCAAAAGAATTTAAAGAACCTTTTAAATTTTCTCTGATTACGTATGCTGAAGGTTTGGATTGTTTTGGGATTTTCCCATAAAAATTAATATTATTAAAAGATATATTCATACCTTTAATAAAACGCGTGAAAACAAATTTTGCTAAAAATGGCAAATAAATTTTTTTTGAGTTTATATTTTATTATGAAGATTTTATTTAACAATACAGCTTTTCAACAAGAATGCAGAATAATAAAAAATGGCGAAAATACAGTTTATCAATATTTTGATGACAAAAAAATTCTACTCAAAACACTAGAAATAGATAAATTTGAACGTGATGTTGATACGATAGAATATGAACTAAACGGAGAAATCAAATCTCATCTTCATAAAGATTACACCCAAAACGGATTAATTGAGACATTTAAAGACCATTTTCAGGAATACAAAAGAACAATAGAAACAGTTCAAAAAGGAGATTATACACACAGAATAGAAACTTACATCTCAAAAACCTCTCCTAATAAAAACTACGTAAACGAATTTGTAAAAGATACAGCAGGCAAGTTATTACGAATTATAAATAACGGTAAAATCATTGAAATTTAAAATAATAAAAATTTTTATTGACAAAATAAAAAACAAATAAAGTTATTTTCCTAATCGCTATTAAATGTTAAATTGTAACATTTTCTTAATATTAGCAAATTAATAATCGGTGTAGTTTAGTTAATATGGGCTTGAAGAGACTCGTCTTGGATTTGATTGTCATTCCTAGACCGATTAGGTCGAAGGAATCCAGCCTATTATTAACTATTTATCCATTTAATACTTGTAAAGCTGGATTGCCACGTCGCCGAAGCTATTCGGCTCCTCGCAATGACAGCACGTATGATTTGTTATTCCAAAATCATATTAACTCCTGACGAAACTCCGTTTCGTGAAGTTCTCGTAGCACCTCAGACAAAGTAATAGGCGGTTTGGGGCATATCCCAAACCGCCTATTACTGGACGTTAACATACAGATTAATACAGCAAATTCTCCAACCCTCATATTAGTCTAGCATAGAGGTATACCAAAACCTTGCAATTTTTCTGACGCAAAAACTGAAATCTTTTGCTGAAAAAATTGAGGAGTGAAACAAACCCCGACTCTATTATTTAGCGTAGTATTGTAACAATTTATTAACATTAAAATACTTTTAGGCAATTTTTTGTAAGAAAAATACTTTATATAAATATACGAGGAAAAGGAGAATATTTATGACATCAACAGTACAACAAACATCACCACTTGCTAAGTTTAAACCTTGGGGTAATACTTTTAATTATCAATTCCAATTACCTAATATAAAATCCGCAATTGTAACACCATATTTACCAATGACAACTGCAGAAGCAAAACAAATAGAAGATAAAAGAACTCAGCAAGCTGAAGAAGCAAAAGCTAAAAAGTTTGCTCAGTATCAAAAGCTGCTTGCAGAAGCAAAAAAAGCAGGAATACCAACATACGAAATAGACTATCGCTATAAAGATGGACAAGATTTATCAGGAATAAAAATTAAAAACCACGGCTTAATAATAACAGATTACAACCTAGGCAAGTATGAAATGTTCGATGGTAGAGAATTTAATTGTGTAAAAATGGAAAGAATTATAACTTACCCACAGGAAAAACGCACAGTTACTCTTTGTAATGATAGAAATCAAGAATATGAAGGAGAACACACAAGTTCTACAACAATATCTTTGTATGCAAAAGATGAAAAAGGAAAAACGTATAAATGTAATGAAATTAAATACATAGAAATAGGACAAGAACCAAATTTTTTAGAATGTAATTACTATAATCCTAATGGAACAAAATCGAATGAATCTTATAAAGGTTGGCAAATGAAGAAATAAGTAGTTTTGTAGTTTTTAGGTCAGACAGTGCCTAACAAAAGCTGATGTGATTTATATAAAATTGCTTAAATATATAAAAAAAACAGACTGATTATTAATCGGTCTGTTTTTATCAAACTGGGCATGAAGAGACTCGAACTCCCACGCTTGCGCACTAGTTCCTAAGACTAGCGTGTCTACCATTCCACCACATGCCCTTGATAAATCACGTAACAGAACACTCATAATATAGCAAGACCACATTTTTTTGTCAAATTATAAATTTTATCTATTATTTTTTTTTATAACTTCCCTAAAGCACCTGGAAAATATCAACTGTATTATTGCTCTAGTGCTTTATTTCCTTATATTTTACCCCTTGCACTATTCAGACAAATTATATATAATAAACCTATTAGTGTTTATCACGGTTTATAAGAAGGAGAGACATATATGCTAAAAAAAATGTTTATGTCGTTAATGGCATTAATCGTATCTGCTCCTGTTTTTGCAGGAGAAGCATCTCTTGTAGTTCCTAACATCAAAGACGCCTCCGAGCTCAGTTACAATCTGCTTGTAGCAGGTATCATTGTTTCTGTCCTAGGTGTTCTTTGGGGAGTTTGGGCTTACACAAGAGTTAAAAAAGTTGAAGTTCACGAAGCTATGGCTAACGTGGGCAACACAATTTTTGAAACTTGTAAAACTTACCTCGTTCAACAAGGTAAATTTTTACTTATGTTAGAAGTTTTAATCGGTTTGTGTATTGCATTCTACTTCTGGTATCTACAAGGTATGGAGCTTAAATCAGTTCTAATCATCTTAGGCTGGTCAATTTTAGGTATTTTAGGCTCATATATGGTAGCTTGGTTCGGTATCAGAATGAACACACTTGCAAACTCAAGAACTGCATTTACCGCACTTAAGGGCAACCCGCTAAACATTCTTAACATACCTTTAAAAGCTGGTATGAGTATAGGTGTATTACTTGTATCCATCGAATTAATTATGATGTTAATTATTCTGTTATTCGTTCCGGGTGAACTTGCAGGCGCTTGCTTTATCGGTTTTGCAATCGGTGAATCTTTAGGTGCATCTGCTCTTCGTGTTGCAGGCGGTATATTTACAAAAATTGCAGATATCGGTTCTGACTTGATGAAAATTCAATTCGGTATTAAAGAAGACGATCCTCGTAACCCAGGTGTAATCGCTGACTGTACTGGCGACAACGCAGGCGACTCAATAGGACCGACTGCTGACGGGTTCGAAACTTACGGAGTTACGGGTGTTGCTCTTGTAAGCTTTATTCTTTTAGGTGTATTCCACGATTACCAAGTTCAATTGCTTGCGTGGATTTTCACAATGAGATTTTTAATGATTATAACTTCAGTTGTTGCATATTGGATTAACGGAGTTTACACAAAATTATTCCTTGCAAAAGCTGAACATTTTGATTTTGAAGCACCATTGACATCTTTGGTTTGGATTACATCAGTCCTTTCTATAGGTATGACGTTTGGTGTAAGTAACTACTTATTGAAAGACTTGCCTGCTAATTTATGGTTAGTTCTTTCAATAATCATTTCTTGCGGTACTTTAGGTGCTGCATTGATTCCTGAAGCAACTAAGATATTTACTTCTCCGAAGGCTAAACACACTCACGAAGTTGTTGTAGCTTCTAAAGAAGGCGGAGCATCTCTTACAATCCTGTCAGGTATTGTATCAGGCAATTTCTCCGGTTTTTGGATTGGTGCAATTGTTGTATTATTGATGGGCTTAGCATACTTCGCAAGCTTAAACATTCCGACAGATGTTATGATTTATCCGTCAGTATTTGCATTCGGTTTGGTTGCTTTCGGGTTCTTAGGAATGGGACCTGTTACAATTGCAGTTGACTCTTATGGCCCTGTAACAGATAACGCTCAATCAGTTTACGAATTATCACTGATTGAAGAAATTGACGGAGTTAAAGAAGGCATTGAAAAATACTATGGTTTCACTCCTGATTTTGAAAACGCTAAAAAATATTTGGAAGAAAATGACGGCGCAGGTAACACATTCAAAGCTACTTCAAAACCGGTTCTTATCGGTACTGCGGTAGTTGGTGCTACAACCATGATTTTCTCATTAATCTTGGTAATCAAAGAAACATTGGGTATTCAGCCTGAGATGATACTTAACCTGTTGAACCCATACACACTTCTTGGTTTCATAGCAGGCGGTGCTGTTATTTACTGGTTCAGCGGTGCTTCGATGCAAGCTGTTACGACAGGTGCATACAGAGCTGTTGAATACATTAAAGACAATATCAAACTAGGCGAAGCTGATGAAAAGAGCGCAAATCTTTCTAACTCAAAAGAAGTTGTTAAGATTTGTACTCAATACGCACAAAAAGGTATGTATAATATCTTTATTGCACTATTTGGTTTTGCTCTTGCTCTTGCGTGCTTATCTGCACCAATGGGAAGCGACAACGCTCCGGTATCATTCTTTGTAAGCTATCTAATTGCAATTGCGGTATTTGGTTTATTCCAAGCTGTATTTATGGCAAATGCTGGTGGCTGCTGGGATAACGCTAAGAAAATTGTTGAAGTTGATATGGCTGAAAAAGGCACATCGCTACACGAAGCAACTGTTGTTGGTGATACGGTTGGTGACCCATTCAAAGATACTTCATCAGTTGCAATGAACCCGATTATTAAGTTTACAACCCTATTCGGGCTTTTGGCAATGGAAATTGCTATTGCTCCTGCGTTCAAAGAAAACGCTAAAATTTGGGGCTTTGTAATCCTTATAATTGCGTTAATATTTGTTATCCGTTCTTTCTATGCTATGAGAATACCTAACAAAGAGCAAAAATAAGGGTATATAAGCTAATGGAAATAGAGGTTTGATTTTTCAAACCTCTATTTTTTTAACAAAAAATTAATGATTGCATTAATATAACCTCTTGCTTTACCCCTTTGTTTGAATTACGATTAAAAAGTTAAGAGAAAGTTTTACTAATAAGAAGGAGTAAAAATTATGGTAAACGTAGCAATTAACGGATTCGGAAGAATCGGTAGAAACACATTAAGAGCAGCTATCAGAGAAGGTATCTTTGATAAGATTAACTATGTTGCAATCAACGACCCTGGTTTGAAACCGGAAGATGCAGCTAGAATTTTCAAATATGACTCAGTTATGGGTAAATTCGACGGTCAAGTTGAAGCTTATGAAGAAGGTATTATCGTTAACGGTAAGAAAATTAAATTCTTCGCTGAAAAAGACCCGGCTCAATTACCTTGGAAAGATTTAGGTGTTGACGTTGTTGTTGAATCAACAGGTTTCTTCACAGATGCAACTAAAGCTCACGCTCACATCGATGCAGGTGCTAAGAAAGTTATTATCTCAGCTCCGGCTACTAACGAAGATAAAACTATCGTTTTAGGTGTAAACGATAAAGAATACGATCCTGCAAAACACAACGTAATTTCTATGGCATCTTGTACTACAAACTGCTTAGCTCCTGTAGCTAAGGTTATCGATGAAAAATTCGGTATCGTTAAAGGTTTGATGACAACTGTTCACTCTTATACAGGTGACCAAAGAATCTTAGACGCAGGACACAAAGATCCTCGTCGTGCAAGAGCAGGTGCTTTAAACATCGTTCCTACTAAGACAGGTGCTGCTAAAGCTGTTGCATTAGTATTACCTCAATTAAAAGGTAAATTGGACGGTTTCGCTATGAGAGTTCCTACTCCGGACGTATCTTTAGTTGACGTTGTATTTGAACTTGCTAAAGACGTTACAGTAGAAGAAGTTAACGCAGCATTAAAAGAAGGCGCTGACGGACACGTTCTTTGCTATACTGAAGAACCGTTAGTATCTTCTGACTACGTTGGTACTTCACAATCTTCAACTGTTGACGCTTTATTAACTCGTGTAATGGGCGGAAACCAAGTTAAGATTATTTCTTGGTACGATAACGAAATGGGTTATTCTACAAGATTAGCTGAAACAACATTAATGGTTGCTTCTAAATTATAATCTTGTTATTAAAAACTAAAACAGAGAGCATTCAATCTGTAAAAGAATGAATGCTTTTTGTTTTATATTATTAAAATTTGTAAATATTTTATTTTCAGTAGCAAAAAAAATTTATTAGAGGTGTTTAATATACTGCATGTATTTCTCTATAATAAGGATTACAAAATGAATATTCAACCAGATATCGAAAAGCCCCAGTATTTAAGCTTTTATGGAGTTAAAAATCAGTTTATTAAAAGAGATTTTTCCCGTAAAAATATTACACTAAAAGATAAATTTATTTCAAGAAAAAGAGAAGCAAATAAATTTATTTTCACTTATGACAGATTATTAAAAGAATGCGAAGAAAAAAACAAAAATATACAATTGAAAAAGAAAAATGATGCATACAAAGTATTTAAGGATTTACTTATTAAACAGTTAGAATTACTAAAGAAAACTTGCTATTTCAACATAGAAAGAGAAAAAATCCAACATAAGAATTTGTATCAAAAACTAATAGAAAGATGTTTTTCAGATATTGATAATGCAGTTATAAACGGTGAATCGCAAGAAAAAATAAATAAATTATCTGAAATTTTAGAGCTTTTTGTTACAAAATACAGCCACTACGGGAAATAATATTATGAATTAAATATAATATTTTCAATATTCTTGACTGCATTTTCTACCGTATCATTAACAATTTTGTAATCAAAATATTTTGAATTTTCAATTTCTAGTTTTATAGATGCCAAACGTTTTTGAATAGCTTCTTCAGTTTCTGTATGCCGCCCTCGTAACCTTGCTTCAAGTTCTTCAAGAGACGGCGGAGCTATAAAAATAAGCACTGCTTCAGGCATTATTCTTTTAACATTTAGTGCACCTTTTGTATCAATTTCCAATATAAGATTTTCGCCATTTTTAAGACATTTATTAACAAATTCTTTTTTTGTTCCGTAGCAATTTCCTGAAAATTCTGCCCATTCAAGAAATTCACCATTTTTTACGCATTTTTCAAATTCACTTTTCGTAAGGAAAAAATAATTTACTCCGTCAATTTCACCTTCGCGCATATTTCTTGTTGTACAAGAAATTGATAATTTGTATTCAGGATTTTTATTCAGAAACTCTTTTATTACAGTTCCCTTACCAACACCTGATGAACCTGATATTACAAACAATCTGCTCACTATATTTCCTCCGTTGTATCATATACTTTGTGTACTGTCGTTTCATATTTATTTCCGCTTATAGGAGATGTTAATGATATTTTATCCAAGTTTATATTTGTTATTTTTTCATCTTTTGTTTCTGTAACAAATGTTTCATTGAAAGATTTCTCTTGAATAATTTTGTCCTGACATTCCATACAAACTTCTATATAACACATCTTATTCATAATCTGCGTAACTTTTAAAGCTTTATCAAAATCTTCCGATGTCTCAACTTGAGTCGACCATATATCACCATTAAAAACTCTTGCAAATTTTGTAAAATTTACGTCTGGTAAATCAAATTCCGATAAAAGTTTTTTTATTACTATAATAATTGGTTTAAGACCGTTTTTTATTATTGTACCTAGTTCCATGCCTGACACAATATGAGAATCAGAATCTGTTATAATAATCACTCTGGCATTCTGTTTTGCAATATTTGCGCCAAAACCGGCAGGAGTTGCCCAGCCGTTATTATCATTGTAACTTTCAACATTTGTACTTGAAGGGAGTTTTAAATTTTCAAAACATTTTTGCATAATAATCGAATCAGAAATTATTATGTCATTCCCGATTATATATTCTTGAATCCTTGAACAAAGACTTTCAGCAGAGATTTTTTCAGATGATGATTTGAATGGTTTTAGTTCATTAATTGTTTTATTATATTCAAATCGTCTAAATTCGATAGTTTTTGTTAAACTATTTAAAAGCTCAGACATTTTTATTTCGTACTTTTTACCATCTACAACAGTATAATTTCCCGAAATAATTATCTGATTTTTTATATTTTGAATTTCATTTAATTCTTTTTGTAATGCACCAATTACAATGCATAAATCCGTGAGCTTAATATACTCATTCTCAGATGTATACAAACCAAGATAAGCCGGCAAGTCCGCATTAGTTATATTAATTCCGCTCCTCAAAGAAAGAACTGGTATAGCAGATTTTTCAACAAATTCTTTATATTCAACAATTGAAGAAAAGCGTTTTATTAAGCTTCCGCATAATACGCTCGGTTTTGCAGAAGATTTAATTTTTTCAATAATATTTGAAACAGTTTCTTCTAAAACATTGTCATCACTTAACCAATCATAAGTAATATC
This sequence comes from uncultured bacterium, assembly GCA_902779645.1. Lineage (GTDB taxonomy): Bacteria > Cyanobacteriota > Vampirovibrionia > Gastranaerophilales > Gastranaerophilaceae > CAG-196. Next base: position 165,940 of record CACZCH010000001.1, on the reverse strand, counting down.
TCTATCCGCCAATTCATAATCTGTGAGATTTTCCGGTACAGCAATATATACCGGTTTTCTTTCCTTCACAAATGTTTTTAAAACTCTGTCTATTTCAAGTTTTGCATTATCTTTTGTCAACAATGCATAAGATGGAACTATTTTCTTAAATATTTCAATAGAATTATCGTCACACTTCACAGAATTCTGGATTCCTGAGATACAAATTATTGGAATATTTTCTTCCATACTTCCAGTAATAGCGCTTAGTGTATTCAACTCTTGTGAGCCATAAGATGTTACAAAAGCACCAAAACCCTTTATTCTTGCATAACCATCTGAAGCAAATACGGAATTCTGAACATTAGTACAGTTTATCCATTGAATAGCGGGGTTTGATTCAATTTCATTTATTATATTAAGATTATACTTTCCAATGTGTCCGAAAAAATGTTCAACACCAAGTTCTTCAAGTCTTTTTAGGATATATTGAACGGTTTTCATATTTCACCTTCCAAATGTTTTAGTTAATAATATCATGCCATAATATAAAAGTAAATTTGGGGCAGAATTATAATATACTTTTAATAATATCTTATTCTTGTTGATAAGCCCAAGCAGAGTGATTATGTATACTTTCTATCGATTCGCATTCAACTTCAAAAGAATCAATAATCTCATTTTTTCTTAAAAGTAAAACAACATCTCTAAGCACATCCTCAACGAATTTAGGATTATCATAAGCATGTTCCGTTACATACTTTTCGTCCTCTCTTTTTAAGAGCGGGTAAAGCTCCGAAGAAGCACAGTTTTCTATATCATTAATCAAATCTTCCAGCCAAATATGTTCTTCCTCAGGATAAGTTATTCTAACTGAAACAAGAGCTCTTTGATTATGCGCGCCATATTCTGATATTTCTTTAGAACAGGGGCAAAGAGTAGCAACCGGAACTTTAACTCCTAGATAAAATCTGTATTCCTCATCCTCTTCACCAGAATTGTCCAATATACCCTCAAATGAGCATTCATAGCACATTGGAGCAGAAACTTTTGTAACAGGAGACAATTTATCGATAAAATACTTAAAATCGAATTTTAAATATCCGCTTTTTGCGTTAAGTCTTTCAACTATTGCCTCAAGACACCCCTTCACATCAATACCAAGCATTCGCTTGTTCCGCCACTCGTTAAGAACTTCAACAAAACGTGACATGTGAGTTCCTTTATAATGTGCAGGCAAAGAAACACCTACGGTTGCCGTAGAATATATTGTAATATCATGAGCATCTTTTCGCTGAATAGTGAGCGGAAGTTCAACACCTTTTACACCTACTTTTTGAATTTCAACTCCGCGCGTATCTTTTTGATTTTGAACATCTTTCATTACGCAAGTTCAACCCCGTCAAAAGATTTTTGTTCTAAAGCTAAAAGAAGTTTTAATGCAGCTACTCTTTGAATTTTAGCAGGAGCATTTCTCAAAAGTTCAACACCTTTGAGCATCATAGGATCATTATCATACCAGCGATTTCCTTTACCTTGATATGTATTAATAATCTCATACACATGCTCTATTACTTCTGCAGCAACTTGCTCCTGAAGTTTAAGCATAAATTCTGCTGCTTCGTTTTGAGTTCCTTCTGGAGAAAGTCTCAAAAGTTCTAACGCTTCTTTTAAAATCGGATCTGAATCGTACCAGCGGTTGTTAATCATAATGTCTTCCTCTTATTCTCTTTCTATTGTATAATAACTTTATTCAAATGTAAAACAGGATGTATTCTTGATTTAAGGACATAAATTATAGGTGAAAATATGAAAATTTTATTAATAAACGGTGCAAACTTGAACATGCTGGGAGTTCGCGAACCTGAAAAATACGGCAATATAAGTTTAGCTGATATAGAACAGGCTGTTATAAACCGAGGCAAAGAACTTGGCGCGGTTGTTGAGGTTTGGCAATCTAATCACGAAGGAGAAATTGTTGAAAAAATTCAGTCCGCTCGTGGGATTTACGATGGTATATTAATCAATGCCGGAGGATATACGCATACAAGCGTTGTTATTCGTGATGCAATCTCTGCCGTACAAATTCCTACGGTTGAAATTCATATGACAAATATTCACGCTAGAGAAGAATTCCGTCATACTTCACTCTTATCAGGAGTCTGTGTTGCTCAGGTTGTTGGTTTCAAAGAACAAAGCTACTTGTTAGGCTTGGAAGGTTTAATAAAATTACTGAAATAATTTGATTAAACATTCATAAAAAAGGCTTCCCCGAAGGGAAGCTTTTTTCTTCATTTCTCTTCTTTCTCTAACTCTCGTTAATGTCTCTTGTGTTTGCTTACATATATAAAGTATTTTGTTATCACACGATTTCATAGAAAAAGAATTTTGTTACAAAAATTTATATTTAGTTTAATAAACCGGTATGTCAATCGGATTTATTAATTGCACTGTTACAACATCACCTTTTTGAAGGTATACATCCTTTCCTTTTCTGAACATGTCAGCAACGGATTGACCAAACCAGTAACCGACACCGCCAAAGAATCCGCCTACTGCACAAAACGGTGTTGTAATATACTGCATTCCGGGATGGTCATCGCCGACGCTTAAACCATAATTTGTTGATCTCTTGGTGATATCAACACCCTTGTCATAATTTTCTTTTACAGCTTCACCATACCCTAAGTTTTTATATAAACCGCCGTCATAATTTATCTTGTCGTTACATTTAATTACAGCTAAATCCAAAGGAATTTGTCTGCCGTTTGGCGTAACCACATGGTCAAAATCCAAATACAACATCGCTCCTCGAGAAAATCTTTTTGCAGTTTTTACGTTAGAAATACTTCCTCTGACAACAGAGCCGCTCGGCAATATTACAGTATTATTTTCTGTTCTTAATTCATTTTTTAGAGCCGCTGTAAAAAAATCACCTTCGCTTCCGGCAGAAGTTGTTACAGACTGTAAAAATTCAAGCTGGAATCTTGTACCGGCTGCAATTCTTTTTGTTTTGGCATCAGCCTTAAATGTTCCTGCATAACTTATATTCATAGCTGATACAAACAGCATTAACAATGTTATTAATAGTTTCTTCATTTATTCTCTCCTCTTCACCAACTATTCTAGCACTTGATTTAAATATGTGCAATTATTCAGAAAATGGCAATTTCTCCAGCTCTGCTTTTTTTGCATATTTATGTATCAATACAGATGCAACAAGCGCTGTAAAAGGCACACATATTACAATTCCAATACTTCCTATTAAAGCCGAAGCAACCTCCGTTACAACTTGATTCAGATTAATAAACTTCATCAAATCAATATTCCCTGCAAGCAGAACCAGCGGAAGTGCTCCCCCCAAGTACACAAGAATCAATGTATTAGCCATAGTACCAATAATGTCTCGTCCGACATTCATTCCTGACACAAAAAGCTCTTTTACGCTCTTTGTATTATCTGTTAAATATATCTCATTAATTGTACTAGATATAGACATTGCAACATCCATAACCGCGCCTAAAGTTGCAAGCACCATCATAGAGACAGTTAGTCCTACAAAATCAAGTTCAGGATGAGCAGAATACAAGAATGTTGTATTTTCACCGCTAAATCCTGTTAAGTGTGCAGTAAACATTGTTATACCGGATAATACCGCTGCAAATAGTAAGCTTAACAAAGCCCCTGCCATTGCTGAAGTGCTTTTTGCATTAAACCCACCGACAAGATACATCGTCACAGCTGTCGATAATATACAAACAAGCGCAGCTGCAAAAACAGGATGCAGTCCAATAAGAACAAGCGGAGATAAGAAGTGTGTTATTAATAACACAGTTAAACCTATTGACACAAGGCTGTAAACTCCTTTTCGTTTACCAACATAAACAAGTAAACCGCAAAAAATCAGCGACAACCACACTAACGTTCCCGCTCGTTTAATATCCTCTATTGAATATTCAACACCTTCACCATTATCCTCGGCGTGTAGTAATACTTTCATTCCTTTTTTTAGATTAATATCATAATACGGATTCCCCGTTAAAATATTATCGAGCGTAACTGTTTCACCTTTAAATTCACCTGATAATAGTTTTAACTCTGCAATTTGGCGAATTTGCCCTATATTACTGTCTTCATCTGCATATTGAACAGACTGCACAATTGCCGTCTCGGAAGGAAGAATCTTAACTTCATCTGCAAAACAGGTTAAAACCGAAAACAAAATTAAAAATAATAAAACTAAAAATTTTTTAAACATACCTAATCCCTTAGACTAAAACAGTGTTTGCTGTTCGGAAGGAGCTTTTACTCCTAGATGTCTATAACCTTCCGGCGAAACTTTTCTTCCTCTGGGAGTCCTTTGTAGGAGACCTGCTTGAAGCAAATACGGCTCACAAACATCTTCAATCGTTCTTACATCCTCACTCAGAGCTGCCGCTATCGTCTCAACTCCGACAGGCCCGCCGTCATATTTTTCGATAATAAGATTTAGGAGTGCTCTATCCGTATTATCAAGCCCAAATTCATCTATTTTTAATATATCAAGCGACTCATTAGCAACTTTTTCATCTATAATTCCATCATATTTAACAATAGCAAAATCCGATACACGTTTTACAAGCCTGTTAGCGATTCTCGGAGTTCCTCGTGAACGTCTTGCAATAGCTTTAGCGCCTTCTTCCGTAATTTTAATTTCTAAAATATCAGCTGTTCTTTGAACAACTTTAGCAAGTTCATCAATAGTATAAAACTCTAATCTATGAATCATACCAAATCTATCGCGCAATGGGCTGGAAAGTTCTCCTGCTTTTGTCGTTGCACCGATTAATGTAAATTTAGGAAGCGGGACTCGTAAAGTTTTTGCAGTCTGACTCTTTCCTGTTGTCATATCAAGAGTAAAATCTTCCATCGCAGGATATAATATTTCTTCTGCAACTTTATTCAATCGATGAATTTCATCTATAAATAAAATTTCACCACCTTTTAGCGACATTAAAATACCAATAATGTCTCTCGGTCTTTCTAGTGCAGGAGCGGATGTTATCCTGATATCGATGCCCATTTGTGAAGCTATAACCCCTGCAATAGTTGTTTTTCCAAGTCCAGGAGGTCCGTAAAAAAGCATGTGATCAAGAGGTTTTTCTCTGAGTTTAGCAGCCTCAAGCGTAATCTTTAAAGTTTCTTTTAGTGCACTCTGACCGATATAACTGTCAAAATCCTTTGGACGAATACTGTTTTCAAAGGTTTTATCGTATTCAATGTTTTCAGGTTTAACAATAGGGTTCTTTTTATTTAAAGCCCCTTTATTACCCCTCAAGTCCTCATCATCTGATAAAATTGCCATAAAATAATTATACCACGAATTTTGGTTTACATCAAAATATGTATTTGGGTGCATTATCTGGATATACTTTTCATATCCGCTTTCTTTAATAACAAAGAAAGAGAACTTATAAAATATAAAAATTTTATACAACAAATAATACATTCTGATGTATAATATTATAATCGGAGGAATTAATTATGTATAAACTCGGTATAATCGGATATCCTTTGGGGCATTCAATATCTGCAGTTATTCAAAAAGCAGGTCTTGAAAGCATTGGAGAAGAAGTTCAATATGATGTTCTTGAAACAACAGCAGAAGATTTGGTAGACAGGATTAAATATCTAAAAACAAACGGTTACAACGGATTTAATGTAACTATTCCTTTAAAGGTTCCTGTATCAATGTTCTTAAATGATATAGACGATTATGCAAATATTGCAGGGTGCGTTAATACTGTCAAAATAACAGAAAACAAAGAACTTATGGGATACAATACAGATATTTACGGTTTCAAAAAAGCAATTCCTGCTGACATTAGTCTTAACGGAAAAACCGCAGGTATTTTAGGCACAGGAGGCGCGGCAAGAGCAGCAGTTGTAGGGCTTGCAGAAAAAGGGGTTAAAAATATCGACTTCTATACAAGAAATATTATTAACTCCCACCAAACTGTAAATTATGTTCGCGCAAAATTTCCGAATATTGAGTTTAACGTATATCAAATCCAAAACATGCGCAGCCTTGCAGATACAGACATTTTGGTAAATGCAACTCCAATCGGCATGAAAGGATATATTGCAGATCAGATGGCACTTGAACCAAAGGATTTTGAAACTCTTAACCCGAATGCCCCTGTATATGATATCGTTTACAACCCGACAAAAACCGTTCTTCTTAAAGAAGCAGAAAAAAGAGGGTTCAAAACGATTGGCGGATTAGATATGTTAATATACCAAGCGGAGCGTGCAATAGAAATTTGGACAGGAAAAACTCCCGATGCTAAACTAATGAAAATAGCCGCTCTTGAATCACTATGATTTTTTCTTACGAGGAAATGTAATTTTTTTGTATTTTTTTATTACAAGCTCTGGATAAAGAGCTTTGAAATACTCAATATCTTTTTTGTCCAGTTCAGCTACAACATTTGAATCTATACAAAAACTAAATTGTTTAGAGGATTTCTTTTTAAGTTCTTTAAAATCTTTTTCCGGCGATCCCTTAAACATATCCATATAATTATTCATTATTCGTGTAAAATAATTATCGGCAAAGTCAACTATATTAAGCCACGGATCTATTATAACAGCATCCTTATTTTTAAAAGTATATATATTTTTAAATTTTATTTTTTTTCTTGTTACAAACGAAACTACATGATCTATATAAATTTTTGTTTTATCTTTCTTATCCTGAAATATAATACTACCAATATAAGTATTTTTTTGACCGTTTAGTTTTCCTATAAGCAGTGAAAGCATAGCATCTTCAAAACAATTACCAACTTTTTTATCCTGCAATTCGGAGATTATTTTAGTAAGATAATTATTTCCTTCTCTTAAGATAATTCTCATATCCCGAAGTCTATCTATAACATTCTGACATAAATCAGGTGTAAGTTTATAGCTTGGATTCGAAAAATGAAGAGAATTATTATATCTTACCTCAAGCTTGGATGAAGATATATGAGGATATAAACTATGCGCTTTGCGTTGAATTATATCAGCTGTCCGTATTGCTTTTTGTCGGCCTTGAAATGTAATCATACTAAATAAAAACTTATCAAAATTTTTTTTGCTATAACTTTATAAAAATTTTTGTAATATATTTGTCCTGTTTGTTTTATAATAAAATAAAGCTCGGAAGAGTAATATAATTTTTAGAAAGGGAGATATAAATTATGTCAAAAAACACAATTACAGTTGACGGTAACTATGCAGCAGCACACGTTGCGTATGCTCTTAGCGAAGTTTCCGCAATCTACCCTATCACACCTTCATCTACAATGGGTGAATGGATTGATGAATGGGCTTCTCAACACAAGAAAAACATATGGGGCAAAGAAGTAAAAGTTGCCGAAATGCAATCAGAAGCAGGTGCAGCAGGTGCTGTTCACGGTTCTCTTGCAGCAGGTGCATTGACTTCTACTTACACTGCTTCTCAAGGTTTATTATTAATGATTCCTGTTATGCACAAAGTTGCAGGTGAGATGTTACCACACGTTATTCACGTTTCTGCTCGTGCATTAGCAGCTCAATCATTAGCAATATTTGGTGACCATACTGACGTTATGGGATGCCGTAACACAGGTTACGCTATGTTAGCTGCTAACTCTGTTCAAGAAGAAATGGATATGGCATTAGTTGCACATCTTTCAACTTACAAAGCTAAAGTTCCGTTCTTACAATTCTTCGACGGATTCAGAACTTCTCACGAAATTCATAAAATTGAAGAAATATCTTACGAAGAAATCGCATCACTTGTTGAACCTCAATATATAGAAGAATTCAGAGCAAGAGCTCTAAGACCGGAAGCTCCTATTTGTAAAGTCGGTGCTCAAAACACAGACGTTTACTTCCAAGGTCGTGAAACAGTTAACAAATACTATGATGCAGTTCCTGATATCGTTCAAGAATATATGGATAAAGTTGCTAAGATTACAGGTCGTCAATACCACCCATTTGATTATGTTGGTGCTCCTGACGCTACTGACGTAATCGTTGCAATAGGTTCAAGCTGTGAAACAATCGAAGAAACAATTGAATACTTGAACGCTAAGAAAGGTACTAAATACGGTTTAGTTAAAGTTAGATTGTATAGACCATTTGATGTTAAGAGATTTAATGAAGCTCTACCATCTTCAGTTAAGAGAATTGCAGTACTCGACAGAACTAAAGAAGCAGGTTCAATAGGTGAACCACTTTACTTAGATGTTGTTGCAGCTCTTCAAGGTAAGGATATCAGAATTATTGGCGGTCGTTACGGTCTTTCTTCTAAAGAATTTACTCCGTCAATGGTATATGCTGTTTACAAACACCTTGCAAACAATGGTTTCCACGGATTTACAGTCGGTATCAATGATGATGTTACAAACAAATCTTTAGACTACTCAGAACATATCGTTACAGAGCCTGAAGGAACTACAAACTGCATGTTCTGGGGCTTGGGTTCAGACGGTACTGTTGGTGCTAACAAAAACTCAATCAAGATTATCGGTCAATATACAAACAAAGATGCTCAAGCATACTTTGCTTATGACTCTAAAAAATCTTTTGGTGTAACTGTTTCTCACCTACGTTTTGGCGACAAACAAATTAAGTCAACTTACTTAATTACTGCACCTGATTTTGTTTCTTGCTCAGCTCACGCTTATATCGGAAGATATGATCTTCTTAAAGGTATCAAAGAAGGCGGTACATTCCTTCTTAACTCACCTTGGTCAAAAGAAGAAGCTTTCTCTCACTTAACAAGAGATATGCAAGAAACAATTATCAACAAGAAAATCAAATTCTATAATGTTGATGCTGAAAAATTAATCAAAGAACAACCGGGATTAAGAGGTAAAGGTGCTAACACAGTTATGATGGTAGCTTACTTCAAGGTTTCAGGTATCATTCCGTTCGAACAAGCTTACGAAGGTATGAGAGCTATGACAACTAAGACATTCAAGAAAAAAGGTGACGATGTTGTTAACATGAACTTGGCTCTTATCGATGCAGCTATCAACGCTACTGAAGAAGTTGTTGTTCCATCTAGTTTAGACGGTGTTGCTCACGCAGATGATATTAAGCTTATCTCTGATGATGCTTCTGATTTCGCTAAGAAAATCATTGAACCTTCAATGAGACAAAAAGGCGATGATATCCCTGTTTCAGCAATGAGCAACGACGGTGTTATCCCGACAGGTACAGCTTGTCTTGAAAAACGCGGTATCGCTCCAAGAGTTCCTCACTGGAATAGCGAAACTTGTATTCAATGCGGTATCTGTGCTTCAGCTTGTCCTCACGCTGCAATCAGAACTAAATTGATTGAAGCTGACGATTTGAAGAACGCTCCTGAGTCATTCAAGACAGTTGATGCTAAACCAAATGACCATGGTGAAAAATTCAGAATTCAAGTATACTGTGACGATTGTACAGGCTGCGGTGTATGTTTAGACCAATGTCCGATGTCAAAAGTTCCGGGTAAAGAAGTTCTTACTTGGTCAACAATTGAAAAAGAAGTTGCAGAAGGTCAAAGAGAAAACGAAAAATTCTTTGATGCTCTTCCTGATAACGTAATGGGTAAAAACACTACTAAGACTATCAAGGGTGCAATGCTTAGAAAACCGTTATTTGAATTCTCCGGTGCTTGCGCAGGCTGCGGTGAAACACCTTACGTAAAACTGGTTTCACAATTGTTTGGTGAAAATGCAATCGTAGCTAACGCAACAGGTTGTTCTTCAATCTACTCAGGTACTTTCCCGACTATTCCTTATACAACTAATAAGGACGGTAGAGGTCCTGCTTGGGCTAACTCATTATTTGAAGATAACGCTGAGTTTGGTTTCGGTATGAGATTAGCTGTTGATTCAAACAGAGCATTATTGAAACAAAAAGTAGAAGAAGTTCTTGCAAAAGAAGATGCACCTGCTGACCTTAAAGAAGCATTCAATGCTTGCTTAAGCCACTGGGATAACTCAAAAACTGAAGAAGCAGTTAAAGCTCAAAACGCAGCAAAAGTTCTGATTGACAAGTACGCAAAAGAATGTGGCTGCGATACAATCAAGAAAATTAAAGAGCTAGAAGACTACTTTACAGATAAATCAATCTGGATTATAGGTGGTGACGGTTGGGCAAACGATATCGGATACGGCGGTATTGACCACGTTCTTGCTCAAAACAAGAATGTTAATATCCTCGTTCTTGATACAGAAGTTTACTCAAATACAGGCGGTCAAGCTTCTAAATCAACTCCTACCGGTGCTGTTGCGAAGTTTGCTACTGGCGGTAAACCAACCTACAAGAAGAACATGGGCTTGATGAGTATGTCTTATGGTTATGTTTATGTAGCATCAGTTGCATTGGGTGCAGACAGAGCTCAAACTCTTAAAGCATTCCAAGAAGCTGAAGCTTATGACGGACCTTCTATCATATTCGCTTATGCTCCTTGTATCGCTCACGGTATTGATATGTCTAAGACTCAGACAGAACAAAAACGTGCTGTTGAAGCTGGTTACTTCCCATTGTACAGATATAATCCATCTGCAGAAGTACCGTTCACTTGGGACGCTAAAGATCCTAAGGGAGCTTACCAAGACTTCATCAGAAGTGAAGGTCGTTACAAATCACTTCTTAAGACTAACCCTGATGCTGCAGAAGCTCTTTATACTCAAGCTGAAAAAGATGCGGCTCAAAGAATGGAAGTCTACAAAACAGTCGGTGCATTATTAAAATAGAGATAAATTAATATTATCTAATAATAGTAGGTCGGGTTGGACAATTTTTATCCAACCCGACTTATTATTTTACTTTTATTTTATTTATGTCATTAAATTTTTCTATATTCTGTCATTTTTATTTGTAACTGCATCAATCCCCATTCCTAAAAGTGACAGGATTAGGGAAGCAAGCAGCGCCCACCAGAAGTTTGAAACTTCAACTCCGGGAGCAAGAAAACCTGCGAGCATAAACAAAAGAGCATTTACTACCAAACTGAATAACCCAAGGGTTAAGAAGTTAACAGGCATTGTTAAAAAAATTACAAGGGGGCGTATAAAAGCATTAATCAGTGCTATTATTACAACCAATACCAAAGCCGATAAAAATCCTGAAATAGAAATCCCGGGAAGCATCCACGCAATAAACAAAACCGCAAGTGCAAACAATATCCATTTTACAAGTATCATAACAATCTTATCTCCTTTTTCTGATACTTTAGTTTAGATTAAATTTCAATCTTTTATAATACTCTTTTGTATAATATGATTGGATAATTCTATACATATCCTCTTTTTATAATCATTTCAGGATAAATTCGTTTTAATTTATTTATTTGCTTTCTTGAAAAGTCATTTTTCAAAAAATCATTATACACATTATCTATATCAGATGACAAAATAACAGATTCGCTCTCTTCAATATTTAAAATGTGACTATATTCATTCTTATACTTATTAAAAGCATTAGGGACATAATCCGCAAAGCCCAGCCAAGAATCAATAATATATGATTTTTTATCATTTACTAATAAGACTACGTGATCTAAATCTTCTCCCTTATCATTCATTAACTGCACAATTTGGCAATCTTTAAGTCCGTTAATCTTTGCTATTATTGACGCCAATTGAGCACTTTCACCGCAATTCCCAACTTTATACCGTTTTACCGGAAATATAAAAGCCTTTATATTTTCAAAAAATGTATTTTCTTCATCAAATAATTTTGATTTTAATGAACGAACACTATTTTCAATTTTTTGGATTAACTTAGGCTCTATATTTGGAAATTTTGATATGTTATTGTAACATTCAATTCTTGTAGATGATATTCTTGGATAACATTTGTTAACCCGTCTTGCAATATCATCTGCAAAACGGATGGTTTTATTTCTTGAACCGAAATTAATATTTTGTGAAGGACTTATCTGCATACTACATTTGCCCTTTCTTAATAACTTGTTCAGGAAATATTTTCTTAAGCTCATCAATTTGAATTTGTGTAAAATTTTGATTTAAAGAATGTGTATACTTATTATCAAGTTTTTGGAATATTAATTTATTATCATCCAATATAAAAAAATGTTTTCTATATTCATTTTTATATCTTAATATCGCGTTGGGAACATAATCGGCGAAACCAAGCCAAGCATCAATTATATAAGGAGTTTTTCCTTCTACATACACAACTGAATGATCTAAACTCCTAAGAGTTGAAGTTCTAAGACTTGCAATATAGCAATTTTTTATACCGTTAACCTTTGCCAAAATGTTTGCAAGTTGTGCGCTTTCCCCGCAGTTCCCAAGTTTATGCCTTTTTACAGGATTAACAAAAGCCTTTGCTTCTCCTACAAGATTAACTGCTTCATTAAAAGAATCTTTTATATCCTCTCTAAACATGCTTACACGATCAGAAAGTTCTTTATGATATTTTCTAAATGCATGTATATTTGTAAAATCATCAACCTTTGATGATGATATTCTTGGATAACACACATTTACTCGCCTAACTATATCATCTGCATAACGAATAATCTTATTTCTTGATTTAAAAGGGATAAATTCAGTATGGTTACTTTGGATTTTCATACCAATATAAAAAACCGTAAAATTATTTTTTGCTGTTTTCCATATCCTTAAGTGCAAATTCCACGTCAAACGGAGTAAGTTTAACCTCTGTAACCTGTTTTTTCCCGCTGGGAATTATGAAAGTAATTTTACTTGAAGTTGCTTTCTTGTCCTTTTTCATAATCTCAACTAATCTCTCTATCGGATATTGTTTGCAAAGAGGTTTAAATCCGTATTTGTTTAATAAATCCAAAGATAATCTGTAATAAGCATAATTTATGTATTCCTGCATATAAGCCCAATTAATTACAAAAAACATTCCATATACAACGGCTTCGCCGTGTGTATACTTTCTGTATTTTGTTATTGTTTCTAATGCGTGTCCCAATGTATGTCCAAAGTTTAGAATCTTTCTGAGGCCGCCCTCTTTTTCGTCCACTGTAACCACTGCAACCTTTAGTTTCAAGCAGTAATCAATCAAACGAATTATTGTATGCGGCTCGCTCTGAAGTATTTTATCACAGCTCAAAGTTAAAAACTCGAACAAATACAACGGAGAAGAATATTTACAACTCTCTTCTATAAACGCATACTTCAAAACCTCTCCCAATCCTGACATAAATTGTCTTTTGTCCAACGTTTTGAAGAAGTTTATATTTATAAAAACTCTTTTTGGCTGATAAAATGTTCCAACAATATTTTTTCCTGCAGGCAAATCAATCCCTGTTTTCCCTCCAACTGAAGAATCCACTGCTGAAAGAAGAGTTGTCGGGACTTGGATTAAATCAATCCCCCTCATATAGGTTGATGCTGCATATCCCGCAATATCACCTATTACACCTCCTCCTATTGCAATAATAACGTCAGAACGAGTTAAGCCCATCTCAAAAGCACGATTTATAATCTTAAGGTAGTTTTTGTAATTTTTTTCTTTTTCTCCATCAGGCAATATTAAAAATTCTTCATCATCAAAATTTAAATCTCCTGAATATAACTTATAAACTCGTTTTGAGATTACAACCAAGCGTTTTTGATTTCTTGTAAGTTCATAAATCTCTTGGTTTAATTCTTCAAAACTGCCGTCAGATATTTGGATAAGATATTCCTTTTTATCACTTATTTGAACATTTAGAGTTTGTTTCATTTATGATAAACCTTACTATTTCTTCTTCGTTCATTTTAGTTGTATCAACCGTATAATGAGCTTTTTGATAGTTTTCTTCTCTTTTTTTTAGAAGTTTTTCCAAGATTTGTTTTGGATTTTCATTTTGAAGGAGCGGTCGAGTCGTATCCTTCGATATTCTATAATATAATATATCAAGGTCAGATTTCAAATAAAATACTAAACCAAATTTTAAAAGAGTTGCTCGATTGAAGGGATTCTCAAAAGCACCGCCTCCTATTGAAATAATTTTTTTATTTCCTGTACAAACCATTTGAATAGTGTCGTGTTCCAGTTTACGGAAGTAGTCCTCAGAATATTCTTTAAAAATTTCGGATATTTTTATCCCTTGAGTTTTTTCAATCAAACTATCCGTATCTATAAGAGTATAATTCGGAAGTTTTTGTGCTAATAAATTCCCTATTGTAGTTTTACCGCTTGCAGGCATTCCGACCAATATAATATTATTCGACATATCTTTCCTTGATTTCTTTTAGATTATCTCCACCGAGTTTTTCGAGCAGAGCATCTGCCAAAATTATTGCGATTCTTGCTTCCGCAACTACCGCACAGGCCGGGACTGCACAAGTATCGGAGCGTTCAAAGTGCGCACTTGCAGGTTTCATATCCTTTATATCAATAGTAGCAAGAGCCTTACGCATAGTAGGAATTGCTTTCATTGTGCCTCTTATAACCAAAGCTTCTCCGTTTGTCATACCACCTTCAAGTCCGCCGGCATTATTTGTATTTCTGTATACTGATTTATCTTTGGCGACAAACAGTTCGTCGTGCATTTGAGACCCTTTTAAATATCCCGCATCAACTCCCGCTCCTACCTCTACTGCTTTAACAGCAGGAATGCTCATAACTGCTTGAGCAATTCTTCCATCTAAAGCCCTGTCCCAATGTACATAAGAACCTAAACCGACAGGAAGATTCCCAAATATAACTTCGAACTTTCCACCAAGCGTATCACCAGCTTCAGCTGCTTCATCAATTGCATTTCGCATTCTGTCCGCTGTTAAATCATCCGCACATCTGACATCTGATTTTTCTGCTTTTTCTTTTATTAAAGTATAAGTCTTTGGATAAAAATCCAATTTGACGCTTCCTATTTGAATAACATGAGAAAATCCCATAATACCGAATTCTTTTAGAATTTGTTTTGCAATAGAGCCTACCGCAACTTCTATTGCTGTTTTTCTTGCACTGGAGCGTTCAAGCACATCTCTTAAATCAGAAAAATTGTACTTTACAGAACCTGCATAATCAGCATGCCCAGGACGAACAGTTGTAAAAGACTTTTCTTCTATTTTTTTTAGAGTTTCCTGCGCAGGATAATCCAAATGCTCAGTATTCATAACATCAGACCAATTTTCATAATCTTTATTTTTGACTTCCAAACAAATAGGAGCTCCCGTTGTTTTTCCGAATCTCACTCCTGATTTTATCTCAACCGTATCTTTTTCTATTTTCATTCTCCCGCCACGTCCGTATCCGACCTGACGACGAGCCAAATCCTCATCAATAATTGATTTTTTTATACGAAAACCTGCCGGTACACCTTCTATAATTGCAGTAAGGCATTTCCCATGGCTTTCTCCCGATGTTAAAAATCTAAACCTATTCATACTGATAATTATATAACAAAAAAGGCATTTACTACACTGAGCAAACACCTTTTTACCTAAAATTTGTAATTTACATATTACAAGTCTTTTGGACTTGGCGACATATGAATATCGTGGTGAATTCTTTCATCGGTATCTTGAGCAGAATCAATAAAATACCCCCAAGTATTTCGCCAAAACCTTACAAACTTATTATGATTTTCATATAAAGGTTCTGCTGGTTTACTGTTAACTCTGCATTTTGATATCATAACTTCTTCAGCAAAACTCTCAGAATAACCGCTATTAATCAGATAATCCGGTTCTGTTGATTGTTCTATTGTAACAGAAGCATTTGCAGATATGCAACTAACTATAAAAACTGATAAAGCTAATAATAAATTTCTCTTCATAACACCCATTCTTATTTAACTGAACTATACGATTCCATTATAATCTTTTCCAACGAATTTATCAAGTCCGATTCAGGAACCCTTGCAACAATCTCACCTTTTCTAAAAATATAACCTTCATTTATAGCACCGGCTATTCCAAAATCAGCATGTTTCGCCTCCCCGGGTCCGTTAACAGGACAGCCCATAACTGCAATTGTAATAGGCATATCCAAGTTTTTAAATTTGTCTTCAACCTTTTTTGCTAAACCTATTAAATCAATTTGAGTTCTTCCGCAAGTCGGACAAGAAATAAAGTTAACTCCTTTTTCTCTGAGCCCCAAAGATTTCAGGATTCCGAACCCTGCATGAACTTCTTCAACAGGGTTTTCTGTAAGAGAAACTCTTATTGTATCTCCTATGCCTTGGCTTAAAAGTGAACCCAAACCAACTGATGATTTAATTAAGCCTGATTTTAGAGTTCCGGCTTCTGTGACACCAAGATGAAGCGGATAGTCAACCTTTTGAGCCATAAGTTTATATGCTTCAATTGTCGTCAAAACATCTGATGATTTCAAAGATATTTTAGTATCATAGAAATTCAAATCTTCCAATATTTCCAAATGCCTCATTGCACTGAGAACCATTTTTTCGTGAAGCGGCAAGTCCATTTGAGCAAACTCTTTTTCCAAAGAACCTCCGTTGATACCGATTCTTATTGGAATATTGCGGCTTTTTGCCGCTTCTACAACCTTGATTGTATGCTCTTTTTTCCCAATATTTCCGGGGTTAATTCTTAGAGCATGTATTCCGTTTTCTATACATGTTAAAGCTAATCTGTAATCAAAATGTATATCAGCTACAAGCGGAACAGGTGACTTAGCAACAATGTCCTTTATCGCAGATGCTGCGTCCTTATTCAAAACAGCTAATCTCACTATTTCGCACCCTGCAGATGCCAATTCTCCAATTTGGTCTAGTGTTTTAGCGACATCTCTTGTATCTGTGTTACACATTGACTGAACACTAATAGGAGCGTCTCCGCCGATTTTTACATTTCCGATTTGAATTTGTTTTGATTTTCTTCTGTTTATCATAAAATAATTGTATCACGAAGGTTATAAAAAAGGAGTTATTTATGAAAATAGCTGTTATATCCGATATTCACGGAAATATGGAAGCTCTTGATGCTGTTATGACTGATATTGAGAGAAACAAGTGCGAAAAGCTTTTTGTATTAGGAGATTATGCAATGGCAGGACCTGAACCAAGAGAAGCAGTTAATTTTTTTATGCAAAAAGAAAAAGATGAAAATGTATTCATGATTCAAGGAAATACCGATGCCATGATTACAAGCTTCAGCTTCGATTTATATGATTCTCTTAAAGAGAAAGCTCCGGTTATGGCGGAAGCATTAAAAGATGATGAAAAAAATCTTGGTATGCAACAAAAGCAATTTTTATCAAACCTCCCTATACAAAAAGAGGTAACTCTTGAAGGGGTATCATTCCTTCTTGTTCACGGTTCGCCAAGAAGAAATAACGAAGATATTTTGCCTACAACTCCGTTAAATGAGGTTGAAAAAATGTTAGAAAATGTGGACTCACAAGTTATATTGTGCGGCCACACTCATATACCATGCGGATTCCAAACAAAAAGCAAAAAAACGGTAGTTAACGCAGGAAGTATAGGGCGTCCGTTTACTCCGGAACCAAAATCATGCTACCTGATAATTACCGTAAAAGACGGGAAGTGTGTATTTGAACACCAATTTGTTGAATACGACAATAAAAAAGCCTCAGAAAAACTTAAAAAACGCAACATTTGGGGAGCAGACAGGCTTGCTGAAACATTACTAAATCCGCAAAAAAGACATTTTTAAAGGAATAATAATTGCTAAAATACATTTCACCGATAATTTTATTAATAATCTCAAACGTTTTTATGACATTTGCTTGGTACGGACATTTAAAGCACCGAAGCATGCCTTTACTGATTGTTATACTCGTAAGCTGGGGAATAGCATTCTTTGAATACTGCTTTCAAGTTCCTGCAAACAGAATAGGTTACTCCGTTTATAATGCGGCTCAGCTTAAAACCATTCAAGAAGTGATTACTCTTACCGTCTTTGCCGTATTTTCAGTTTTATATTTAAAAGAAGAATTCAGATGGAATTATCTTATCGGTTTTTTGTTTATAATCCTTGCAGTATTTTTTATTTTTAAGAAATAGGCTGTTCTGACATTTGTTTAAATTTCTTAATCATTACACTATACAAAATAATAACAAGTATAATTGACGATAAGGCGATTGAAAGCCAAAAACCAAACAGATTCAGCTTAAAATGCAAGCCTAACAGACAACCCAGCGGGAAAGCTATAAACCAATAAGATACTATATTTGACAGCATGACAATTTTTGTATTCTTAAGTCCTTTAAATATACCTGCAAGCGTAACCTGCAGTCCGTCAAAGATTTGAAAAGTACACAAAATATAAACAATCGGAATACATACATTTATAAGTTCAGAGTCATTAGTAAATATTTTAACAAATAATTCAGGGAATAATCCCAATATTATTGCGGATATACCCATTACTCCCGCACTCATAATAAGCCCGGTAAATGCATAATTTTTAAGTGATTTAAAATACGTTGCTCCGTTAGAAAACCCGACTTTGACACCAAGCGCATTAGATATTGCAAGCGGTATCATAAACGCAACGCTAGTTAGCGTACAAATAAGATTATGCGCAGCTGCATACAGCCCTGATATTCTTCCCATAACAACAGCTACTATATTAAACCCTGCAAACTCTATTACTGTCGCAAGAGAAGAAGGCATTCCGATTCTCAAAAGGTCTTTATAGTATTTTATTAGATTTTCTTTATGTTTTAATTTTTGTATATTCAATTTTTTATAGCAATACACTAATAGAACAAGTCCCATAAAATATCTTGTCATCAAGCTTGCAATTGCAAGTCCTTTTACGCCCATTTCGGGTATAACTCCATATCCGAAGGCAAATATCACGTTTAATAAAACATTCAAAAATATACAAAAAACTGTCAGAATATTTGGAAATACAACAATCTCAAATGATTGAAGATATTCTTTTGACATGCAATGCAAATATCCGCCAAATGTCGCAAACGCAGTTATAAAAAAGTAATCCTTAACCATCGGAGTAAGGTTCTGTGCAAATCCGATTTTATCTATAATTGGTATACACCCAAGCATTACGGCACAAATAAAACATGATAAAAGGAATGTAAATATCAAAGACGGATAAAAATACTCTTCTATCTTTTTGTTTTCACCTCTGTAATTCGAAAGTATCGGAGATATAGTACAAAGAATTCCAATCCCGAATATCATAATACAATGAGTTATTGCTGTTGCAATACTGATTGCGGCAAGTGTATCGGTTGAGTGCCTGCCTGCAACAATAACATCACCGACACCAATCATAATAAACCCGATATTTCCGTAAATTATCGGAATTGCCATTTTTAAAATATCTTTTACATAAAACATTCGGCCTTGCATAAAACTAATTATATCATGATATAATTGTTATAAAATTGAACAATAAGGGAAACTAAGGGTGGAAGTCCCTGACTGTGCCGCAACCGTTAAAGCCGGAATACCAAGGATAAAGGGGTATATAATAAAGTAAAAAATACCCTAGATAAGCCTTATAGAGCCAAGCTTCGAGTCAAAGCTTAGGTAGGAAGTATTCTTCTGTTGCGGCAAAACGCAAGAGAGGATTTTTTATTGGCTAACGCTATTCAATCATCAAATATAAACAAAGCCGGAACTTGTCCGCACGGAGTTGCTCCCGGAGCTTGCCCGATATGCTCCGGCATGGGAGGCGGAGGAAGAGTCGGAGAAAGACCTCAAAAAGCAGGTGAGATGAGTTATCACGAGTGTGCTATGATTGGCGCTATGATGAGAGCAAGAGAGGCTGCTCAAAAAGAACATGAACAAACCCTTCTTCACCGAGCAGAAGCATTAAAAGCTTTCGAACAAAATCTTATCAATACTGCTCAAAAAATGGCAAATTTAGGAGCAAAATTTCGGAACAACATTTTACTTAAGCCTGTTACTGTTATAATAAATAATATCGTCGTCCCAATACTAAAAGCAATTGCTAATTTACCGAATTTTATCGCCGGTATAAATACTAAATTTGCTCAAATAAAAGAAAAATTGATAGACATACAGGATAAACTGAACGCCATTTTCGGTGAAGCAAAAGCATTTGTTGAAAAGAAAGTCTCTGAACTAATAAGTACAATAAAATCAAAGCTGAAATCTTTATTTAAAATTTTCAAACGCAATAATACTAAAGACGATGAAACAAAAATTGACGAAGATAAAAAAGTTTTCAGATTAAAGACTTGGATAAATAAAATTTTGAGAAAAGAAAAAGATGATACAAAAGATTAATCAAGACTTAGACAGTCAAAGACAGCAAAAAAATATGACAAACACTCAAAAGCGCAATAACTACTTTGTAAAGGAAGGTGTTATTGTAAACTCTTATGTCAAAGATCCGAATTTATCCTTAGATGAAACGTATGATTCTCTTGTTATTTCAAAAAACCAAATTGAATTACCACAAAAACTAAAGGAAAAAGACAAAAAATCTTTAAATCCGATTTATCCTATCTGCGCCTCAACGATTGGAGTAATGGGTTTACTGGGCGGTTTTACGGCTATGATGAAAAAGTTCTCAAAAGGGAAGCTGGAATCATCAAAAGAGTATTTGCTTCCGGGGATAACGAGAAATCACTGCATAAATGACGAAATTCATCAAAGTATTTTTTCTATGATTCAATCTCCAAACAGAAAAACCATTTTAGCGTCATTAGGCGTCATAACTCTCGGCTCAATGGCTTTTATGGGCAAAATATTTATTGACGGTTTCAAAGAAGTTTGGGTAAAAAAACAAGAAGCTGATATTCAAAAAAATTTACAGGAAAACCTTATTGCTGTTGAAACCCAAAGTTTTTCGGGAAAACTTCAAATAATTAGAAGCTTGCTGTCATCTAAAGCTAAAATTTTCAGCGATGAACTGAGTTTTAAGGGAGGGGATAATTCTCAAAAAAAAGATAATCCTTATGCTATGTTTGGACTGGGATTTCTTACTTTAGCATCAATTCTCGGACTGGGGTATTTTGCTTCACACAACATAAGAAAGAGTGATGAGTTTATCAAAAACGGAATTAAGAATACTAAAAAAGGATTAGATATTATTATAGAAGAATTTAATTCAAGAAAACCTCTGAATAATTTAGAGAATCATAAGGGTGAAATTCTATCAGGAAAAGAAGCATATAAACACTTGATCGAAAACATGCTTGAATCAATTTACGCAAAACCTGAGGAAGTGGAAGATGTTGTTAAAAAATTAAATCTTCCTCAAAGTGAAAAAGAAGAGTTTATAAAACATTTGAAAGAAACAATGAATCAAGCAACGGAAAAAGTTAACCCGACAATCGGCGGTTCAGGAAGAAATAAAATTACATATTTTTCTCACGTTAATGATTATTTATCATTCTTCTATGATTGGCTTATGAACCCTAAAAATCCACAGTTTAAAAACCTGTTCTTCGGCATAGCCGGAATTTCCGCTCTTGCTTACGGTGGGAAAGCTGCAACAGAAGCCGTCAAAGAAGTTCAAGTCAAAAAGTACTCAGCCGATATAGAGCTCAATCTCCAAAGGCGTCTTGTAGCAACAGAACTTCGCAATTTTAAAGCAAAAAAAGATTCTGCAGTAGAGCCTTTATGTAAAGAATTTTTTATTCAAAAGCGGAACGGAAAATCTCCGGAAGAACTAAAAGTTATGGCAGATAACATTCTTTTTGAAATCAAAAACGGCCCTCCGTTTGTTTATTCATAAACAGGTTATTCATCAAAACTGCATTTACCCTAAACAAAAAGCCGCAAATCATTGCGGCATTAACTCGTTAGATAAAGGAGTGGAGGAGAAAATAAAGAAAAGAGATTATATTTATATATACCACATATATACTTTTTATAACCATAAAAAAACAAATTGTTACATAAATTAATAGTGTACAAAATACGTTTTTTATAGTACAATAATTTTACCAGCTTATAAGAAGGAAGTTTGTATGATCAATATAGCAGTTTGCGGAGCAAACGGAAAGATGGGTCAAGAAGTTATCAAAGCAGTTCAATCGGCTGAAGATATGACTTTGGTTGCTCGTATTGACATAAATAACGGACAGTTTGCTACTATAAAAGACGCTAAAGATTCTGTTAATATTGATATACTGGTAGATTTTACACAACCGCAATCTGTTTATGAAAATGCTTTGTACTGTTTAAATAACAGTATAAACACCGTTATCGGCACAACTGGTTTGAGCGACAGCCAAATAGAAGAACTTAAAAAACTATCTGAGTCAACAAATACCGGTTGTTTGATTGCTCCGAACTTTTCAACTGGAGCAGTATTAATGATGAAGTTTGCACAAATGGCTGCAAAATATTTCGATAATGCTGAAATAATTGAATTTCATCATAACCAAAAGAAAGATGCACCCTCAGGGACTGCTGTTAAGACAGCTTCAATGATGGCTGGGGTAAATGACAAAGATTTCACAGCGGGAAATTGCGCTGAAGTTGAAACAATAGAAGGAGCAAGAGGCGCTAATTCCTATAATAATATTCATATACATTCCGTACGCATGCCAGGATTCATGGCTTCTCAAGAAGTGATATTCGGCTCGAACGGACAAACTCTCAGAATCAGACATGATTCATCTGACAGAGAATGCTATATGCCGGGAGTTCTGCTCGGAATCAGATACGTAAAAGAACACAAGTCTTTTGTCTACGGTTTAGACAACATATTATAAATAAGGGGCCGGTTGACACCTCTCCCCTGCCCTCTCCTCAAGGAGAGGGGGATGATAAGAGATAAGGAAGATATGAAAAGAAAACCAAGAATAGCAGTTTTAGGAGCAACAGGGGTTGTAGGAAGAGAAATCTTAAAGATTTCGGAAGAACTTAACATCGAATTTGAATCTATAAAATTCTTATCAAGCGCAAAAAGTGCAGGCTCTAAACTCACATTCAAAGGACAGGAATATACCGTTGAAGAAGCAAAACCTGAAGTTTTCAATGATATCGATATAGTCATGGCATCAGCAGGCGGTACAACAAGCAAAACATTTGCACCTGAGATTGTTAAACGAGGTGGAATGAT
Source organism: uncultured bacterium (assembly GCA_902779645.1). GTDB lineage: Bacteria > Cyanobacteriota > Vampirovibrionia > Gastranaerophilales > Gastranaerophilaceae > CAG-196. Next base: position 142,966 of record CACZCH010000001.1, on the reverse strand, counting down.
TATTGATAATTCTTCTGCATTCAGAATGGAAAAAGATGTTCCGCTTGTAATAGCAGGAGTAAATGATGAAGATTTAAGACAACATAAAGGTATTGTTGCTAATCCGAATTGCTCAACTTCACAATTAATGCTTGTTTTAGAACCGTTGAAAAAGTTTGGTATAAAAAGACTTATTGTTTCTACTTACCAATCAGTTTCAGGCGCAGGACTAGCAGCTATGAACGAACTTAGAGACGATACAAAAGCAAGGCTTGAAGGCAAAGATTTTGAAAACAAATGTTTCAAAAAACCAATCTCATTTAATATAATTCCGCAAATTGATGTTTTCTGTGAAAACGGTTACACAAAAGAAGAAATGAAGGTTGTAAACGAAACAAGAAAAATTTTACACCTTGACGAAACAACAAAAATATCTTGTACAGCTGCAAGAGTACCTGTTTTCCGCGGTCATTCTGAAGCTGTTGATATAGAGTTTAGAGATAATGTAGAACCGAACGAAGTAAGGGAAATATTGAGAAACGCATACGGGGTTGCGGTTATAGATAATCCTGATAATTTTGAATATCCTACTACCAGAGACGCTGATGGCGTTAATCCTGTGTTTGTCGGAAGAATAAGGAAAAATTTAGCATTTGATAACGGTATATCTTTGTGGTGTGTAGCTGATAACCTAAGAATCGGCGCAGCATTAAATACTGTCAGAATATGCAAAAAAGTTACTGAAATGGGGCTATATAGAGGGGGAGAAGAATAGTGTACGTACCTGCAATTTTACCAACAAAAATCCAATCAATGAGACCGTCTAAAAGAAAGATAGTCAAAACAGTATACACAACAGAAAAATTTGCGAACAACATACAAAAAGACTTGCCTATGGATATGAAAGGTTATGCAAAAACAATCGCTGAATCCTGCAAAAAAGCAAGAAATTTTATGACAAAAGTTGACTAAAATATAAATTTGTAACAATTTGTTAACTTCTCATATAAAAAGTGTAAAAATTACAAATTTTTTGTTTTTTATAGTAATATATAAAATGTTAAAAATTTAATTGGTGACAAATATTTTTCACCGGTAGAAATGGAGGCACATGAATTGACAATTGTATCATCATCACTTAAAGAGCTTGAAACTCATTCTAATTTAGACACAGTAAATTTAGGTCAGCATGTATTAGCAGAATTTTTTGAATGTGACCCGAATATTTTAAATAATATTGATAAAGTAGAAAAGTATATGATAGATGCAGCTCTTGAGTGCGGTGCAACAATCGTTCAAAAGTGTTTTCATATGTTTAACCCCTACGGCGTTTCTGGTGTTGTAATTATCTCTGAAAGCCATCTTGCAATTCATACTTGGCCGGAACTCGGTTATGCTGCGGTTGATTTGTTTACTTGCGGTACTAAATGCGATCCTAAAGTTGCGTATGAATTCTTAAAGAAAATGTTTAACTCTAAAAAAGCATCATTTACCGAACTTAAACGCGGTATAATCGACAGAGAAACCCTCAAACTTTCGGAGCAACCGTTTGAAGTAGCTGAACAATTTGAAGAATAAAGGGGTAAATGTAGTTTGGCCTGTTGAACACTAAAGGAGATTGGCGCAGAGTTGTAGTTGTAGGTCAGATTTACTAATCCAACAATAACTTTTTGTATCGCTTTTTAGTATACAATATTTTTAATTTGTATTTTTCTTTTTTTTAGTAATTCTTTAGCAGATAATCCGATTAAATTGTTTAGTGCAATCAATTCATCAAAATGTTCTCTTTTTGTATTACCTGCCAAAAAATCCCAGTCATTATTAGCTTTGTCATATATTATCTCACTTAATATCTCTATGCTTTTAAGCGGTGTGTATATTTCAACCAAAAAATCTTCATAATCCATGACAGAACACTCCTTCCGTGCTATTTGTACGTTATATTTTGTGATTATAGCATTAAAATAAAGATATGACAAATAGCACGGAAAAAGTAATTGCAAAAAATATAAAATATTACAGAAATAAATCAAATTTAACACAATTAAAACTGAGCATAAATTGTGGTATTTCAGAGGATTATATTTCAGAAATTGAACGCGGGAAAAAGCTACCAAGCTTAAAAAGACTTATAATTCTGGCTAATGCATTAGGAATTGAACCATATTTATTGTTAAAACCGTAGTAATATAATAAATCTATTACTCTACATATTAGTATTAAGAAATTATTTTTTATATGTTATATAATATTACTATGTCAGACAAAATTACGATAAAGGGAGCGAGGGAGCATAACCTCAAGAATATATCGATTGAAATTCCGAAGAATGAGCTTGTTGTTTTTACGGGAGTTTCGGGTTCAGGTAAAAGTTCTTTAGCGTTTGATACTATTTTTGCTGAAGGACAGAGACGTTATATAGAGAGCCTTTCTACTTATGCGCGCCAATTCTTGGGACAAATGGATAAACCAGATGTCGATTATATTGATGGGCTCACCCCCTCTGTTTCTATTGACCAGAAGTCAACAAGCAACAACCCCAGATCAACTGTCGGAACGGTTACTGAGATTTATGATTACTTAAGGCTTTTGTACGCAAGGATTGGTACCCCTTATTGTCCCAATTGCGGAAAACCTATTAAACCGCAGACAATAGATGAGATTGTTGACAGTATTCTGAAACTTCCAACCGGAACTAAAATACAGATACTTGCTCCCATAGCGAAGGGTAAAAAAGGAGAGTTCCTGTCTTTATTTGAGGAATTAAGACAAGAAGGTTTTGTAAGAGTTAAGGTTGACGGCGAGATTTATAATCTTGATGAAGATGAGATTAAGCTTGCAAAAACAAAAGCTCATACAATATCAGTTGTAATTGACAGAGTAATAGTTAAGCCCGAAGCTCGTTCAAGGATTGCAGATTCAGTTCAAATTGCACTTAAAAAAGCTGATGGATTAACAAATATTGATGTAATAGGACAAGATGAAATTATATACAGTGAAAAACTTGCATGCCCTGATTGTAATCTGAGTTTTGAAGAACTGACACCAAGGATATTTTCTTTTAACGCTCCCTATGGTGCTTGTCCAAAGTGTGATGGTTTGGGGGTAGATTTTAGAATAGATCCTGATTTAGTTGTTCCTGATAAAACAAAATCTGTTAATGAAGGTGCTATTTACCCTTGGAGTAAGTCTGCAACGTCATATTATGATGATGTTTTGACTGCAGTAAAACTTGCTTATAATATAGACTATGATATCCCTTTTAAAGATTTACCCCAAGAACATCAAAATATAATTTTGTACGGAAGCGAAGAAAGAATCCCGATGAGAATTAGAGAATTCGGTTCTCATCGATACAGAAATAATTTGCAGAAGTTTATAGGTGTAATTCCGTTTTTGATGAAGCATTATAATATTGAAAGCGAATATTGGAAAGCCGAGATTGAAAAATACATGGTTACAACTCCTTGCGAAGCGTGCGGTGGGGCAAGGCTTAAGCCGTTCCCCCTTGCAGTCAGAATTAACGGAGTTAATATTCACGAATTTTGTATGATGCCGATTGATAAAGCATTAGAATTTACAACTGATTTATATTTGAGTCTAAATGAATTTCAAATGAAAATAGGTAAACAAATTTTGGATGAGCTTCGTTCGAGATTAAAATTCTTGTGTGATGTTGGTCTGAATTACCTCAATCTTGCAAGAAATGCAGGAACCTTATCAGGCGGAGAAGCACAGAGAATAAGGCTTGCGACTCAGATTGGCAGCGGTCTTTCAGGCGTAATTTATGTATTAGATGAGCCCTCTATCGGTTTGCACCAGAGAGATAATGACAGACTCATTAAAACTTTAATGAAACTTAGAAATATGGGTAATTCTTTGATTGTAGTGGAACACGACGAAGATACAATAAGAAATGCGGATTGTATAGTTGATATTGGGCCAAAAGCAGGTGTCAACGGGGGACAAATAATCGCTCAAGGAGGGGTAAATGACATTATCTCTTGTAAAGATTCCTTGACTGGTAAATATTTAAGCGGAGAATTTAATATCCCAATTCCTGAAAAAATAAGAGAAGGTAATGGAAGCTTTTTGCAGATAAGAAATGCATTCAGAAACAATCTTAAAAATATAGATTTAGATATACCTTTAGGTAAAATTGTTGTGCTGACAGGTGTTTCAGGCTCCGGAAAATCAACCTTGATGCAGGATTTGATATATGAATACGCTGTTCATAAGCTTAGAAAAAACAAACCAAAGCCTCAAGGTGTAGATGAAATTTTAGGGTTTGAGAATTTGGATAAAATTATTGATATTGACCAGTCTCCAATCGGAAGAACTCCGAGGTCAAACCCTGCAACATATACGGATGTATTTACTCCTATCCGTGAATTATATTCAAAGACTAACGAAGCAAAAATGCGAGGTTATAAACCTGGAAGATTCAGTTTTAACGTAAAAGGCGGACGGTGTGAAGCCTGTCAGGGCGACGGTGTATTAAAAATTGAGATGAACTTCCTCTCTGATGTTTATGTAAAATGCGATGTCTGCAAAGGAAAGCGGTATAATAACGAGACTTTGGAAGTTAAATATAAAGGCAAAACTATCTCGGATGTTCTCGATATGAGTGTCAAAGAGGCTTATGAATTCTTTGAAAACATACCACAGATTGCAAATAAATTGAAAACTTTGAATGATGTCGGACTAGATTATATAAAACTCGGACAGAGTGCAACAACACTTTCCGGAGGTGAGGCACAAAGAATTAAACTGGCTTCTGAACTCAACAAACGTGCAACAGGAAGAACTCTTTATCTTCTTGATGAGCCGACAACAGGTTTACACTGGTATGATTTGGATAAACTGATTAAAATTATCCAACAGCTTGCAGATAACGGAAATACTATTCTGATTATTGAACACAATTTGGATTTAATAAAAATTGCGGATTATGTGATAGATCTTGGCCCAGAAGGCGGCGACGCAGGCGGAGAGGTAATCGCTTGCGGAACACCAAAGGAAGTTTCACAAAATCCTAAATCCTACACGGGACAGTATTTGAAACAGTATTTTGAGGGTAAATGATATATTATTTTAGGCGACTATATACTATTTTCGGTAAATGGTTGTATAATCTCGTCATTCTGAAGTGCGAAGCGGTAGTTCGTAAGAACTCATCCCCGCAAAATAATATTTCATACAGAAGAATCTCATGTAAAAAGAAAATCTGTCATTCTGAGGCAACAATAATTCATGCCGAAGAATCTCATGCTATTCTTGAAAAAGATACTTCGCCTTAAATGGCGATTTGGCTCAGTATGACGAGAACCGCCTTTCTGACAGAATCTTACTGTAACATTGTATATAATTACCTTATTTTCTAAAAGTATCTTCCTGAAAAGAAAAATCTTCTTCGAGTTCATCTTCAATCAATTTTACTAACTCATGAGGTTTAATATTCAAACCTTCTGCTATTCTCCATAGTGTTGAAAATTGAGGGTCTTTAATACCATTTTCTAAATCAGCCCATATAGCTTTATGCATTCCAATTTCATCAGAACTTTTTGTTATTGATTTAGTTCTGTTCTGTTTAACAACTTTTGCAATTCCTGTCTTGAAATATTTTTTTAATTCTTCTTGCATATTTCACATTATTGTTCTAATATTATGACAAATTGTCGGCATTCTGCGACGAGGTAAAATGAGAATCGTTTTTTTACAAAACATTATAGATAAACTTAGAAATAAATATAAAAAGGTCCGCATTCACGGTCTGAATAATGTAATTCGGAAGAATAGCAATGTTAAAGTGAATATATTTATCTATGGTGACAATAATAAGGTTATACTGGATGAAAGTGTCACTGATTTTTATGGTGAGATACAAATCGGCATGCCGGATTGCCCAGCGAACAACTGTACTCTTACAGTTGGGAAGAATACAACATCAAATGGTATAAGAATATGGTTAGTGGAGGATAATTCGGTTGTAGAAATTGGTGAAGATTGTATGTTTTCGTTTAATATATCTGTTGATTGCTCAGATACACATTCAATATTTGATTGTGAAACTAAAGAAATATTGAATATTGGGAAGTACGTAAAAATAGGAAATCATGTTTGGGTAGGAAAAAATGTTTGTATTTGCAAAAATACAACAATTCCAGATAATTGTGTAATCGGAGCAGGTTCAATAATTACAAAAAAATTTGATAAACCGAACAGTATAATAGCGGGAGTTCCGGCATTCAAAAAAAAGACAAATATCAATTGGTCAAGATTACGCCCAAAAGATTATTTACAACAATTTAGCGAGAAAAAATAACAACTGGTTAACTAAATATCTTGAACGTTCTGTCAATATTATCTTCTATAACTTTATCAATAGATTCTTTTTCTTTTGTAAGAGCATTACGTTCCGTTTCCAGTTTACTCAAATCTTTGTCAAACTGCGCATCTTTACGTTTTATCTGACTTAATTCGTGTTCATATTTAGCTTCAGCTTTTTTTATTCTTGTATCATCTTGCCCTTCTTTTAAATAATTTTCGTTTATAGAAGTTGCAACACTGGTTTCCTGCCAGCCTTTCTTTGAACCGCTTTGGTTATAAACATTTAAGATTGCTTTGCCTGAATTAACAACGCTGTTAAACCAATCATTATCATTTGAGAATTCTTTTGAAAAACGACTTGTCGGTATACAACCGCCTGCTTGCTGTATTCCTTCAAAAAGATTTACATAATATTGGAATTTTCTTTGAGTTGTTTCATCAAATTCATCAGGAAAATCACTCAGATACACTTGGTTCATAATACTTTCATCTTTATCAACGGATTTATCCAATCTCATATAGTCATAAATCTCATTTACCCAGGAACTGTTCGAATACAAAATATCGCGGAATGCTTTCAAGGCGTCTTTTTGTTTGTTAAAATCGTCGCCTTCTAATGCTTCTTCATATTCAGAATAAGCAGCTGAAAGTTTTGTGTCATCAGAATGATTATTATAAACTTCGCGTTCAACATCAGTCATAAGGCATAACACATGACCATCTGAAGTTACATCACCGTCTGTTGCATTTGAACCGACACATTTACCCCAGTTCCCCCACGAAAAATCATCATTATCCCATGCGAAATCCGAATATGTACCGTCTTCACTTTCAACAAAGCCTAACATCGCCCAAGCAAAAGAGTATTTATCGTTACTGTAATCTTGATAGTTTTCATAAACATCATCTTCCACTATCATTCTACCTGTACTTGCATCAGTCAAAGCATACTGCGTTCTTCTGCTTCCTGATTCATCAAATCCGCAGACATTTGAGAATGTTGCATCAATATATTTTGTACTAATTCCGTTTGCATAACCTACTTGAATTTTCTTTGCATCCAAGGCAGCATTATATTCTTCGTACGCTGCATCCTCTTGAGTTGCAAGCGATACTTTCTCGTTCATTATATATTGAGCTTGGAGTTCAATATCATGCATACGAGATGTAATGCCTAAAAGTTTTACTTGTGATGCCGAGAGTCCCATTTTTTGGTCCTTTATTTTTCCCTTGTTTCATGAATATTAACGGCACATTTAGTCAAAAACTTTAGGGTTTTTAGTATTTTTTTGCAAAATTGTTACAAATGTTTACATTTTAGATATTTTTGTAAAGATTTGTAACGATTTTATAAAAAAGTGAAATTCTAAAAATTCTATATACTTTATATATATGTAAGATGTAAATCAAAAAATTTTAAATCCCTAAATCCCTTCCTAATTAATTTTCCTAGCTTCTCGTTTAGAGAAGTTTTTTTTTTGAATTTTGCACTCTGCCGAAAGAAAGGTGACTAAATGTCACGTTTCTTGAGAGGGGCTGAAGAGAGTGGAAGCAAATTTTATAAATCTATAAACTCCCTTATGCTACAATAAACATATGCTAACAGGACAGATATATAAAATTCATTCTGATTTTTATTATGTTTATTCAGACGGTGAAATGTTTGAATGCAAACTTCGTGAAGTTTTAAAAAAGACTAAACAATCTGTTCTTGTTGGTGATTTTGTTGAATTTGAATCAGGTGCAATCGAAAAAATTATGCCGAGAAAAAATTATATCCCGAGACCTTCAGTTTCAAATATTGATCAAGTTATAATTATATCTGCCGTCAAGGAACCGGATTTAAGTTTTTCTCAATTAAACAGATATATTTCGTTTGCCAAGTACTATGGAATTCAAGCGGTCCTTTGTTTTAACAAAAACGATTTGTCTTTTGATGACAAGATGATAGAAAAAGTTTATTCAATATATGAACCTTTGGGGTATGACGTTTTATTTACTTCTGCTCTTGAGGGTTTAGGTTTGGAAGAATTTAAAGAAGTTTTAGGCGGTAAAACTTCTGTACTCTGCGGTTCATCGGGTGTCGGGAAGTCGAGTTTAATTAATGCCGTAACAGGATTAAACCTCAGAACAAAAGAGGTCAGCGACAAGACTCAGAGAGGGACACATACAACAAGACACTGCGAAATTGTAACTATTAACGATAATACCAGAATTGTTGATACTCCGGGGTTCAGTAATTTAAAATTTGATTTTATTTTACCTCATGATGTGGATAAATTGTTTCCCGAGATTAACAAATACAGAGCTGAGTGCAGATTTCAGGATTGTCTGCATATTAATGAAACAGGCTGTTCTGTTAAAGAAAATCTTGATAAAATTGATGAAACAAGATATCAGAGCTATCTTGAATTTGTTGAAGAAGCTAAATCTTATAAAGAAAAAGTTAAGTATCAAGGTACAAAAACAGAATCTACACACAAAAAGCACAATGATAATATAGCGGTAAAAATAAGCTCTCGCAAACGCCAGAGTGCGAGAAATACGTTAAAACAGAATATTTATAAGGATATAGAAAATGAAGGACTTGATTAATCTTATTGATAAAAAGCTGGATGAATATTTACAAATTGTTTATCCTGAGGATATTTTTAAGGCGATGAAGTATACTTTAATGCTTCCGGGTAAAAGACTCAGACCTGTAATGTGCCTTGAAACAGCAAGAATTTTAGGGTGTGATATTAACAAAGTACTGCCATGTGCTTGCGCATTAGAGATGTTACATGTTCAAAGTTTAATTCACGATGATTTGCCGTGTATGGATAACGATGATTTCCGACGCGGTAAGCCATCTAATCATAAGGTCTTTGGAGAAGCAAACGCAGTTTTGGCAGGAGATGCATTGTTAACATTTGCTCCTCAGCTTATTATAGAAAAATCAACCGAATTATCGGCTGAGCAGATTATTAGACTCATACATGAATATACAAAATTTGCCGGAGCTTACGGGCTTATTGCAGGACAGGTTGTTGATATTGAGTCCGAAGGGGGAAAATTAGTAAAGTCACCTGAGGAAACTCTTGACTTTATACACTTAAACAAGACTGCCGTTCTGTTTAGACTTGCTGTAAGGTTTGGTGTAATTTGTGCAAACGGAGATACGAAAACATTCAATGAATTTGATGAATTTGCGACAAAGTTTGGATTAGCATTCCAAATATATGACGATATTATGGATGAGATATCTTCTTTTGAAGAATTAGGTAAATCCATCGGTAAAGATGAAGCTTCGGATAAGCTTACTTATGTATCTTTGTACGGACTCGAAGAGGCGAAGAATAAATTTAAAACACTTATAGAAGAATGTTATAGTATAATTGAAAAGTATCCGTCTGAAATTTTTAAAAATATTTTGGATAAACTAAGAAATAGAATACTTGGAGAATAGGAGTTGTTGATGGAGCTTTCCCATATTTTAAATACAGGCTTAGAAGTAATTTTTACCGCTTTTACGGCAATATTTACGGCACAGGTTATTAAATGCTTTGTGTTCTTGATTATAAAAAGAAAATTGGACGTCAGATTATTTACTACAACAGGCGGAATGCCAAGTTCTCACTCGGCAGGTGTAATGGGACTTTCTACCGCAGTCGGACTTATAAACGGATTTCATTCAATCGAATTTGCAATAGCAATCGGTTTTGCTTGTATTGTAATGTATGACGCAGCAGGTGTGAGGCGTGCGGCAGGAAAACAGGCTGCCTGCTTAAACAGAATAATAATGGATGTTTATAAACAAGATTTGGCAGAAGCGGGTGGCAAACTAAAAGAGCTTCTCGGGCATACTCCTATGCAGGTTTTTGTAGGCGCAGCATACGGTGTATTGTATGCTTACGGTGTTCATTATTTGCTTATGAGATTGGGTTAGTTTTCTGATATTATACTGTTTTGATACTATATAAGAACATAAATTTACCCCTTTACAATAAATTTTGTTATGTTTATAATTTAGTTACTCACTATCCTCAAGTGAATTGGTTTTGGTTTAAAGAGTCATTAACTTTAAATTCAAACCGCAGCGAAAGGAAGAAATACAAATGGCAAATATTAAGTCAGCAAAGAAAAGAATTCTTACAGCAGAAGCAAACAGAGTAAGAAACGTAGCAGTAAAATCTGAAATCAAAACTGCAATCAAAAAAGCATTGTCTTTAGCAGAAGCAAAAGACAAAGAAGCTTTAAATGCAGCTATTTCTAATGTTTACAAACTATGCGACCAAGCTGTTTCAAAAGGTGTTTTACATAAAAATACAGCTGCAAGAAAGAAATCAAGACTTGTTCTTGCTATCAAGAAAATAGCTGAATAATTCAGTTAAAAGATTACAAAAAAGGGCGAAGCCAAAGGCTTCGCCCTTTTTTTGTTGTAAATATTTGTAAATCAATCCATTTCAGCTGTTAGCAAGTTACAAAAATGTGGAATATAAAGATTGGGCAGATATGGATTTCCCCTAAATGAATGTAATGTTAATATACGGATGTGTGTTTAATTGATTAGCTTAAGAACAAATCTTACAAGTTTAATGGTACAACGTAACCTTAGTGCAGCGACTAGGGGACTTAATACTGCAATTGAACAATTAACAACAGGATATAAACTTAACCATTCAAAAGACAATCCTGCAAATTATGCCATGATGAAGAATATGGAAACAAAGTTAAGGGCTTGGAGTGTTGCTTCTGAAAATATTTCCATAGGTAACGATATGCTGGAAACAGCTGACAGCAACGCAGAATTAATATCAAATCATTTAATCAGAATTCGGAATTTATGCGAACAATCAGCAAACGGGACTTATGGTGAAGCCTCCGTAAAAGCAATCAAAGCCGAAATATCAGCAAGAGTTGATGAGATAAAGCGCATAAAGGAGAATGCTGAATTTAATGATATAAAGCTATTTGGAGAGTATGATTCAGAGGGCAATCTTATTTCAAATAGCATTAATATTCAAGTTGGGATAGATGGTTCAGAAAGTTCACGAATCTCGATTGATACAACGATGGACTTGAGCAAAATTGACGAGATAGAAGATTGGGATATTACAAACCCTTCTTGCTTGGATGAGTTGGACAAAATATTGGATAATGTTTCTGCTTACCAAGTGAGAATCGGTTCTTCCCAAAACAGACTGGAGTGTGCGTTGGAGCTTGCAGAAATTAATTCTAACAATTTAACATCATCTATTTCTACAATTCGCGACGCGGATATTGCGAAAGTTTCTAGCGATTTTATCAAGTATCAAATTTTACAGCAGGCTTGTGCAACGCTTCTTGCAACAGCAAACCAAATGCCGGCTATGGCGCTTCAACTGTTGTAATCATTTTTTTATTGCGCCCCAAGCGCGAATATATCCTTTTTCGTACCTGATTAAATAGTATTCACCATTGGGGATGTATTCAATTGATGCTTCCATGTGCTCGTACTCTTGCGGAGGGGTAGCGCCTGTAACTCCGTACTTTTTGTTTATAATCTCTTGTCTTTTAGCTTCGCGTTTTTTCTTTGCTCTTTCTTGTTTTTCTTTTCTGGTAAGTTCTTTATTTTTTGCATACAATTTATGCATTTCCCGCTCATTTTCCGCAATCTTAAAAACAGGTATAACGGCGCGTAAATCTTTGGATTCAATTAAGTACAAAAACTCTCTGTCATCAGATAATCCAAGCTGATAATACCCCGGCGCGATAAAATTACCGTTGTGGTCAGGTATATAATCTTTAATGAGCAGTACAGGCTGTTCATCAGTCGGTATTGAATATCTGTATATAGGATTTTGATGAACCGTAATACCTGATACTTCAACAGGATAAGGTGCCGCAGGCGCAAGATAATCTATGTCTCTTAATGCAGGTGTAACTATCCCGTCAATCATAATTTATATACCAGCTTTCGCATAGCATCGTCAACTTCTTTTAAATTTTTACCCAAAAGTTTTGAAGAAGCTACAAAAATCAGAGATAAATATTTATCAGATACAGCTCCCTCCTTTATAAGAAGTCTGTAACTTTCTCTCATAAGCCGTTTTATTCTATTTCGCTTAACAGCACGTTTATGAATCTTTTTGCTTACAACAAATCCGACTCTTGTAGGAGAATCATTGGTTTTCTCTTTGCCGATAAAAACTGTAATTCCGTCTTTATGCAAAGTTTTTCCTGTTCTGTATGTAGCTGAAAATGCCGAACGTTTTTTTAGTCTGTAATCTTTTGGCAACATATTATTTATAATACCATATACTTGATATTTGAGCATATTTTTTGTATTATTGTCTAGCGTTAATAATAAACTATTATAGAAAAGGGGATATAATTTATGAGCGGACACTCAAAGTGGTCAACTATCAAACACAAAAAAGCTAAAACAGACTCACTCAGAGCAGCAGAGTTTCAAAAATATTCAAGAGAACTTATTGTAGCATCAAAGCTGGGCGGTCCTGATCCTGCAGGAAACTTTCGTTTAAGAACAGCAATCGAAAAAGCTAAAGCAGCAGGACTTCCGAACGATAATATTAAACGTGCGATAGAAAAAGGTTCTGGAGCAGGAAATAACGAGAACTATGAAGAAATGACTTATGAAGGATACGCAGCAGGCGGAGTTGCAGTTGTTATAGAAGCTATGACAGATAACAGAAACCGTACGGCAGGTGATATAAGAAGCTACTTCACAAAGTTCAACGGAAACTTGGGTGAAACAGGCTGTGTAAGCTTTATGTTCGATAAAAAAGGCTGCATAACTTTTGAAAAAGATTCTGTTGATTTTGATGCACTATTTGAAGCAGCTATAAATCTTGACGCTGATGATATAGTTGAAGAAGAGGATGAATACAAGGTTTATACTTCAATTCCTAATCTTCAGCCTATTGCAGAAGGACTTGAAAAAGAAGGGTTTAAATCTGTAACAGCAGAGTTTACAAGAGTACCGCAAAATACAATCGAAGTTACAGATGAAAAAACAGCCGTTAATATTATGAGATTATTAGGCAGGCTTGAAGAACATGACGACGTTCAAAACGTATACGCTAACTTTGATATCGATGACGACTTGATGTCAAAAATTGAAGAACAAATTTAATAAGTACAGGGGTAAATTTTATAAGGAGATTTTTATTATGATGAATATGATGAACATGATGAAGCAGGCTCAAAATATCCAAAAGAGATTAAAAGAAACTCAAGAAGAGCTTAATAAAATGGATATTTCCGGAGAATCAGGAAATGGTGCAGTAAAAATTATTTGTGACGGGAAAGGTTTATTTAAATCTATAAAACTTTCAGCAGAAGCTATTAATCCCGAAAACCCTTCATCTGTTTCAGAAGATACAATAGAGATGCTTGAAGATTTGATTACGGCAGCTATTAACCAAACTTCTGATAAGGCATTAAAAGTAATGGAAGAAAAAATGAAAGCCGTAACAGGCGGAATCTCTATCCCGGGACTATTTTAGGGGTAAATATATTTAGTTGGTTGAACACTTAAGGAGATTCTGGTAAAAAGTGATTTATCCTAAATCCATAGCAGCATTAATAGAACAATTTCAGAAATTCCCATCCGTTGGTCCAAAATCAGCACAGCGGATGGCTTTTCAGGTTCTAAAAATGCCGATTAGCGAAGTTGAAAAATTTGCTAATGCAATCATTGAAGCAAAAAGAAGTTCTAAAACATGTGAAATTTGCTACAATATATCAACCCAAAGCCCTTGTGAGATTTGTTCTTCAAATAACCGTAATAAATCGGTTATTTGTGTAGTTGCGGAAACAAAGGATTTAATAGCAATAGAAAAAACAAACGAATACAAAGGTTTATATCACGTGCTGCAAGGGCTTATATCCCCAATTGACGGAATAGGCGCTGAAGATATCAGAATAAAAGAACTTTTGAACAGACTGACAGATGAAACTGTGCAAGAGGTTATCTTGGCTCTTTCTCCATCTGTAGAAGGCGAAGCAACAAGTTTGTATCTCACAAAACTCATAAAGCCTTTTGGAATTAAAATATCACGCATTGCGTTTGGATTACCAGTCGGTGCAGACCTTGAATACGCAGATGAAGTGACTCTTGCCCGCGCAATCGAAGGCAGAAGGGAACTCTAACATCATCTTTTTATACGTTGCCTTTTAATCTAAAATCACTATAATATTATTATGAAAAAATTATTGGCTTTATTAATAATATTAGGCTTTGCGCTGCCATCTCAGGCTTTTTTTTGGAATAAAAAAGATAAAAATTTAGAAAAAGAACTTCAAGGAAAAGGTTATGCAGGCAGTTTGCCAAATATTGAAAAAAAATCTGAAAAAGCTAAGGTAAAAGTTTCAGAACCTGAATTTGAACCCCAGCAGTTTGATTCTCCCTCGGAGTTAAAGCCTGTCCCGAAAGATAACCCTGCATTCATAGATATTATTCAAAAGAAAGATAAAACTTCGACTTATACAAAAGACGTAAATAATATTATCCCTATGCTGGAAAAACTCTATGACTGCATAGATGAAAATGAAAGCACGCAATTGTTTGTATCAAAAGGAAATCTTTTAACCTCAAATATTGATTACCTTATCGGTAAATACGACGGTAAACCTGAAAGTTATTACGAATCTTTTAAAAAGCTGATTGAAGTTAACAGATACATTAAAACAATTATGACATTAAGACGCGAAGCCTCTCAATATCAAAGATATCTTGCATATACTGAAAGCGGTTCAATATACAGTCACGCAAACATAGAACAGCAGTTGGATTATTTGAAAGAAGAAATAAATTCCGCAATTTTGCTTCTGCGAGAAGAGAACTAAATATAAAAAAATGGGATAAACATAAAATATATTTACCCCTGGAATTAAGAATAGCTGGAAGTATGAAAAAGATTTAATAATTATATTTAACTTAAAATATCTCTATTATTAAATCAGCAAGTCGGCTAATATTTGAGGATATAATTTTTATTAATCATGCTTGAAATAAAAATATTGTCATGGTAACATAACTTTGTCAGACTACTGAAAGACGTTCTTTAATGGAGCACAAATTAATTCAGCAAGCGACGAGTACTCGAAGCAAGTAAATATTTATTTGGGTTTCTCACGTTCCAAAGAATATTTAAACTACTTCATAACAGTAAAGGATAAAAATATGAACACAGATCCGATAGCAGATATGCTAACAAGAATCAGAAACGCTAATGTTGTTTCTCACCCGTCAGTAGAATTACCTTCATCTAAGTTAAAAGTTGCTTTGGCAAAACTTTTGAAAGAAGAAGGTTACATTGTTGATTACACAGAAAAAGTTGACGGACACTTCAAAACTTTATCTATCGAATTAAAGTATGATGAAGCTTACAAACCGGTTATTACAAGCTTAAAAAGAGTTTCAAAACCAGGTTTAAGACACTATTGTAAAGCTAAAAACTTACCGCAAGTTATGGGCGGTATGGGTATAGCAATCGTATCAACAAGTAAAGGTTTATTAACTGACCGTAAAGCAAGAAAAGAAAACCTCGGCGGTGAAGTTCTTTGCTATATTTACTAAGCGTAGCTCGGTGTGAGCCGAAGTTACTTTTGCGAAGGCAAATGCAAGCAGGGCGAAACACTACGTTATTACACTTAAATCGGTTCAATTGACAGAAAAGCCGAAGTACAAAATAAAAGGAGAAAAATATGTCACGTATTGGTAAAAAACCTATTGATATCCCATCAGGGGTAGAAGTTAAAATAGATGGTAACGTTATTACCGTTAAAGGACCAAAGGGTACAGAATCTGTTACATTTAGAGACGAAGTAAAGGTTTCTCAAAAAGAAAACCAAATTATCGTTGAACAAAACTCTGATGACAGAAAAGCAGGTGCTCTTCACGGTTTATTCAGAACTCTTATTGCAAACGCTGTAACAGGTGTTTCAAAAGGATTCGAAAAGAAACTTGAAATCGTCGGTGTTGGTTACCGTGCAGCTATGGAAGGCAAAAACCTTAATATGGCACTCGGTTATTCTCACCCTGTATTAATTGAAGCTCCGGAAGGAATTACTTTCGCAGTTGAAGCTAACACAAAAATTACAGTAAGCGGTTCAAACAAACAGGCAGTAGGCGATATCGCAGCATTCATCAGAGGAAAGAGACCACCTGAAGTTTATAAAGGAAAAGGTGTTAAGTACGAAGGCGAATACATCAGACGTAAAGCCGGTAAAGCCGGTAAGAAATAAGATAGATGTTAACGAGCTTTGCGAGTTATACAAATATCTTATCCTGAACTTGTTTCAGGATCTCATACAAATAATATTACATGTGAAGGGCTTTAGCCCGCTAAAGCAGTAAGAAAGAAGGAAATAAAATGATTAAACAAGAAATTAGAAAACCAAAAGTTCAAAAAAGACATCAGTCTATAAGAGTTAAACTTTCAGGAACTACCGAGTTCCCACGTTTAGCAGTATACAGAAGTACAAAGCACATTTATGCTCAATTAATTGATGATGAAAAGCATGTAACAATCGCTTCAGCTTCATCAGTTGATAAAGACCTTAAAGAAAAATTAGCTCACGGCGGTAACATCGAAGCAGCTAAAGTTGTTGGCGAGGCTATTGCAAAGAAAGCTAAAGCAGCCGGCATTGAATGTGTTGTATTCGATAGAGGAGGCTTCCTTTACCACGGTAGAGTTGCTGCATTAGCAGATGCAGCCAGAGAAGCTGGCTTGATGTTCTAAGAACAAATAAATTATTGAAAAATGCAAGTATGTAAAATATTGCATACTTGCATTTTTTTTGCTAGTATACTGATGTATTTACAACTATAAAGGACTTCATAATGCAGACTAATATTTTAAAATCTTCTGACGTTACTTCAATTTATTTAATATATACAGAGAATTACTCTCGTAAAAAATATTCTGCACGAATACGTTTTCTGGATACAAAAGAATGCTATCTTTCTACGGAGGTCCCCGCAAATTTTACAAAGCCCAAGAAAAAACAAGATGCAGAAATAGTAGCATACACAGAAGACGGTGTATATAGAGCACAAGTTAAAATAATGGAAACAACATACAATGGTATGGAGTTAATGTATATAACAGAGCTTCCTTCCAATTGGAAATACACTCAACTAAGACAAAGTACAAGAAAAAAAGTTAAAGGTGATGTTAAAATAACTTTTAATGACGGTTATTCAATTACTGCTGAAACTTACGATATATCACTCGGAGGAGCGTCTTTCTATATGGAAACAGAAATACCTGATTTATATAAGAAAATCTCAGGTATAATTACAGTAGATTTGCCGAGTAATTCATATGCTAATATCAATTCAACGGTTATAAAAACTGAAACTAAATTTTTAAGAATGCATAGCAATAAAAATAATACTGGTGATAGCAGATATGTCTTTAAATTTTTAGGATTATCCGATAGTAATTATATGCAATTAAAAAATTATCTTATAAGATTAATGTAATAAGATTAAATACCTAAATTATACTTATACATAGTTTATGATATAATATAACTATCAGAATAGAAGGGGAAAAAATGAGTTTAGATGTATATTTAGGTATAGACGTAGGTTCTGTTACTACAAAATTAGCGCTGGTTGATGAAAAGGGCAAATATGTTGATTCATATATGCTTAAAACTGCAGGGCGCCCTGTTGATGCTGTACAAGACGGTATGCGCCATATTATTAATCAAGCGCTTTGTGAATACAATGTTCAAGGTGTAGGAACAACCGGCTCAGGCAGAAACTTAGCCGGCGCACTTGTCGGAGCTGATGTCGTAAAAAACGAAATTACAGCTCACGCAGTTGCAGCCAGCACAAATATTCCAGGAGTTCAAACAATTCTTGAAATTGGCGGTCAAGACAGCAAAATAATTATCCTGCGCGACGGTATTGTGACAGATTTTGCTATGAACACAGTCTGTGCAGCAGGTACGGGAAGTTTCCTAGACCACCAAGCACAAAGACTTAATGTACCGATAGAAAAATTCGGGGAAACAGCACTACGCAGTGAAAATCCTGCACGTATAGCCGGAAGATGCGGTGTTTTTGCCGAATCTGACTTAATCCATAAACAGCAATTAGGTTATCCTGTTGAAGATTTATTGTACGGCCTTTGCCAAGCTCTTGTAAGAAATTATTTAAGCAACTTGGCTTTGGGAAAAGAACTTCTTCCGGTATTCTCATTCCAAGGCGGAGTAGCTTCCAATACAGGTATGGTAAAAGCGTTTGAAGAAGCTCTTAATGCTAAAGTTATCGTTCCTGATCACCACCAGACAATGGGTGCAATAGGTGCGGCATTATTAGCCATGGAGAACCATCAGTATACAGAAGTTTCGACAAAATTCAAAGGCTGGGAAGTCGGTAATATGAACTTCCAGTCAGTAACTTGTCAATGCACGGGATGCTCAAATAATTGCGAAGTCATCACAATCCTTGAAGGTTCAGAACCTGTTGGTCATGTACAAAAAATAGGTGATATCAAAGGTAATATTATTGCTCGCTGGGGCGGTACCTGCGGAAGATGGGATATCGGTTAAGAGAAAAAGATTCTTCATTTTAACGCTTGCGAGGAATTGGGTAAACATGTCCAATAATAAAGAAAGAGTATTATGAACATAAAATTAAAAAACTTTGAAATTGGTAGCAATAAATTAACAATCCTTGCAGGACCTTGTGCGGTTGAAAGCTTGGACATTATGAGGGAAACTGCTGAAGGCTTAAAAAAAGTTTGTGAAAAACTTGATATTAACTATGTTTTCAAATGCTCTTATGACAAAGCTAACCGCTCTTCTATAAAATCATACCGCGGTTTGGGTATGGAAAAAGGGTTGGAATATCTTGCTCAAATCAAAAAAGAGTTTGATGTTCCTATTGTAACGGACATTCATACTCCCGACCAAGCTCCAATAGCAGCAGAAGTTGCAGATATTTTGCAAATACCGGCTTTTTTGTGCCGTCAGACAGATTTGTTGGTTGCAGCGGCTAAAACAGGAAAGATTGTTAATATAAAAAAAGGGCAGTTCCTTGCTCCTGAACAAATGAAGAGCCTTGTTAAAAAGGTTGAAGACAGCGGAAATAAACAAATTATGCTGACAGACAGAGGCGTTACTTTTGGATATAATAACCTTGTATCAGATTTTCGTGCAATCCCAATCATGAAAGCGTTTGGATATCCTGTTGTATTTGATGCTACGCATAGCGTACAAATGCCGGGGTCAAACGGGGATTCAACAGGCGGTGACCGAAGATTCGTACCCGTTCTTGCGAAATGTGCAATGGCAGCAGGGGCAGATGTTTTATTCTTTGAAGTTCATCCAAATCCAGATAAAGCTCTTTGTGACGGACCTAATATGCTCTTCTTAAAAGATGCGGAAAATGTATTTTCAAAATGTAAAGAGATTTTTGAAATCGTAAGATAATTAAGTTTGGTATTTATTATCACGCTTCTTTTTATTATCTATCTTATCTTGTTCTTGTTTCATTTGTATGGCAAGAAATATCTGTTGACCTAAAATTTCAGCACCTTTTCTTGTATTGGGGTTGAGCTCGGGGTTATTTTCAATTCGTTTATCTTTTTTCTTTTTTAATATTTTTTCTTGCTCCGCCTTTGTTAATGTCAGAAATTTAGATGTAACGGCTGTTTCGTATTGCATTTCTTTGAGTTCAAGTTCATGCAATTTTTGTTTATCAGCACTTTTACTTCCTGTTGATTTAATACCGTATTTATACCAAAGTCTTAGGATTATTCTTTTCCATTCCGCATCAGGAGCTTTGCTGACAGAAAAATATGCGTCATAATTGCTATCTACTTTTATCGACATTTCACACACCCCTAAGTCTTTTCTTTATACCTTATATATCGACATATTTTTTTAAAACTTTAGGAATAAAGGGGTAAATATTACAAAATTGTTACATATATGGTAAAATTATCTTATGTTAAAAAGAGTTCAAAAATTAAAAAACGGACTAAGAGGGGTTATTACAATCCCTTCAGATAAATCAATTTCTCACAGAGCTGTAATGTTTTCTTCGCTTGCAAAGGGGAATTGTGTTATAAACAATTTTTCAAGCGGGGCTGATTGCCATTCAACTTTGAATATTTTTAAACAACTGGGAGTTAATATAGAATTTATTGGCAAAAAAACGCTAAAAGTAGAGTCTGAAGGAAAACTTAACCATTCTTTTACCCCTCTTGATGCGGGAAACTCGGGTACGACAACAAGACTCATATCAGGTATTCTTGCAGGACAGAATTTTGATTCTACGATAATCGGGGATGAAAGTCTTTCAAAACGTCCTATGAAAAGAATTATAGAACCCTTAACCTTAATGGGCGCAAATATTGAATCTGTCGACGGACACGCACCGCTTACTATACACGGGTGTAAATTAAACGGAATTAATTACTCTTCAAAACTATCCAGTGCGCAGGTGAAATCTTGTATTTTGCTTGCAGGACTTAATGCAGAAGGTGAAACTACATACACTGAACCTTATATCTCGCGCAACCATACTGAACTTTTGTTGGATTATTTAGGAGCAGATATTAAAGTTAACGATAGCTCTGTTACGGTTCGACCATCGAAACTTACAGGCAAAGATATTGAAGTTGTTGGAGATATATCTTCAGCAGCGTTCTTTATAGTTGCAGGCCTGATAACTACAAAATCTGATTTTATTATAAAAAATGTCGGGCTAAATCCGACAAGAGCGGGTATTATAGATATTGTAAAAAGAATGAACGGACAAATAGAAATTTTAGACAAGCATGTTCAATCAGGTGAACTTGTTGGGAATATTAAAGTCCAATACAGTGAAAACCTAAAAGGGTGCACAATTGAAGGAGAAGATATCCCGAGACTTATAGATGAACTCCCTGTTATTGCCGTACTTGCTTCTCAAGCAGAAGGACAAACAACCGTAAAAAACGCGGAAGATTTAAGAAATAAGGAATCAGACAGAATCAAGTGTCTTGTTAGTGAACTTACCAAAATAGGCATAAGTATTACTGAAAAGTCGGATGGTTTTATCATAAACGGGAAAACAAAAATAACCGGTAATGCAGAGCTTGAAAGTTATCATGATCACAGGCTCGCAATGAGTTTCTACATAGCAGGATTAATAGCAGAAAAAGAGATTGGTATAAATGGTTTTGAATGGACTAAAATATCTTTTCCCGAGTTTGAGGAACTTATATACAAATTAATCTAATGATTTTATAGCTCCGACAATTTTACCTATAAGTATTAAATCACTTATAGATTTTGAAGGAATTGTCCTAACTCTATATTCAGGATTATCCGATTTTATAATTATTTCATCAATATTCTTTGAAAGACGTTTTACAAAAAATTCACCATTATAACAAAAAACATAAATTTTATTATCCTGAATTTGGTCTCCGTTCCAATGTTCAACAATTAACTTGTCTCCGTTTTCAATAGTCGGAGACATGCTATTTCCTGTTGCATTAATCATTGAATATAATTTACTTTTTGAATATCCGTTAATCATAGATGTTGAAACAGGAAGTTTTGTTTTTTCACTGGAAAAAATTATACTTCCTTCTCCGCAGCTTGCAAATACATCTGTATAGTAATCAATATATGCAACATCCAAATTTGTTTCCAAAGAATCAAATAGCTTAATCTTGAAAAAGTCTTCTGCTCTTTGGAGTTCGCTTACAGTTACTTCGCTTTCATTTTTAATCCGATTGCTGATTGTCTGGCGAGTAATACCAAGGCTTTCTGCAAGCATTGATTGATTAATAGGACTTCCTGTTCGAGAGGAAATTAAAGAAATCAATTCATTCAGTTTCATCGTCTCACCATAAAATAATACTTGACATTTGTATCATATTGTCTTACAATTAAATATGTCAATGTCAGTTTATATCTGATATTTAATCACATATTTGACATTTTGTCAAATAAATTATCACAATTCGAAGAAAAGATTTTTGGGAGTTTTAAATGATTTACGGATATGATGTATCATACTGTGAGACAATTAGCAAACATTGGACACCAACAGCAATAGATTGTTATAAAATAGGGTGCAATTGTTCTAAATGTAATTTGTATAAAATTTATTTTTCCTCAGGGGAATCGAAATGTATGATGAAATATACTGTGTTTAATTTGGTAAAAAAACTTGGTGCGCCTGATAAGGAGGTAAATATAAATGAAAAAATTTTATAGAATAAAAAATGGCAAAAAAGGCGGAAGACCGGATGGAAATAAATATGTTGCGACATTTGTTATTCCTGATTTTGATACTGTAATTTTAACAGAATGCCAATATAATAACTTGATAGAGCGTTATGGTGTTGCGCTTTTTACACGAGCATTAGAAATACTTAGTGATTGGCTTAATACAAAACCAATAGGTATTAAGTACAAAGGTAAAAACAATTACGCCTTTTTTAGGTCAGACGGCTGGTTAATAAATACTGCTAAAACGACAAAAAATTAATAAAATATAAAACTTTCTCTCCTCAGGTCAGACTTTGTCTGACCATTTCTTTAAACAGCAAATCTAAAGTGAACAATATCACCGTCTTGCACTATATAATCTTTACCTTCTAAGCGTGTTACACCTTTATCTTTGCACGCAGTATATGAGCCGTTTTCTACAAAGTCTTTATAGCTTGTAACTTCTGCTCTTATAAAACCTTTTTCAAAATCTGTATGAATTACACCTGCAGCTTGAGGGGCTTTTGTTCCGTTAGCGCAAGTCCAAGCTCGAGTTTCTTTTTCACCGGCAGTAATAAATGTTATAAGATTTAGAAGTGAATATACAGATTTTATCATCTTATCTATACCGCTATCCGTTACACCAAGTTCTGTCAAATATTCTTTTGCGCCTTCTTCTCCCAGTTCAACAAGCTCTTCTTCAATTCTCGCGCAAATTATAACTGTTTCTGCGCCTTGTTTTTTTGCATATTCTTCTACTCTTTTTGTATAATCATTACCGTCTTTAAGGTCAAATTCCGAAACATTTGCACAATAAATTACGGGTTTTACCGACATCAAGCTCAGCGGTTTAATTACTTCTATTTCATCTTCGTTAAAGTAGTCTTTTAAGTTAATAAAATGACCTTCTTGAAGAAGTTCATTAAGCTTTGTCAGCGCATTGTTTTCAAGAACAGCTTCTTTATCACCGCCCTTAGCTTGTTTAGATATTCTCGCCAATCGTCTTTCTATTGATGCTATATCTGCTAGAGCAAGTTCTGTATTAATAGTTTCGATATCAGATATAGGATCAACCTTTCCGTCTACGTGAATTGTATTTTCATCATCAAAACATCTTACAACTTGAATAATCGCATCAACTTCTCTTATGTTATGCAGAAACTGATTCCCGAGTCCTTCACCTTGACTTGCCCCTTTAACTAAGCCTGCTATATCAACAAACTCAATAACGGTAGGTATAATTTCTTTTGATTTACATAAATCAGCCAAGATTTTTAATCTTTCATCCGGAACTGTTACAACTCCCACATTTGGTTCTATTGTACAAAACGGATAATTTGCACTTTGCGCATTTTTTGTCGCAGTAAGTGCATTAAATAAAGTTGATTTTCCGACATTCGGCAGTCCTACGATTCCGGCTCTTAACATATTAATTTCCCTCTTAAATTCTATTTATAGTCAAATTATACCATGATAGAGCCGTTCAATATGTAACATTTTGTTAAAAGAGCATGGTTTTTGTGGCAATTTTTTTAAATCAAAAAACTTTATTAAATATATAGGATGTATCATGAAAAGGTTTATTTGCTTTGGAAATTAATAACAATCAAAATATAATAATTTCTAATTACCCTTCCGTTAAGAAAAACGGCGAGGAAAATTCGCAAGCGCAAAGTTATGCCACTCCTGCATTCAAAGGAGGACTTGATACATTCTTAAATAAATCGGGGAACATAATGAATAAAATTGAAAACGGCGGTTTTCTGGTTTTATTCTTAATTCAGGATTTTCTCGGAATGACTGTCCCGAGAACGGTTGCAGGTTTCTTACGAGACAAAGAAGAAACAGGTGAATATAATATTCAAGAAGGTTTTGAGGTTCTCGGCAGAGAGGGTTTAACAGGTCCTTGCATGATGGCCGTTGCACCATTATCATTACTTCTTGCTTCAAAAACATTAGGACAATCAACAAGTATTAACACAGAACTTATTAAAAGATACGGCAACAGTTTGAAAGAGATTTTGTCTGCCGAAGACTTTGATAAAACTCTGTTAAAAGACGGGACTAAATTCAAAAAAGAATTTTACAAAAAAAATATTGAAAACATTTTGAGACAAACGCTTGGAGAAAATGTTAATAAAGATGAACTGAAAACCTCTGTTGATTACATAATGAAACAACTGGAAAATTATGAAAACATTCCTAAAGATGCAAAACTCAAAAAAATAATGGGTAAATCAAGATACAGAAGCGAATGTTTGAGTAATATAACTTCTCATATAAACAACTTAAAATACTCTTCAAGTGCTGATTTAGACATGCTGGAAAGAGTCAAATTAAGTACGATTGGGAATAATAATACAAAAGTTTTTGATACTAAGAAAGCTTTTGAAGGATTAATAAAATACTCTAATGACGCAATCAAATTTAACAAAAACTTAGACAAGCTTGATTCAAAAGTTGCAGAAAGTCTTAAACACAGCGCGTTAGGTAAACGTATATTAGTAAATGTTGGTATGATTGGCGCCACATTGGGTATGCTATCGGTACTACCGAAGCTTTACCTAAGAAGCAACACTGCCCCGGGAGCAAGAAAGAAAGTCCAAGATGAACAGAACAATGAAAATATCGCTTTTAAGGGTAAAAATAATATTATTGAAAAATTAGGAAAAGCCATTGAAAAAAATAAATCAGATTTTGTATCATCAGAACTTGAATACAACGGTCATAACTTTACCAATTCTTTGATGGCAGGTCTTTCTATTTTCGGTTTGATTACCCCAAGATGTATGAGAGCATACAGCAGAGCCCAAACCGACGAAAAAACAGGAAAGAAAGATTTAACCGAGCTTTGGGAAATCATAATAAGAGATATATTCTCCTCTCTTGCGGTTGTATTTGCAGTACCAATGCTAACAAGAACGCTCGTCACTTCTTATGAAAAAAATACCGGTTTTGTTTTAATGCAAAAAGACAGAACAAAGAGCGGATTTAAAACTGTACTGGATTTATTGAACCCGTACAGTAAAACTCATGTTCTGTCAAATGCAGAAATCTCAGCTTTATATGACAATGTAAATTCTAAAGAAAAAATGGTTAACTTCTGCAAATACATTGACAAAAACGGCGGAGATTTACAAAAGATTCTCGCAAAATCCGAAGGCTTAAAAGAAATATTCAATGAAAAAACTCAAACATTAGAATCACTCAAAAAAGCCGACAAATCCGCTACTAATAAAGAGATTTTGTCATTTATAGAGAATATAGAAACGCACGCTAAAAAGCTTGGAATTTCAACCGACAAAAAATCTATTAACGATATGGTAACAAAACTTATGAAAGGTGCATCAAAAGGCGGAAACAGCAAGATTACCGCTCTGGCAAGAGGATTAAATTCTCTCCCGGGATTAATTACAACATTGTTTATATCACCATACATTTTAGGCTGGTTTATCCCAAGATTAACTTATTGGAACACAAGACGTATTCACAAAAAAGAAGATATAGAAGCCGAGAAAAATGAACATCAGCTAAAAGTTGCCATATAAATTTACAGGTAATTAGAAAGAACTGACCTTACATAGTTTTGAGTTTCTTTGTACGGAGGAACTCCGTCATATTTGTCGACAGCGCCTGGCCCTGCATTATAAGCTGCAAGAGCAAGTATAACATTCCCGTTATATTTGTTCAACATTGATTTTAAGTATTTTACACCGCCTTCAACATTTTGTTCGGGGTCCATTGGATTTGTTACACCAAGTCCTCTTGCTGTTGACGGCATTAACTGCATTAATCCCAAGGCTCCGACTTTTGATTTTGCATTCGGATTAAAACCTGATTCTTGTTTTATTACAGCATTAACTAATTTTTCATCAACGCCGTGTTTTTTAGACATATTTGAAACAATATTTTGGATTTTTTGTCTTGGAGTTAAGTGTTCTGAAGCATTTGCCTGCGCGGTATAAATTGCCGCATCGACTTTTTTTACCGGTTTTGTCAGTAAATCTCCAAATTTTACGGTTGCAGAATTCTGAAGCACTTTATCAAAAGACTGAATCTCTTTATTTGTTCCGTTAACACCTTGGCTGGTTGCAGTTCCCACAGGAGCCCATTGATCAGAATACTTATTTATATAGTTATTCATCTGAACAGCTCTCTGCATTGCGCTTGTTTGTCCCGATGACGCTAATAAACTTTGTAACATTGATGAAAACATTTTTATTAATCCTTTCTTTATAGAAATCGGATAAAAATATGCAAACTTTAGAGATTATTTTTTAATATCCACTATTTGATTTAATTATTATTTTTATATAGTCAATGAAAGCATGGTAAATATAGATTTTTTTTATTGAATATGGTATTATTTTTTATATCATGGGAGAGTGTTTAGGTGGATACTAATATTATTATTGAAGAAAATGATTTAGCTCTAGCGCAAACTCTTTGCGCAAGCATATCTGATACAGAAAACCATAATAGAGCAATTGCAAACATTCTCGGAACGGCAATTGCTTCTAAATATTTTGATCCGGACGTATACAATATAGATATAGAAAATTCTTTATGCAAAATTCCTAAAGTAAATGAAGAATTCAATATTTCCGACTTATATGTAAACAACACGTATGTAGATGTCAGAGTGTACTTTAATGAAGAAGAGCTATGTGTTCCTAAATTACATTTTGATAATGGTATATTGCCGGAAGCTTATATGTTTATAAAACTTTCAACAAACTTATCAGAAGGAACAGTTACAGGATTCATTACTCCAAAAAATATTGACACTGACAATCCTAAAAATGATAGTTATTATTTGAAAGAAGAAAATTTAAATTCCATTTACGATATAGAATCTCTTTTTATAAACAAGCTTGATACAGCTGAATTATCAGATGATGATGTATTCTCTTACTTAGAAGACAGCTTAGATTATGGTAAAAAAATAGAACTTGTAAAAACTCTCATTTCTTCTGTAAGTTCAAGAAGAATTTTTACAAGAATTGCAAATGCTCAAGATATTCTCAAGAAAGTTTCTGATTATGATACAGATTCTATTAATGAAAATAAAAAACCAGACGAAAATATCGATAGCTTGTTTAATTCAACAGAAGTTGACAGTATTGAAGAAAGCTTCCTTAATGATTTTGATTATAAAACAGAAGTTACCCCAAGTAGTTCTGAATTAATAGAAGAGGTTGACAATGAATTCGGCAATTTAATAGAAAATGAAAATAATGAAGAACCGATACAAGAAGAACCAACCAATACAGAAGAATTTGAATCTGAAACAAAAATAGATACAACAGAATTAGAAACTGAAACAGAAATTTCAGAAGAAGAAAACAAAGAAATAGGCAAACTTTTTGCAGATGAAGAAAACATTAGAACTCTTGATGAAGAAGATAATACTCCACAAATCAAGAAAAAAAGTTATTCCGGACTATTAACAATTTTAATTTTAGCATTTGCATTATGCGGAGGCGGATACTGGTGGTATTCAAACAATAACACTCAAACTCCTGCCGACGGAGAAGTTTTGAACCAAGTTCCGGCTGTTGCTAACGAAGATATTCAAACAGGACAAAACACTTCGGATACATCTGCTATGCCGAACGAAACGGTTAATGCTAATATCGACACTAATATAAACAACA
The DNA here is from genome assembly GCA_902779645.1 of uncultured bacterium. GTDB lineage: Bacteria > Cyanobacteriota > Vampirovibrionia > Gastranaerophilales > Gastranaerophilaceae > CAG-196. Next base: position 114,785 of record CACZCH010000001.1, on the reverse strand, counting down.
ACGAAGCTGGTGCCTCGATTTCAATACCTGAAATAGAAAAAAATTTAGATGCATCTGTTTTAGTTTCTAACCTGAAAGTCGATTGGGAAGTTCCGTCCTCCTATGTTTCCAATGCTTATGCAAGAAGATATTTAATAAAGCTCGGCAAAATAATTCAATTAAATTTAAAAACAGAATTATTACTTCTCAGCAAACCGCCTATTTCAAATAAAATAACAGTAGAGATTAAATATAATCCTTCAAGAAATAGATTTGAACCTTTGTCAATTATAGATTCTAGCGGAGAAAAAACAGTAGATAATACTATTATGAATACAGTTGATACAGTATTAAAAATGAATATCAGTACAAATTTTGAATCTTTTGGGAAATTACAGGGTAATCCTGTTTTAATAATACATTTGTAATTATGGAATCGAGAATATGGATAGAGATAATAAATATTACAATTTAATAGAACAATTAGTAAGAAATCACAGAAAATTCGCGGGTTATGAGGAGATTCTGGAAAATATTATTGATGATGTATACACACATTCTGAATCAATACTTAATACGATTCGTGATGAAGCTGTAATTTCAGCATATTTACAAAAAGTTGTTACAACCTCCCTTATTACAGTACCCAAAAGATTAAATTTTAAAAATGAACTAAAAGCAAGAAAAAGTGTAAATGTAAATGATATTATATCAACAACCAGAGAGACTCATAATATAGAAAACGAATTTAAACACACAGATGTTGTTGAAAATCCTTCTGTACAAACAGAAAGAACTGAACCGGTACAAAAAACAAATAAAGAATTTGTTGACAAAATGATAAATACAATTGAACCAGCTTCTGTCATTGAAACAATAGAACCCTCAAAAGATGATATTGAACCAGATGATACATTATCAGAAACGGCCGATTTAGACGAACTTGATACATTATTAGTAGAAGAACTTCCTTCAGGAGATAATTCTTTAGATAACAAGACAAGTAGTTCAATAGAAGAGATTGAAGAAGTTAAAGATTGCGAAACAGAAAATTTTAATATAGATTTTTCAGGAATCGTTGCAGACAATAACTCTGAGATTGATTTTGAAGAAGAAACTTTAAACCTTGAGCAAAATGAAGAAGCTCTTGAGTCGACGGAAGATTCCTCAGAAATCATTACAGACAATGACTCTGAGGTTGATTTTGAAGAAGAAACTTTAAACCTTGAGCAAAATGAAGAAGCTCTTGAGCCGACGGAAGATTT
>CACZCH010000001.1:0-113536 GCA_902779645.1 uncultured bacterium | reverse complement strand
ATTGATTTTGAAGAGGAAACTTTAAACCTTGAGCAAAATGAAGAAGCTCTTGAGTCGACGGAAGATTTCTCAGAAATCATTGCAGACAATAGCTCTGAGGTTGATTTTGAAGAGGAAACTTTAAACCTTGAACAAAATGAAGAAGCTCTTGAACCGACGGATATAATTGAAAATGATTTAAATGATTTTTATTTATCGGAGGATGAGACAGATTCCGAATTAAGCATTGCAAAATCCGACACTGAAGAATTAAATTCTTTCGATATTGATTTAGACGGCAATGACAATCTATCAATCGACGATTCGTTAATTAATGAAAATGCTTTGAATAGTACAGAAAAAGAAGATAAAAAAACTGATTATTCGATATTTAATTTTAATGAGTTTGAACCGGAAGAAGAACTCGACAAAAATGCTATTCTTTCAAATTTAGTTCAAGCCGATAAGAAAAATCCTGATAATCATGTATTGGAAATATTTAATCTTAAATATAAACAAAACTTAACTATTAATACTATTGCCGATCAACTTAATCTATCAAGGCAAGAAGTTATAAAAGTATTAAAAGAATTAACAGATTTAGTATAGGTGTTTGTTATAAAATGCAGTGTCCTAAATGTAAAAGTGAAATAAACGGTAATACTTTAAAATGTCCAAACTGCGGGACTAGAGTAGCTATTGTTTGTAAATCGTGCGGAAACATTAACACTATTAGAGCAACAGAGTGTTCCAGATGCCATACTCAATTAATTAAAATATGTACAGAGTGCGGAAGTGCAAATCTGCCTGATTCAAAAAAGTGCCGTAAATGCGGTGTTGAGTTTGTTAAAGAAAGTGATATTGTAAAAAAACAAACAAACTTTAATTTTTCTTCAGAAGCTTTTTCTCAACAAAAAGTCAAAACTCTGTTAACAGAAGCCATAAAAGATGCAGATACTTCTGTCATATCGATTAACGGAGACAGCGGAACAGGAAAAAATTTAATCTTAAGATATGTAATAAATGATTTAAAAAACTCTAATCTTATTTGGCTGACAGGCACATGCACTCAAATCACACAGCTTTCTCCATTCGGTTATTTCCAAGATGTATTATTAAACTTTTTTAATATTAATAATTTTTGTCCGGATACGTTACAGCTAAAAAAGAATTCAATAAGATTCTTTCGTCAAGATTTCCCAACTTTATCCAACTCTGAAATATTGGATTTGTTAAATTTTTTGTATCCCGAAAATATTGATAAATTCGAAAATATTTATCAAAACAAAGCAAAATCTTTTATAATGCTTAAAAAAGTTATTCTTACAATTATTGAAAAAATTAAAACCATCTTTGTAATAGATAACATTGAACAAATAGACGGAATGTCTTATGATTTTATAAAAGAACTGCTAAAAGACGAATATGTTTTACAAAGATGTAAATTTATAATTCTGTCTAAAGACCCAAAACCAGGTCTTGGAAGAATTAAATCCCCGCTTTTAGATATCCAAAATTATAAAGACATAAATTTGGCACCTTTTTCAAAAAATCAAATTGATGCATTAATAACTCAATATAAAGATATCGAAATCGGAAAAGATTTTATAGAATTATCTGCAAAAATATCTGGCGGAAATCCTGCTTTTGTAGAACAAATGGTGATGCTTTATAAAGATATTACAAGGAATAACTTGAACCATCTTACATATACATCTCTTGAATCCGTTATGGATACAAGACTAAGTATTTTAAGACAGGAAGATTTTCCGGCATACAGAATGCTTATGGCAATGTCTGTATTAGGCTCAAAATTTTATCCTGCAATGCTTGAAAATTTTGATAATAATTCGGAAAGTGAATTCGAAAGAATCATTGAAACTCTTGTTAATAAAGGATTTATCACTCAAATAAATAATCTTGCGCTTGAATTTAAGAGCAATGACATTTGGAAAACAATAGTATCTTTTGTAAAGAATGATGAAATTTTTGAAGAAATAATAAATATTTTATATGAACTGATAAGTATTTATAAGCAATCCTCAATTGCTTTATTAGGATATATAGTACAAAAACTAAATAATAATGACCAATCATTTGAGATATGGACTATGCTTATGAAACAAGCATCTTATATAGGTGATATCGGACTCTACATTATAGCTCAAAAACAGTCTCTTAAGCTTATTGAACACAAAACAAGTCCATATTATCAAAAAATTAAGAAAAATATTTATACCAGAGTCGGTAAATTATTAGAACCTATTGATTGCGATTCAGCATTTGATTATCTTCAAAAAGCTTTAATGATGCTTGATGATAATGAAGAATTTGAGCAAATAGATTTGCTCGGATATTTAGCATCAGCTTCTATGAAGAAAGGTAATTATTGGGGCACAATTGAATGTACTGATGCAGTACTTGATAAAATACCCGATAATGCTGAATTTGAAAAAGCACTGGTAAAATCTAAAAAGGTTCGACCACTTGTACGACTAGGAAATTACGGACAAACAGTTAATCTCATTGATAATGAAGTTATGCCGGCTCTTCAAAAATATCTGATAAAAGGTAAAAATACTGCTGTGATTTCCATAAATGATTTATATGATTTGTGGCTTAATGTATATTTTGATTTAGCAGAATCACTTACATTCCAAGGCGATAATAGAGCTTTTGATATTATAAAAGTAATTTTTGATATCATAGAGAAAAATAAAATTACTGATACAATTACACTTTGCAAAGCGAATTTGTCTTTGGCTCTTGTAAACTCTATAAAAGGTGATGTTAACACTTCTCAGAAAATCCTTAATGATATGCTTCAAGAATACACTCTGGAAAGTATGGATTCATTTATTGTTTCAAGATGGAACTTTATTGATATAATCAATAAATTCATCAAAAAAGACTATGACTGCGCAATAACGGAATTATTTAATGTCACTGCTTATGCAAACAATGTTAATGATAATTTTACAAAAAATATCCTAAAAACTTTGCTTGCAAAAATATTAAGCATTAAAAATGACAAAAAACGAGCTTTGGAAATTTTAGATGAACAGGTTTCATATTTTGCAAAAGAAAAAGTTGCAACCGGAGTTCTTTTATCTTGGTATTTGATTGCAGAACTAAGATTAGTTACAAAAGGTGCTCAATCAGCGCTTGATATTGCAACAAAAGCATTGGATATTGCTCAAAGTCCTAATGTTAATAACTATTATTTTGTCTCTATATTTAACAAATTGATTGGTGAAATATACATTGCTAAACAAGACTTTGAATCTGCAAAAGTTTATATTGAAAAAGCTATTTTTATAGCAAAACAATTTGATTTACAAAATATTTTAGTTAAATGCTATCTTTTGTATGCAAAATACTATCAAGAACTTGCACTTCCAAAATCTTCTCTCAGGGCTGCGTATATTAAACAAACACTGAAAATGTATCAGCTGGCAAAAGATGTTCCGATTGTTTCATCACATCCGCATTTAACAAATGCCATAAAAGAAGATTTATCGGTTTTAACCTCTTTTTGCAAAGTTAACGGCATTGTTCTAAAAAAGACTAAGTAGTATAATCATCCGGATTACCGGTATAATCTGAGATAACCCCTTCTTCCGCAGGAGCATTACCTTCCAATGGCACAGCTTCATATCCGTTAATAGTATTTCTGTAAGCCAAAGCTCTTTTACTCAGTTCATCAATTGCCATAGGACCTGTAAGAACTTCTATAACTTCACCGTTTGTATCATAAATTTTTAATCTCGGAATCTCAACTCCCATTGGAGTCTTAAATCCCATCAATGTAATTTTACCGTATTCTCCGAATCCGTCCTTTATTGCAAAATAGTCTTCTTTCAGTCCGGCATCCTCCAAACAAGATAGTGCCGTATTATTACAAGTTTCACGCTGTACCCAATCCTGAACGGTTTGAGTTTCCTGCAATAATTCATTTAATTGTTCAGTTGTTGCATGAATTCTTCTGAATAAAGGATCACCACCTCTTCCAACAGCAGAAGGTCCTTTTTCTTTCGGAGCACGTATTGCATAATTAGCTTCATCTATAACCTTGCCACCTTGATGTTCTTCTTGAACTTGAGCATTTTCTTGTTGTGCAGGTTCTTTTTTATTAGTTGACTTAAAATCTTCTGCCATTAATTAATTCTCCTTATATGAGATATAACGGCATTTTTTTTTTAAACTTTAGAGTTATTGCAGTAAAATGATTAAAATTGTTACAAAAATTTACAAATTTAGCTTTAATAAGAGTGCTGAATACTACGGTCTGATTAGGAATTTAATAGCATTACCTGCTATATGTTGTTCCATTGCCCATTCTACTTTTTCAAGCGGTAGTTCTGCCGTAATAAGTTTTTCAACCTCAACATCACCGGATGCAATTAGATTAAGAGCCTGTCTAAAATATTTTGGTGTATGGTGAAATACACTCATTAATTTAATATCACCGTAGTGCATTTTTGTTGTATCCAATGTAACAGTAGAACCTGATTTGCACCCGCCAAAGAAATGAACAGTACCTCCAGGGCGAACACAAGAGAATACTCTTTCCCACATTTCAGGGAGTCCCACACACTCAACGGCAACATCCAATCCTTTTTTTTCATCTGAAAAGTCTCTAAATATTTTTTCAGGATTTGGATATTTTTTTAAATCCACAACTTCATCAGCATGGCTGAATTCTTCTGCCAGTTTCAGTTTTATAGGATTTCTGCCAGCTGCTATAACACGTGCCCCTTTTAATTTTGCAAGTCTTGCAAACATAAGCCCGATAGGCCCAATACCTATAACACCAACAGTATCACCTTCTTTTATGTCAGTTCTTTCCACACCATGAACAACATTAGCTAATGGTTCAGAAAAAGCTGCTTTGTAAAAAGGCAAGTCATCAGGAAGTATTATTGTATTCTTCTGAACAATCCTTTCCGGTACGACTATATATTCTGCATACGCACCGTTAAGCAGGTTTAAATTTTCGCATAGATTGTATTCACCGCGCTTACAATAAAAACACTCTCCGCACGGTGCCGAATTTGCACATACGACTCTGTCACCAACTTTTACATTAGTTACACCTTCTGCTACTTTTTCAACAGTACCGGCAAATTCATGTCCAAAACCTGAGGGTATCTCTTTTATCAAAACCGGATGACCTCGCCTGAAGGTTTTTACATCTGTCCCGCAAGTCAGAGCCGCTCCTATTTTAACAAGAATTTCGCCCTTTTCAAGCGGTTTTATTCTTGTTTCTTCATATTTGATATTCTGAGGTCCGTAAAAAAGTACTGCTTTCATAATCTTTATTCACCTTTTTCAGAATTCTTTCTTTTATTTTTATTGTTTACAAACAACAATATACAAGCTAAACATATTATACCGAAAGATATAACTATTGCAACAGGGATTCCTATTACATACCTTATACTGTCTATTCGAATGCTTTCCACAAATATTCTGACTATTGAATATAAAATTAAATAAATTAGCGCAATATTACCATCTTTTTTATTTTTTTTCGCGATTGTTAAAAATACTAAAATAGCAAAAATCAATAAATCAAAAATACTTTCATATAAGAAAGCCGGATGATAAAATGACACATCTTGATAAGGAATATGTCTATACTGTGGAGCTATATAGAGTTTCCAAGGTAATTCTGTCGGCAATCCGTATGCCTCTGAATTAAAAAAGTTCCCCCACCTTCCGATTGACTGTCCTAAAATCAGACCTATTGAACATACATCTGCAAGTTTTTTTATAGACACTTTATGCCTGAAGGCATAAATCATAAGTCCGGCAAAACCGCCTATAATTGCACCATGAATAGAAATTCCACCGTGTCGAATTGCAAATATTTCCGTCGGAAAACGCATATAAAATCCGCAATCCATAAGACAATAGTACAGCCTAGCACCGATTAAACCAAATACTATCAAATACGGGGCTAAATCTATAACCGTTTCCTTTTTTAGCTCATAATATTTAAACCCTATCCAATCCGAGACAAGCGTACCAACTGCGATTGAAATAGCCATTATAATACCGTAATAATATATATTGACACCAAATACTGTGCATAAGATTTGTGACGGGGAAGCAAACATTTAATTCTAATCTTCTTTCTTACTGTTTTCTTCTATAAATTCCTCTGACTGTTTTATCATTTCTTCGACATTCTCTCTTTCAGAGGCATTCGGAGTATTGTCCAAATATTTTTTTAAATTCTTTATTGCAGATTTCTTAAGTTCTACCACACTTAATTTGTTAACTTCGGCGACATCTCTTTTTATATTAATATGTCCGTTTTCTGTATCTGCATCAGCAGTCTCTTCAACTTCAGCTTTTTCATATATATCGTCAGCATAACCGATTTGAGCAACCCCTAAAGAATAATAAAAATCATAGTAATCAGGTTTTATTTTTATTCCGTTTTCCAATGCTTCAATCGCTGTGTCATATTTATTTGCACCTATTGCAGCGACACCAAGATTATAATATGTCTCATACATTGTATTATCCAAATCCAAGCTTGCTTGCAAACGGTTCATGGCTGATTCATAATCACCTTTTTGCATATATTCCGATGCTTTATTATTTAACTCTTGTACTGCAATATTATTTATACAAGCAGTAGAAATAACTGCCACAAATAAAATAGACACTATTAATAATGCTTTTTTCATCTCTTCTTATATCCTTAAAGTCTCACTCTCTGTCCAATTTTATTACACATAAGATAAATAATCAAGATTGTAACAAATTAAGCATGAAGCATTTATTAATCATCTTCTTCTTTATGCTTTTCATAATCATAAGTTCCGGGGAATGCATCTACGCCGGTTGTTTTTCTTGTTACATAATATTGGAACTTAGGTATTAAAGTTGATAAGAACAGAGCTGATACACCAAAGCCTGCAACAAAGTTTAATCCGCTGTACAATATGTTTTTATTTCTGACTTTATCCAGCAGTTTTTTATCAATTTTGCCGTCTTTTGCTTCTTTACAAATTGTATCGACGTATTGCTCCATTTGAGCTTTTAAATTATACAATTTTTTATTAGATACAAATCTGTATTCGTCATTATATTTTCCGCCTGTAAATTCATATTCTGAGCGAATCGGTTTTCCCTTTGCATTCTCACCGATTTTCTTTCCTTCTCCGCCGGTAAATTCGGAAAAGGCATTATGAAGGAGTTTTGTATTATTAATTTCAGCCTTATTATATGCATCTAATAATTGTTGTTTTGTTAATATTTTTTCACCGAGTCTTTCCGGTTGAAGTTCTGCCATACTTCTTGCTCTTTCAAGAACATCGGCAGGTATATCTTTTATTTTTTCCAATTCACTTAATTTAATAACTTCAAGCGGTTTTTTATTCGTTAATTTGCTGATTGCACTTAATTCTTCTGTTTCAAATTTTAATCCTTCCGGCAGTTTTACAGCATCAGGTTTACCCAGAACAGCATTTCTGAATTCTTCAACAGTCATTCCGTTTTCGCCCAGAAAATCCTGAAGATGTTTATCTAAAATTTTTGCAGTATTCGGATTTAGTCTTGTCAATTTTCCGCTTTCTACAAGATTTAAAAGATTACCGACATGTCCGCTAGCCCACATATAGAAGTAAATCGAACCAACATCACGAATTGCAATTTCTCTTCTTTCTTCCGGTTTTCTTGCATTATAAGTTCTTCCTGCAACGATACCGGCATCACTTGATAACAACTTACCGGTATTAGTATTTTCTATTATGTTAGTAAACCCGTTAACAAGATTCATTGCACCTTTAAAAGCAACATCGTTTGTTTTTGAATCAGTATTTGGCGCAAACAGTTTCTGCTGTTTCTGTTCAATTTTACGTTCGTGTCTCAGCTTTTTAGTAAGCCCTTGATTTACTTTAGGTACAACAAAACCGATAAACAAGTTTGCTAGAGCTATACTTGTTAATACTTTTGCACTCTTTATCCAAGCAACTTGAGTAGGAGTAAATTTCTGAGGTGCAACTTTCTTCATAAAATTGTCAAATGGAGTTCTTAAAATTTTATCAGTTCCTACATCAAAGTTTTTACCGTTTGACTTTAAAATTTTTGCTACGAGCTTATCTCCCAGCCAATTCAAGGAAAATACTCCACCAAGCCACGTTATAGAACCCATAATCTCTTCTATAAATCTTTCTCTTGCTTCGTCCCATTTTCCTCTCTTATAAGCCTGATAAGTTCTTCCGGTCACAACACAACCTTCCAAAGCTATTACAGGTGCTAAGGCTTCGGATTTTGTCATCCCCGTAATCCCTTTGGCTAAACTGTCTTTCCAGCTTTTGAAAGTTATATTGCTATTTATATTATTTACATTGTTTACTGCGTTCAAGAGAAAAACCTTCCTACACTTCGGCTGTTAATATTAAACACTGTCAAGCTTAGAAATTGACTAATTTCTTGTAAATTGTTACAAAAATATACATTTCTATATAAATATTTCCCCCTACCCCTTTACATTCAAACCTGTTTTATTTATGATTATTTTATATGTACAGTAGTCAAAATATAAAGGAATAGCAAAATGAATCCGATTATTAAAAATTTAGAATCTGAATACACAACTCGTGAGTTACCTGAAATTAATACTGGTGACACAGTTAGAGTTTCTGTAAAAATTGTAGAAGGTAACAAAGAAAGACTTCAAGCTTATGAAGGTACTGTTATCGCTCAACACGGTTCAGGTATTAACAAAACAATTACAGTTAGAAAAGTTTTTCAAGGCGTTGGCGTTGAACGTGTTTTCTTAGTATACTCTCCACGTATTGACAAAATCACCGTTCAAAGAAAAGGTGACGTTAACCGTGCTAAATTATACTACTTGAGAGAACGCTCTGGTAAAGCTACAAGAATTAAGGAAAAAATTGAAAAAAGATAAGCTGCATATTCACTGGTACCCCGGTCACATAGCAAAGGCCGAACGTCAGCTTAAGGAAAAATTAAACCTTGTTGATGTGATTATAGAGGTACGAGATGCAAGAATACCTTTATCAAGCAGTTATACTAACATAGAGAAGCTTTTGGGAGATAAACCAAGGCTTCTTTTGTTGAATAAAGCTGACCTTGTCGATAAAGGCGAGCTTGCTAAATGGTGTGAATATCTAAAAGAAAATACAAATTGTCCGGTCATTGTTACTGAAGCTAAAGGCAACAATGATTTAAATGCTGTTGTAAAAACTGCTGTTGAACTTTCAGAACCGAAAATTCAGGCACTTATGGCAAAAGGGTTATTAAGACGACCTGCAAGAGCTATGGTTGTAGGTATGCCAAATGTAGGAAAATCAAGTGTTATAAATAAGCTTACGCGTTCTTCAAAAACAAAAATTGGCGCAAAAGCAGGTGTAACACGTCAACAACAGTGGGTTAGAATTAATCCGAAATTAGAATTATTGGATACTCCGGGGATAATACCTACCCGACAAGATGACCAATTACAAGCAACAAAACTGGCTTTTGTAAGTTCCGTTTCCGAAAATGCTTATTCACCCGAACCTGTTGCGAAAGCTCTTCTTATGATGCTTCTTGAAACACCTCATGCCGGCTTTGCGAAAGAGTATTATAAGACAGATGATTTAACTCTTGAATCAATCGCAACCAACAGAAATTGGATTATAAGAGGAGATAACCCCGATACGGAAAGAACTGCAATCTATGTTCTTAAAGATTTTAGAGAAGGCAGGCTTGGGAAAATTATACTTGACGAATTGCCAGAAAAATAAATAGTTAGCTAAAAAAGGACGATTCGTAAACCTTTGCACATGAGTAATAATTTCAAAGCTGGATTTAGTTAACTTACAATTATAACAATGGCACCGAATATCATTATTAAAGATGCTATTACTTTCCGTTTCAGTCCTGTTTCATGAAAAATCTTTGCACCGAGTATTACACTTAACAAAGTTGATAACTGAAATAGTGCAAGTGCATAAGAAACATTGATTTTTGAAAATACAAAATTTGTTGAATACTGCATTATCCCTACGGACAAAATTAACATTATCAAAGGTTTTATTTGCGGAAGTTTAAAACAATTTTTATCTCCAAGTGTAAAAAATACTGAGAAAATCAGACCGGATAATGCCCAAAGAACAAAGGATGTCGGAATATCAGTAAGCAGTATTATTTTTTTTATAAATACAGCTTCAGTTCCTGAAAAAATAAGAGCCAGGACTCTATAAAATACAGCTTTTGAATTATATTCTCCCTTGTTATATAGAATGTAAGTTCCAAGTATAATTAAAACTATGCCGAATATTGCACTGAGCGACGGAATCTCTTTAAGATAAAAAAAAGAGACCAAAATTGCAACTAAGGGTTTATAAGAATTTATAGGTGCAAGCGTAGAAAGCTCGCCCAGAGAAAGAGCTTTTATAATATAGTAATTCCCTAACGCTCCCAGGATTCCCATAAGTATAAAATTAACTAATAGTGTGTTTGTATTTTGGATATTTATGCTAAAAACAAAAAATAAACTTAGAATTGTTAATCCTAAATATGTATAAAAATTAACAACAGAAGGTCTGTTTCCTTCTTGAGTCAATGTCTTTTGAAATACGTTCAAATAAGAATTTGAAACTATTCTTGTTATAACTCCTGACAATATATAAAACATAGTTTAATTTTAGCACAATCGGCTAAACTTTTAGTTTAGCTCTCTTTTTATTAACTCACTGCTTTTCGGTAATTTATCTTGAAAAGTTTAATGTAACCATATAGTTATGAAAATCTATTCGTTTTTTAAATTATTAAATCATAAAATCAAGCAATACGAAAAATATACTTCAAACCCTTTTGAAGTTGTAAAACAGCCTGTAACAATTATATGGATTGAAGACGATAATATAAACAATAAAAAATCATAGCAGAAATGACACCAGCTTGGTAAACCTTATATATTTACCCCAGATGAGCATTTTTCGGTACAACAGTTACTCCGCCTTCTGAGACATAGAATCCTCTTGCGATATCTTCTTCTTTATTAACACCTATTTTTGTGTTCGGCGGAATATCGACGTTTTTGTCTATAATTGCTTTTCTGATTATAGAATATCTGCCTACATTAACATTTTCCATCAAAATGCTGTCTGAAACAGAAGAAAAACTGTTTATTCTGACTTCAGGAGATAGTACACATCTTGAGATAGTACCTCCTGATACTATACATCCTTCCGAAACCATTGAGTTTGTAGCCATACCGACACGGTCTCCTTCTTCCCAAACAAATTTTGCAGGAGGATAGTTATAGTTGAAAGTTCTCAGAGGCCATTCTTTTGAGTACAAATTCAGTTCAGGCTGATAATCCAATAAGTCCATATTAGCCTGCCAGTATGCATCAATACATCCTACGTCTCTCCAGTACCCTTTTTCTTTTTCGGTCATTCCGGGGAAGTAGTTTTCATTAAAGTTATATATAAAAACTTCTTTTCCTTGTTTTAAAAGCATTGGGATAACGTTTTTACCAAAGTCGTGGTTTGAGGTTTCAATTTTTGCATCTTCTTCAAGCGCATTAATCAAAATATCTTTTGTAAAAATATAGTTTCCCATTGAAGCCAAACACATTTTAGGGTTGTTCGGCATAGCTTTTGGCGGAGTTTGAGGTTTTTCAACGAAACCTGTAAGTTTCCAATTTTCATCAACTTCAATAATTCCGAACTCGTGAGCTTCTTCAATCGGAATCGGAATTGCAGAGATTGTTAAATCTGCACCTTTAGCTTTGTGGTATTTAAGCATTTGATACACATCCATTTTGTAAATGTGGTCACCTCCAAATACGCAAACATAATCAGGGTTTTCATCATGAATGTGGAAAATATTTTGATAAACGGCATCAGCTGTGCCTGCGTACCAGGAACCTCCTGTTCTCATTTGAGCAGGTACAAGATCAACATATTGGTTAAGAAATGGTGACAACTGCCACCCTTTAGAGATGTGTTTATTCAAAGAATCTGATTTATACTGTGTTAGAACTTTAAGTTTGAAGAATCCCGAGTTAATAAAATTGTTCAAAACAAAATCAATTATACGGTATCTTCCGCCAAACGGCACAGCAGGCTTTGCTCTGTCCTGAGTAAGCGGAAACAATCTCTTTCCTTCACCGCCTGCAAGAATCATAACAAGAGTATCATCAATAGACATAAACACTTTTCTCCTATACTATATAATTTATTGTATCAAAATTTTAAGAAATATGTAAATAACTCTTATGAATTAAAAATTTTCAATTATCTGGCTTTTTTGCTAAAATAAAATAAAAGCAAAGTTTTAGAGGAAAAGTGAATGAGCGTTAATCAATCGTTAAAACCTATAACAATAAAAATAAATAACAGCGGTCATATTGAAATAGGCGGGTGCGATAGTGTGGAACTAGCAAAAAAATACGGGACACCGTTGTATGTTATTGATGAAAAGACTCTTAGAGGTATTTGCAGGGATTATAAAGAAGCATTTAAGGATTATCCCAATATAAAAATGATGTACGCTTCAAAAGCGCTTTGCACTTCCGCAATTACAAGAATTCTTGATGAAGAAGGTTTCGGATTTGATACAGTTTCACAGGGTGAAATATACACAGTCTATAAATCGGGCGTTGATATGTCAAAAGTATTATTCAACGGTAACAACAAATCAAGAAAAGAAATAGAACTTGCTCTTGAACTTAAAGTCGGAAGATTCTCGGTAGACAACTTCTTTGAGGCAGAACTTTTAAATAAAATTGCCCAAGAAAAAGGGGTAAATGCTGATATACTATTAAGATTAACTCCTGGCATTGAATGTCACACCCATGAATACATACAAACTGGACAAATCGATTCAAAATTCGGATTTGACCTGACTCAGGTTGATAAAATAGTTGAACTCATCAAAAACAAATACAAAAATCTGACTCTTAAAGGTGTTCACGCACACATAGGTTCTCAAATATTTGAACTTAAATCTTTTTCTGACGAAGTAGAAATATTAATAGAAGAGATTGAAAGAATTAATAAAAAATTCGGCTTAGAGCTTGATGAGATGAATATAGGCGGTGGGCTCGGCGTCAAATATACAGAATATGATTGTCCGCCTGACGTAAAAGATTTGGCAAAAGCCGTAGCAGAAGCTATGAATAAACATTCGGTTAAAATGCCTACTATTTATATTGAACCGGGAAGAAGTATAATATCAACTGCCGGAGTAACTTTATACACGGTAGGAAGTTCAAAAGAAGTTGATATAAATGGAGTGACAAAGCGTTATGTCGCAGTAGACGGAGGGATGGCTGATAACCCCAGACCGAGTATGTACCAAGCTGAATACGTTGCTGAAGTTGCCAACAAACCTAACGAACCTAAAAACGAAAAAGTTACAATTGCAGGGCGTTACTGTGAAAGCGGTGATATTTTAATAAATGAAATTGAGTTACCAAAACTTGAGCAGGGAGATATAATTTGTGTTTATAATACAGGAGCATATAATTATTCCATGGCATCAAATTATAACAGAGTAGAAAAACCTGCAATGGTACTTGTAAATTCTGCACAATCTGATATTATAGTAAATAGAGAGAGTCTTGATGATTTAATCTCGCACGATAATATCCCAAGCAGGTTGAGAAAAGAATGAGAGATACGCTAATTGCATTTTTTCAAGGTATTATTGGACAGCTCAAATGGTCGCTGACCTGGATTAATGTGTTTGAAATTATCATAATTGCTTCGACTCTTTTTCTTTTTTATAGAAAATTCATTAAAAATACTCAATCGGAAAAACTTGTCAAAGGGCTATTCATTCTGATTTTTATGTGGATAATGAGTGAAGTTCTTACTCTGATAAATTTAACTATTTTAGGCTTATTTGTAAAGGGTCTTGTAATGGTTGTATCTCTGAGTTTGATTGTTATTTTCCAGCCTGAACTCAGACGTTTCTTAGGATATCTTGGACAGCCAGGATTTATCGGTAAAACTTTATTTTCTAAAGAACAAAATATTACACATAACACAGAAGTTGATGTTATTAAAGAAATAATTGAAGCAGTTAAATATCTTACAAAAACCAAAACAGGAGCTTTAATTGTTTTCAGCAAAGGAATAATGAACGGCGCATATTCAGACGTAGGAACAAGAATTGACGGAATTCTTTCAACCGAATTAATCCTTACAATTTTTCACCCAAATACACCTCTTCACGACGGAGCTATGGTGATTGAAGGAGATAAAATTCAATCAGCAGGGGTTCTTTTACCGCTGACAGAAGATCCAAAACTTAGCTGGAAATACGGCACCAGACACAGAGCTGCTATTGGAATGTCAGAAGTTTCTGATGCAGCCTGTCTTGTTGTTTCAGAAGAAACCGGTGATGTTTCAATTTGTATGGATGGCTTGCTTAAAAAATACGAAGATTTAAAAACCCTCAAGGATGATTTAGAATCAATCTTAGGCATCAAAAAATTATCAGAAGAAACTGATACAAAACATAAAAATATATTTGAGATTTTACGCAGTAAGTAATTACATCAGAAGAAAAGAGAGAATTAATGTTTTTTCATAAAAAGAAAATTGAGCCGAAGAAAAAAACTAAAGCCGAACTTGCCAAAGAGTATATAATAAGAGCTTTGTTTAT
Source organism: uncultured bacterium (assembly GCA_902779645.1). Lineage (GTDB taxonomy): Bacteria > Cyanobacteriota > Vampirovibrionia > Gastranaerophilales > Gastranaerophilaceae > CAG-196. Next base: position 98,908 of record CACZCH010000001.1, on the reverse strand, counting down.
AACAATAGGTACATTTATTACAGCGGCAGCGTTAGAAACATTTTTGCTTCCCAATAACATTATTGACGGCGGTGTTATCGGCATATCCATGATGGTTCACTATGTAACAAAGTGGAATTTAGGTTTGCTGATATTTTGTATAAATATCCCCTTTATACTGTTGGCCTTAAAAAAACTCGGTGCAAAATTTATTATACAAACTCTTTTTGCAACCGGTATGCTGGCAATTGCAACTAACATATTTCATGGATTTCACGTTACAGAAGATTTAATTTTATCTGCAATCTTCGGTGGTATAATATTAGGATTTGGAGTCGGACTGATTCTTAGGAACAATGCCTCTCTTGACGGCACAGAAATGCTTTCTATTACAATTTCAAAAAAACTTGGTTTTATATCCGTAGGCGAGCTTCTAATGGTTATAAATCTTTTTATATACACAGGCGCAGGTTTTCTATTAGGCTGGGATAGAGCTTTGTATTCAATCCTAACTTATTACATTGCATCCAAAGTAATAGACGCTGTTTTGGAAGGTTTGGATAAATCAAAATCCGTCAGAATCGTGTCCGAATACCATAGAGAAATCGGCGATGCTATTATGAAAGAGCTTAATACAAGTGTAACTTATATTCGTACATTAGGCGGATATTCAAGGCAGGAAAAGATTTTCACGTACTGCGTCGTTAATAAATTTGAGATGGCAAAATTGAAAGACTTAGTTCACTCGTTTGACACGAAAGCCTTCATCGTTACAGAAGATGTTCACGAAGTAGAAGGCGTTAGAGTTAAACATAAATCTCATTAAAATTCCTAAATAAAAAAAATCCGCTTTTTTTAGCGGATTTTATTATATATAATAAGAGAAAGAGAGAAATATTTTGTTTTTACATTTTCATCTGGAATTGCTTACCAACCTCTGTATTTGCAGTTTCTTTTGTTAAATGGTAATATGTTTGATTTAATTGTTTTGCATCAGATTGAATTAATTCTGTAAACATATTTTCTGTATAATATGCTTCATTTTCTTCAAGCCACTTCATGAATGGTTCCAAAGGCACAGCCAATGTTTTTAATGCTACATCTTTAAGCTCTTCTACTACACGAGCAGGAATTTTTAATTCATCAACTTTTTCCTTTAAAGTTAATCCCAAAAATGTTCTTTGTGAATCAAGAGCTTGTTGAGCATTTTGGAGCTCTCTGTCAAGCATATTTTTTTCTGCGATTTCCTCAGAATTATACTTCCCTTGAACCCATTTCTCCTGATTCGCCAATACATTCGCTAAATTGTAATTTAAACTTTCTGCCATGTCCTTGTCCCTTTGTACTATGTATATCGGCATTTTTTTTTTAAACTTTAGGGTTTTTATGAAAATTGTTACAAATATTTACAATTATTAGCAAAATGTCTATAAATAAAAGAACAAAAAATAAAGGCGAACGCAAAGCGTTCGCCTTTATTAAATTTTAAATTATATTTTGTTTTAGCCTTCTTGATTATTATTTTCTTCTTCTAAGATAGGATATACATAGTGTTCTCCACAGTTAGGGCACACAACTTCCTGTTGTTTACCGGATTCAAGTTTTGCAACTTCAAAAAGAGTTTTGCATCCTGATTGTGTACATCTTACTGCCCAGCTTGGTCTTATTAATTTTGCCATAATTTATCTCCTTTAATTTGAGGGTATTTAAATTACCCCCTCACCCTAACCCTCTCCCGTTGGGCGAGGGAAACATTTTAAAATGGTTTTGTTTGGCTGAGTTTTGCTCTCAATTCTCTGAATCTCAAGATATCTTCCTGAGACTTTGTGTTTTCTCTAAACAACGCTTGTGATGTAGGATGAACCATCAAAACATAGTCCATGTGTATTTCCAAAAAATCATATCTTTTTGGAGGCTGATTAGAGTTTTTAGGATAAATCTCAACGTTTGTAACAGCTAAAAATCTGCGTTCCTTGTCATTTAAAAGATCTGTCAGTTCTCTGTTTGTATCAGTATATTTTGATACATGTACAGTCCCTTTTATGTCATGGTCAGCTGTTAATATAATTACCTCTATCGGTATTGTATCACTGTTCTTTGGCATTATAATTCCTCTCTTACTATATATAGATTTTATAATACTTTTGCCGTTATGTCCAGTAAAAAATCCTTCCTATAAAAAGGAAGGATTTTCTTTTCTTCTGTATTTTTATTTTGCTGGGTTTACATTTATAAACGGAACAGAATTACCAAGCATATATTGGGGCATTTTACCATCCCATTTTTGAACTGCTTCATACTGAACAAGTGATTTGTTTTGACTTAAAGCCTGCGCTCTGATTGCCATTGAACGAGCTTCCGCTTCTGCTGCAATAACTTTTTGTCTTGCCTCTTCCTGCACTTGAACAGTTTTATTTTTAGCTTTCAGTGCTTCTTGTTCTGCCGTAACCTTGCTTTCAATAGCTCTTTCAAAAACATCTGAGTAATTAATGCCTGTCATTTGAAAATCGGTTACGTTAATATAGTTGTCTTTTAATTGATTTTGTAATTTTTCTAAAATTTCTCCGGTTGCTTTTTCTCTGTTGGCAATCAAATCTTGAGCATTCCATTTACCTATAATATCTTTAATTGTACCTTCTACAACAGGTGATAGAATTTTTGATTCGTAATCCAAACCTACTTCTTGGAAAAGTTTGTTTACTTTATCGGGCATTACGTTGTAGTTGATTACATAAGTGATTCGTGCTTGTTGGATATCTTTTGTATAAACAGAGGTGGTTAATGTATTTCTTTGAGTCTTTACATCCATTGTTCTGAATTTTTGTATAAAGGGGAATATTGTATGCAAACCTTCTCCATAGCTCTCAGGCTGTACGTGTCCTAAATTAATTTTAATTCCTCTTTCGCCGGGACCTACCATCACAAAAGGATTGCACATTACTAAAAAGCAAACGAGCAATGCTAAAATGATAATCGGCATTCCTAAATACTTTTTGTCCATCATTTTCCTTTCTGTTTATTTTAAACCGATTAATGCCAGTGCTATATATAAAGCTGATACCGAAAAAACAAATCCGCCAAAAATATAGAGCATTTGTCTGCCGTACTTTTCATACAGATTTTCTCCTGTAACTGCACAAGCTGTTATAATACACAAATTTACTAATATAATCAGTGCTAATAAAAGCATTAAAACTCTAATAACCATTAAGACCTCATTTCAAGTTTTATTATAGATTAACACTTAAATAAAATGTATCGTACGGACAAAGTATTTATTATTTTCCCAATTGTAAATCTATATTCTGTTTGTAATAATCCATTAGTTTAGATAGCTGCATATCAAAATACTGGTATTTTTTTAGCTTTTTGTATTCATTTGTTATTATATTCAAATAATTGAAAACTCTAAAACTTTCGATATGGTTTTTAACAACTCGAACTTTTCTGTTTGAAACAACAGCCATACACCAAGACCATAATTCCCAATCAGTTTTAACCTTCGTTTTATAAATATCTTCTCTGAAAACTTCTTTTTTATAGCAATTAGGCGGATACAAAATTCCTCCGTAGAATAACGGATAATTTGTATATTCAGCAGATTCAATTCTGTTAACTCTCGCCCAATTTTTATAAGAAGATACCTGACCGTTTGAACTCAAAACCTTTAATGAAGTATGAGCGTGAATATCCGCAGGATTTGAAATATATGAGTGGTAAAGTTTTTTCAACCAATCTCTCGGATAATATACGTTATCACTTGCCAATACATTAATAGCTTTTTCAAATTCTTTAAGAGCGTTTATTATTGCTGTATAAGAGCCTTTTTCTTCTACGAATCTTATTTCCAGTCCGTTTTTAATAAATCTTGTAATAGAATAAGGAAGGTCTAATAATTCATATTCATCACTCAGCCAAAGAATAATTCTATCAGGACAAACTTTCTGGTTTAAAAGAGAGTACAAAGTTAATTCCAAGTTGTCAAAATGTTCTTCATTTGAGCTTAATGAAACTATAATCGGAGTTTCTCGTTTAAGCTCATTTACACCTGAAAATTCCTCTATATTATAAGAAATATATCTTAAAATCGGCTTTATACAAGGTCTAAAGTGAGATATAGAATCTAAAAAAATTTTAAGCATTATCCAGTATCTCCCTTATAATTATACTCTCTTTAGGAGTATTGTGCGTCGGCTCCTGAGTTTTCAACTTGTTAACCCATTCAATAATTCTTTTTTCAGCTTTCGTTGGGGAAATGATATTAAAATCAAAACCTTCAAAAACAAATGGTGCAATATAAAACAGCCAAGAAGATTGAATATTATATTTATCAACAAATTTCTTTATAATTTCACCTTTTATTTCAGGTTGATTAACTCCTGAACCAAGAAGCTTAAATATTCCTTGGTCTATAAAACGGTCATATATTTCCGACTTATTCAAATTAAAAGTCTCTATTAATTCTTTTTTAACTCTATGATAACTCATATCATAATTTATATTAGCCAGATATTCATCTTGTAATTGTTTTGTCTCTGCTTCAAGTTCAAAGCCAAAGCGAACTGAAAACTTTAATCCCCTTATTATTCTTGTCGGATCATCAATAAAGCTATCTTTGTGCAAGATACGAAGTTTTTTCTCTTTAATATCCTTCAATCCGCCAAAGTAATCAAACAACTCTCCGTCAGAAGTACGTTTTGCCATAGCATTTATGGTAAAATCGCGTCTGATTAAGTCCTCTTTTAGCGAACAGCCGATATTATTAATATTTGGTAAATGACCTTTTTTAGGGTAATTTTCAGTTCTTGTCGAAGCAATATCGACTTCTTTGTTATCAACAAGAACTCTTACAGTACCAAAATCAGGATTGATCTTTATTATATTAAGATTTTTGTTTTTAGCAAACTCTATGGCGTTGCCTTCATAGCAAAAGTCCGTATCAAAACTTTTTGCATCAATAATTTCATCTCTGACAACACCGCCTACGTAATATAATTTTTCATCTTGTAATAACATATCTTATGCTTTATTTTTCCTATTGTGAATAATTGAAGAAGCTAGTGCGCTTAATATGAATATTAGTCCTAAAGTTCCCGTAACAACTTCCGGAACTTCAGTAAGAGTAGACACAAACATCAGTATTGCAAGTGTTCCTATTGCCCAGTGCGCACCGTGTTCAAGATAAATAAACTGATCTAAAGTTTTCTTTTCTACAAGCATTATTGTAAGAGAGCGGACAAACATTGCTCCTATAAATAAGCCGATTGTAATTATTATAATATCCTGACTTAATGCAAAAGCACCCAAGACTCCATCCAGTGAAAAAGAGGCATCAATAAGTTCAAGATATAAAAACCCGACTAAGCCTGAACATTTTACAGCATTTGCACAAAGTTTAGCACGTTCTTCTTGTCTGCGTTCCAACCATTCAGCCAAACCATCTATTAATAAGTAAACCAAAATTCCGGTAATTCCAGATAATAAAATAGAAACCCTTAATTGCACAGGAATTAGATTTAAAATCACACCAAGCACAAAAAGTGTAGTCATAGTACAAGCACCCTTTTTATTGCTTAATTTTTGCAAATTTATCTCCAAAGGTTTAATCCAATGAATATCCTTGTCTTTTTCTGTAAAGTAGTCCATAAACAGCATTAGCAAGAAAGCACCGCCAAATGTTACAATCGGAGCGTGTGTAGTTCCGAGATAAAAAGCATAACTATCTACATCATGCAATGCCATATCAAGAACTGAAAGAATATTTAATTTTGCAAATATTGCAACTACTATAAGAGGAAACAAAAATCTCATACCGAATACAGCAATCAAGATTCCCCAAGTTATAAATCTATGTCTCCATTTAGGTGACATACCCTCCAGTTTCATTGCATTAACAACTGCATTATCAAATGATAAACTTATTTCTAATATTGCAAGTACAAATGCAATAAACATGCACGTTAAGCCTGTTCCGCTATGAACATGTTCACCCCACAGAAAAGCTGCTGTTAATCCGAAAATTGTCACAATAAACGAGCCTATAAAATATTTGAACATTTTAAATATCCTCTCTTTAAGCCAATTATATTATAAGTATGCACGGGAGTAAATCACTTAATACCTTTTTCATGTTACAATCATTTTATAATAAGGAGGATATGATGAAAAAGTTTTTATTATCAGTTTTTGCAATTACATTATTAATTTTACCGTCAAGTGCTGCAACAAAATGGACAGCATCGGACAGAGTAGCTCCTGTTTCAAAAACAATTGTTGAAAAGAACAGTTTGCCTGCAAAACTTCAATTCAAGCTTGTTGATGAAACAGTTAACAATTCTAACACTTCTTCGACAAACATTGTAGAAGTTTCTAAATCAGATTTAACTTATACCGGCAATGACAATGAAGTAGCAGCTGTTATAGCTTATGAACTCGGACAAATAATTAACGGAAAATCAGGAAAAGACAATCTAAGAGCTGCGACAAAAGCTCTTCTTGCAGAAAAATTAAGCAAAGACAACATTGTTAACACAACCGCTAACAGCGAATACTGGACAAACAGAACTTCACTTAACGATAAAAAAGAAGCAGATATGACAGCTGTTGATTTAATGGTTAAAGCAGGATATAACCCGCTTGCATTGGTAGTTGTTATAACTAAAATGCCGGGGAGCAACTTGGAATTGGTAATGGGACAGCCTGCTAACTCAGAAAGAGCAATGAGCGCATACAACTATTTAGCTTACAATTATCCTGAAAAAATTAAAGCAGGGTACGGCTGTCAAGAATACAGAAACTTCCTTTCCTACGCTAATCCGATTGTAGAAAAAAGAAGCAAAAGTAAACGTCTGGTTAAAAAATTTGCAAAAGAACAGGAAAAAATTAAAGCTGACAGGGCAAAAAGCTTAAATCAATACAAAATGTCAGGCGGTTTAAGCGGTTGGGATGCTACTTATGCTATATTGCAAGAATTATCAACAGAATCAAAAGCAAAATAATTTAACTTTACAATAATTTATAGAACGGCACAGACATTATTATATGTGCCGTTCTTTTTGTAAATATTTGTTACAAACAAAATAAAAAATAGCAACTTTCTCAATGTGATATACTTTATATATATGAGAGGATATAAAAAGTCTTTATGAGCAATATTATTAACCATTTTAAACCGCAAGCTCAGAAAATCGCAAGACAACTTGATAAGCTTGACGGAGAAGACAACAGAATCAATGCAGACACTTGGAAAAAGTATGCGGTTGCAAAATTTGGAATGAAAGATAATGTAAAGCAATTTATAAATATATTTAGCGCTGCAAATGCATTAGAAAAATCTATGGAAAAAGAAGCAAATACAAGCGACATAAATGCTGATGATATAGGTGAAAAATGGTATGCAGACCTTTTTGTCACATCTGATAATAATTCACAAAATCAACCAAAAACACAAGATAAAGTATCTACAGACATATTGACACCAATTATTCAAACTCATGAAGAGCAAACAGATGCTCTTAAAATTGATAATTCAAATAATATAATAGCCCCTGATTTGAAAGCGTTAAATGCTGATAAGAAAAATATAACCCGTGACATTAATGCTGAAAAAATCATTTCAAATATGTACGCAAAATGGTCAGGCAAGTTTAAAAATTCACCATTAGGCAGAGATTTTTACAGTAAACTTTATAATACAATTAAAATTCTTAACTGCTCTATAAAAGACTCTGATTTTAAAAAAGATATCTATTCAAGCAAAGAAGAACAAACAATGGATGAGTTTATTGCAATTTTTGCCGGTGAATCTCAACTAAACCCTGCTACAAGAAAAAACATTTATCGCGGACTATTCCAACTTGCAAAAGATGGTTTGACAGATTTAAAGATTTGGGCTTCTAAAAATCAAGATGTACCAGGAATGAAAAATATTAAAAATATCAATATTGAACAATTTGGACGTTTATCAGGCCCTGAACAACTTGATTATTTGGTTGCTTATATAGGAAAAGCAAAAGAATATTCTAAAATTCCTAAAAATCAGAGTATTACGCCGGGACAAGTTTGGGCTATGATAAAAAATCCTTTCAAAGGACAAACAAATTCTAAGATTACAGCAGAAAAAAATAGTTCCATAAAAAAAGTTTTTACAAACAACAGTATTCAATTCGGTTCACTTGCATAACTATACTATTACATAATTATAAACTTGACTTAACGTGTCATAAAACGCATTTTCATTACCAAAGAAAACGTACATTTCAGCGGTATTATGTCCAATCATCTGTAAATCATGAACCTCCAAAGGCGGACCGGCAGGAGTTGTTCTTGCCGGGTTTTTCGGATTTGAGATTTGTCCTGTGGCTCTCAATATCGGTATCATAATATTATTTTCAAATACTTCATATTGAGTTAAGCCCTTGGTGACAACTCCGATATTATTCCCTTCTTCATCTACCAACAAGCCTCTTTGCATCGGAGCAGTATTAGTTTTAACTTCTATACCTTTTTCCTTCGGCAGATTTTTTCTTATGTCATAATTCGGCTCAAAAGAACGTTTAATAAGAGTATTCATATCTTCAGAATAAACTTCAAATATAGGTTCCCTAAGCTCAAAATTAGCACATAGAATGTGGTTTTTCTTTGTATTCTCCCAATCGAATTTAAACTTGTAAAAAGCAGAATGATTATCTAAGCTAACATACAAAGAAACTACATCCCAAGCACCTTCCAGATCAATTTTCATAATCGCTCTTGTTTTTGTATCAAGTACAACTTTGGTTCTCAAAACTTCATATTCTATTCCCATATCATCAGCATCGGGCGCATTATTATAACTGTCACCCAAATCCTTAAAATCTTTAAGGGAAAATCTTATACCGTTAATATAAATTTGTTTTTCTTTAATTTTCAGACTTATATTATTATTTTCGATAACAGTATTACTTATAACCAGATCTGATTTCATATAATAAGGAAGAATATATTCCACTTCACCGGATTCTACATTAGCAACAGGTGTTACATAAGTATAAACATTTGTATAATCTTCCGTTATCGGTATTTTTTGAGTATCAGCCAGCAGATATTTATTAAAACCTTTTCTTTGTGACACTTTTTCATATCCGTCAAGTTCTTCTGTTGAATCGAATTCAATCATGCCGGTATATGGTATACCCGACAAATTCAAAATTCGCTTTTGGTCAAAACCAATTGTTAACTTAAGTTCATCAATTATCCCGTCTGCAATCTGTGCAATTTTTTTATACCTGATGATATTTTCTCTGTGGACATCATCTGTCGAACACCCGCAAATACTGTCATGAGCTTGATTCCGCAGAAGCATTTTATACGCATATTCTATCAATAAATCATACTTATTTTCTCTCTGCTGTTTTACAAAACGTGATACCAAATCCAGCTTGTACGTACATTCTACGTTTAGTTTTTTTAAATCCAAACGAGAAGAATAACACCCTTGAAGAGTAAATGTTTTTGAATTATCCCTAAGTTCATCATTTGTTCTGTATTCTGAGAATCTGTCCTCTACGCGTTTAAAATAATCAAACGGAGAACCCAAAGTTATATAATAATCTTCCTTTAAAATATCGTTAATCTGTGATATCTGCTCAACAATATCCGGTTCAACTCCCAAGTGGTCAGCACCAATTGGAAGAAGAAGATATTTCCCGCTTTTTTGCGAGATTAAATCAAGTTCTTTTTTAAGCATTTGAGCTTTTGTTTCGATATCTGTTTTAACGGAAAAAATGTCATTAAAATATCCTCTAACCAGATTAACGGTATCCATACCGCACCATTTAAATTCGCTTGGAATATCATCACTGCACCCGCGCCACACAACACACTTATCAACACCATGTTCTCTTAGCAAATCAACTACATTTTTGCTATGCCCGAATGTATCCGCTAAATATCCTATAAACTCATTACAGCCGTATTTCTGCGCTGTTTTAATACCAAGTTCAAGATTTTTAGAAAAACATGTTTTATCAGTTAAAAACTCATCAACAAGGCAATAAAAAGGACCGATATAAAGTTTTTTATGCCTTATCAAGCCTTCAATTAATTCTTGATTCTCGGGGCGCATTTCAAGATAATCTTCCAATGCGCTTACTTGTCCGTCAAAATAAAAACAAGGAATTTTGTTTTTTGATAATAAATCCAAAACATTATCAAACACCCTCAAAAGGCGCAGTCTAAAAATCTCAAACTCTCTATACCATTCCCTGTCCCAATGCGTATGCAAATAGGCTATGACATGTTTCTTCATAAGCTTATTTTACATCAATTAGAGTAAATATACAAATATCGGACTAAATATAAAAATTTATAACAGCTTTACTCCTCAACTATATATATGATATTTGCCTATATTAATTAAAGACTTTTATTTCTTTAGCCGTTTTACATGTTGACTTTGTCTAAAAAAGTATTAATACATAAAAAAAACAGGAGAGTTCACCATGGGAATGGCAGCTTCACAAGCAAGATATTTAGCATTAACAGCAAGAAAAACCAACACGGAATGGGAAGGTCAACAGATTAACCAAGCAAGAACCGCACTGGCAAATCAAAGTGCAAATTTGTTTAACAGGCTTCTTAACATGGAAGTCCCAAACCCTCCTAAAGAGACGGATTACGTTAAATATCAATATTCATACTCCGATGGTGATAATGAATCAGTCATTGAAAAGTGGGACAAGCTTAGCACAAGAAATGGTGATTACAACTATGCCGTAACACATTATTATATGGCAGATGTGTTTACAGGTGCAACAAAACAACTTCAAGATCCTCAAGTCCAAATAGGTGATGTTCTTAAAAAACTTGAATATGACCCAAACACAACAACTGTTGATATTTCAGGAAACGATATTACAGTTAAATATAAGATAAATAATTATGATCGTGAGCAAGATTACAATAAGGTCACTGATGCAGATGATGATAATAAGAAGAAAGCATTATACAATTTCGAAAAAGAATTAGACATGTTGGATAAAAATGGTAATCTTACATTTGATAATGTATATGGTTATAAAGATGAAAGTACCGGTGTATGGCACTTTTTTGCGGCTGCAAAGTATGACAAAGTAAACGATGCTGAAGCAGGTTCTAAAAAAGAAGAAGCTCTTAGAAAATTTGAAGCAGAAAACAATCTGTTAGATAAAGACGGTAATATAACGTTTGATGGTATCTATGGATACGCAGACAGTAATGGCGATTGGCATTTTACTGTTAACAAAAAAGAAGATACTGATTCTTTTATGAAACCTTATAACTATACTGATTACTCAACAGTTAGTAATGAACCGGCTTACGTAGGAAACTCAAAACTTACTGAGCTTAATAAACTAATAGAAGATAAAGATAAAGGCATTATGCAAGTGTCTGAGCTGGCACAAATACTCAGAGATTGCCCTAATGACAACCTAAAAAAATACATACAATTTGATGAGAATGGCAACCTTGTTTATGCAGGGAATGGTATTTATACTTTTGATATAAACGGGAAAACATACTATACAACAAAAGATGATTTATTAACCAGTTATAATACTCCTACTAAAGATTTAAACGGCATAGACCAACAATCAAAACTTAATTATTATAACGCAGCATACATATCCAAAAAGATTAAAGAAACAAATCAAGCTTTATTAGAAACAGATGGTAACGGCAGATTTACCTCTGTAAGATTTGATAATGACAGCATAACATATAATTTAGAGGTAGAACAAGTTAAAAATGAAGTGGCATATCAAGATGCGATGAACAAGTATCTATATGACAAAGCTCAATACGAAAAGACAATAGCAGACATAAACGCAAAAACCTCTATTATCCAAAAAGAAGACAGAACACTTGAGCTCCGCCTAAAACAGCTTGATACAGAGCAAAATGCCCTTGCAACGGAAATGGATGCTGTTAAGAAAGTAATCAAAGACAACGTAGAAAAGACATTCAAGACATTCTCCGACTAGGGAGGGATAAATGAGGTTTAGTTGGTTGAACACTTAAGGGGGTAAATGTATTTAGCCTGATGCTAAAGAAACAAGTCTTGTCATTCCGAAGCATTGTTTGCTGAGGAATCCAGCTAGTTATTAATTATTAATCCATTTAATTTAAAATCGTAATAGCTTATTACAATAAAAGGCTGGATTGCTTCGTCGTTAACACTCCTCGCAACGAAATGAAATATTTATCATTAGCGCCAAACGTAAATCAGGATTTGGCAATTTGCCAAATCCGCAAAAACAACTAATTTTTTTTATAAACCAACTTCCCCCTCACCCCTAACCCCTCTCCCGCAGGGCGAGGGGAAGCGATGCTCAACCCACTTTCAATGCCGTTCAAGAGGCGGATTTTGCGTAGAGTGACGACGAACGGTAGTGAGTCTAACTCGAAGTAGCACGAAGTTGAGTGAACGACAGTTTTGCGTAAGCAAAACATAGTGAACGACTACGAAGTGTGAAGCAAAATCCAAGACGCGGGACGTTCATTTATGTTCAACCAACTCCTTAAGTGTTCAGGTAGCCGACGTAATACGAAAAGTCTTTCGCTTCCTACTTGGTTGTTGGCATTAAACGTGCCTACGTTCTTTGCTTACGCAAAGCAACTTCGCACTCTGCCAACAATCCGCTTTCTCCAGAAAGGAAGGTTACTTATCACTTATACTTTCTCAACCCCATTTATTCAATCTTTTATATTCATTTATCAGTTGTTCTTTAGGTGGGTAGTTTTCTATGCAGTCCCAAGGAAGTTCTTCTTCAAAGTCGAATCCGTTAACGGATTTTGAGATATCTAAACCGAGGGTTTTGACTGCTTGCTTGTATGCTCCGATTTTCCCTCCGTTTTTGTACACTTCAACCAGTAGCGGTGTAATCTCTTTATCGGAGCGGGATAAAACAGTCTGCCAATAATCCCATTTGGCACTTGAAAATTTAGAAGATATTCCAAGTTTTGAAAGTTCTTTTTCCAAGAATTTTTGTTTCTTTTCCAATGTTTTTGTATCTTCTCTTTTTGACCATTGGAGCGGAGTTTGTGGTTTAGGAACAAATGTAGAAAAAGAAAATTCTATATTAAACCCTTTGTTTTCTTGTTTAATTTTTTGAGCAAGGTTTAAGAACTCTTTTATATCCTCGTCTGTTTCAGTCGGAATTCCAATCATTGAATAAATTTTCAGTCCTTTTAATCCGTTTTCTCTTGATATTTTTACGGCTTTTAGGATTTGTTCTTCTTTAAGATTTTTGTTGATAAATTTTCTGAGCCTTTCACTTGCGGCTTCTATTGCAATTGTTGAATGCTTTTGACCTCCTGCGACAAGAGTCTGAACCATTTGAGGTGTAACCGAATCTGTTCTTAGTGATGATATTCCAAGTTCAATCTCAACTCCGTTCTCTATCTTGTTTTTTATGTATCTCATAATATCATCAAACCTCGGATGCGCGCTAATTTGAGCACCGAGCAGAGCTATTTTATTGGTATGTTTAAGCCCGAGTTCAATCGCTTCAATTATTTTTTCGTAGTCGTAATGCCTGAACGGAAGGTTTGTGTACGAAGCGGTACAAAAAGCACATCTGTTCATACACCCTCTTGCGACCTCTATTATGAATGTATTTTTAAAATAGCTTTTCTCGCTAATTATTGGGGTATAAATCACATTATTTAAACTTACTGTGGATTTGGCAGTTTTTTCACCTGAAACATACACTCCGTCTAATTCTGACAATTTGTTTAAACTATCTTTTTTTGAAAGTTTAAGTTTCAGAATATCAAGAACTTTATCAAAAACCTCTTCTCCGTCTCCGATTATCATAAAATCAAAAAAAGCTTCATAAGGCTTCGGATTTGTAGTCAGAACAGGGCCTCCGGCAAAAATAAGCGGGTATGAGTCATCTCTTTCCGTTGAAAAGAAAGGTATTTTTAGCTTGTCCAATATTTCAAGGGCTCCCAAGTAATCAAAATCAAACGACATAGAAAATGCAATAGAATTAACAGTTTTAGGATTTATATCCAAGTTGTCGGTTGATATTTTTTGAGCATTTATCCCAACTTTTGTGTCGGCAATTTTGTAAAGCCAAAGATACCCGAGTGAAGAAAGAGCAAATTCTTCTATGGCAGGATATGCCATTACAAAATTGTATTCACCTGTATTAGAACTGTATAGTTTCATAGAACCAATATACAATACTCAAACTTTTTTATCACTATACATAGGAATATTTTAAACTAATTTAAAATGTTAAGATTTGTTACAAAAATCATCTAAATTGATGATTTATTTTTTTAAACGGATTGCTAATATATAACTATACTCCTTAAAAAACGACGATACACATATCCCTAATCAACAGCTATGCACGATAAAAAGTTCATAGCTTTTTTTTTTGTAATAAAATATAAAAAAGGGAGATTTTTAAAATTAATGAAATATTCTGAATATTCGGTTGTTGTAATAGGAAGCGGAGCTGCAGGATTATATGCGGCACTGAAGATTTCGCAGCAAATAAAACTGCCCGAAGGCATACTTCTGATATCAAAATCATCACTTGGTATCAGCAACTCAATATATGCTCAAGGCGGAATTGTAGGAGTTGTTCACCAAAATCCTGATGACAATATTGAATCACATATAAAAGATACACTTAAAGCAGGTGCAGGATTAAGCGACAAAAAAGTAACAAAAGAAATCTCTGAAGCCTCAGATGTTGTAATAAATGATCTTATAAATAACGGTATTGAATTTGACAAAGATGAACAGGGAAATATAACTTTTACTCTCGAAGCAGCTCACAGCATTAGAAGAATTTTACACTCAGGAGGAGATGCAACAGGAAAAGGTATTACCGAGGGGTTGGCAAGAGCTGTTAGAGCAGATAACAATATTCATATATTGGAAAAAACCATGGCTGTTGAGCTATTAATATCTTCCGACAAAGAATGCAAAGGCGTAATTATATATAACAAACAAACAGAAGAACACGAAATTGTATATTCTTCTGCCGTTATTCTTGCAACAGGCGGAGCCGGGCAGGTATATAAATACACAACAAATCCGAATGGAGCAACCGGTGACGGAATTGCACTTGCTTATGAAGCAGGAGCTGTCATTCAAGATATGGAATTCATCCAATTTCATCCGACTGCGCTTGCACTCAGCCCTGACAGCAAAAACAGATTTTTAATTTCGGAAGCCGTAAGGGGAGAGGGTGCTAAACTCATCAACAATATGGGTGAAGAATTTATGATTAAATATAGCGAGAAAAAAGAACTTGCGCCAAGAGATGTTGTTACAAGAGCAATTTATACAGAAATGCAGAAAGAAAATTCTCCTAATGTATTTTTGAATGCAACACTAATAGGCGAAGAAAAAATTGCAAGACGTTTCCCGACTATTTCAGCCAGATGCAGAGAAAACGGTATTGACATTACAAAAACTCCTATTCCTGTCGCACCTGCCGCTCACTATACAATGGGCGGAATTAAGGCTGATGTAGAAGGCAGAACTTCTATAAAAGGGCTATATGCTATCGGTGAAACAGCTTGTACAGGTTTCCACGGCGCAAACAGGCTTGCAAGCAATTCTCTGCTTGAATGCGTAGTTTGCGCTTATGAACTTTCTGATTATCTTTCCTTCACCAACCTTAATACTCCAAACGTTATTGATGAAGGCATAAAAAAAATGATTGACGTATACTCACGCTCTATATCAGGAGAAGAATATAACTCAGATGAACTTAAATCCGAATTAAAAGATATAATGTGGGAAAACGTAGGAATTATAAGAACGGAAAAATCATTGTTTAAAGCGAAAGAAGAGATTGAAAAACTTCAAAAAGAATTTAAACGCAGAAGAAAATGCTTGAATCAAGGTGAATACGAATATCGAAATATGTTGACAGTCGCGTCGCTTATTGTTGAAGGTGCATTAAGAAGAAAAGAATCACGCGGGGCTCATTGCAGAAAAGATTATCCTGAAACTTTACCTGAAGGATTGCATTCAAATATTGATAAACTAAATGAAAAGGGGTTATGCTATGTTGAATAGATTTTTTATAGAAGAGCACGTAAAGAACGCTTTGCAGGAAGATATTGGATTTGGAGACATTACAACAGATTATCTTACAACAGAAGATGATAAAATGTCCTGCGTTTTGAATACCCGTGTCGACGGGATTTTTTGCGGTAAAACCGTTTTCGAAACTGTGTTTAAAATATTATCACCTGATATTGAAATAAAATTCTATTTTAATGACGGAGATGTAATTAAAAAAGGGGACAAAATTGCGGATATTAAAGGTCCTGCAAGATATATTCTTATGGGAGAAAGAACTGCGCTCAATTATGTTCAAAGAATGAGCGGGATTGCGACTGAAACCAATAAATATCAAAAAGCAATCGGTGAATACAAAGCTAAAATAGTTGATACAAGAAAGACTACCCCGGGATTTAGAGCGTTTGAAAAATACTCGGTTAAAATGGGCGGCGGTTCACTCCATAGATTTAACCTTTCTGACTGTGCAATGATTAAAGATAATCATATTAAATTCACCGGTTCTCTTACTAACGCTGTTAACAAACTAAAACAGCACATCTCACACGCTCACAAAATTGAAGTTGAATGTGATACTCTTGAACAAGTAAAAGAAGCACTTGCTTGCGGCTGTGATATTATAATGCTTGATAATATGAGTTTGGACCAAATGAGAGAAGGTGTAAAATTAATTAACGGCCGTGCAATTGTTGAGGCAAGCGGTAATGTTAACCTGTCAACAATGAATGATATTGCCTCAACCGGAGTAGACATAATTTCCTCAAGTGCAATTGTTGCCAAAGCACCGACTTTGGATTTAGGGTTAGACATGTAGGAAGTATTTACCCCCTTAATTTACCCCCTTAATTTACCCCCCTTAATTTAGCCACGTTATTTAGCCCCTCTACCCTTTTCTGAGCGTTCACGAACGGCAATTCGTATTGGAGTGCCAAAGAAACCGAACGCTTCGCGGAGTTTGTTTTCCATATATCGTTTATAGTGATCTTTTAGCAGGCTTTCACCGTTTACAAATAAGATAAAAGTCGGCGGTTCGGTCGATGCTTGAGTAGAATACATAATCTTCAAGCGTTTATTTCTGATTGTTTGAGGCGGATTAAGAGCATAGGCTTCATTAATAACCTTATTCAGAAGCCCTGTTGAAACACGTTTAGAATGTTCTGCCTGTACTTCTGTCACGCGCGTAAATACTTGGTTTAGCCTCTGATGAGTAACCGCACTTATATAAATCTTAGGGACATAGCTTAAGAACGGGATTTCGTTTTCAAGCTTCTTTTCAAACTTGTTAATAGTATTTGATTTTTTATCCTCAATCAAATCCCATTTGTTTATTGCAATAACCATACCTTTGCCGGCCTCAGTTATTATTGATGCAATCTTTTTATCCTGATCTGAGATTCCGTTAACTGCCTCAGTCGCATCAATAACTAAAAGCGCTACATCACATTCTCTAATAGAACGAATTGCTCTGTCTACTGCAAATTTTTCAACACCGTAATCTACTTTTGCTTTCTTTCTAATCCCTGCCGTATCAACAATTACAAACTCCTGCTCATTGTAAGTCAAACGTGAATCAATACTGTCACGCGTTGTACCCGATACATCAGAAACTATTACCCTTTTTTCACCCAAAAGAGCATTTACAATACTTGATTTACCTGCATTTGGTCTCCCTACAATTGCAAGTTTTATTGAGCCGTCTTCTTGAACAGTTTCTTCTTGTTCAAAATCTTTTGTAATTTCATCCAGCAAATCACCGACTCCGCCTGAACCATGAAGTGCCGATATCGCAATTGGTTCACCTACTGCTAAAGAATAAAAATCGCTTATCATGGTAATTTGGTTGTGTGAGTCTACTTTGTTAACTGCCAAAAATATCGGTTTATCGGATTGACGCAAAATATTAGCTATGTCTTCATCAACAGGTGTAACTCCGTCAATCCCGTCTACAAGAAATATTATCTTGTCAGCTTCTTCACAAGCTATTTTTGCCTGATCATAGATTGAAAGCATAATTTCATCTTCATCACCCGGAACAATACCGCCTGTATCAATTACAGTAAATTGTTTGTGCTGCCATTCTACATCAAAATAAATTCTGTCACGTGTAACCCCTGGTAAATCATCAACAATAGACTGCCTTTTGCCAACAAGCCTATTTACAAAAGTTGATTTACCTACGTTTGGACGTCCTACTACTGCGATAATCGGTTTTCTGTTCATAATACAGTAAGTCTAACACAAAGAAAATTTTACATCTACTTCATAAATTTATAAATATCAGATTGAATAGAATTTGCTCTGGCAATATATTTAGAAAGCTGTTCGTATTTTTCACCTGCTTCGCCATAGGGGTATCTGCTTTTCATTAGTTCATCTACACTTTTATTAATATTTTCAAGTTTATTAAGCGAATCTCTAATCTCAAGCATTGATGAAATTTTACCGGGGATTTTTGAAATAAACAGTTCTCCTAATCTCTCAAAGAATTTACCTGCATTAATAAAATTACATTTCATCTTAGATGTAAGCCCGCCTGATATTTTGGCTGATAAACTCGCTTCTCTATATGCTTCAATTAAATTATTCAAATCACTCTCTAAAGCACTTTTTCTTTTATTCAAGCTGTCTACAGCATAATAATCATATATTTCATTTGCACTTTGAATTTGTGTATTAATTTCTTTTAATTCGCCCTCTATCTTTGAAATTTTATATTCAAGTTTAAAAACATCATCTTGAACTTCTTTATAAGAACTTTCCTCTAATATATTCCCATCATAATCATTAAGGTGCTTAACAAGCTCTGTTTGAAATATTTTGCGATTTTGCGAACTATCACCATGAACAAAAAAGTTCGTATCATCATCTACTTGATGAGTTTGATTAAACATATTCTTGGTTGTACTTATAAACTTATCTCCGCTCATAAGCCAATTATACTATCAAAACCCTAATTCTTCAATTCTCCGCTTCATTTGCTGAGCCGGATAATAGTCAGGTAAAAGCTTTAAGCACTCATTCACGTAAAAATAAGCTTCTTCATATTTGTTTATATTCATATAATATTTTACATACATGAAATGAAGTTCAGGATCGTTATAAAAAATTTGCTTTGAACGTTCCATATACTTAAGAGCAGATGTATAAAGACGATTTTCCATCATAACTCTTGCCGTAAACTTATATATCTCTTGATTAACAGAAGACAAGACTTCTAATGCTCCAAGACACTGTTCTACATAATCTATTTTGTTATTCTTTAGCAAAAAATCCAAATCGATTTCAAAAAAATTTCTTATCCCAAAATATGTAGGGAAAATTGTCATATACCCTTTAAGTATTGAGACGAGAGACATCCCCCATTTGCCACGAGGAGAATCTATATGAGAAAAAACAGTATGTGCTGAATCCAAATCATCATTTAATATAGCCAAATACGCATGATAAATAGAGCCAGGGGTTATTTCTAACTCTGAACAATTATTACTAAAAAAGAAAAGTTTTTCTTTATTTTGCCCCGTCATCTTTTTTTATTTTTATTGATTGAGGTTTCTTGTCATCAACAATAACCTCTTCAGACATTTGTACGGAACCAAGTTTTGTATCGTTGAGGTTCTTGCTGTCTTTTATTAATTCACTAACTGAATCAATTGCAGAAACATTTGAACTTGTACCCATTAAGTTTGCAAGCTTAATTTGAAGATATATTTCTTCTCTGTATATTTTTACATCTTTATCTGCTTTTATTGCTACTTTGCACACGCCATTTTTAGCTTCGACAATAGTTATTTCAATATTGTCGTTTATCATTATTTTTTGACCGTTTTTTCTGGTTATTACTAGCATGTTCGTCCTTAAACTAATCTTTTTTAAACATTGGATAGCTTATATCATATCCTGAGCCTGATAATACAATTTGACCCGCTTTTTGATTATCCAAATTGAAAATTAGCGGAGCAAGAAGATTGATTGTCGTGCCTCTCGGATTATCTTGGGGAATTGAAGTTATATTCATTACCAAAAGGCTTTCCGGATTTGAAATCTCTAAAACATTAATTACATTGTCCGACAAATCTACCGAATAATCATAATCCAATGATGCAACTGATATTATCGGAAAAGCGAGAGAAGGATCTTCCGTAGACTGAAGCCATTTGAACAAAGTCCCCTCATTTGGTTCCAGTATAACAAACTTTGTAAGTTCATTAAACCCTATAACCGGCATTACAAAGTCAAAAATACGGTTTTCATCTATGTCTACTTCTCCAAATCTTACTGTATTAATTATCATACATTTTTCTTTCTAAAAACTTGTTGTCATTTGAGTGGTTAAAAGTGATTGTATTAATTGAGGATCTATGTTTGATGAACCATTTTGCTTATTCATTAACAAATTCAGCATATCATAATTTCCTCTATTTCTGTTGTAACCGTCACCGAACATAAGAGATATGTCGCTGTTACGAGCTTCTGTATTAAACACATCGGTCAAACCTGCTGCCTGAAGAGTTCTTAATGCGCTAACAATCTCATCATTTGTCGGAGCTTGAGTTGAAAAATCTTTAAACTCTTTAAATCTCTGAGTCGGAATATCTTCTTTTCTGTTAATATCACGCTTTAAGTTTTCGATTTTTTGTTTTTCATACATACTCTTTGCTTCTTCTGAAAAACCTGTACCGAATACACCTTTTATAAATCTATCTTCTTCTGTGTCTGCATCCGAAGCATTTATGAGTTCCGGTTCATGGCATCTTTCAGGTTGCTCCAAACATTTTTTCCCTTGTCTTGCATATTTACTTAGGATACTGTGTGGAGAAAGTTCAATAACTTTTTCATAATTAGCTATTGCATCATCTTTTCTGCCTAACTGAGCCGAGCACATTGCATAGTAATATGCCGCCAAAGAATTTGCAGGTTCTTTTTCCAAAATACTTCTAAATTTAACATACGATTGCGTGTAATTTTGCGCTTTATAAAGTTTTATGCCTTCAGCAACTGCAGGACTTGTTACTGCCGTCTTAGCATTAACTGTATTAAATGACAAAATCATTAATCCAGCTAGTATTAAAATATACTTTTTCATATAACAATTTTCCTTCTATATTCTCTTCTTACATAATACAATCATACAATGCAATTAAGAATACTGCATATAGTTGAATTATACACTATTTTTATAATGATAACAAGTTTTTAGTCAATAAATAGTCACATAATTCATTTTCCAGATGAATATTATAAACTCTGTTAACCTCTTTTATAAAATAGCACGGACTTGTCACATTAACTTCTATCACCTTACCGCTTATAACATCCAGCCCTGCCATTTTTATTCCCATTGAATTAAGTTTTTGAGCAATCGGAGTAAACTTATCTAAATCTGTATTTGTAAGTCCTGAATCTACGATAAAATCATCACTGTGCGTGTTAAATTTAAAATCATCACCGGTAGGCAGTTTTTTTATTGCATAAGGCAGGATTTTATCCCCCAGAGTTAAAACTCTGATATCACCTTGTCTAACTTCGGGAATAAACTTCTGAACCATAACAAGCGTTGTTTCATTATTCGTCATGGTATTTATAATCGTTCTTGTATTAGGATCCCCTTGATATAAATACATTACACCCGAACCAAAACACCTATTCAGAGGCTTGAGAACAATTTCCTTATTAGCTATCAAGAATTCTTCAATATCTTTTAGAGATGATGTTACAATGTTTTCCGACATAAATTCTTTAAAATATACACTGTGCAATTTTTCATTAAAATCACGAATTGCACTTGGAGAATTTATCACCTCAGCTTTTTTTACAAAATCAAAAATATATGTCGCATTAATGTAATCTATATCAACCGGAGGATCTGGTCTGAACATTACAAGCTCAAAATCATCTATCTGTTTTTCAAATTTTACATTCTTATAAAAAATATTTTCATCTTGTACAAAAGTTTCATAGCAGTGAGTATAAGCGACATCGCTCTTCAAAGATAGATTTGGAATTGTAGTAATATAAACTTCATTACCTCTATCCAAAAAACCTTTTATAAGCCAAAAATTTGTTACAAGATTATTAAATTCAAAATATTTAAGCTCAACTTTATCAATTACAAATAAAATTTTCATAATATAAACTCCTTAATATAACTTTGTTTTAGCACTAAAACGATAGGAGTTCAAGAATACGGTATTAGAGAAAACATTATTTTTAAAGCAGAAAATAAATGTAAAGTTTTATTAAGAAAGTGTTTTAAAAAAAGCAATTTCTGCAAATACAAATACTTTATATATATAAGGATAGAAAATTTAGAGGTATAAAATGAATCCGTTTATGATGTCAAATATGTTTTTTGGACCAATGGGTATGAGCGTTACACCGTTCTGCGGGTGCGGTGTAAGTATGCCATACTACGGAATGAATGACAATTTGACATTTATGAATTTCCCCATTTTCAGAAACACCAGTTCAGATTATTTATTAAATCCATATCTTGCAATGATGCAATCCCAGCAAACCTGGATGCAGCAGGGTAATATGTTCGGAAGCAATATGTTACCTTTATTCAACAATTTCCCGGGAATGCAGGGTATTAACCCTTGGTGGCAGCCGAGAGTCGAATCTGAAGAAGAAAAGAAAAAAAGAGAAGAAAAAGAAGCTGAAGAAAAGAAGCCTGAATTTATCGAAAAGAAAGCAAAAGTTGATGAATATAAGTCATACTTTAATAAGTTAAAAGAACTTCTTGATACAGACACAAAAAACAGCGCAGATTTTAAAGATTTAGAATCTGAATTTAATACAGCTCTAAAAGAAGATAAAATCGATGATCGTATTAAAAAATTAGAAGAAGTATTCAAGAAATTGGATAAAGAAACTTTAACAAAAATTGCTCTTGCTGATAACAGCATCGATTTAAAACTATACGAAATCGGATATAACTTCCCAAGCGAAATTTCAAAACACAACAAAAACAATGATCCTGAAGCATTAGAAACTCAAATCACGAATTTGAATTTATCCGATCACATCTCTGTCGGCGGATTCGGTCAGTTCGCAATAACTATGAATGATTACATATTACACATTCTAAGCAGTTGGAATGACACCCATGATGCTTCTGAAAAAGGAATCATTAGAGGTATGGCTAAACACATGCCTGAAGTCAGCTCAGAAAATCCAGTCGGCAACCAACAACAGTACAGAGCCGGCATTGAAGGTGTAGCTGATGCATTACTAAGCAAAGCCGAAAAATTTAAAAATGCAAATGGCGGAGCAAAAGATTTACCGTTATTATGCAAACAAATAGAAGCTGTTCGTTCTAAGCTTCAAGTAATTAAAAACGTTGATTATAATAACAAGCAGCGTGTTCAAAAATCAGACGTTTATGCTTTAGCAGATGAATTTGATAAATTATATGTAATGTTAAGACTTATTGAAGCTGATGTAATGAATCAAAAAGTCGTTAACAAGTACAGCACAAAAATGAACGGATTAATTGAAGGTGCTATTCCTAAAGATATTATAAACAAAGAAACTATACAAGATTTAAAAGCTGAAGGATACGAATCTTTGCTTAGCACTAAATTAGATAAAGTTGATATAAAAGCAGGCGAATTCAAAATTAAGAAAAGCCTTATCAACTCAGACAAAAAATTTGAAGATAAGCCAAAACAAGAACTTATTGAATACTTAGCTGATAAAGAAAATGGCACAGGAGTTTTAACACAAGTCGGTGACACAAATGTTTATAAAACAACCGACTACGACGGTAAAAACGGCGGTGTAAAATACTATACCGTAAGCGACAATAAATTAGTCAGATGTGATAAAGACGGCAATGTAGCTGAGAATGCACAGGAAGTAAAAGCTTCTGATATTGAAAAATATGATGAATCTCTAAAAAGAATCCGCTCTCTAATTAATGCCGGCGCAATAGCTCCTTATAAAGCAAGTAATTTAAGCTGTCCTGTATTTAAATCAACAGGAAAAGATTCAAAACAATTCTTTGCTCTAATCGGAAATAGTTTCGGACAAGTCAAAAAAGGAACTCATATTAACAAAAATCTTAACGAATCTGATTTGAATACAGATTTCTCGGATTCAGATATTAAAACTGCTGAAAATACAGATGTAAAACAAGAAAAAGAAGAAGAAAAAACACAAAAAGTCAAAAAAAATGAAATAAAAACAAACTCTGATGCATATTCACAAGGTGAATCTACGGCAAAATGGGTAGATGGCTCTACTGACGATATATATTATCCCCAAATAAACGATTATCTTAATGAATTAACATCAAGTACTGTATTTGATTATCTTGCAGGTTTCTATTCAAAAGGCTTTAGTGAAGGAATAATTGAATACTTAGATGATGAATCAGATAACGGTGTTATCACAATGACTGCTAAGAAAAATTTAATAAACAAATTTATCGAATTTGCGAAATCAAAAGGTATCTCTGAATCCGATTCAAGACTAAAAACTCTAATTTTAATGATAAAGAAATACGACAGTGAAACGATGGCAGAACATACCACTTTTAACCACGGCGGAGGCTGGTTCAACTTCTCAAGAGGCTTCTGGTATGGCATGTCTAGTATTATTGGTGACAGTAGAACCGATAATGAAGTAATTGATGAAAATATGAGATCATTATTTAATGAATTAAAAAAAGTTTAATAATTAAGATGTAAGATGGTTTTTAAAGAAACTGCCGGATAAAAAAATCCGGCATTCTTTTTTGTTAATATTAAAGACTAATACTTGTAGGCTAAGACAGCTTACCGTTTTTATTATTGAAAAAAGATTATTATATACTAGAATTAGTTATATAGAGTATGAATCAGATATATAGGGAGTTTTTATATGGCAATTGATAAAAGAAAATTAACCATACAAATCTTGGCACTTATCGGCTTAGGTTTATCAGTAAAGCTTGCGATGATATATTATGCCGCAAATTATAATAAATACGCTCTTGCCAGTTTTTGTTCAATAAACGATTTTGTTGATTGCGACGGTGCTGCCAGAACAACATTTTCCCAGTTTTTAGGTATACCGCTTGCATATTGGGGAATGCTCTTTTATCTGACAACATTGTTTTTAACTTTTGTAGATAAGCTGAAGAAAATAAAGTTCTTAAGATTTCTTGAAGTATTTAAAAATCCTATGTCATACATAGCGGTTATCGGCACTTTTGCGTTCTTAACATCTATAACTCTTGCCGGAATCAGCATTTGGATAATTAAAAAACTCTGTATACTCTGTGTAATAACCTATTTTATAGACTTCCTAATAGCATTAATTGCTATAAAGGGTTGGAAAGAATATTTCCTAAGTTATAAAACAACAGTAATTGACTTTATTGACGGAGCAAAAAAATACCCAAAAACATTTATTATACTACTTATATCAGCAATAACACTTCTAACAGTAAGCGAGGTTACTGATTGTTTTCTCCCTCATGTAAGAAAAACAAAAGAAATCAGAAGATATGCAAAGATGACTGAAAATCCGTATAAGACAAACGGAAATATTTTAGGTGCAGAAAAAGCAGATGTGGTAATAGATCTATATTCGGATTTCGGCTGTCCGATGTGTTATGTACACAATATAATGCTCCATCGAGCAGTGAAAGAATATTCCAACATTCAAGTTATTCATCACAACCTTCCGTTTGATACCGAATGCAACAGGGAAATTGCCATGACAATGCACCCAGGAGCTTGTTATATGGCACGTGCAGCACTATCTGCAAGAAAACAAGGTAATTACTGGGGTATGAGTTCTTTGTTATACGAAAATCACCCGAGAACGGATGCCGCTTTAACTCTGCTTGTTGAAAAACTAAATATGGATAAAGATAAATTCTTTAAAGACTTAAACTCAAAAGAAATCGATGATGAATTACAAAAAGAAATTTATCACACATATGAACTGAATTTGGACAGTACTCCAACCACTTTCATTAACGGAGAAAAAACTATCGGGATTATGTCGTACGAGGATTTACAAAAACTACTGGAAAAACATGGAGCAAAAAAACGAAAATAAAATCCTAATCCATGCCTGCTGTGGAATATGTTCAGGATATCCTATCGCGTTATTACAAGAGATGGGATATACTCCGATAGTGTATTTTTGCAATCCGAATTTAGATACAAAAGAAGAATTTGAACGCCGTTTGGAAGCTCAAAAAATAATTTGTATGTATCATTGGGTAGATTTAATCATTGAAGAATACAATCACGATGAGTTTTTATACTATGTAAAAGGACTTGAACAAGAGCCTGAGCGAGGTATAAGATGTGACAAGTGCATAGAACTCCGTCTCAAAAATGCAGCAAAAAAAGCAAAAGAACTTGGCATAAAAGTTTTCACAACATCACTTGTTATCAGTCCGCACAAAAATTTCGAGAGAATCTCTCAAATCGGTTTAGATATTGCTGAAGAATATTCAGATCTTAAATATTTACCCATCGATTTCAAGAAAAAGGATGGTTTTCTAAAAACAAACAAACTTTCAAAAGAACTGGGAATATACAGACAAAATTACTGTGGCTGCGAATTTGCTAAAAAATAAATTAAACACAAATTACCGGAAGTTCTAACGAAAAAGAATTTTTCATTCCGAGATTTAGAAACCTTCCTTTATGTGTTTCTACAATTTTTTTGCAAAAACACATTCTGATATTCTGTCCTATTGAAGTATAAAGTGTATTAAAATAAGGATTTGAATAAATATTTTTTTCGTTTTCACCTGTAACAGAAAGTTTTATTTTACCATTATCTAACCCTGCAGTTACTGATATATTTTCACCGTAAGATGAATTTGATATAGCAGAAGAAAGTATATTTATGAGAACTTTTTTTATCTCATCTTTGTCTGCTGTTATATTCAAATTATTATTCATATTTTTGTATTCGAATGTTATATTTTTTTCTTTTGCCTGTTCTTGAAGGTCACTAAAACTGGAGATTATAACCTCTGACAAATTAAATTTTCTACAAATTAGTTTATAGTTCTGATTTTCTATATTATATGTATTAATCATCAAAGATATTAAATTTAACAAGCTCTTTGTAGAATCTTCAAACTGACTAAATATTTCTTTTTGTTCAGAACTAAGTTTTCCGAAACTTTCTTTATTTATCAATTCAAGAATTCTTATCTGTGCAATTACAGGTATTCTAAGATCGTGTCTTAATGAATTTATAAAAAATTCTCGTTGCTTCTTTAATTGCTCTTTTTGTACTTTTGCAAAATTTCTAATTTTTAATTTTGAATCAAATAAGATAAAACCCAATACAACGACCAGTATTAACAGAATAAAATTATTTTCATTAACACTTATCATAAAAACATAACAATACACTATAAGGCTAGCTAAATCTTTCATTTCTTTCATCGGCTTATTCTCATATAATCAATTTGTATATGTATATTACTGAACAATCTGATAAAAGTATATTATCCTATTCGGCTATAATCGTACTAAAATTTATTATACACTCAGGCTATTTAAAAACGCTTTGTGTAATTTCACATTATGAACTCTTAAATAATCCACCCCTTTTTGTACAAGCGGATAAGAAACACCTAAGGTCAGAGCATCTTTCAATTCGTTGTCATTCTCTTTAACTCCCAGAAGACTTTTTCTTGAAACACCATACATTAAAGGACAATTTAGAGAAAAGAATTCTTCAGCTCTGTTTATAAGTTCATAATTATTTTCCTTGGTTTTTCCAAACCCAATTCCTACATCAGCTATAATATTTTTTATACCCAGATTTCGTGCATATTCTATTTTATTTTTCAAACTGAAATAAATCTCTTCAACAACATCTTCATACTGAGGTAATAACTGCATATTTTCAGGAGTTCCTTTTGAATGTTGTATAATTACGCCGGCATTATATTTAGCCACTACTTCTGCAAGTTTATTATCATAATCAAATCCTGATACATCATTAATAATTTGAACACCATTATTTAAGACATATTCTGCAACTTTTGATGAGCGTGTATCAACACTTATCGGAGTCTTAATATTTTCTTTCCGAATAAACTCTAAAACCGGCTTTAACCTTGTTATTTGTTCTTCAGCACTTACCGCTTCAGAAAACGGTTTGGTGCTTTCAGCTCCGATATCAATAATATCAGCCCCGTCATTTATTAATTCTATTAAATGCTTTTGAGCTTCAACAGGTTCTATATATTTTCCACCATCAGAAAATGAATTAGGTGTAATATTAAGAATCCCCGCAAGTTTAGTTCTGCCTGAAGTTTTTGTGTCGATTAATTCAATAATAAGATTTCCCAGTTCTCCAAGCTTAAACGGCTGTTTTTTCAGTTTTTCCGAAATCTTCTTTAACTCGTTATAGCTTCCGCCAAGAATAGCATTGGATTTATCTACTTTTCCTGTTATAACATCTCTATGCGTTGCACAATCTGTCCCAAGAGAAAGAGCTGTTTGCTTAAGAATATTTGCCTGCGCCGGTGACAAATCGAAAATTTTTATATTTATATATTTGAATTTATCTGATACAGCATATCGATATCCTTCATCAAACCCTATTTGAGAAAGTTCTTTTTCTATATCAGTATTTGCTATTACTTTTGCTGAAAAGTGTCCCATAATTTGATTTTATCATAAATAAATTTTGGTATTTACGCTTCTTGCAAAATATGTTATAATAGCTCTTGTATTGGCAATTTGAGGTTAGATATATTGGGCTTCTTTGACAGTTTAAAAAATTACAAATCCCAACTTGACGCAGTCGACTCTTCAATATACTACGGTAGTAAAACTTTGATTGAAGTATATGAGCGGAATGCTAAACTTGAAGCTGAAATAAAACAGCGCACCCAGGAGCTGGACAGAGCTAACAAACAAATGCTGACCCTTCAGCATATTTGGAATATGATGAACTCCTCCGAGCCTTTATCAAGCGTACTTAATGCTATCGTAAACAGTCTGCAAGGTGAACTCGGTTACGTATACAGTTTCATCATAAAACCTCAAATGAAAAACGGAGAAAGCTATATCCAAGTTGCAGCCGCTTCAAGACAGGACTTTGCCGAAAAATTCGCTAAACATTTCAATTGCCGTCTATCTGATTACAAAATGGTATACCCCGGAATTGAAGGACTGAAAGATGCAGTTTTAAACAATACAATCTATCAGTCACCGAATTTGGTTGAACTTATCGGAGGGTTTATACCGGAACTGGACAAAAATTTGCTTGAAAAATTTTTCAAAGATGCAGGTATGAAATCTTATATCCTTGTTCCGCTTGTATCAAAAGATGTTCATTTCGGTTCACTGGTTGTTTTCTCTTCCAGAGAAAAAATAAGCGGAAATGAGATAAACTTTTTAGGTTTATTTGCTAAACAAATTGAACTTGCTATCACTATTGCTGACCTATTCCAAGCCGTGAAAGAGCAAGCCGTTACCGACAGCATGACAGGATTATTTAACCGAAGATATTTTGAAGAATTTATAAAAAAAGAAGCAATTCGTGCAGAACGTCAAAACCAGCATTTTACAGTTATAGGACTGGACCTTGATCACTTAAAACAAATTAATGACGTATACGGTCACAACTATGGTGATATCGCGATTAAAGCAATTGCTGAAGTGCTTAAAAATAATGCTCGTTCGATTGATATTGCCGCCAGAATGGGAGGAGAAGAATTTAACTTAATTCTCCCAGGAATTGACTCAGCAGGAGGACTCGTTGCTGCTGAACGTATACGTAAAGCAATAGAAGGAGTTGAACTTGAGAAAATCGGTCATATTACGGCAAGTTTAGGTGTTGCTACGTATTTGGAGCATTCTGACGATTTGGATGAACTGTTGGAACTTACAGACCAAGCTATGTACGAATCTAAAAGAAAAGGAAGAAACAGAGTTACGCTCGCTATACAATCCAAAGAAACTTCTTGGCAGGATATTGCAATTAAAACTTATCTTGATATTTTGACAAAACACAGAATCCCTGTTGAAGAAACAACTGCAAAACTTTTAACTCAAAAATTAAGAGAAATGAACTTTAATAATGAAAAACTTTACCAAGTAGCTGACACGCTTGTATCTACTTATAACCCCGACCACAACGACGGCAGTATCAAGCAGAAAGTTCAACTTGCAACTTTATTAGCTAAGCGCTTTGACCTTTCCAAGGAACAAATAGATAAACTTAAAATTGCAGTTCTTCTATATGATATAGGGAACACGATGCTTCCTAAAAATCTTTTAAACAAAATCGGGCCTCTTAGCGAAGAAGATAAAGAATCTATTAAACAACACCCCGTTATTGCGGCAAGAGAGATTCTAAAACCCATATCCACAATCAGCGATATTATTCCGATAATTGAAAAGCACCACGAAAACTGGAATGGAACAGGATATCCTAACCATATTTCAGGCGAACAAATACCAATCGAATCTCAAATTATTCTCATTATAGATTCTTATTTTGCTCTGCTTGAAAACCGTCCGTATCGCGATGCGAGAACGAAAGAAACAGCAATAAAAATTATTACGGGAGAAATAAATTCAAAGTGGAGCGAAAAACTGGCTCACGAATTTATTTCAATAGTAAAAAATGATTTAGATTAGTATAAGAAGGAGTAATTATGAAAAAAACAGCTTTATTATTAATGGTTATGCTTTTATCAAGTTCGGCATTTGCAACAAATTTGTATCAGAATAATAACCCTTTCCCTCAGACAGCACCACAGTCAATGAATAACATATATGAGTCAGAACCGGCTGTAATTCAACACGAAACGAAACAGGAAAAGAAATTATGGTTCAGAAAGAATAAGAATTCAAAAGAAACAGTTGAATATAAACAAAAAGAATTGCAAACATTTCCGAAAGAACAACAAACCGACGGAAGTTTTTATTTATTTCAATAATTAAAAAGAAAAGACCGATTTTAATCGGTATTTTCTTTTTCTTGTTTTTTTGCTTTCTCAGCACCTTCTTCAAGAACGTACCCAAGGACAGCTCCCGAGCCTGCTCCTATGCCAATATATGTTGCAAGCAAAGGAATAGCAGCTATTCCGCCTGTCATAATAATTGATCCGCCGATAGCACCAAGTGCTGCTGCCGCACCAAATACTGCTGCTCCTGATTTTGCACCTTTTAATCCTTGAAATTGAACTTGTGAATTGTTGTTAAATTTGCGAATACTTTTTGTTGATTGAACTCCGTAAGCATTAATTGGACTGATTCTCATAATACACACACTCCTTTTATAGCACACATGATAACAATAAGACAAATCATCGTCAAGTGTGTGTGGGGGGGGGGTAAATATAACTTCAGGTAAATATAACTTCAGGTAAATATAAACGCAGCAAAATAAAAACTGCAAGAAAAAAGACAGCCAACCGACTGCCTTTTTTCAAAATCTTAAAATATTAAAATTATAAAGCTGCTTTTGCAGTTTCAACTATAAGTTCAAATGCTTCCTTATCGTTTACGGCAAGGTCAGCGAGCATTTTTCTGTTAACAAGAATGTTAGCTTTTTTGCAAGCGTTAACAAATCTTGAATAGCTCATACCTTGTGCTCTTACGGCAGCATTGATTCTTACAATCCATAAACGGCGCATATTGCGTTTTGTAGCGCGTCTGTCTCTGTAAGCATATTTAAGAGCTTTCATAACAGCTGTATTAGCTACCTTAAATATTCTGCTTCTGGCACCTTTAAACCCTTTAGCGAGTTTTAATATTTTTTTGTGTCTGTTACGACATACATTACCACGTCTAATTCTCATCTTTCAACACTCCTATCTTGCATACTTCTTGTAAGGTAACTCTTTTGAAACTAAATCTACATGAGTTTCAGAAACCGCAATATCTCCAAAGATTTTACGTTTTCTGCCTTCAGATTTGTGTTGAAGAAGGTGACCGATACCTGCATGTCTTCTTGTGATTTTACCTGTGCCGGTAACTTTGTATCTCTTAGCTGCCGCACGGTGTGTTTTTAATTTTGGCATTTTCATCTCCTTTGGGGTAAATATATTTGGTTAGAATTAAATCTACCAGAGTATTTACGCCCCTTTTTGTGTACTACTGAATCCGAGTAAGGCATACCACAGCACTATACTTCGGCTTATTTATAACTTAGTATAAAGGACTTATAATGTCAACTACCATTTACTTTTCGGTAAATTAATGTTAATTTAATAAAATAAGGAGTGTTTATTATGGATTCAAAAGCTTTATTTAAAATAGGATATGGTCTCTATGTGTTAACAGCTAAAGATAGTGAAAAAGACAACGGCTGCATTATTAATACCGTTATGCAAGTAACCTCTGCCCCCTGCCAAATTGCAATTGCAGTTAATAAAATGAACTACACAAACCAAATGATAGGGGTAAATAAAAAGTTTAACGTTTCGGTCTTATCAGAGACTGCCAAGTTTGATGTTTTCAAACATTTCGGATTCCAATCCGGAGCTGCGGTAAATAAGTTTGATAATTATACTGATGCAAAACGCAGTCCTAATGGGCTTTATTACATAACAAAAGACACAAATGCATATATGTCTGCTTATGTTAAACAAGAAATTGACTTAAATACTCACACTCTGTTTATAGCTCAGCTTGTTGCAGCAGAAGTTTTATCGGAAGTCGCAACGGTTACGTATGATTTTTACCAAAAGAATATCAAGCCAAAACCGCAAGAAACTAAAAAATCCGGTTGGAGATGCAAAATCTGCGGATATGTATATGAAGGAGAAAACCTGCCGGCTGATTTTATCTGCCCTTGGTGCAAACACGGTGCTGCTGATTTTGAAAAAATATAAAACAAATAAAAGGAATATTCAAAGAAAACGGCGGACTTTTGTGAAAGTCCGCCGTTTCTTTGAAAACAACCATAGTCTGCTTATTAGAATTTTGCTTTATCCGGCTCAATCCATTTATATGTTTTGCCAAGATTTGCTTTTTCAGAATCATAAACTTTTTTATCATTTGTTGATATAACTTCTCCGTCACTGGTTTTAAGATGACCTTCGTATCTGTCAGCACCTTTGCGACTGTTATTTGCATCACCAAGGTTAACTTTTTTACCGATACCGCCTGATTGAGCACCAATTTTGTAAAGAGGTGCTGTCGGAGCACATAAATCGCTTTTGACCATCTGACCATCTGTTATTGTAATAGTTGGCATATTTTGTTTGGTCATACCAAATGTATGAGTTTGTTTATTACCTCTTAGAGCAGCGTATGCTTTGAAGTCAAAACCCGGTACATTTTGTAATTCAGCTCGCCAGTTTTTAGACATTGCTTTTTGAGTAAGTTCTTGCAATCTAACTATATCATAATCGTCGTCTTTAATAGCTTGCATTACCTTCATCATTGTTCTTGCGTAAAGATTTGCATCTTTTGTTTTTGGGTCAACTTTGAAGTTTTTATCATAATCTTCAATACATTTGTATCTTGAAGCGAACACACCCCAGTCTTCAAATTTTTCTGTTTTTGGTGCTTTTTGTTTAATAACTTCGCCTTCAATGTTTCTTTCCAAGCCTGTATATGCAGGTTTTTCTTTCTTTTCTTCAATTTGTCTTTTTGGTTTATCAAATTCAGTTCTTCTTGCTATTAATGCTTCCATTAATTCAGCTCTGTTGAGTCGAGAACCATTACTTCCTTTCTTACCTAAGAATTCATTCATTTCAGCACAATGGAAAACTCCCTTGTCGTCAATGAAGCTGTATGCAATAAGTTTTGCGATTTCACCGTATACTGGTTTTACTGCTTTATTGGTTACCATTGAATCAATGTATGTAACATATTCATCATAAGTTTTGCAGTCTGTTTTATTAGGTATAACTTCTTGTTCACTCTCACCATAACTTAGAGCACTTGATAAAAGACCCAATGCACCTCCGATTACACCGCTTCTTAATGCATTAGCCAAATAATGCTTAGATGCTACGTGCATAAACGGTTGAACTTGTTTTTGATCTACAACAATATTAACTTTTGTACCG
Organism: uncultured bacterium; assembly: GCA_902779645.1. Classification (GTDB taxonomy): domain Bacteria; phylum Cyanobacteriota; class Vampirovibrionia; order Gastranaerophilales; family Gastranaerophilaceae; genus CAG-196. The sequence continues at coordinate 64,847 of CACZCH010000001.1, read as the reverse complement.
GAAGTTACAATGCTTGCAGTTCCTTCTTCTAACATTTTTTTAATTTCTGGATCGTTAGTTAAAGCTGTCAAATCTGATTTCAAATTGCTAAATCCTTCAAGCTCAAGAGTGAAATCTAAGTGGTTTTTGTTAGTAACAACACCTTTAACGATGTCTTTAGCGCCGAAGAATAGCGCTCCGGCTGTACCCAATGTTGATGCAAGAATTCCGCCAACAGTATTCTCATATGCTTGTGCTACAATATTCTTATGTTCTACATGTCTGCCTGTTAATTTTACAAGACGTTTACTGTATTTATCTTTAATTCTTGTTTTTGATAAATCAATTCCGGTTTTTGATTTAATTTCCGCATTCAATTCTGCAATAAGTAACTTTGCTTCTCTTACCGGCTTATTCTGTTGTCTGCTTTGACTGTTATCAGCACCGGTACCGTTGTCATATACAAAGTCTGATAATTTAGAAATATCGTATTTACCATCCGGTCTCACAGTCATCAAGCCTGCTGCTTCAAGAAGAGTAACTTGCTTGCCGTTTTTTTCTGTTTTTTGTAAATAAGGACAATCTTCACCCAGCCTTTTTACAATAGCTTCCATTGTTACACCTTCTTGTTTAACTTTATCGGCTCTATTTCCGTACAGTTGTCCTCCTCTGAGTTCTTTTATAGCGGAGTCTTGACCGCTGAGCCAAGTAACAACATTATTATTACCGTTTATAGCTTTTTTGTGCCACTTATCTATTTTGCCGCCATCTTGTTTTTCTAAAACTGCTTTTGCGTCTCTTTTTACTTGTTTTTTGCTTTCGGTAGTTTTTGATTGTCCGATTGCATTAATTGTCTCAACCTGAGCATCAATTTCTTTTGCCTTAACTTTTAGTTCATTTAAAGCTGATTTAAATTCATCTTTATCTTCATATTTTTCTTCTACTTTTTTATAAGCTTCATAAGGGCCTTTGCCTGTTTGTCTTAGCTTTGTGTATTCTGTTAATACTGTAGAATATTTACTTACTTCTGTTTTTGGCTGTACCTTCTGGGTTGCACTTTCTGCACCTTTGGTTACTTCTTCTGCAACAGTCGCTTCTGCTGACTGAGTATATCCGAAAATCTTCGCAATGTTCGGCGCTTCATTTTTAAGTTCATCTTGATAAATAGTATTTTGACTTAATAATTTTGTAAGTTCTTCTTTTTCACTTTCATCAATATTACCGTCTTTAACACCATCTTTACTTCCATCAACATAGTAAGCGGCGTATTTTATTACGCTTGATTTTAAATCATCATTGATGTTAAATAAAATTTTTTTCGGTTCCATAATTAATCTCCTTTTCCTCGTATAAAACTGTTCTTACTTTTATAAAGTATTTTTCTTTTCAGAAATTGCCTTTTTTAAAACATGTAACTTAATAATTCTTAACAATAGGCAATTTTCCAGTAAAGACACAGGTTATCTAAACACTGTTTTTACTGTCACTACCAGCTTCTACGAGGAAATGTATACTTATACTTTATATTATTATTATAAATCATGTTTTAAACTTCTCAAGTGGTAGGGGTAAATAGATGTGTAAAAAGAAAATAGTCTGACTGCTTAAGTACAAAAAAACAATCCTTGCATATTAAACACAAGGATTGTTTTATTATTTTTAAATATAATTAATGGCAAAGAGCCAAAAGAACACCGGCTGCTACTGCTGAACCGATTACACCTGCGACATTCGGCCCCATAGCGTGCATCAATAAGAAATTCTGAGGATTAGCTTCCAAACCTACTTTGTTAGCTACACGAGCTGCCATAGGAACTGCCGAAACACCTGCCGCACCAATAAGCGGGTTGATTTTTGTTTTAGAACACAAGTTCATCAATTTTGCCATCAATACACCGCCTGCTGTTGCCAACGAGAATGCCAAAATACCTAATACTAATATTTTCAATGTTTCTAAAGTTAAGAAGTGGTCAGCAGAAAGTTTTGAACCGACTGCAAGTCCCAAGAAAATAGTAATAATATTAATTAAAGCATTTTGCATTGTATCTGAAAGTCTATCAACAACACCGCATTCTTTACACAAGTTACCGAATGTTAGCATGCCGACTAAAGGACAAGCATCAGGCAACAGAATTGCGCATAATAGAAGTACTAAAAGCGGAAATACAATTTTTTCTCTTTTTGAAACTTCTCTTAATTGTGTCATTTGAATTTTGCGTTCTTCTTCCGTTGTAAGCAATTTCATTATAGGCGGTTGAATTACAGGAACAAGTGCCATATAAGAATATGCAGCAACTGCAATTGCAGGAAGCAAGTGTTCTGCAAGTCTTGAAGTAACGAATATTGATGTAGGGCCGTCAGCACCGCCTATTATACCGATAGCGCCTGCTTCTGCAGGAGTGAATCCTAAGCATAAAGCTAAAAGGAGTGCGCCAAATATACCGAATTGTGCAGCACCGCCTAAAAGTGCCGTTTTAGGGTTCGCAATTAACGGGCCGAAGTCCGTCATTGCACCTACACCCATAAATATAATTAATGGGAAAATCCCTATTGCAGGGTCAATACCTACTTTGTAAACAAAAGCTTGAAAGCTGTGGTCGCAAGGGAAATTTGCAATCAATCCGCCAAAAGCAATCGGTACGAGAAGTAAAGGTTCAAATTGTTTCTTAATTCCAAGCCACAATAAGAACAAACATATCAATACCATTATAGGCATCCCGTACATATGTAAAAATTGTTCAACAGGATTTGTAATCAGAGAATCCGCAGGAAGAATAAAATTCATTATACCTGTTGACTCCCAGAGAGTTTTAAATCCGTTTGCCATATCTATACTCATAAATTTCCACCTTTTATTATAAGTTGTTGGGTTTCACCCAACCTACATTCTTTATCTATATTCTTGCAAGGAGTTACCCCCTCACCCTACCCCTCTCCCGTTGGGCGAGGGAAATTTTTATTATCCGATAACTACCATAGCTTGACCTGTTACAACCTTATCGCCTTGTGAAACCAAGATTGAATTAACAGTTCCTGCTTTTGGTGATTTAACTTCCGTTTCCATTTTCATAGCTTCAACAACGAGAAGTACATCGCCCTCTTCAACAGTATCGCCTTCAGAAACTTCTATTCTTAATACGTTTCCGGGGAGCCCTGCTTTAATCTCTTCGCCATCGCTTGATGAAGAAGATGATTTAGCTTCAATACCTGATTTAACATCGATATCATAAGCTTTGCCGTTAACTGTTGCTTTGTTATCACCTTCAAGTTTAACTGCATAATTTTTACCGTTAACCTTAACAGTGTATTCGCCGGAAGCATTAGCAGATGTTTGAGTTTTTGGAGCATCTGCTTTAACCTTGTTAACTGATACTTGTCCTTTACCTAGTAAGAACTCGATACCTTTATCAACGTTACCATCCTTGCATGCGCAAGAAATAAATATATTTTCATCAGTTAAAGGTAAACCTGCTTCTTCAAGACGTTTTTTAGCAGCTTCAATACCTTTTTCAGGGTCTTTTTCATTTAAGTCAACAACTTTTTCAGTTGTAGGTTGAAGTCCTGTTTTTTCTTCTGCCCATTTTACAAGTTCAGGATCAGGTTCGCAAGGTGTTTTACCGAAGTAACCCAAAAGCATTTTTGCGTAACCCGGGTTTGCCTGTTCCCAAGGGTGTTCTGTAATTGCGTTCAAGAAAGATTGTTGAGCGTAAAATTGAGAAACAGGAGTTACTGATGTTGCAAAACCGCCTCTTTCAACAACTTCTTTCATATTTGCAATAAGTTTCGGGAATTTATCCAACATACCCATATCTTTTAATTGGTTAACAGTTGTAGCTGTAGCTCCGCCCGGAAGAGGTGCTTGAATAAGAATCGGATTAACTGCAAGAGATATCGGAGATATAGGATAATCCTTCATACATTCTTTGAAGATTTCTTCTGTTTCCATAATCTTCTTGATATCCAAACCTAAATCGTATTCGGTACCTTTAAGAGCGTGCCACATAGAAATAATATCAGGCTGACCTGTACCGCCTGAAACAGGCTTCATTGCAAGGTCAATTCCGTCAGCACCGCCTTCAAGAGCTGCCAAGTATGCAGCTAAGCCTGTTCCTGCTGTTTCATGTGAATGGAATCGAATGTGTGCATCTTGACCTAAAAGTTCACGAGCCATTTTAACAGTTGCATAAACTTTTCTTGGGTTAGAAGTACCTGATGCATCTTTGAATGCCAAAGAATCAAAAGGTAAACCGCTATCAAGAATATTTCTTAAAACTCTTTCATAAAAAGCAACATCGTGTGCGCCTTCACAGCCATACGGAAGTTCCATCATTGTAATTGTTACTTCGTGTTTTAAGCCGTATTTTTTGATTGAGTTAGCTGAATCAATCAAGTTATTAACATCATTTAATGCATCAAAGTTTCTGATTACATTTACACCGTGTTTAGCAAACATTTTTGCGTGCAAATCAATTACATCTCTTGGCTGAGAGTTAAGACCTACAACGTTTACACCACGTGCAAGTGATTGTAATACAACATCAGGGCCGACAGCAGCTCTGATTTTGTCCATTGTTTCAAATGCATTTTCGTTACAGAAGAAAATCGGAGCTTGGAATCTTGCACCGCCTGCTGTTTCAAAATGTTTAAGCCCTGCGCTTACAGCTGATTGAAGTGCAGGAATAAAATCATCAACGAGAACTTTAGCCCCGAAGATTGATTGGAAACCGTCACGAAAAGACGTATCCATTACCTTAATTTGTTTTGTCATTTTTTATTTCTCCATTTAATTATATAAGCTATTTTTTACTAAACATTGCGGCCACAATTGCCGCTGCAATTTCTGAATCATCCGAACTTTTTGTTTGTTTTTTCGCACCCGCTGTTGCTGCGACAGGTTCAGGGAAAATTTCATTTAATTTTTTAACGCATGCCGACATAATAAACATTGCACAAATCATAATGCACAAGAATATCAAAACAGTTCCCATTCCGACAAGCATCATAGAAAAACCTTCTTTTAGCACCGGAACGAGATTAACTAGCATTTCATTCATAAAATATCTCCTATTAAAAGTATATGTTCTTTGTTATCTTTATCCATAAGCCTCAAAGCTCCATTCTGGGTTACATCTGCTGCAATACCACAATATGTTTTATCAAAAACTTTTACGGCTATCTCTTTATTAAGGAAGTCTGCTCTTCGTTTGTAATCTTCTCTTATTAATACAAAACCTTCCTCAATAAAACTATTATAATATAAACAAAACTTATTTATAACCTTTTTTAGAAATTCTTCCTTGTTAACAAATTCTCCTGTCTCAATATTTAAAGAAGTTGCAGGCTGATCAATTTTTGATAAAAAGTCGAGTTTTGTATTCAAATTTACTCCGAATCCCAAAATAATCCCCTGCAAAACTCCGTCTTGAGTTGTAGAGGCTTCCGCTAATATACCTGATATTTTTTTCCCCTTGACTTTTATATCATTCGGCCATTTTATTTTGGGTTCAACACCGTATTCTTCAAAAACTTCTGCAAGAACTATACAAAGTAGCTGAGTCAGATTAGAATAAACTTCTCTCATCTCGTTTGATGGTTTTAAAACAATACTCGCATAAATATTATCCTCACCCGCGTAACTCCATTTTCTTTGAAGTCTGCCTCTGCCTGCTGTCTGTTTGTATGTGTAAACAACAGTCATATCTTTAATATCATTTATCCCGTCTTTTGCATACCTGTTTGTTGAATCCGTCTCTTCTAAATATAAATAATCCATGACTAAATTATATAATAAACAAATAAACAAAAAGCCGTTCTTATTTTAAGAACGACTTTTCGTTTGTGTGAGAACATCACATTATGCTACTTGTTTTGATTCTTTATCTTCCGGCATGATTGAAACTTCTTTTGCAGCTTGTTCATTTTCTGAATTTAATGCAATTTCTTGAGCCTTAGCTGCTTTTTTTGCATTGATTTTATCACCGAACCAATTTGCAACCGGAGTCATAACAACAGGTGTAAAGTATCTGTAAATTAGTGCAAATACTGTTATTGAAGCAAGAGTTCTAAAGCCTTTTAACTTTTTGCTTAATGTTGCAGCCTTCTGTTCAATTACTTTTGCATCTTTACCTTCAAGTTTTGCAATATCTATTTCTTGTTGGTATTGACCAGAATATCTGTATTCATTACCTTTAACCCAGTTATTTATTACATTATCCACAGTATATGCAGCAACTGTCGGAACAACGAAGCATAAACCTTGATTTATAGATAAAGTTCGTCTTCTGTCTGGATCTAATTCTTTATTTGAAAGTGTTTGCTGCATATAAACACTACTTGTAATCAAAGAACCAAAAGCTGTCATATGCTGAGTTACACTTCCGGGCAGTTTGGATAACCCAGCGGAAATCTTATGCACAATCGGACTTTCGATTAATGGCTTACCATATAATTTTCCAAGAAATCTCCCTACGCCATCCATAAACGTTTCCCAAGCTCTTTTTATCATACCAGGCTTAGGTTCTTTCCCTTTAAAACTTACCTTTTGTTCATTTTTAGCATCTATCGTATTTTTTTTGTTTTCTTGAACATTATCTACCGCTTGAGAAGCCTTCTTTGCTGATGACTTCTGAATACTGAAAATATTCTTTAATGCCCAAGGAATTAATGCTATCGTTAATGCGGCAACCGGAACTCTAAATAACAAATCCGGTCCCCAAGTTAATGTTTTGAACAAACCATCGTTTGCAGCATCAGCTTCTACCATTTTATTATTAATTCTTGTTCCGCGTTTTCCGTTTACACCATTTTCTTGGTTCGTAACATATTTATAAACATTTTCTTTTTTATCTAATCGCTTATCACCACCGATACGAGGTAAATAATCACACGTTTCATAAGGAGAAGATATACCGATTTCGTCCAAATTTAATTTCCATTGATTTCCGTTGATATCTTTCCAAAGTCTAAAGTCAACAACTTCACCATCTTTGTTGTACATTGAATTGATATCAAGATCACCCCATTTAGATTTAGCTTCTTTTGCATCTTTAATTAAATTTTCTGTAAAGCCCTTGTCAAGGTCTCTTAGTAAAATTTGAGCTTGTTTCATGCCATCTTCTTTTACTACAATACCTAATCTTGACCAATCTATAACATCATATAGCTTGCTTCCGTCATCTAATATAACATCGTTAAAAGATTCTCCTTTATGAGCAGCCCAATTAATTTTTCTGCCATTAAGAAGTAACTTATTAAAAGTTTTTTCTGAAGCATCTGCTAAATTTGTAAGCATAGGAAGCTGTTCGCATTTTTTCATAGCCTCTACGAAACGATTTCCTGCTATATCTTTCCATTCTTTTGGATCTAATCTTTTGCCGTTTGCATCAACAATAGATTTAGTATCTATTTGAGGCCATAAACGTTTTAAAGTTTCAGCTTTCAAATACTTCTTCATATGTTTCATTACGTAATTTGAACCGGCTTTAAACGGAGCGGTTAAAACAAATGCAGTTAAGAACCCTACAATACCAGATGCAGCTGCGTGGCTTGCAGCATATCTGTTATCTTCTTTATTCTTCTTTGTAGGAAGAGTTATAATCGTACCGGCTCTTGCAGCACAAGCAACTGCTGCTACTAAAGCTGTCGCCAATGTCTCATAATCCGTAACATCTAATGCGGCATTAAAAAAGGGACTCTTTCTGATTTTGTCCCCTCTTTTAACCTCGGGGACAGCCTCTTTCTTTATATCCCCTACTTTTTTCTCTACTGCTTTAATAATTTTCTTTCCGTCTTTTAAATTTTTTGGCATTTTTTTACCAAATGAAATAGACGAATTGAAATAATCCGATTTTTCTGCTGCCACTTTCGGCATAAGCATCTGCTCTGAGTAATTTTTAATTCTAAAATCCTTAGACGATACATTGTTGGTTGTTTGTTGATTATGTTGTACTAAAGAGTTTAGATTTTGCGTTGTATGAATCTTCATCATAGTTTCCAATCTAAGTTATGTCCCACACATCTATAATAAAACAAAGCAAAAATTTTTTTGCTAGTTCGTTAAAAATTTGTTACAATTAGGGGTAAATATATGATATACTAAGCAAAGAGGGTTCATGAAAACAAATAGAAATACATTAAGAATTGTAACAATTACACTTTTTATACTAATATGCTATGCAATGCATGTTCAAGCTTTTGACCTCGACATGACAGTAGAAGATGATATAAGAAAGAATTACAACTCTTCTAAACTGGTTAAAGATACCAATATTGAAGAGCTTGAACCACTTCCTGATTTACCTCAGCATTTAAAAAATTCAAATGCCACGTCTCAAACAAAAAATACTCCTATAACATCACAGCATAAACCTATTGCTGTTTATAAAAACGTTAAAATGCATAAAGGAACATCATTTAACGTAGTCAGCACTTGTAAAATATCTGATTGGCAAAAAAAAGGAACTTTTGTTAAATTCAAAACAACGTCGTTAATCAACAAAAGAGGATATACTCTGCCATCAGGAACTGTTTTCATGGGAGAGATAATTGAATCACACCAACCGCAAGTTTCTTGCAACGGAGGTTTGGTGGTTATAAGAATCAGAAGCATGGTATACAAAGGACATACAATCCCTATAAACGCTTATGTAACAAGAGCTGACGACAAAATTATTTTTCTAAATAATATCAAAGGCGAGCGCACATATCTTAAAACAATGTGGAAAAAAGGTAATTGGGGCCGCTCACTTTTCGGAAGAATGATGACACTTACAGTAAATTTAGGCGGAGACGGTTCAACATTCATCCTTTCGCCATTCCCGCTTTTGTACGGAACTCTTTGTTTTGGAGCAAATACTTTAATATCACCTGTTACAGCTTTCTTCCAAAAAGGGAAGCATGTTTCTATCGAAAGCGGAAGCCCATTTAGAATTAAACTGCGGGAAGACAGCTATATTGAATAAATTAAAAATTTTGCCTTATAAAAGCTTCCAGCTTTTCAGCAATTATCTTATGTGAACTCGCATCATAGTGTAATCCGTCAATATCGGAAGGCTTTGTAATTTTATTAATATCAAAATATGCGCAATGATAAATATTTGCAAGAGTTCTGAATATTCTTCCCACTTTGCTCGATTTAACAACACTTACGCTGTCAAATTGATTATTGAAAAATCCTTCCAGCACTTTGTCATTCAATATAACCGGCGGAATAATAATTATATTCTTTGTTTTTTCTTGTGCAATATTTATAAGCTTTTCCAATCCTTTTTCAACAGTACCGAGAGTTATATCATATTGGAACTGCAAATCGTTTGTACCAAGCCAAATTATAAGCAAATATATATTTTCCGATTTTGAAATCAGTTTCGGGAAATGTTTTTGAGCAGAGAATAAAAACCCTTTGGGATTAGTTACAAAACCTGTTCTGTCACACATACCTTCATTTATAACTTCATATTCCAAACCTAAATTCTTTTGCAGTATTGATGTCCAACGTGTTTTTTCGTCAAATTGTGAATTATCTTTAGGATTGTATCCAAATGTATTTGAATCTCCATAGCATATTATCTTTTTCATATTCACCTTTTTTATTTGTCAATCTTTGCTTTTCTCTGCGTCATCCATATGTTCAGTTTTGGCAGAAGTACACCTAGCATTATAGCACTATATGCGATTCCTGACATTTGTGCAATGTTTAATTTTCTTAAATTCTTTTTGACATTGCCTCCCTGTGCAATAACTTCTTTTTGTGATTTTAATGAAACATCCTTAAGCCAATGACTTATCCCTTTACCTTTTTTTGATATATTAAACAGCTTTTCTTGCTTCGGGTCTAAGGCTTGTCCTATACCTTTGGCAACAAAACTGCCTAATACAAGCCAGTTTAGAAATCCAAGATAATCTCTTACATTTGTTTCTCTTAGTTCAGTTGAATCTTTCGACGCAAAAATTCTGCCTAAAATAAGAGTTCCGTATATTGTTTTGATTGCATTTCCGCTTGTCGCAGGGCCGTCAAATTCAAGTTTTTTGATAAAATCAGCCGGTTTTTTAACACCCATAACTTTTGTCAGCATTAAAACAAATACTCCTGCAGAAAGCAGCTTTTTCCACCATAAGCCTTTCTCTGATTTCTTTTCGTTTTTGAATGCAACATTCTGTGCGTAACCGTTTTCTCCTACAAAATTATCAATACCTGTTCTACGTTTTGTTAAATACCGGTTTAGATATTGATTAGTAATAGCGAGTCCCATTGATAAAGGTATTGCAATACCTATTCTTAAATTATTCATTCGCTTAAGTTTGGATACAATTGCATTTTGTTCATTTTTATTTGCTCCGAAAAAAATATTTTTACCTGAATCAACAATATCTCTCAATGTGTGGGAAAGATTTGCAGATACCCTTTTTTCTCCTGAATTAATAGTGATAGAGTTATCTGCACCAAGCAATTTAATTATTTCATCCTGAATTCCTTCTAATGCTTTTTTACCTGCTTTTTTATCTAATGATTTATCTGTTATTAAATTAGTTAATTTTTCTATAACAGGTTTTGTTTTTTCTTTATTAATATCAGCAAAGTTTTTTGTTTCTTTGCCGACTATTCCTGACATTGAGTTAAGCAGGTTTTCAACGTAGCTTTTTGGTGTTTTATCAGATTTATTATAAATATCAGAAAATACTTCTAAGCCGTTATTAGTAATCCAAGAACCCGAATTTACTTTTATATCAGGGTTTAATTTTTTTGCAATAAATTTTGAAGCAAGAATTGCAAAAACTGCCGCCGAAAATTCTGCAATAAAAGTTCCTGTGTATTCTCTAAAACCCATCTCTATTCCTGCTTGCTTACCTCTGTTTTTGGTTTCTACTATTGTTCTTGGAGTATCCATTGCAAACACATCCACAAAAGATGCATTAAGCATATCATTGTTGCTTAGAGTATAAAGTGCTTTTGATAAACCTCCCATAGACGAAGTAAAATTAAGGGCATTAATATTGTTTATTTTCATTTGTAATTCTCCTAAAAAACAGATTCTTAACTACATAAGAACCTGTTTATAATATCTATAACTAAAATCTGCACATAAAATTATAAGTAAGTTCTTAACAACAAGACTTACAGCAGCAACAGATTAAATTGTTTACAAATGATTGTTTCATACTTTTTATAAAACACGAAAAAATATTTTTTGTCAATTACCAAAAGATTTATACGATGTAATGTATTAATAAAAATGCTCTTTTAGATATAACAAATTTTAATCAAATATTAACAAACGATATTCTTCAATTAGTTTGTCTAAACCATATTTTGCATTAGCAGGGCTGGTTGATGGCATTTTATGGCAATTATATTTATCCAGTAAATCCGGAAAATATTTTTTAAATGCGGAATATGATTTGTTTCCGTTCAAACAAATTGCTTTAATATTAGGGTATTTTTTCAATAGTTTTCTTATATCGTTTGGAGATTCGTTTTGAATATCTGAATCAAGACTGCCATCACGTTTGCAGGATTTTATTGTATCCCAGAGTGCAATATTATTCTTTAAAAGTGTTTTTAATTTTGAATCATAATCAAATTCATGCAGCTTTGGCTCATTACAAATAGAAGCCATAACTTTCCAAAACCTGTTTTGCGGGTGAGCATAATACTGTTGTTCCTCTAATGATTTGACCCCCGGCATTGAACCTAAAATAAGAACTCTTGAATTATTATTTATGGAAGGTTTAAAACTGTTGCAATTATTCATAACTAAATATTAGCACCAAAAACAAAGAGAATCTATCTTGATTATGTATTGACATAATCAAATTTTTAGAATATTCTTTTGTTATGAGATGTTGTGGTTCTAAATGGGGCGGAAAACGAGAGATGGCAGGCAGAAAGAAAACTTGCCTTAAAAAAGTGCCGTTCAATAGAAGAATTAATGAAAACATTTTAAATATCCTTAAAGATTATGCAAAAAGACATAATCTGACGGATACGGAAGCTTTAGAAAGCGCGATTTTATTGCAGAGTAACATAGAAAAATTAAAAGGAGATAAGATTATGAAAATTTGTATTCCGACTTCAGAAGGTAAATTATGCGGACACTTTGGACATTGCGATTCTTTTACATTTGCTGAGATTAACCCTGAAACACAGGAAATTTTAAGCATTGAAGAAAGAGTTCCGGAAGAAGGTATTTCTTGTCAGAGTGCCTCTTGGATTTCTGAACAGGGTGTAAGCAAAGTTTTGGCAGGCGGAATGGGCGGCAGACCAATGATGATGTTTGCTATGAACGGAGTTGAAGTTGTTGCCGGCTGTCCTGAGTTGCCGATTAAAGAAGTATTAGAAAAATATATGGCAAATTCTCTTGAAACAGGTGAAAATGCTTGCGGCGGCGAAGGTCATGACCACACACACTGCCACCACCACGGTGAAGGACATCATTGCAGCCATTAAGGAGTTATCTATGAAAATTCATCAAATCAGAAATGCAACAATTATAATTACTTATAACGACAAAAGATTTTTAATTGACCCATGGTTAATGCCGAAGGACTTTATGCCGGGGTTTGAGGGTGCAATGAACAGTGAGGTTAGGCAGCCAAGAGTTGATTTACCAAAGGATTTCGATATAAATCATTTACCCGATTTACCAAAGGATTTCGATATAAATCATTTACCCCTGGATGCGGTTATTCTAACCCATTTTCATCCTGACCATTTTGATGAATTTGCAGTAAATGCATTGGATAAAAATATTCCGTTCTTTGTTCAGAATGAAACAGATTTGAATATTATTAAAAATTTTGGTTTCAATGATGTGCGTATTGTTTCTGAAAGCGGAACAGATTTTGGAGAAACTACATTATATAAAACACAATGCCAGCACGGCAGACGTGAAGTTGTAACCTTATGATGCTATGGGAATAGCATTTAAATCTGACAAAGAAAAAACATTATATGTTGCAGGCGATACAATTTGGTGTGAAGAAGTAAAACAAGCTATTAATAAATTCAATCCTGAAATAATTGTTATAAATGCTTGCGGAGCTACTGTATTAGTTGGCGAGGGTGAAAGGTTGATTATGGATATAAATGATGTTAAAGCAATATCAAGTTATGCAAAAAACTCAACCATAATTGCAAGCCACATGGGCACAGTGAGTCACTTAACCGTTACAAGAGAAGATATAAAAGCTCTAAAACTGAATAATATTGTTGTCCCTGATGATAATGAGATTTTGGAATTTAATAATTAAACATATTTCAACACAAAAATTATCAAAAAAGTATCAGTAACTTTGAGAATTAATTATCATTAAGTTTTGGAATTTGTATCAGGGAGTTTTGAAATTTTTCCCTCGAAATGTGCAAAGTTTGAGAATTCTCTCAAACTTCCGGGGGTACTTTTCTCAATCTCTCTGATAATTTACAATCTACACTACATGTGTCCAGCGAGTATCATGAGTATCTATATACACAAACTCTTAAAACTGCCTGGGGTGTCTTACTGCGCTCGCATTAAACGTGCCTACGTGTTTTGCTTCAAAGAACTTCGTTCTTTTTGCAAAAACTACCTCTCACAAAACGATACTTAATCGTTTTGTTCGGCAGAGTGCACTCTGCTCGCTTGCGCTGGACCCGAACCTGTTGAGTCTTAAAACGCTTGCTATGTCACTATTCATAGTAACTCGTTTTTGCAACAAGTCAAGCATATCAAGCAATAATATCGCACTTTTTAGACACATTTTTTAACATGAGCTGAAAACGAACCGATGAAAAATTTTTAATTCAAAATTCGTTTAATATGGAATGTTACTCCTGATAGTATGATCATTACTTATTAAACTTCTCCGCATCAAGGTATCTGATAACTCTTGCAGGATTTCCAACAACAACAGCGTTATCAGGAACATCTTTGGTTACAACAGCACCTGCTCCGACTACGGCATTTTCACCTATTGTAACTCCCGGTAGTATTGTTACATTCACACCTATCCAAACATTACGCTTTATGTGAACAGGTTTGCAGGTGATAACATATCTGTCATAAAAATCATGGTTGTTTGTTGCAATAGTACAGTTCAAAGATATCATTGTATTATCTTCTATCGTCAGTCCGCCTGCCGACATACATTGAAACCCATTTAAAATAGTAACGTTCTTTCCTATTTTAACTTTATCAGCCAAAATCGTAAAAATCGGCGGATGAATAACCGTATTTTCACCCAATGTGTGATTGAAAAGTTCATGAACAAGTTCCTGACATTCAGGTGTCGTCGGGTTCGTGTGGTTTATTCTAAAACACAGATCCGAGCTTCTTCTTGCTTCTTCTATTCTTTCAGGTTCTTGATTTCTAACATCAATTCTAACTTCTTCCATATTAATCACCTTATAAAATTAGTGTATACAATTTCTTCTTGTTTTGGTATAGGTACGCCTGCTTTTTGACCAGCTTCTTTAAGTTTTAAGAACCAAGCCATATTTCTTGCAAGGATTCTCATATTTTGCATACCTTCCAAATCTTTTTTGACTTCATCAGCGGTTGCACCGTGTACCATATTCCAATATCTGCCTGAAATAATCGGCATTTCAGATATTGTCATATATTTATTTAATTGGTCTAAAGCTGCTGTAGTTCCGGAACGTCTGGCACTTACTATCGCAGATGCCGGTTTATGTCTGAAGTAGTTCATTTTTCCTGATAATAAAGCAGAGAAGAATGTTCTATCTAAAAATGCTGTAATGCCGCCGCAAGCCGAACCGTAGTGAACAGGTGAACCAAAAATAAAGCCGTCAAAATTTTTGCATTTTTCGACAAAATTATTAACATCATCATCATTTATCACACATCTGCCAAGTTTTGCACAAGCACTACAACCCCTGCAAGGTGTTATTGAACCAATACCGATTTGGTATATTTCAGAATCAATTCCTTCTTCTTTTAATGTTTTTGCGATTTCTTCTAACGCTGTATAAGTGCAGCCGTTTTTGTGTGGTGAACCATTGAATAACAATACTTTCATATTTTCTCCTTTTAAAATTTTTATAAGGCTCCTGTGGGTATTTCGGCTTTGTTCGGCTTTTTAGGTATGCCGAACAGCCTCAATTATCTCCCTCTCAGAAAACGTGACATTTAGCCACCTTTTCTTCGGCAGAGTGTCGCCATCGTAGTGCTTTGCACCGGCTTACGCATTCTAATATAATCCTGTTTGAATGTGTGGTACATAAGCTCCTTCTAACCTCTTTATTATATCATCACTCAACTTAATGTCTAACGCAGAAACTGCTTCTTCAACGTGTTTAACGTCTGTGCAACCTACGATAGGTGATGTTATATAAGGTTTTGATAACATCCAAGCTAAGGAAACTTGTGCCATAGAATAACCCAATTCTTTTGATATTTTTTCAAGATTATCGACAACAACTTTATCCTGCTCGTCTGTTGCACCCCATACCATTGGTGATACTTCATCAATAGAATTTCTTGCGGTTTTTGTTCCCCATGGATGAGCACATCTTCCGCCTGCTAGCGGCGACCAAGGAACAACAGCAATTTTTCTGTCCTGACACAAAGGCATCATTTCTCGCTCTTCTTCACGGTAAATCAAGTTATATTGGTTTTGCATAGATACAAATTTTGTCCAGCCGTTGCGTTCTGCGATTTGGTTTAATCTTTCAAACTCCCAAGACCACATAACAGATGCACCAATATAACGAGCTTTACCCGATTTTACAACATCATGAAGGGCTTCCATAATTTCTTCCATCGGAGTTTCGTGGTCAAGTCTATGGATTTGGTACAAATCAACATAATCAAGTCCTAATCTTTTAAGTGAATGGTCAATTTCTGCCATAATATTTTTTCTTGAAGAACCTGCACCGTTTGGTCTGCCTTCACGCATACCAAAATGTACTTTTGTTGCAACAACAATTTCATCTCTGTCTAAACCGTATTCTTTAATCAAACGACCTGTGATTTCTTCTGATGTTCCCAGTTGATAAACATTTGCCGTATCAAAATAATTAATACCTAAATCAACTGCTTTTTTAAAAATAGGTTTTGCATCTTCATAATCTTTTGCCCAAGGGAAAACACCGTTTTCTTTCCCCGGTTTTCCAAAACTCATACATCCTAAACAAATTCTTGAAACATCAACACCCGTATTGCCTAATTTTACATATTGCATAATATATCTCCTTTTTTATATTTTTATGATAAATTATGTTTAATGATTTTTCAAATTGAAATATTAAATTATTGATTTAATTTTTCAATTAAGATAAAATAAGATTATGAACACAAAACAAATTGATTACATATTGGAACTTGCTCAAACACAGAATTTTAACAGAGCTGCCGAGAATTTGTATATCTCGCAATCCACTTTAACTTATCAGATTAAAGAGATAGAAAAAGAACTTAATTTTCTGCTTTTTGAAAGGTCAGGAAAAGGTGCAACTTTAACTCCTGCCGGTAAACAATTTGTTACCACACTAAAAACTGTAAAAGACGAATTGCGAATTGGGATTGAACAGGCACAAAATTTCAGTAAAAAATATTCTGATAATATTACAATCGGCTTGCCTACACGTTCTTGTGTTTATTATCTGCCGCAGGCAATGAAAGAATTTGGGAAGAAATACCCTGATATTTTAATAACACCGATATTTAACGGATTTTATAAACCGGAAGAATTTTTGAAAGGAAATCAGGATATATTTTTCACTTTTGATAATGAGATGAAACACGTCCCTGATACAAAACTTATTCATCTTTATACAAGCAGAATTTATTTAATAACAAAAAAAGATGATGAACTTGCTAAACTGAAAACAGCAAAGATATCAGATTTAAAAGGAAGGACTTTGATGGTTGGAGGTGGTTCTCCGCCGCAATTGAGAGCTTTGCAGCAAAGAATAATAAATTCTATTGATATTGATTATTTAAATTCAGAAACCCATGAAACAACAATGACAAATATTTTGGCAGATAAAGGAATTTGTTTAACTCCCGGATTTTTCCAGGATTACACAGAGGAATTTGCTTGGATTCCGTTTGATTGTGAAGAAAAATTTGAATGTTATTTATGTGTTCATACTAACGATAAAAGGGAAAGTTTGAAAGAATTTATACAAATCCTTAAAGAAATTTATAAAACAGAAAATGTTTAAATTCAAATATATCTTTTTTTTAATTTACCCCTTTTCCCATTTCGTATGCTTCTTTCATTTGTGGTTTATCTTTGATTTCACCTTTTTGGTAAACGCTGTGACCATAGATTATACCGCATTCTTTTGCCCCGTTCACACAATCAGCGTAACCTCTGAAGCATTCTATTGCTCTGTCTAAACCGGCTTTTCCATCGGCACAGGTTGCAATATAATAAAAGTCTTTGTTTTTAACCTCAGTCCAACGAGCAACTGTTCTGTCAATCAGAGCTTTTAATTGTGCATCTATTGAATAGAAATATACAGGACTTGCAAGTACCAAGACATCGGCATCTATTATTTTCTGCAAAATCTCTGTCATATCATCTTTTATTGCACATTCGCCATTGTGAGTTTGACAATAATAGCAGCCTTTGCAATAATCTATTTTCTTTTTTGAAACATTTATTTTCTCAACCTGATTACCTGATTCTATTGCACCCTTCATAAATTCATCACATAGCATGTCAGAATTTCCGCCGATTCTCGGGCTGCCTGATAATATTAAAACTTTTTTCATAATTATTTATCCTCTTTATCCTTCATTTTTTACATCCAGATTATATTCAACAATATTGTTTTTGCTGTTTCTTTCATCCCACACGGTTACTATATCACAAACGGAAATCCCGTCTTTTTCTATAATATGAGTGTACGTATTCGGTAATTCCGTTCTGTTTGTTGTACAAGTTAAAACATCATCTAAGAAAGTTTCTTTATTAAATCTGATATGTAAACTCTTTAACACTTTTGTTTTTCTGAATTCATTAGGTGCAGTCATTTCTGCAAGATTTATATAACTTTTATTATTAACGTGTTTGTTAAAATCAATATCCGATAAATTATTTTTGTGTTCAATTTTTGTATAAACTTCTCTTGTTTGAGGCAATATAAATTTTTTGTGTTCACCTAAAACTAATTCATTACAGATATCAAACCTATCTGCTACAACATCCGTTTTAGCAGGTCGCTTTGTTTCTTTGTCAATCACAAACCAAAGAGCATTACCTTTTGCAAAAGTTATTCCTTTACATTTCAGTTCATAATCGGTATAAACTTTTAACTTTGTTATTTCAGAAATCCATATACTTACTTCTATTTCCTCCGACCAAAACGGTAAATCATCAACAAAATCAATATTAAATTCAGTTACAATCCATATTTGATTTGTCGCAAATAAGTCATACGCTGCCATTTTCTTTGTTGCTGTATATCTGGCAAATGCATCTTGCAGATACATTATTGCCGAAATTGGTCTTAACCTGTATTCAAATAAATCCATGTTATCAAGAATTACATTGTATGTTTTGGTATACTGATTCATTACTGCCTCTTTACTTTAGATTTTCTTTATAAAAACTTTCTATTTTATCAAACGGGATAGCGTTTTTGTCACCACCATCATACAAGTCCACATGGTTTGCACCTTTTACAATTAAAAGTTCTTTATTATCACCTTTTAGTTTTTTGAAAGCATCTTCTCCAAAATATCTTGAGTGTGCATTTTCTCCATGAACAATTAAAACAGGAGTTCTGATTTCATCGGCATATTGCAAAATCGGCTGATTTATTAAAGATAGAGATGATGTCATATTCCAATTACCGTTAGAATTTATTGAGCGAGAGTGAAAACCTCTTTTAGTTTTATAGTATTCCCAATAATCTTTTACAAATTGAGGTTCATTTCCTGTTAATTTTTCAGGCAAACCATCTGCTTTTGCGTAAGTTCCTTTTTTATAATCTTCAGTTCTTTGTTTATTGAGTTTTTGTTTCATTTTGTAACGAGCATTTTCATCAACCGAATCATTATAACCTTTGGCTGAAACTCTTGTCATATCGTACATTGTAACAGCTGTAGTTGCCTTAATTCTTGTATCAATGGCAGCGGCATTTATTGCAAATCCGCCAAACCCGCAAATACCTAAAATACCAATTCTGTCAGGATTTACGTTTTTATTGTTGCTTAAAAAGTCAACTGCAGCAGAAAAATCTTCCGTATTTATATCAGGGCTTGCGACATGTCTAGGAGTCCCCGAGCTTTCGCCTGTGTAACTCGGATCAAATGCGAGAGTGATAAAACCGCGTTCTGCTAAAGTTTGAGCATACAAGCCTGATGATTGTTCTTTAACGGCACCAAACGGTCCTGAAATTGCAATAGCCGCCAATTTTTTATTTGAATTTACCCCTGCATTTACCCCTGAATTTACCCCTTTGGGGATATATAAATCCCCAACAAGTGTTATTCCAAACCTGTTTTTAAATTCAACTTTTTGAATATTAACTTTGTCTGATTTTGGGAAAGTTTTATCCCAAGTTTTTGCATTAGCCATGTTTGAGCCTCCGATAATTAGCAAAATTGTAAATAAACCTAATAGAAATTTTTTAATCATTATTCACCTCTATTTCTTTTATCACTCTTGCAGGATTTCCGACTGCTATTGCATTAGTGGGAATAGATTTTGTTACAACACTTCCGGCACCAATAATTGCACCATCACCGATAGTTACCCCCGGTAAAATCGTACAATCCGAACCTATCCAAACATTTTTACCGATTTTAACGGGACTTGGAGTAAGATTTTGTCTTTTTAATGGATTAAAATCGTGATTTAAAGTTGCAATTGTTGTATTATGCCCGATTAAAGAACCGTCACCAATTTCGATTCCGCCTTGGTCTTGAAAACGGCAGCACGCATTTATAAAAACATTTTTGCCTATTTTGATATTTTTTCCGCAATCTGTATAAAAAGGCGGAAACAAGCCAAATGTTTCGTCAATTTCACTCTCTGTAAGTTTTGAAAAAAGTTCCCTGATTTTTTCAGGCGGGTTATATTTACAATTGATTTCAGAAGTAATTTTTAATGCTTCCTGACTATATTTATGAAAAGCTTCAAAAATTTCACTTCCTGCTTCAACATAAGTACCTTTTTGCATCAGATCTCTGAATTTTTGTGTTGTTATTTCCATTTTTACCCTATTTTAGTTTGTTATATTCTTTATCTGTAACTGGCTCGAGCCATTCATTAGAAGTTTCAATTCCGTCAATTTCTACTGCCAAATGTGAAAACCACGAATCAGGTGCAGCACCATGCCAGTGTTTAACATTAGCAGGAATATTTATAACATCTCCGGGTTTCATTTCAATTGGTTCTTTGCCCCATTCCTGATAATAACCTCTGCCTCCAACTGCAATAAGCATTTGACCACCGCCTGATTTTGCCTTATGTATATGCCAATTATTTCTACATTTAGGTTCAAATGTTACATTATAAATTTTTACCTGCTCGGTTGATATAGGTGCAATATAACTTTGTCCGATAAAGTATTTTGCATAGGCATCGTTTTTATTCCCTATCGGAAACATTATTGTTTTTTGATAATCGTTCAATGACTGCAATTTATTTTCCTTTTCACCCTCATTCATTACATCTTTAACTGTTTTTAAGGCTGCAAAGGAATTTGGAAAACCAACATAAGGCATAACCTGAATAATTGCAGCAGTAATTGTCTCTATTGAATTGCCGGCTTTAAGATTTCCTTTAATGTGGCTTTTTAAAACTCCTGTATTGCCGGTTGTTGTAAGAATTGCTATTGTCATGAGTTCCCTTGTTTTAAGATCCAAACCTTCTCTTGTATAAAAATCACCAAAGCAAACTTCAGTTAAATATCTTGCAACATCAGACCCCATATCATCAGGTAACCCTTTCATATTTTGGAGAATTTCATCCCCATACATCGGGTTTTGTATTTCGTAGCCTTTTTTGTATCTGTTATTTTCGTTTGTTGTTTTTGTGCTTTTTAATTCTTTTTCCAATCCTCTTTCTTTTATAACTTCATTAAAAACTGAGATTGCATTTAAAGTTTTTGGGAAACCGATAAACGGCGCGCACTGATAAATTGTTTCTCTTATTTCAATTGGAGTATTTCCTGCATTCAAAGCACCATTTATATGGGCTTTTAACTGCGGAAGCGTCTGCATAACTGTCAAACTTGTAACGGTCAAAAGTTCTCTTGTTTTTATATCCAAATCGCCCACTGTAAATACTTCACCAAAAATATATTTCTGTAAAATATCCATAAAATCTTTATCAGGACCGTTATTGTTTTTAGTTGTTATATTAAATAATATCTCTAAATTTTTATCAGCAATCTCTTGTTTTGTCATATTTTTGCTCTCCTTTGCTAATGCACTCAAATTAATCATAAAAGCAGATATCAATACTGTAATACATAACTTTTTAATCATATAAAATACTCATTTATACATTAATTATAATATAAATTTATTAGAGAGCATGATGATTTCTATTGTTTTGCAAAAAGTTTCAGCCCAATAACACCAATAATAATCAGGATTATGGATATAATTTGCAGAACGGTTAATTTTTCGCTAAATAACAAAACTCCGAGAATTGTTGTTCCGATTATTCCAAAAGCAACCCACATTACATAAGCCATTCCAAGGGGTAAATGTCTTAAAGCCAGTGCCAAGAATACGGCACTTAAAATGTATGTAATTGCTGTTACTATTGAAGGAATAAGAACAGTAAAACCGTTTGAATATTTCATCGCAATTGCCCAAATGATTTCAAAAATACCTGCAAGCAGTAACATTAACCATTTCATTTTTACGCTTCACCATTCAATAAAAATTCTGCATAATCTTTTGTTTTTGTTCCTTTACGTTTATGCTCGGGATCAATTTTATCAAAGAAACAATTCGGCATCTCATCCATTTTTAAATTCTTTTCAATACAAGGTGTGCAGCCCATATCGTGATTTAGCGGATGCAATTTGCACTTTGTATTTTTGCAGGTACATAATTCTTTTGCGTCCATATCTACTCCTCTGCTTCAATTTTAAATATCACGGGGCGAAGTCCGTCATTACAAGAACAAATTGCAACCCCGGGTTTTCTTATCCAATCACCGTAATAGAATAATTCTTTTGTCGCACCTCCGTGGGCAAGCGTAAAAACATATTGATAAATTGCTATCCAAGCTTCATTGCAAAAACCTTCGGGACATTCCCAATCGGCATAGAAAACTTGTCCTTCTTTTAGCATCGGACAAGCAGTCAAACCCTCAACTCCGTATTCTTTAGCAAGTTCTTCATCAAAATTTCGTTTCAAAACTGTTATTTTGCATTTTTTCATAAGTTATTTATCCTTATTTCGTACAAATTAATTATAAAACAAAATTGCTTGACAATAATTAGATGTCTAATTATAATAATCATATGAGAAACTTGTTAGCACTAATATCTAAAATTCACGATAAAGGTAATCGTTTAATTATTGAAGAACTAAAAAAAAACGGAGCAGATGGACTTGTTCCAAGTCATGGTGATAGTTTTAGTTGATAAACTGGAAAAATTAGGTTATTTACAAAGAAAAATTTCTCAAGAAGATAGCAGGTATACATATATAGTTTTGACTAAAAAAGGAAAAGATTTCAAACCTGTATTTGAAAAAATTTCAAATAAATTAAATGATATGTTATATAAAAATTTATCAAAAGATGAATCAGATATTTTAGAAAATCTTTTGCAAAAAATATAAAAATTTTTAAATAAATAGTTAGACATCAAACAAAAGGAGAAAGTTATGACAAATTTTAAAAAAGAAGAAATAGGAACAATGGCTGAATTAGGTAAAAATTATGAAAACGGAAAAGCTTTTTTACATGATTTACTAGGCTTAACAAGTTGTGAAATTTCTGTTAGTTCAATGCCTGCAGGAATTAAATTACCTTTTAATCATAAACATATACAAAATGAAGAAATTTATATTTTTCTAAAAGGCGAAGGCATAATGACACTTGATAATGAAGTTATAGAAGTCAAAGAAGGTTCTTGCGTAAAGGTTCTTCCTAAAGCAGTCAGAACAATGGAATCAAAAACCGATTTGCAATATATTTGTGTTCAGGCAAAAACAGGAAGTTTGGAACAATTTGGTTTTGGCGATGCGGAATTATGCTAAAAATATTTTGACAAACACAGAAAGCCGAGAGTTTTATACTCTCGGCTTTTTGTATGCTTTATATTGCTTATACAAAACTTTTTCCCAAATTAAATGCCTTTTCAAGTTCTATCGGGAATTGTTCTTCTTTCCTTTTTTGTTTGTGAACTTTATCAAAACATTCGCAAACATACTTGTCATAATTAGTGAATTGACAGGTATCATAAGCAAATATTTTTTCAGGTTTTGAAAATACAAGTTCAACAAACCATTCAAAACGATTAAGTGTAGCAGAATACAAGTCCTGACAAGTTTTTTCATCAACATTCATTGTGTAAATAATAGCCGTTTTTAATTTTTTAGGTGCAATAGAGGGAAACCCTTCTTTATATTCAAAAAACGGAAATAAAAGTCTTTCAACGCAGCTTTTCATAACTCCAGTTATATCTCCATAATAAATAGGTGTCCCAAAAACTACACCATCAGATTGTGCAATTTTATCTAAAATAGGAGTCAACCCATCAGGATAAGCGCATCTTCCAATGTTCTTTCCGTCTTTAAGTTTGCAGGCAAAGCAACTTCTGCAGCCCTTAAAATCTATGTCATAAAGGTTTATAATTTCAGCTTCATTACCTGATTCCTTAACACCGTTTGCAAAGCTTTCACACATTTTGTATGTGTTCCAATTTTTTCTCGGACTTCCATTTAAAATAATAACTTTTTTAGACATAAACACCTCTCCTTTGACCTATGGTTATAATAGCACGAAAATATGCTAAATGGCTTGTTTGTAATAATATAGATTTTATAAAGGAGTGCTTATATGAATTTAATTGAACGCAATAAAGAACTTATGAAGAAGTTCGAAACTATGATAAATACGGCTGATGAAAAATTAGCAGAAGAACTTGTTGCAAGTGATGCTCAGTTCTATACACCTGCAAGTCCTGAACCTTTGTATGGCGGTAAAGGTTATTTATCTGTTGTTCATTGGATGAGAAAAGGGTTTTCAGATGTTCAATGGCATATTACAGATATGGTAGCAGATGTTGATAAAGTCGCTGTCAGATGGGATTTAACAGCAACTCACGATGGGGAATTTATGGGAATTGCACCAACAAATAAAAGAATTTCTGTCTGTGTAATGAATTTTTATTATTTTAATAAAGACGGTAAAGTTACAAATGATATAGCAGCAGAAGGAATGATTGGTATTCTTCGTGGTATTGGGGCTATGTAAGAAACTTATCGGTTAGTTTAAGAGTGAATTATCTGGAAGTTTAAGAGTTTTTATCAGCGGATTTGCGGACGGACGACACGAAGTTAGTCCGGATAGCGAGGAAATTGAGCAAACTTGAACCAAAGGTTCAATTGCGAAACTTTCCGAGCGTGGAGCAAATCCAAGACGGGAGTTTTGGAATTCTTCCCCGAAAACTTAAAAAGTTTGAAAATTCTCTCAAACTTCCGGGTGTACTTTTCTCAATCTCTCTGATAATCTACAGTCCCATTAAAACCCATCTACAATATTCTTGGTTACTATATACACAAACTCTTAAAACTGCCTGGGTTGTCTTGCTGCGCTCGCATTAAACGTGCCTACATGTTTTGCTTCAAAGAACTTTGTTCTTTTTGCAAAAGCTACCTCTCACAAAACGATACTTAATCGTTTTGTTC
Organism: uncultured bacterium; assembly: GCA_902779645.1. Taxonomy (GTDB): domain Bacteria; phylum Cyanobacteriota; class Vampirovibrionia; order Gastranaerophilales; family Gastranaerophilaceae; genus CAG-196. The sequence continues at coordinate 40,035 of CACZCH010000001.1, read as the reverse complement.
GGCAGAGTGCACTCTGCTCGCTTGCGCTGGACACGAACCTGTGAAGTCTTGAAACGTTTGCTATGTTACTATTTATCTTAACTCTGTTTTCAGACAAATCAAGTCTGTCAAGTAATAATAATGCGTTTTTTAGACACATTTCGTATCAATTGCTAAAAATGAACCGATATCAGTCGTAGTTTATTATGGAGTTGTACTCTGGATTAAACTAGTTTATTTATTTAAAATATATTTTTCAGCATTCAAGTGAAATACCTTTTCTTTTTCTTCCTCGGTTAATTCTAATGTCTCCATATATTTCATCATTTCAGACAAGCATTCATAAGGATAATCAGAAGCAAAAATGATACTATCTATGCCAAGAGCTTTCTTTGTACATTCAAAAGCAAGTTTAGACATATTACCGCTTGTTGTTACAACAACATTTTTATTTTTAAAATAATATGAAACAGGATGTTTCATTTTTACTTCATCATCCTTAATCCACTCAAAACGATTATCAACCCTGTCCATTATGAATGGGAAGTATTCACCCAAATGACCAAGAATCATTCTTAAATTAGGAAATTTATCAAATGTTCCGTTTAATATTAGCCTTAATGATGTTTTCATAGCATCCAAGCCAAACCCAAGTCCGGGTGAAGAATATACGTAACCCATATCTTTCATATCTTTATCATCAGAGGCTTGCGGATGAACATAGAATGCACATCCCAGTTCTTCAGCTTTTGCAAGCAGCGGAAGATATTTTTCTTCATATAAATGTTCATTTTTATAATTAGAATGAGTGTGCCAATATTTAAAACCTAATTCCTTAACACAGCGTTCAAGTTCTTTAATAGCTTCATCAACATAAGGCGTTGGTAAAACGGCAGCACCAAGAAAACGGCCCGGATATTTTTTTATAATTTCAGCAACCGCATCATTAGATTTTTTTGCAAAATATACAGCCTCTTCTTTAGGTAATTCTTCTACAGCGGGAGATGTTGACATAACAGCAACATCAATGCCGTTTTTATCCATAACGGCAACTCTTTCTGCTCCGAAATTCATTAATTCGTCAATAACAGGATATTCATTTGTAACCCCGTCAAAATGAGCAAAAACTTTATCTCTCACTTCCAGAATTTTATTTTCGGGATAATATCTCATTGCATTATCTCGTGTGGAAAGATATTCCATTAATTCAGGTAAGTAATAGTGAAATTCGCAGTCAATTATTTTCATAACATCTTCTCCTCTAATAACCTTTTTATCATAATAAAATATTATTATTTGACTGTAAATAGAATAAAATATTCAGTAATTCTAACAGCGTGCATTGTAAAAAAAATTCACATTTTGACTGAAATGAAAATTTAATTTGATAGTGTTTGAATTAGAGATATTTGCACAAAAAAATATCATATTTTTGGAGGTAGAAAAGCAATGATTTTTTAAGGTATGATTATAAACAATGTACGTATTTATATACAAGCATTTTTGAAGATAGCGGGAGAAATAAATGAATAAGAAGATTTCATTATTATTAATGATAATTGGGACACTGTCCTTTTTCGTATTTGCTCCTTGTTTTGCAGTTGATAGAAATAATTTGAATGTAGAGTTTTTCAATCGTTTCAATGATGATTACTTGTTCCAATATGTTAATGAAGCAATAGACAATAACCACAATGCAAAGCAGGCAACAATAAGGGTAGAAGAATACAGACAGGGTATGAAAACACAGTTAGCTCAAGAATTGCCGAGTTTAAGTGTTGCTGCAAACTATTTGGGGGTACATGTTCCTGAAATAAGTCCTGCCTTTAGTAATATAAGAAAAAACAACTTTGTTTTACCCTTTATTGTAAATTATGAGGCAGATTTTCTCCTAAAAAACAGGGATAAAACCAAAAGTGCAAAGAAAAGTTATGAAATGAGTAAGTTTGATGAGCAGTCTGTATATTTAGCACTATTAACAGATGTCGCAACAGTTTACACAAATATTCTTGAATACGATAAATTAATTGAAGAGCAAGAAAAAATTGTTGAAAATTATAATCAAATTTTGAATGATAATAACAAAAAACTTTCTCGCGGGATTATTAATACAACGGAATTAAACAATTCAAATACTAAATTAGAGGATGCGAATATAACATTAGAAAATTTGTTGAAACAAAGAGAAATTCTTTTAATGCAATTTGCTGTTTTCATTGGAAGAAGTGCTGATGGTTCTAATAATATTGCAAGAGGTTCTATTGATGATTTTGAATATTCAGCGGTTATACCTAACGAAATAGAATCAGATGTTATCTTTTCAAGACCTGACGTTAAAAGAGCAGAAGCAGGGTTAGAGAAAGCAAAAATCGATATTCGTGTTGCAAGAAAAGAATTCTTGCCAAGGTTCAATATAACAGGAATTTGGGCATTTAATACTATTGCACCCGGTTCGTTTTTCTCATGGGAAACTTCATTAGCAGCACTGGTTGCAGGTGCAACACAAGATATATTCACAGGTGGAAGAAAAATTGCAAACTTAAAATATAAAAAAGCAAAATACGAAGAACTTTTTGAACAATACAGACAGACCGACTTAGATGCAGTAAAGGAAGTTAATACATCCCTTTGCATAATTAAGCATGATACTGAAGTTGAAAACGGAGTTAATGAAAAACTTAAATTGGAGGCAATAAATCTGAATAATGCAGATAAAATGTTGAGCCAAGGGGTTATTTCAAAATCTCAGTATTTAAATTCAGAAAACTTATATATTTCAAAAGATATGGCTTCAACAAAAGCAAAAACTCAAAGATTGGTTAATTATTATACGTTATATAAAACCGTAGGGGGTAAGTTATAAATGAAAAAGAAAATTTTACTATTGATAATCGTTATTTTAGCAGTCATAATTTGCTTTTTTGCATTTAAAAAAGAAAATAAGGAAAATGAGACTGAATTGACACTATATGGCAATATTGAAATAAGACAAATTGACTTGTCTTTTCAAGTTCCCGGCTTGGTTTCTAAGCTTCTGAAAGAAGAAGGGGATGCAGTTAAAAAAGGTGAATTAATTGCAGTTATGGATGAATCCGACTATGATGCAAACTTCAAAAGGGCAACTGCAGAAGTGGACAGAACTCTTGCTGTTCAAAAAGATGCAACTGATAAATATAACAGATATGCACCGTTAGGAGTTGATGATACAGTTTCTAAACAAGAAGTCGAATCATTATATAATGCACAAAATAAGGCAAATGCAGATTATAAAGCCGCAGTTGCAAACAAAGATTATTTAAGTAATCAATTAAAATACACAAAGCTTTATGCCCCTGAAGACGGTACTATAATGGTTCGTGTCGTTGAACCCGGAAGTAATGTTCAAAAAGGTCAGCCTGTTTATACGATGGCAAAAACTAATCCTGTTTGGGTTAGAGCATATATTAACGAAAAAGAATTAGGCAATATCAAATACGGCCAAAAGGTAAATGTATATACAGATACAGTGAACCCTCAAACAGGAGAAAAACGAGAATACAAAGGTCAAATCGGATATATCTCACCTGTTGCCGAGTTTACACCTAAAACAGTTCAATCAACAGACATAAGAACAGATTTAGTCTATCGTATAAGAGTTTATATTGATGATACAGATGAATTTTTAAGACAGGGTATGCCTGTAACAATAAAAGTAGACTTAACTTCAGAGGATAATCAAGACAATAATGCAGACGGTAATAATTAAGAATTTAACAAAAAAATTCGGTTCTACCGTTGCTATTGATAATCTGTCATTAAATATTGAAAAAGGAAAAATTACAGGTTTAATTGGTGCTGACGGAGCAGGAAAGACCACACTTTTAAGAACTATTATAGGTTTATTATTACCAAGTGAGGGCGAAATAGATGTGCTTGGATTTAACCCTGAAACTCAAAAAAATGAATTAAATCAGCATATCGGTTATATGCCACAAAAATTTGGTTTATATGAAGACTTAACTGTTATTGAAAATTTAAAACTATATGCTGATTTAAAAGGGGTAAATATTGCTCCCTCGCCCCTTGAGGGAGAGGGCAGGGGTGAGGGGTCGATTCTCACAAAAATGCTGGAATTTACAACCCTTGCTCCATTTCAAGACAGACTTGCAGGTGCTTTATCCGGCGGTATGAAACAAAAATTAGGTCTTGCTTGTACATTACTTGGGAATCCTGAATTCTTACTTTTAGATGAACCTTCTGTCGGGGTTGACCCGATTTCCAGAAGGGATTTGATGAAGATGGTAAGAAATATGATATCTCCAGAAACAACTGTTTTATGGTCAACTGCTTATCTTGATGAAGCTCATAGTTTTGACACTGCGGTTGTATTAGATAAAGGGAAAGTTATATACGAGGGGAAACCTCACGACCTTGCACCAACACCACAAGAGTTTGAAAATAAAGTTATTGACTTAATACTTCCCCTCGCCCTGCGGGAGAGGGGTTAGGGGTGAGGGGGCAAACCCAATACATTTACCCCGTTGAAGCGGATAATTTAGAAAAAAGATACGGAAGCTTTTATGCAGTTAAAAATAATACTTTTAAAATTAAAAAAGGCGAAATATTTGGGCTTTTAGGACCAAATGGAGCAGGGAAATCAACTTCATTTAAAATGATGTGCGGACTTGCAAAACCAACATCAGGAACAGCAAGAATTATGGGCATTGATATTATCAAACACCCTGCAAAAGCACGTTCAAATCTTGGTTATATGGCTCAAAAATTTTCACTTTACGGAAGTTTAACTGTCAGACAAAATCTCAATTTTTTTGCACTTGTCTATGGTATTTCAATATTAAAACGTAAAGCAAAAGTTGATGAAATAATAGAAGTATTTGGTTTAAAAGAATATGAAAAATGTCCTGCTGAAGAATTGCCGTTGGGTTTAAAACAACGACTTTCAATGGCTGCGGCTTTGATTCATAATCCTCCTGTTTTGTTTCTGGATGAACCTACCTCGGGTGTTGACGTTTTGACAAGACGTGATTTTTGGAATCATATTACATCACTTGCAAAAAAAGGAGTAACAATCCTTGTTACGACACATTTCATGGACGAGGCGGAATTCTGCGACAGAATAAGTCTTTTTTATAAAGGTCAGACTATTGCGGTAGGTACCCCTAAAGAACTTAAACAAAAAGCAGGTGCAAACGATATGGAAACGGCATTTATAAACCTTATAAAAGAAAGCGAGGTTGATAAATGAAAATTTTACTAGCCTTAATAAAAAAAGAGATAAAGCAAATATTGAGAGACCCTTCAAGTATAATAATAGCTTTTGTTTTACCGTTTATATCAATAATGATTTATATGTACGGAATAAACCTTGATTCCGTAAAAATAACAATGGGTATAAAAAATGATGATAATTCACCTGAAGTTGCTACATTAGTTAAGTCTTTCGGGCATAGTAAATATATTAATTCAATAAATTATGACAATATGGAAGATATTAAAACCGCCGTTTTAAGGTCTAAAATTAAAGGTGCGGTTGTAATACCAAATGATTTTTCTACAAAACTTTCAAGAGGTGAAAAGGCTGATTTATTAGTTATAACTGACGGCTCGGAAACAAATACCGCAAATTATGTACAGAGTTATGCTGTTTCAATTGCTAATCAATGGCTTTCTTCAAGTAAATTTTCAAAAAATATAAAAAGGCCTTTAATTACTGCTGAATCAAGAACTTGGTATAATCCGGATTTAAATTCGCATTATTTTATTGTTCCGGGTTCTATTGCTATAACAATGACTTTAATCGGGATTCTACTTACCTCTCTTGTCGTTGCAAGGGAATGGGAACGCGGGACAATGGAAGCACTTCTTTCAACATCAGTTAAACCAATCCATATTGTATTAGGAAAATATATTCCTTATTTTGTTTTGGGAATGATGTCTATGGCTTTTAATGTTTTTCTGTGTGTCGGTATTTTTAAAATACCTTTTAGAGGAAACTATTTTATATTGTTTGTCGTAAGCGGACTTTTCCTTTTTACTTCCCTTGGGATAGGTTTAACAGTATCTTCTAAATTAAAAAATCAGTTTCTTTCAAGTATGGTTGCAATGAGTTTGGGATTTATGCCTGCTTTAATGCTTTCGGGGCTAATGTATCCAATAAATTCAATGCCTGAGTTTTTCCAGCATTTAACAAGAATTATTCCTCCAAGATATTATGTTTCTTTTATTGAAAGTGAATTTATGGCAGGAACAATTCCGGAAATAGTAATTGCAAATGCAATATTTTTGACAATTTTAGGCTGTTTATTATTCATTGCTGTCTATATGAATACTTCTACAAGATTGGATGGTAATAAATGATTAGAGAATTTTTACGCCGAGTTGCAGCACTAATAAAAAAAGAATTTATAACTATATGGAATGATCCTAAAACCAAAGGTATAATAATCGGTATGCCGCTTATGCAGCTTTTAATTTTTTCAAATACCTCAACAATGGAAGTACAAAACATTGATACAGTAATTTTAGACCGTTCAAAAAGTGTTGAAAGTCGGGAATTAATTTCCAGATTTGAGTATTCACCGAGATTTAGAGGTTTTTATTATGTTGATAATGAAGATGATTTTAAAAAGTACTTTGATGTTCAAAAAGTTCAAATCGGTTTGAATATACCGAACGATTTTTCAAGAAAAGTAAAATCAGGAAAAGGTGCAATTGTTCAGGTTGTTTCAGATGGGAGACAGACAAATTCTGCCGCAATTGGAGCCGGTTATGCAGGACAAATAATTTCAGGTTATAGCAATGATTTAATGGGAGAGCCCGATACGGGTATTAATATAACAGTAAGAAATTGGTTTAATCCTAATCTCAAATATAAATGGTATATTTTGACGATTATAGTTTCTATGTTATCCCTTGTAACGACTTTGATTTTAACATCACTTTCAATTGCAAGAGAAAGAGAATTGGGGACTTTTGACCAACTTATAGTCAGTCCTCTTTCTTCTTTTGAAATTTTACTCGGTAAGTCAATTCCACCATTATGCATAGCAATGACTTTAACAATGATTATGACAGGGATAATTATAGTCTTTTTTAAAATTCCTTTTGTAGGTTCAGTAGCTTTATTCCTCCTTTCTATGACAATATCATTGCTTGCAATTGTCGGTGTAGGCTTATTTATTTCAGCAATCAGCAATACGCAGCAGCAAGCAATTCTATCTGCTATGACTTTTATGATGCCGGCAGTACTGTTGTCGGGATTTCTGTCACCTGTAGAAGATATGCCGATGTGTTTGCAGTATTTAACATACTTAGACCCTGTAAGATTCTTCATGGTGCTATCACGTGGAATATTCTTAAAAGGAATGGGTTTAGGCGATGTAATGGCAAATATAATCCCGCTAATAATAATTGCCACAATAACATTAACACTTGCAAGCAGGACATTTAAAAGAAAATTAGGATAAATGTTAAACACAAAACATCTCAAAAAGTATCAGTAACTTTGAGAGTGAATTATCAGGGAGTTTAAGAATTTTTATCAGTTAGTTTTGAAGTATTTCCCCCAGAATATAAAAAGTTTGAGAATTCTCTCAAACTTCTGGGGGTACTTTTCTCAATCTCTCTGATAATTTACACTGATAATCTACATCCAGCCTTGCCAAAATCCGCTGGACTCTCACCAATGTTGGTTCTCGCCCTAACCAGATAAACTTCCTCATGTCAAAAAGAGGAGATTTTTAGCAATCTTTAATTCTGACAAAATTTAATCAATTAATGACAAGAATCACCTTGTTCTGCATAAAAAGGTTGAAAATATTAAATTACAATTATTTTTTATGGTAAGATGGCAAAAAAAGGGTTTATATGGAAAAATATTTTGAGCTGAAGAAAAACGGAACAAGTATAAAACAAGAATTCGTGGCAGCATTTGTTACATTTTGTTCAATGGTATACATACTGATTGTAAACGCAAATATGTACACAAATCCGTTTGGAAATGGCGAAAATGTTCTTGGCTTGCCATTTGGAGCAATATACATAGGAACAGCTTTATCAGCCGTTGTCGGTTGTATGTTATTGGGCTTTATTGCAAAATTACCGATAGCTATGGCAAGCGGAATGGGGCTTAATGCGTTTTTTATATATACAGCCTGTATTGCATTAGGCTTTTCTTATGAAAATGCTCTTTTAATAATTCTGGTAGAAGGCTTGATTTTCTTAATTTTGACATTAACAGGCGGTCTTAAGAAAATATATGAAGCAATTCCTGACAGTATTCGGCTTTCAATTTCTGTCGGAATAGGTCTTTTCATTGCGCTTTTGGGACTAATGAATTCCGGAATAATAACTTCAAATAAAGCAACCGGTTTGGCTTTAAATTCTTTTAATATTTTAAACGTACCGCTGCAGCAAAGTTTACCTGCATATATTACAATATTTAGTTTGTTCGTTATAGCAGTTTTGATTAAAAAAAATATTAAAGGGGCAATTTTGTGGGGAATCTTGACAGGAGTATTTTTATATTACTCAGTTTTATGGTTTTTCCCCGGTTCACACCACGAAATAAATATTGAAACATTGAATCCAATGGTTTCATTAAAGGATTTTTTTGAATATTCTTTTGCCAAAGTGTTTACTTCAGGCTTGGATTTTAGTAATTATATCGCAAAACATGGTTTTACAAATTTTCTTTTAACTGTCGTAACAACTACGATTTCATTTTGTTTGATTAATATTTTTGATAATATCGGAACATTACAGGCAACTTGCGAATATGGAAATTTATTAAAGAACAAGGGTATTCCGGAAATTAATAAAGCAATGACAGCAAGTTCTATCGCAACTATGGCGGGTGCAACAATGGGTATTTCAACCGTTACATCGTATGTTGAATCCGCAACCGGGATGGCCGAAGGAGGAAAAACCGGCTTAACTGCAATTTTTGTTGGAATATTTTTCTTTATTGCGATATTTTTTAGTCCTATAGCACAACTTGTTCCGGGCTGCGCAACATCTGCTGCATTAATATATATAGGTGTTTTAATGATGTCATCAGTAAAAAATGTTGATTGGCAAAATATTGAACACGCACTGCCTGCATTCTTAACAATTTGCATGATGCCTTATACATGTAACATCTCAAATGGTATAGCTTTTGGCTTGTTATCGTATGTAATAATAAATCTCTTTATCGGAAAAATTAAAGAAATAAAACCTGCGACATGGGTTATTGTTATACTGTTTTTGATAATGTTGTTATTGTCTCATTAGATAAAGTTATCAGCTTTGTATGTGCTTGCAAAATGCCAAATTTTAATCAAACAAGGGCAAACATTTATCCTTAATATCAAGTGCGATATCTTTAGCTTGTTTTTCGTTTATTCCGATATTTTTAGCTACTGCTAAAATATCATCTAACGTAGGATTTTTACCCTCACCATTAATTGTTGTTGCGTGTTCTCCGTTGAATGATGAGCTGTAAGTTAAATCATACGCAGGTGATAAGTGCCATTCTTTTTTATTCTCATCATATAAAAACGAGAAATTCTTTGAATGGTCATCTCTGTTTTGTGCAAAAACATTAAAGCACATCAGTCTGTATAACTGCTCAATATCCTGATAATTTTTTGTTAATTCCAACGTCAATTTCATTAAAATACTATAATCAAGATTTGGCAAACGGTGGCTTGTTTCTAACAATCCGCTAACAGAAACCATATGAATTTTTCTGCCGTTTTTCCTATCAAAACGCTTAATTCCGAAATATCCCGAACAAATTTGTGAATCGAAAAGCTTTGTTTCACTCATCTTTATTCCGCAATCTTTTGCAACAAGTGAATATTTATACTCTTGCTCTCCTATATTCTTAGGATCTTGTGAAGACGGAAATTTTATTATCAAATCAACACCCTCTATTTTAGTTAGAATCTTTGGTCTTGCGCCGCCTGATGATCCACCTAACTTAAAAAGTTCATCCAAGTTATCCGAATTTTGTGACTCTAGTATTTTTGAACACTCTTGAGCAAGTTTATCATAATCCAATTCTTGTTCTCGGGTTTCAAACTTGTGTTCAGGTTTATAAGTTAACGCCCCCATACCGCTTTCTTGCACAACTGCAAGACGATTTAAATTATCAATTTCATTCGGGTTAATTTTATTTTTTAATAGCAATCTGTCAACAAGCAACCGTCCCCAACCGCCAGGCAAACTGTCGTTAAACACTCCAAATAACCCATCAAATGGCTCATATTTAGGCAAAAATACTTTTTTCTGTAGTGGAAGTGAGAATGGCGAAATACTAAAACCTGTGGCAAGCCATTCGCTATTATATTCAAAAGCAACCAGCCTATCTGGCGTCTTTGCCAAAGTCCCAACTAATTTGTCATTATAAAAAACTTTCAGATATTTATAATTATCCATTAATTACCTCATCGATAGATGTGTAAATTTTTGTTGTGAATAGATTTTCAATGTCATTGTCTAAATCAAGAGCAATAGCGATTTTTATAAAAGATTGCAAAGAAATTTCATACTTAGTTTCAAATCTTTTAATGCTGCCAAGACTAACTCCGGATTTTTGCGCTAAAACTTCCTGCGAAATTTTTAATTTTTTTCGATGTTCTTTAATTTTATCTGCTAAACTTTTCGCAATTTCAATGGGAGTTTTTTGATTTAAAAACCGACTATTCATAGATAATATATTAACCGAATTTACCCAAAATGTCAATATATAGATAATATATTATCTAATCACAAGACAACATCAAAGTTTTATTATGATGTATTTTTAGAGGTAAATTTTTTCAACTTTTGACAAATTTAAACTGCATTTAAAATTTTATTACACTTCATAAGTTGTGCCAAAATTGAAAAAGCCGTTTTCTTTTGAATAACCTATTTTTATATCCAAATCCGGCATCCCGTTCCAACCTTTTTCGGCTACTTTATCCTGCAAATCTTTCACATAATTAAAAGCTGCGCTTTTGAAATCAAGTCCTACCGATGTTGCATTCTCGATACCATCTCTTAGTAATTCATTTACCCCTTGTCCGTCAGCAGTATAATACTCTCCGTCTTTGAGTATCAATTCTGATAAATCTAGTCCTGTATATTCTTTTAAAGCTGAATAAGCACGATATTTAGTTCTTGCATCACTATCTACACCTTGACTTTGCATACCATAATGTAGAAGATTTGTTGAATTGTTGTTTTTTTCTAATGCTTGCAAGAGAATAGACTTCATGTTTAAATCATCAATACCATCAATTTGAATTCCATTTACCCCAGAATAAGGGTTAATAGAAAATAACAAAGAATTATTACCAATATCAATTCCGTTATTTTCAAGTAAATGTGCCATATTGTTGCTTATTGAATCGTGTTTTGCTTTTTCTTCTGCTTTATCGTATTCATCTGCGGAAGCATATTGAGGATTATTAATGCGAGGATCTTTTAAGTCAAATTGATATGCTTTAACTGTTCCATATAGAACCATATTCAAATCGTTTTTATACATAGCATATTTTTCAGGTTCTTCCCATTGTTTTGTATAACCTATTCTTTCTTGCCCGAAATATTTTTTGCATAAGTATTTATCAACATCATCAGCATTTGAAAATTTTGTTCTCATACCCTCAGCCCAAGAAGCAAGTTTCTCATCAAGTGCGTGTGTACTTTTGTTTAAATCAGAATAAGGGTTAAGCATTTCGTCTTTTGTTCTAAGGTCATCTGACTCATATTGATTAACCATTTTCTGATACCAATCATCCGGTTTATCAACATTTCTGCGACCTTGGAGATTGTAATAATTATAATATCCTATTTCAGTCATATTAAATTACACCTTAACCTTCCTCATTAACGAAGTTTTTTGCAGTATCCGCTTCTGTTTGAGTATATAAGCGAATAGCATCCTTATATTTACCCCTTGTTTTAAACTCGCCATCTTCAGATTCACTTACTCTTGTATCAGATTTTTGTTCTTGCGGTTGTGAATGTTCTTTGCAATATTCTATATATTCTTTATAACTTACTTTATCATCATTGTTTGTGTCCATAGCTTCGTCATATTTGCCATCGCCACGTTTTGCATAAACTGCTTCCGATTCAACTTCTTTTATTGTATTTTTTTCATCAGATGAAATTTCTTTTATTTCTTTTTCGGCTTTCTTTTGTGCTTGCATAGTCCTATATGAATTTGCCATCTCTACCATTCTAACCATTTCTTTTGAAGATATTCCGTTGGCTTGGCAATAATCTTTAAATTCATCAAAAGAAACAATTCCATCTTCATCAGCATCCATTTCTTTCACATACATTGGTTCGCCTTTTTTGGCATAATAAGCGGTATTGTTATTATTAGTTTTCATGCCAAAATTTAAACCGGCAGGTTTTTTATTAAGAAAATTTGTCTGCAAACCAAAACTATTACTACTATTTGATGAAATGCTGTTTTGAGATAAATCCATTCATACTATCCTTTTATATCCGTATATATTTATTATATCACTTTTTAGAACTATCTCAACCTTTATGACGAGTATTAACTAAATTTGATTTATGAAATGATACATATATAATTACAAATTTTTTGCAACATTTAATAAAAATTCTATAGTCCTTTTAACTTGTTCATATGGTGTTATATGACTAATAGACAAGTTAAATTGATTATAAAAAGAAATATAATCTCTACCCATTTTTTGTGAAACGAGATTTAATACAGAGATAATATAATTTTGAAAAGCTATTAAAAGTTGATAGTCCACTTGTTTATCAAGCAAAGCAATTCCTTTGTTAGCAGCATCTGCTAATAAATTTGAGCTTTCATTCCTTCTTTGCATATAACTATAAGCAGAATGTGGTTGGCTATAATTAAACATTTTTAGCCCCCTTCTTCTTCATTATATTATTCAATTCTTCGTTATATTTATTCTGTACATTTACGTCAATGTTAATATTATTAGGAGCCAGCTTTGCAACTTCATCAAGATTTTTTTCGGCTTGTTTAACGTTGCCTAACAATGGATTATTGAATTCCCATTCAAAATCACCGAATTTAAATTTTGTTATGAACGGAATAAATGTCCATAAAATCAACATACACAACATTGCGGAATTCCCGCTAAATGGCTGAAAAATAATAACATCATGCCAATGAGCTTTACAATAGAAAAGCAGTGTGAAAAATACTGCAAAAAACCATATTGTTAAAAATATAAACATAACTTTCTTCATGTAAGTTCCGACCTCATTCTATTGTTTGTTATGAATATTATAGACAAAAATATAATTTAAAACATGTTTATTAATAAAAAATTAAGTATTTAGCAGTTATGTCCAGTTCTGACACAATAACAAATTACTATATTATTGTGGTAAGATATGCACATAAAGGAGAATTTCATGGATTTTGAGAAAATTTTGAATTTAGGAGTTGAAAAAAATATAATTAATGAAACACAGAGAAACGGTTTGATTGATTTATATTATCAGAATAATAATGAACCAAAACAAGTTTCAACAGTTGTTAAAGTTTTGTACTATATTGGTGGATTTATAATGCTAGGTGCAATGACAGCTTTGATGTCTGATACCATTCAACATAGCACATATGCAATGATATTAATGCTTGGAACAATATACGCTGTATTATTCCTAGGTGTCGGAGAATTTTTATGGAGAAAGAATGAAAAACTTCCTGCAGGGATTTTGTATTTTCTTTTTATTGCTGCTGTCGGATTTATTGTAATGGATATTGAAAAAATGACGGGATTTTTCCCTCATTTTTCTGATATGGATAAGCTTCCTAACTATTGGGATTTGTGCAGATGCCCTGTAATTGTACTTTCTTCCTTGACAATTATTGCCAACACTATTTTACAAAAGTTTAGACCGGCATCATTGTTAGCAGTTCCGACTATTTTCTGTTCCTATGCAATATTTATGACTATTGTTGATTTTATTTATGGCTACAAAAACATTACGCCGAAAATCTTTTTCACAAGTAACATGATTTTCGGAGCAGGACTGAGCATAATTGGGTTTATTAAAGACAGATTAACAAAAGCAGATTATTCAATGTGGATGTATTTGGTCGGTGCAGCAGGATTTTTTATGTATGCTATGTTTCTTCTTGATGCTTTGAATATAGGAGTATGGCAAACCCAATTAGTATGCTTTATTTTAAGTTTAATCTATATATTTATCGGCTTGATGATTCAGCGCAAACCTTTCTCGATTATCGGTATAATGGGTGTTATTGAATATATTATGTATCTAGAATTTGATAATATTAAAAATCATACGACAGTATTAACAAGTGTAGTTTTAATTACAGGCTTAATCATTTTGTATGCAGGGGTAATTTATAGCAAAAATGTTGATAAATTGAGAAGTTTTATAGAATCAAAGCTTCCTGAAAAAGTAAGAAATTATTTGCCACAAAATAGAGCTTAGTGATGGATATTTTAGATAAATTATCAAAATCAAAATTCAGGAGCAGATTTAAGCTTCGGACAAAAGAATTTGAATATATCAAGGATAAAGGACTTGATACGATCCATTCTCATGCTTGCGATTTTATTCGAGATAGAGTTGCTCCGGCAGAACCTGCAAACGATGGTAAACAAACTCCAATGCGAGGACACCCTGTTTTTATCGCTCAACACGCAACCGCAACCTGCTGTCGCGGCTGCATCGAAAAATGGCACAAATTCCCCCAGCACAGAGAACTAACCAAAACCGAACAAGAATACCTTGTTTCAGTAATTATGGAATGGATAAACAGACAAATTAATTAATAACTGTTGATTATTATTAAAAAATAGAAATAATATTTTTAATAACTAGTTTATATAGAAATTTTTAATAAAATTAAAAATTTAAAAAATTATTTTGATTTATTTTTTGTGGAATTAATCTTTCATAGTTTTTATTTATTTTAATCCTATAATTATTGTCATCTTCTATGAGACCTAAAACCTTTTTATACCAAGAAAAAGACTCTATGTTAATATCTTTAATTGATTTGGTACTTATATTACTTTTTTCTAGATATTTTTCAAACTCATTATTAAATTTATTAACAATCTCCTTCTTATCTATTTCTATGCTTGGATTTTCTTCTTCAATATAAAATAATGCAAAATCTACTAACTTATCAATT
This sequence comes from uncultured bacterium, assembly GCA_902779645.1. Lineage (GTDB taxonomy): Bacteria > Cyanobacteriota > Vampirovibrionia > Gastranaerophilales > Gastranaerophilaceae > CAG-196. The sequence goes on along the minus strand of CACZCH010000001.1, from coordinate 24,887 downwards.
GTTTTACTTATACTTTTATTCCAAATACTAGATTTTTGAGCAATTTTATAATGACGCTCAGGGGTAGTTCGATAAGCAATTTTACCTTTATATAACTCTGGTTTTATCGGCTCAGGAATTTCATCATTATTCTCAATCATTACAGATAAATACGAATATAAAGCATCTTTTATCATTGACAAAGCCTCATCAATTGTTTTTCCATCGCTCATACAACCTTTTAATTCCGATATTGATGCAATATAAACTTTATTTTTATCATCATATGTAAAAATATATGTCCAAGGCAAATCTAAATAGTACTTTATATCTTTATTCATCATATGCGTCCTTTATCATTTTAATTTGATAATCTAACAACTCTTTCCGATTTTTTGTTAACGTAATAGGGTTAGTACCTTCTTTCCTAAACGTGATATGAGAAGTGCCATTCTGCGTCTCGCTTTGAGTATATCCGATGTTTTCAAGAAGCTTACACGCATTGTCAAAGGATATTACGCTACCATTATATAATTTTTGTAATAATTTTTCAAATTTACTCATACAATTTTGATATCAAAAAATGATATCAAAATCAAGTTTTCTTTTCGTTTTTATTTACAAAATTTTATAATTTTCTATAAAAAAATTTAATTCTCTGGGTTATTCAACGTATAAGATATTTTGAAGAATAATTAAGCTTTAAATAAAATTTATTGTGTTATTTCAAACAATTTTTTTAGTTAATTTATTTTTCAAAATCATCTTCAAACCCTCTGATATTATCAAGTTCAATGTTGTAGCGTTTGCCGATTTTATCCACACAGGTCGCAAAATCAACTGTTTTATCAGCATATTTGTTCTCCCATAAACAAATCAGTAACCCAATTTCTTGAGTTTTAAGATTCAAAATCTTTGTCCCATATAGTTTGTAATCTTTTTCAACCATAGTTTAACCTTTCGTTATTTTAATATCTGCGTATATCTCATCCGGCTTGTCGGGGTCAATCAAAAAATCTTTTTTGAAAATGTAACTATCACCGTCAGGTGCTAAACAAACGACAATACCATTTTTGCAAAAACCTACAACTCGATATTCGTTGCTATCATTGTCAAACCAGTCACTTATCTTTTTTAATCTGTATTTTTTACCGATTTCAATCATAGTATGATCCTTTCAAGCTACACCATTCATCAGTCTTTTAGCGGGAAACATCAAGTATATGTGTCTAAAATCGTATCATTTGGACATAATAATTTTTTGAACATGATTTAAACGGCTTTTAAACACCTTTTAAACGGCATTTAAATCTTCAACTTCTTTTTCGTGGTCTATAAAGAATGCATTCAACACATCTGCATCATTTCGCAGATGCTTAACTACAGGCGCAAGATTATAGCATTCTTCTACCTCCGGCTGATTAGCCACAAAATAATCAATAACTACGGCAGTATTATAAATATTCTCCGCCCACTTGCTTAATTGCTTAAACTCCTTGGGAGTAATATTTAATCCGACTTTTTCCATACGACCTCCTTTAACGTGTCGTATTCATCACTCAACGTCAGAATAAAATCAAGCGTTTATTCGTGTAATTGAATTATGCTTATGATTAAAGAACTAAAAGCAATTAAAAGTGCAGCAGCAGAAACTATAATAGAAGCTATAAACTGCCTTTTGGAAGATTTTTGATTTTCTTCTGTCATTTTTGCAATTAGTTTGACTGTTTCAGTATTTTCTGATGTCAGAGTCACGATATTTTGGATACACTCTATATTAATTCTAGTCAATTCTTTTACGTCTGTTAATGTAGAAGTCTGTTTGTGCAATTCATTTAACTGCGTTTGTATTTGCTTTTCTTTTTTTGCTTGCTTATCTGCTAATATTGTTGCAGATTCAGCATTCCAAGGTTCTTTAAACATAATATATTCCTAATTTTCTCTTTCCAAACCTAAGTCTTCTTCTATAAAATTTTTGATATGGTATAAAGGGGTATTTAGTTGTACATTTTCAAATTTATTGTGTTTTAAAAACAGTTTATAAAAATTAAGAGATACACAATAAAGAGAATTAATTTCTTCAAACACAGATATTCTGTCTGTATCATCAATAAGTAAACCATTTTTAATATTTTCTTTTAATTCTCTGAAAATAAGTTCTTTAGTCGATTTATAAGTTTTTTTCAATAATTCATTTAAATTATATTGAATCTTTTCAACAAAATCGTTGAATCTACTATGATTGATTATATCCATATTAAGATGCGCTGCGGAATTGCGTAAATCATAAATAGCTTGATTTTTTTGACACAAATGAGAGTTCTCACAAAAATTGAATATATGAAAAAAATAGTTAATTGCATCTTTTTCAATATTAGAAAAAGAAGAAGTATCAAATCGTTCTTCAAGGTTTATTTTTTTATTATTATCTCGACTATTTAATGACCCAGTTGTCTTTTGTAAATATTTTAGCAATTCTCTATTTTCTTCTGAATAATAAATCTGTACGAGAAAGCAATGTAAAATATAATTATAAAAATGTGTTAGATTAATAACTGCATTATTATAGAAATCAGATTTTTCTACTACTATAAGGTTTTCAAACATTATTCTAAAATATGAGTTTTTCATATTTAGTGGTAGATAGCTTTTTAAATCGTCCAATTCAGTATCAAGAGATATTACATTACTCATCTATATCACCCCAAATTGATTTGATTTTATTGTTTATTTTCTCTTGATGTAGTTGTATGAGTTTCTTGCACTCGTCAACAACCTTCTCTTCTGCTTCAAGCTTTTCAACGATTTTATTTTGTTCTTCCAAAGTTGGTTTTACAACTGTTATCTTTGCCAAATCAGACCCTTTTATTCCAGCTTGATTCTGATAATTTATGATTGATTTTACAGGTGAGTTTTCTGATTGTAAGTAGTAATAGTAAAACATAGGATTTACCATTTCTTTATTTAATCTAACCCTTATTATATGCGATTCAAATGTTGTATATTCTGGAACATCCACCACTATAGAACATTTACCAGCACCCGAAACAACAAGAGACTGTCTTGCAAATAACAAATCCCCTACTTTTATGTCATTTACTTTCATTTCATTTTCTGATAACGGTACAAGTTCCATAGGTATATTACCTATTTTGTTGTATTTAAATAGTTCACCCATGTTAATCATTTTGTAACCGCTTCCTCTTATTGCAGTTGGTTTCGTTAAACCATTCTTTGACGGTATTGAATAAATATTTTCGAATACAACCTTTTGCCAGTTGGAGTTGATTGGTAAGGTTGGTTTCCAATTGTCAACGACCTTTTGAGCACCATCAATGACGGCTTGATAGCCGTCAAGTTCTTTTACAATTCCCTCTTGCACTTCCAATGGCGGAAGCGGAATTTCAAGATTTTTGATAATAGTTTGTGAAATATTTGGCTGAGCTCCGCCAACACTCATTCTTATTAAACTTTCAGTTTTTGACGATAATATGTAATACAAGAACTTTGGATTAAATCTATCATTGGGTAAAATAGAACAAACTGCTTGATTGGTACTTGCTTCAAATTTTAATATTCCAACTTGCCCAGCTGTCGCACCATACATAGCAACCAAAACAGAGTTTGCTGGTACTATTTTGGCAGATGATTTTTCAAGGCCTAACTTTGAAATATACTTGTTAGCACTGTATATTTCACCATTTCTAACTTCTCCGCTGTTTATCCATGGTATCTCTGCTGGCATATAAAAAGCATCATTTGATTTTAAAGGTGTACCGCCAGATGTTGTTTCGCATATATCCCCCAACTTAACCATTTCCCATTTACAGTTTGAAGAATCTTGTATAGCTTTATACCTTGAAGCCGTTAAATTGTATTCTTCATTTTCTGCAAGTTTTGATTTTTCAACTAAGGTAAGCAATTTTGATTCTGCAGTAAATTCTGTTTGAGTATTTATGGCAGTTTGCCATTGATTAATAATATCCAATGCTTTTGGTAAATCATTTTTGTCTGTTTCTCGTCTTTGAGCTCCTAAATCAAATCCGTCATTTTGAATTTCTACAAAAAGAACTTTATCTGTTTTTTTTGCAAGTTGTCTATCCATAAATAGAATTGATGTTTTTACTCCTGAATATGGATTAAATACTCCACTTGGCAAACTTACAACTGCATACAAATATTTTTCATTAACAAGTTTTTTTCTTAATTCTTTATAAGCATTTGCACTTTGAAAAACAATACCTTCAGGAACAATAACTCCAGCTCTGCCTGTTGAGTTGAGGTGTTCCATAATATAATCAACAAATAAAACTTCTGAACGGTTTGCTTTTACACCAAATTTATTATGCGGTTGAATTCCACCTTTTGGAGTCATAAATGGAGGATTAGCCAAAATACAATCAAAATAATCATCCCATCTTGTTTGGTTTGTTAAAGTATCATATTCATAAATTTTAGGATCTTTGAATTTATGCAGATACATATTTACAAGAGCAAGCTTAACCATATCAGGTGAAATATCGTATCCTTGTATATTTTCGGTTAAAGCTGTTCTTTCTTGTGGTGTTAGAGATTGTTTTGTTTCTTCAGCAAATTTCTGAATATTTTTATATGCAGAAATCAGAAAGCCTGCGGTACCACATGCTGGATCAAGAATAGTGTCGGCTTTAGTTGGTTTTACGACATCTACTATAAAATCAATAATATGTCTTGGTGTTCTGAATTGTCCTGCATCTCCTTGAGCACCCATAATAGAAAGCAAATACTCAAATCCGTTACCTAAATTTTCACTATTATTATAAGATAAATCATTTATTTCTTTTAAAAATAATGTCAAAATCTGTCCATCACGAAATGGTAGATATGCTCCTTTAAAGATATCTCTAAATAATTTTGGAATTCTGCTTGATAATTGCAACTTATCTAATGCTTCCGTATAAAGATTCATCCTTGCTTCATTACCAAGCTGCTGAGACATGATTTTTGACCATGCATATTCAGACAATTCTTCAACAAAGAATTGTCTTTCGCCCCCCAATTCAACGGATTCAATATCCATGTCATCCATAAACTTATAAATCATGGCAATTGTGATCTGTTCAATTTGAGATTGTGGATTAGGAATTTTACCAACCAATACATCTCTTGCATTATCTATTGTTCTTCTTATATCTTTTGTAAGCATTTTATCTCTCTTCTTTTACATAAATTTATTAATTGCAATATTATCCTTAATATAATCAGGTAATGAATCTCTATAGCCATTCAAACTTTTATAATCTTCCATTGTAAAACCTGCATAAAAATTCAATTCTTGATATTTTTTCATATCAATAATATTTCTAAATTCACCACTTGTAACATAGGCTTTAATAAAGTTTTTAATATATGGAACGTACTCTGATTCAGGTTTGTAAATTGAAATATATTTATCACACTCGTCTTCCAATAACTCATTTTGATTTTTAAATCTCGGAATCAAACCAAATGCTCTTTGTATAACTTCTATCCAAGATAAACGCCGGTCTAGATTTTCAGCCTTTCTCAATTTATCAAGAGTAACAAACAAATTTGGTTTATTTTCGTATTTTTCTCTTGCAATATTTTCTGCTCTTTGCCAATCTTCATTGTTTACAGCACTCTTAATATCATCATCCGCAACTACAGTATCTTTGAATTGTTGGAATAATTCTCTATCAATTTTCATTCCATCTAAACCGATTTTTGTTTCTTTTAATTCTTTAAGTTTATCCGGATCAAAAATTTCAATAGTTTCAATCGGCGGTGGGGTTTCGCCTCCGCCATCACCTTTACCCGATGCTACTCTTGGCAATTTTAATTCTTCATCGTAATTAAAATCATTTTCAAAATATTCACAATTAGCAAAGAAATCAAAAAGTTTAAAATGCTCTTTTTGTTTAAATTCCGTCGGCTTTGTTGTTGGGAATTTAAAAGTATATTTGCGTGTTCCACGACCTTTTATTTGGACAAAATCTGTTGGTGAAAATATTGGTCTCATTAGGGCTAAATTTAAAACGTCTTGACAATCATAGCCAGTTGTCATCATACCAACTGTTACACAAACTCTTGCTTTACTTGTTTTGTAGTCATCCAAAAATCTTGAAGTCCCCGATAAATTATTATTTGAGAATTGTTCGGTCATTTCCTGTGCTGTTGGGACACAAGATGTTACTTGTTGAGCAAAATCAGAATTGTATTTCCCTGGCCATATTTGATGAGCCATAGTGTTTAAGATTTGGGTAATTTTTGCACAGTGGTTTTGACTTACACAAAATACAACGGTTTTACCGAATTCACCTGATATCGGATCTTTTAAACCGTTTTCTAATAAGGTTTTGCAGAATTGTATATTTGTATTTTCAGAGAAAAAGCGTTTTTCAAACTGCCTTGAAAACATTTGTTCTTCAACTTCTTCACCATCGTCAGTGATTTGAACAACAGAATAACCTTTTTCAGATAATAATTCTGTGGTTATATCAGTTCTCGCATCTACTACTAATGGATTTATTAAATATCCGTCTCTTACGCCATCAATTAGGCTATATCTGAAGGTTGGCATTCCACTTTCACAACCAAAAGTTTTATAGGTATCTAATAAAATTCTGCGTTCTAATGCTTTTGGATCTTCAAATTTTAGTTTTTTAACATCAATATTTTTAATGTAGTCTTTTGGAGTTGCTGTTAACCCCAGCTTATAACCAATGAAATATTCAAAAACGGCTCTTGAGTTACCACCAATACATCTATGGGATTCATCAGAAATCAAAAGGTCAAAATCTGTCGGTGAAAATAATCTTTTATATCGATCATCAACCAAAAGACTTTGTATTGTTGTAATAACTACTTCTGCTTTTTTCCAATCATTTTTAGATTCTTTATAGACTACAGAAATATAATCTTTTAAATATTCATCAAAATTCTTTTTGGCTTGTCGTTCAAGTTCAATTCTATCAACTAAAAATAAAACTCTTTTCGCATTACCAGTTTTTAAGAACAGTTTTATAATTCCGGCAGCTGTTAATGTTTTACCAGTTCCTGTCGCCATTTCAAATAAGAAACGGTTATTCCCTTCTTTTGCGGATTTTTGTAATGCTTTAATCGCATTGATTTGATAATCTCTTAATAACCTATAACCATTATTAAAACAATATTTATCTCTTGTTGTTTCATTTATATAATCAGGTTCCTGTAACAAATTAGGATTTTGCATTAATGCTACGTATTCTTTTGTTATATTTTCAGAATGCAAAGATTTTGTATTAGGTTTAAATTCTAATCTTTGTTCTAGAGATTCCTGAGTAGGCATGGATGTAATAATTTCGGGATTACCGATTTCAATATCCCAAAGATAATGGATATTCCCATTTGAAAGTATAACAAAGCGGATATTTTGGCTCATTGCATATGCTCTAGCTTGTTCTTTTGCAAATAAAGGATTTACATCATCACGTTTTGCTTCAAGAACACAAAGGGGAAAACCTTTTGAATCAAGCATTAAATAATCCAATAAACCAGTCTTAAACTTGTCATCTCGTTTTATTTTAGTAGTGTATTCTAAATCTACGTTTGCACGACCATGTTCATCATCTAATAGTCGCCAATTTGCTTCTTCCAATAATTTGTTTATTTTAACCCTAGCTTTTGCCTCTTTTTCACTAACCATAAAACACCAATCTTTTGACCTAACATAATTATCTTATCATGAACATATTATTACTTTTCGCTGGATACTATTATGCCAAAACTTTTGCATTTGGTAAAACATTACTAAGATATGCATATGATTGAGGAGGAACAAATTTGTTATTTTTAAGATAGGGATTAATCGGTTTTTTAAAAGGCTCATATTTTTTGATCACGATTGCATAACCCTTATCTTTACCTTTAAAATATTCAAAAAATGATTTTTTTTCTATTCCAGCATGTTTCTTACATGTTTTCCATATCATTTCGGGGGTGTCTTCAATTATTGAATCTACATATATTTTCCCTACAATTCTTTTTATTGGTGCAGAAGAGTATACCCATATTTCTTCGGTTGGCTCTTTAAATATAGATTTTCTAAATTCGTATAATTTTGAACCATTTTCTATTTCTTCTACATATTTAGGTTTAATGGATAGTAAAACGCTCATCTATGTTCCCTTTTATTATTTTTCTATACTGTTCATCTTGTATTTCTCTAATAGAATATATATTACCTTCGATATTAAACTTTGATAATTCGGGTAACTTTATTTCTTGTTTTAAATGAAAATTTTCATTGAATAATATTACCAAAAGTTCTTTTCGACACCATTTCGTGATTTCTTCAAAAGTAAATACTGTTCTTTTTGAGATTAATTTAAAAACTTCTTCTGGATCAGTCATTTTCGGATATACACTTAAAACCGTACCTATAGTAGTTAAAGCCATTCTTTTTTTAGATTGATAAAACAATAAAATATCACCTTTGTTTATTTTAGTGGTATTTGCCCTACATACATATGCTTTTTTTATACAATTACCTTCACTATTTTCAAATAGGTTTAGTTCTAATTGATGCACTTCGGCATGACTATCAGGGAATAGTTTTTTATGAAATGTGGGTAGAATAGGAACCAAATGTTTTCTTACGAGATTACCATCATAAAATGCCGGATAAAATGTTTTATCGAAATTTAAAGCGTCAACATTTGAATTTATTATTACGCTCTCATTAGTATAAATACTTTTGATAAAAATGGCTTCATTATCACCTTTGTTCCCTATATGTTTAAATCCAAACTGCTCTATTAAATTTACTAAATAGTCATTTTCTTCAATGTAATGACTTAAATAGATTTCACTTAAATCATTACTTTCTGCAAATTTAATAGCAAGATTTATCAGTTTTTCGCCAAGTTTTAATCCTCTTGCATGTTCCGCAACCTTAAAAGTACAAATTTTTAGTATTTTGTCCTTCTTTATTAGCGGATTTTCAGAAATTATTTCATTACGCTCAATCTTGGGAATTAAAATTGCATTTATATCATTATTGGTATTAAAATATACATAAGTATCCCTGTTTTGTATGCTATTCCACCATTTATCAAACCCCATATAAGCATTTTTTAAAGAATCAAAAATTTTATCGTTATAATTCAATTCAAATACTTTTTTTATTTCAAAATTGTTCCCTAAAGGAATATCAACATTAGTATAAAATTTCTTAAAAATATTTATTGCTTCATTTATGTTTATGACATTTTCAATTTCTAAAGTACTTGCCTTGTTTAATAGACCTTGGTCTTGTGTTATAAGGTAATCACAAATATTTCGAGCAATGCAATATATTAATTGATTATCTACTATGTCATTTTCTGATTTTGGTTCTGGTAATAATTTTTTGAAATTATCGTCATCTAAATAATTCGGTACTTTTTCTAACACAGAATAAGCATTTGATTTTGATAGATTAACATTTTTTCTCTCATCATATCCATCTTTCATTATTTCTTGCTTTGTTAAAGGATGAATATGTAAAGAACAATTTTCAAGACCGTTAAGCAATCTCATGAGTTCAGCAAGGTTTTCTGGTATTATATGATTATTTTCCCTCTGGATTAAAATATTTGTATCTAACAATATTCTCATTGGATTAGCAATCTCCTTTAATTTTTAAGGAAATAAAGTAAACCCCAGCAATAACAATAAAAAATAAAATTCTCATATAGTGCATAATTATATTAGAATCTGAAAATAATAAGTTATACAGTAACGAATATAGCACATTTATAACAGAAAAAATCATTATATATTTAAGAATTTGGCTAATAGTGCACCATTGTTTCCTAAAACGAGCATAGACATTAAATGACTCAATACAACTATTATCTCCCTCTTTCTTCTTTTCTTGCCATTGTGTTGCGATTATGACATTATCAATCTTTTTACCTATATAATCCTTCCATATATCATTTTCTAATTTTCGCTCACTTTTAGGATTTAGTGAATATACATCAATTTCACCATTAGTCATTAAAAAGAAGTTTACTTTACTAATACAATATTGAGGGATAGACTTTTGTTGTAATCTTTGAACCAAAGAAGGATTATCAAAACTTCTCCAATTATTTAACCTAAAATCAATAAATGTATTTTCTGTTGAAACACTATCAAATAGTAAATTTTTAGATTTCCGTTCAATTATTTTATTTAACCATTCTCCTGTAAATCTTAACCTAAAATAGTAGTTCCTATTATTTACAAAACCTCTATTTTGAAGATTTATGGCAACAACAGTACCCTTAAGACAATGTTCAACCAAAATATCAGATTTTTCATTAGGATCGAGTGCGTAAACAATAAATTGTTCTTTTTCTGATTTATCTTTAACTAAATAATTTTTTGATTCATGTAATTCTTGATATGTATATGATTCATTAAAAACAGAATCCAAGATTTTTTTATCAGATACTATAATTTTTCCTAAATCTTTAATATCATTAACACTAATTAAATAGGGTAAATAAATACATATTTGATGTAAAGTTTCAACATAATTGATTTTTATACCAATATCAAGCATTGGTACAGATTTTTTATTGCAATAATCAAGCCAAAGATTAAAATGAATATCATAAGGAGATAGAGTACCACTAACTAACTTATCTCCTTCGCACCATATTCCAAATCCCGCCATGCCAAAAATCCTCCAAGATAGGTTCATAATAACATTTACATAACAATTTGTAAAATATGAAACAGATTTTACAAATAAAAATTCATATAACTTTCATCAATAATATCCTGTTCGATGCCGATGTAGCGGAGGGTGATAGCTGAATATGAATGGTTAAAAATCTTCTGCAAAAGTTCAATGTTATCAAATTGCTTGTAGTGGTGATAACCGAACGTTTTCCGTAGCGAGTGTGTTCCGATTCTGTCGGGAATATTCAGAAGTTTTGCAGCTCTGCTTATAATTCTGTAAGCCTGGTTTCGGTCAAGCCTGTTGCCTTGTTGTGTAATAAATAACGGCTCGTCTTCCGGGCGGTCTTTTACAAAATCTTCAAGCACAACTTTTAGTTCCGGGTTTAATGGGAAACGTTTATTTTTCTTCGTCTTTTTCTCTTTGATTTCGACAAAATCTCTGCCTTTAACATCTCCTACATCAAGTTTCAAAATATCCGAAATCCTGAGTCCGCAATTAATCCCGAAAATAAAAAGCACAAGGTCACGCTTTTTGCGTTTCAACACCGCCTTCATTTTTTCAATATCCTCTCTATTCCTTATCGGTTGGACAATATTCATACTTCCTCCTATATCCCAAAATAGTCTACCCCCAAGTTGTATCTTACGAAAAACTCAAAATCCTTGCTGTATCTTTCGCCTGTAATGAGTTTTGAAATATAGCTTTCTGTCATTTTGAGCCGTTTGGCAAGCTTCTTTTGCGTAAATTCTTTTTGCCGCAAAGCAAACCGTATCGCAAGTTCCCGCCTATATAAAAACACGCTTTTTGTTTTTGCCAAATTTTCATCGGCACGTTGTTTAATATAATCAATGCTTTGTAGCTCTTTTTTCTTCATAACACCTCCGAAATACTCTGGGGAAACACATCTAAGCGTGCCCGCAGGCTTTTGTTCGGCGCCGTAAGTGAGTAAAAACAAGTTTTTCTCGTTTACGGCTTTCTCACAATAACTCTGTTTCGGAGAAACATCAAGTCCTTAAATTTTTGTGTCGGAATGATACAAAAGGGGTAAATATTAGTCGGAAACAGTTCCAATTTGAGGTCGGAAGAGTGATAGATGTGGGTACGATGAACAAAGATAAATACATATCAATTCAAGAATTAGCAGACCTTAAAGGCGTGAGCGCTCGGGCGATTCGGATGTCGCGTGATAAATATGTCACCCGCGAAATAATTGTCAGAGGCGGAAAAAGTTTTGAAATCCTGTTATCAAGTATTGAGCTAGATTTACAGGAAAAATATTTTGAACAAAAGACACAAATAACGCCTGAATCAACGGCTTTGATACCTATTTTACCTGTCAAAAATCTTCCAACAAAGGTTAATGAAATCGCTTTGGCGCGTTTGGATTTGCTTCGCGAGTGGCAAAAATACAGAAAACATCACCCTGAGGGTAAAACCCGTGCCGGGATTGAGTTTATTGAAAGCTACAATACAGGCATGTTGTATCCGCATATTTTTAAGGTGCTTGGTAAAACTTCAATCGGCTCGGTTGAGCGGTGGAAACGCAAGCTCGGAAATACGACGGATTATCATTTATTGCTGCCAAAATATGAGTATGCGACCGAATTTCGCACGTCTTTAACAGATTATGAAAAACAGGTGTTTTTGAAAATTTTGCTGCACCCGAACAAGTTTTGTGTCGGAAAAGCAATTTCAATAACCAAGCACATTTTGTCAAAAGAGGGGCAGATAAATGTTCAGGATGTGACATTTCGCCGCTATGCTAATTGGTTTCGTGATAACCATTATGACATTTGGACGTTGGCACGGGATGGCGAAAAAGCCTTAAAGGACAACGTTGAACCATATATTTTGCGTGACATTTCAAAACTTGATGTCGGTGATGTGCTTGTGGCAGACGGACATAAACTATCATTTTTAGTGCAAAATCCGTTTACCGGCAAACCCACACGGGCGACTTTAATCGGCTTTTTGGATTGGAAATCGACGGCACTTGTCGGATACGAAATTATGCTTGAAGAAAATACTCAAAGCATCGCGTCAGCTCTTCGTAACGCGATAATCAATTTACAAAATATCCCGAAAATCGTATATCAGGATAACGGGAGAGCGTTTAAGGCAAAGTATTTTGTGAATACGGACTTTAAAGAAACAGGATTTGAGGGGATTTATGCTCGGCTCGGGATTAAGACGGTTTTTGCTCGACCATATAACGCGAGAGCCAAAGTCATTGAGCGATTTTTCAAAGAGTTTCAGGAGAGTTTTGAAAAGCTTTTGCCAACTTATTCAGGTTCAAGTATTGAAAATAAACCCGCACACTTTAAACGCAACGAGAAGTTTCATAAGCAGTATTTCAAGCCAAATTATTACCCGACGATTGATGAAGTCAAAATGCTTGTTGATAAATGGCTTGAGTTTAAGAACACTCAACCTTGCCCTAATGATAAAAATCGTACAATAGCAGAAGTTTTTGAAAACCGAACGAAAATCAAAATTGATACGGCACAGCTTGACGATTTGATGATGACGGCTGACGTCAAGACGATTTATCAAAACGGTATTAGGTTCCTCGGGACTTTTTATTATTCGGATAAATTGTATGGGCTTAAAACTCAGGTGATGATTCGCTATTCGCTTTTTGATTTATCCGAGATTAAAGTTTACACGGTCAAAAATCAATTTTTGTGTACCGCAAAACGCGTAACCAAAGTTCATCCGATGGCTTATCATCTCGGCGATATCAAAGATGTTGAGGATTTGAAACAGAAAATTCAAAAACAAAAACGGCTTAAGAATAAGACGATTAAAGAGTTGCAGAAATTCTTGCCGAATGTAGATTTAAAATTTATTGAGCAAAATATTGAAGAAGATGTTCAAGATGTAATCGAAGTTAAACCGGTGAAAACGAAAAAGCAGACGCCAAGAGAAGTTCAGATGAATGCACCTGTGTTTTTGAATAAGTATGAAAAGTTTGAATGGCTGATGAAAAACGGCTGCACCTGTGAAGATGACAGGGCGTGGCTTGCGGAATATAAGCAAAGTGAGGAATATCGAGGTCTATATGAAACGTAAATTTGTTGTAACGCATAATGTGAAACGATTTGTAGATTTGATGGATACGCTCAAAAACGCACCGGCGAATCTGCCCAAGATGGCACTTGTGTATGGCGATTTTGGACTCGGTAAATCGCAGACAATTATGTGGTGGGTTACAAATAACGATGCGATTTATGTGCGATGTAACCACAAAATGTCTGCACGTTGGCTTTTGACCGAGATTGTCGAAGAACTTGATGATGTGCCGATGTACCTGACCTCGCTTTTATTCAAGCAGATTGAGGATAAACTGTGCGAGCGGCCAAAGGTTTTGGTCGTGGATGAGGTTGATTTTCTTTTGAATAACTCGTCTGCGATTGAGATTGTGCGCGATTTGCACGACAAAATCGGGATTCCCGTTGTGCTTGTCGGGATGAGTCTTGCGGAGGCAAAACTCAAACGTCATAAACATATTTATGACAGGCTTTTAGGGATATTGAAGTTTGAAACTTTTAATAAAGAAGATGTGGCAAAAATCGTGACAGAGATTTCTGAAGTCGAGTTTGAACCTGATGCGCTTGAGCTTGTTAGTGCGAAATTTAATCAGTTTAGGCAGATTGTAAAATTTTTAAATAAAGTCGAAAACGTTGCCGAGATGAACAATTTGAAAACGATTACTCTGAGGGTTTTGGAGGGAATATTAAATGAAAAATAAGATTTTGAAACTTGCAAAAAGGCTTGAAACATTCAGTCTTGAAGACGTTGAATCGATTATGGGAGAGGGGGTAAAAGATGTTTTACAGGAACTTGTTAAGGACGGACAGCTGAATTTAGTTGGCGAAATTTATTCATATAAAGCCGAGCGAAATTTACCCCTGCCGTTTTGTTTCAAATTCCATTCGCAGGAAAAAATTGAGATGATAACGAAGTGTTTTTGTGCCGGAGTGAAGTCGAAACAGGCGAGCTTTCTTTTGGATATCGGGGATGCGACAATGCAGAATTTTTATAAACATTTTCGGCAGATAATTTATGAACGGCAATTGAACGCCTTTAAAACGCACTTTGAACAAAAGCCGAAAATTGCCAAGATGCGAAGGTTTTACGACATACCTGTTTATTTTTACCTGTATGGTGGCGAACTTTTTGTTGTCGATAAACCGCTAAAGACAAAACGCAAGAAACTTCCGCACACAAAAGAAGAATCTTTACGGATAAAAGTCCTTTACTCCCGCCTCCGCCGTTCAATAAACCACTCCCAAATGAAACAAAACCTCGCGAAGCATGTGGCAGAACATATTTGGAGGGATGAGAAGGATTATTTAGGTTTGTTAGGTTTAATTAAAACATTTAAAATTTTTTCATGATAAATTATAATAAAAGGAGTGGCATAACATGGCAAGAGATTGTTTTTATTTAAATTCTATTGAAATATCTGGTTTATGGGGTTCATATAATTTAAATTTAAATACTAACAAAGATATTAATTTATTTATTGGGACAAATGGTTCAGGGAAAACAACATTATTAAATCTTATAAATTATATTTTGTCTGTTGATATTGATAATATGAATGAAATAAATTTTAAATCTGCCAAAATAGTCCTTGCAAATTTTTACAACACTAAAAAACATAAAACTATTAAAATTGAAAAAATTGGGCGTTTTAATTTTATATATAAGGTTGGAGCCAATAAATTTGAAATAAATTTTTCATTGTTATCTGACAGAGTTCATATGCGCCCATTTAGACAAAATTTAATTGAAACAAGAAAAAAGATACTTGAAGCCATTAATATAAATCCTGTAAAAAATATAACTGTATATAGGAAAATAGATAAAGATTTATTTAACAGATATCCAGGAGAAAGTTATAAATACGGACAATATAGTGATGATGAAGATGCCGAATTTAATCCAATTGATACAAGGATAAAAAAACTATTGATTGATTTTGCCGAGTACAGAGAAACTTTAAATTATGAATCAAATAAAATATCTGAAGAATTTAAAATGGACGTTCTTAGAGCATTACTAAAAGCCCCTTCAAGAAAAAATTCTGATATATTAAAAATCAATTATAATAAAAATGATTTAAACAGCGCATTAAAAAATCTAGGTTTTAATAAGAGGAATGACCTTACGTTAGGTGCTGATTTCGTAAATTCATATGAAGAATTTAAAAATTTAGTTAAAAGAAACAAAGGCATTACAATTGATAAGATAATGCAAATGCCAGTATATAATGTTTTGGATACAGCTATAGAATTATCTAAAGAATCAGATAAGAAAAAACAAGAGATAAATACTCCTGTATATCAATTTCTTGAAGTTGCAAATAATTTTTTAGGAGAAGGCCATTTTAACAAAAAAGTTTCTATATTCGCAGGGAGATTAAAAATAGAAAATAAAAAGCATGAAGATATTGAAATTACTAAATTGTCATCAGGCGAAAAGCAATTATTAATTCTACTTTTAGAAACTTTATTGCAAAAAAATGAACCACAAATTTATATTATTGACGAACCAGAACTCTCATTACATATTAGTTGGCAAAGAGCAATTGTAAAAAGTATTTTACAATTAAATCCAAATGTTCAATTAATTATTGCTACTCATTCTCCTGAAATTGTGGCATATTACAAAAATAAAATAATCAATATGGAGAATATAATAAAATAATGACATTAGAACATTCTCCTGAAGGTTTAAATTGCGTACCACTATTTGATAAATCAGCTAATACAATTTCTATTGAAGTTGAAGGAGAAGAGGATATCCCTTTTTGGGATGCAGTTATTTCAACCTGTATTAATACTAATGGATATAGTATAAACTGTATTCCACAAAAAGGGTGTAAAGAAATAATAAAGCATCTTATAGAAAATGGTGACTCACAAGATTTTATTGCAATCATTGATAGCGAATATGATGAAATTATACATGATAAAGAGCTCTATAAACAAAATCCGTTTGCTGTATTTACAATAAGGCATTCCATAGAAAATTATTTGTTTTGTTATAATTCTTTAGCCGCAACAATAAAAAAGATAAATCGAACATCTGAAAATAAATATAGGCAATTATGTTTGGATTTTCAAAAAGAATTGAGTGAAAGACTTAAGAAATTGTTATATTATGATTGTAAAAAAGAAGATAAACCAGAAATATTTCCTGACGGATTAAGCATTCTTGGAAGTAATAGCAATATAGCAAAATTTACTACTAAGAATAACTATTTACCAGATACTGACAAAATTGATAATTTTATCGAAAATAATCATATAAATATTATTAATACGGATGATATTGAAAATTTATTTAATGACAAAAATCTTTTTTATTTTTTGAATGGTCACTTTATAACCTATTCAATATTTACATTTATAAATACACAAATAAAAAAAGGGAAAATGAAGTTAGGAAAAGATAGCTTGTATATGTTATTGTACGAGTATTGTCCTAATTGCAGAAATAAATGCTCCGATTTTTCAAGTGTAATAAATAGACTAGAGACTGCTGTTAACGGAATGATAAAAAAATTTGAAACATGAATTTGATATAAAATGAACAAAAATGTATTTTACTATTTTACAAGATTTTTATGTTTCAACTTCCGACTAGCTTCCGAGTTTGGGAATGGGTAAATTCAAAACGGACTTTTTGTCCGGAAAGTGTCATCGGGAAACAATGCAATATATTTAAATCTTAGCGATTTGCGAGGATTTATAGCGGAATTTTGAGGACAAATATAGGACGAAAAAGTGACTTTTGGAGTAGTTTCAGTCAACCACTCGGAATGGGATAAAGTTCAAACGTAAAGCCTAAAGCCGGCAGAAAAATATATTTTCAAATGTCCCATTAAAACCCACCCATATACCACCCAAAAACCCACCCACAAAACCCATGCAGGTATACATACTTTCACAAAACTCCTCAGGTTGGATACGAACTAGCTAAATCGTAAAACCATAATTACCACGCTGTTTTAGGCGTGTCTAAATATCAATATTTTGCGAACCGTGCACCAAAATTCCGGGGTTAATTTGTAAATATTTATAATATTTATATTATATTACATGTTGAATGTGTTTAATATATGAGTTATAATATAAATAGATTTATTATAATATATAGGTTAATATTATGGATAGCAAAACAATACTAAGACGCAATTACCAGAAGAAGTTTGACGCATTGAAAAAAGTTATGATAGAAATTCCTCCTCAAGGTTGGTTAAAAACTATAAGAGATTTTTTAGGCATGACAACTTCTCAATTTGCAAAACGAATTGGGGTATCTCAGCCGAGAGTTTTTGCTATGGAGAAGAATGAAAAAAATATAAAAATATCTACAATGGAAAGAATCGCGGATGCTTTGGATTGCGATTTTGTCTATGCTATTGTTCCAAGGGAAAAGTTTGATGATATTATTTATAAACAAGCACAAAAGAAAGCCAAGAAAATTCTAAGCAAAGTAAATAAAAATATGGGACTTGAAAATCAACTGGCAGAAAAAGATGTACTTGAAGATGTGTTAAAAGATATTGTAAAAGATTTGTTATACAAGAATTCTAAAAAGCTTTGGGAAGAGGAGGAATAAGATATGAACATATTTGAAACAGATGATAATTCAACTCCTCTTACCGAAGAAGAAAAACAAGGATTAAAAGCCGGATGGATTACTAATCGTTCTGAATTAAACGAAATGGAAACAGCAGGAATTGCTGAAGCTGAAATTTGGCTTATGACAAATAAAAAAGATATTTTATCCGAAAGTTTTTTGAAAACATTACATAAAAAGATGTTTGGTGAAATTTGGCTATGGGCAGGAAGTTTCAGAACAACAGAAAGAAATATTGGAGTTGCTCCTTATCAGATTCAACCACAGTTAAGAATGCTTTTTGATGATATTAAATATTGGATAGAAAATAATACTTATCCCCAAAAAGAAATTGCTATAAGATTTCATCACAGATTAGTTCAAATACATCCATTCCCAAACGGTAACGGAAGAATTTCCCGTCTTATGGCAGATTTATTAATGCGTAAATTTGGTTTGTCTGATTTGAATTGGGGTTCTGGTGATTTAACAGAGATTTCGAAATTAAGAACACAGTATATTGAAGCTTTACGCGAAGCTGATAGAGGGGATTATATTGCTTTGATTAATTTTGTAATAAATGTTTAAATATTATAAAATCAGCCATTCGATTAATTGCTTTTTTGCTTAAGAACGAATAAAATTAATTACGGAAGTGAATATTATGTATAAAAAAATGTATAATGAAATCGTAGATATCAAAAATAATCCAAATTGTAGTTACTTGTACAATGGGTATATTGTCGTACAAAATAATTATACACCTCAACATGAAGTAGTTGTTAGGGGGGATATACAAACAAATGGTAGTGAATGGATAGATAAATGCCAGACTGGAAAGAGATAATAGAAAATATACAACACGAAATTAATAATGTACCAGAAGGTCAACATCTACCATATAGTCCCTATGATAAGTACAGAAAACAATATATTAATGAACTTTCGGAATATACAGGTAGAAATGTTATAGTTTATTATTCTGCCTGGTTACAAAAATCGAATGTAAAAGATACAATAATAAATGATGTTGATAAAAATGGTTTTATGACAAATATTCACAACATGGATGTGTCAAAGGGTTTAGATTTAATTTTACATACTCCAGGTGGTGATATTGCTGCAACAGAGTCAATTGTTGATTATCTTCATCAAAAATTTGATTGTAATATTAGAGCTTTTATCCCTCAGTTAGCAATGTCTGCTGGAACGATGATGGCTTGTGCTTGTAAAGAAATATTTATGGGAAAACAATCAAGTTTGGGTCCTATAGATCCTCAAATTACATTTCCAAATATTGGAACGGTACCGGCATACGCAATATTAAATGAGATAGAAACTGCTACAAGAGAAATTAAAGAGGAACCAGCGAAGCAATTTGTTTGGGCTCAAATAATATCAAAATATAATCCTACATTTATTGGCGAATGCCAAAATGCTATCAATTGGTCTCAAGAAATTACAAAAAAATGGCTACAAAAATGCATGTTTGCTGACGATAATTCTGAACAAACGAAAGACAAAATAAATAAAATTGTAGATAAACTTAGTAATCATGATTTAACAAAAAGTCATTCAAGACATCTCTCAAATGAATATTGTAAAAATTTAGGTTTAAAAGTAACCGCTTTGGAAAATGATCAAAAATTACAAGATCTTGTTTTAAGTATTCATCACGCATGTATGATAACATTCTATGGTACAACAGCACTAAAGATTATTGAAAATCAAAATGACAAAGTATTTTTACTTAAGGCAAATCAATAATTAAGGTTTTAAAAGGTTTTTATTTTATCTTCCGACTAGCTTCCGAGTTTGGGAGTGGGCAGTTTCAAAAGTGACTTTTTGTCCGGAAAGTGTCAGCGGGGAATGCACCAATATATTTGGATTATAGCAATTTGGGCGGATTTATAGCGGAATTTTGAGGCCAAATACAGGACGAAAAAGTGACTTTTGGAGTAGTTTCAGTCAACCACTAGGAAGTGGATGTAATTCAAACGTAAAGCCGAAATACGGCAGAAAAATATTTTTTCAAATGTCCCATTAAAACCCAGAGATAAACCCCTCTTTTTGACATGAAAAAACTCCCCAGGTTGGACTCGAACCAACAGCCTACCGGTTAACAGCCGGTTGCTCCGCCATTGAGCTACTGAGGATTATTTTAAATCTTGCATTATCAATTAACGCATTTGGCTTATTTAATTGTCGTGAAAACTTACCGTTCCCACATCTATTATAGTATCAAATAAAATTTTTTTGTAAAGAGGGTTTTGTCAAATTTTTATGAAATAGCACAAAATTTACATTTTTCCAGATCTTTAAACATTTTATCAACAGCTAATTCTTCTGTTATCGGACTGTAACCCTTAACTTCACGAATTTGAGCATGGCTTTGCGTTAAATCTGCCCAACTTATTTTTGCATATGCTATATTCTCACACCCAAAATTATTCTTATGCCCTTTGGGTAATTCTCTATAAAATATAAAAGTATCAAATTTTTCTGATAAATCTTTTACGAAAGAATTTTTAGCAAATCTGTCTTTTATGCTTTGAGGAATTAAATTATCCTCAATATATCTAAAACCATCTTTAGAAACTTTTACAAAATCTTTTGTGATGAATTTTATATTTGGATCACGATTGAATAATACATTTGATTTTTTTATAAAATATAAGCCGGCTTTCATTGTTGGCGATTGTTTTGAATTATCTATTGACTGGATACGCATATTCCCTCCATAAACAAATATACTATCATGGTTTATGCTAAAATAAAAGCATGCAGGAAAAATTATCATTAAAAAATTATGCGCATATTGGGGATGCCGTATGGGAAGTGTTTGTTAGAGATTATGTAATACTTAAGACTTCTAACTCAAAGCTCCTTCACAAAATGACAACAGATAGAGTAAATGCAACTTTTCAAAAAGAAATGCTGGATTTCATTTATAATGACTTAACCGAAGAGGAACAAGAACTTGTAAGACGCGCACGCAATTTATCTATTCCTATCGGACGCAGAGCTATACAGCACGATTACAGGCTTGCAACCGCATTTGAAGTGCTTATAGGGTATTGGTATAAACAAAATAGCGAAAGATTAAACTTTTTTTATAACAAGTTTAAAACACTAGAAGAGTTTAAATAAAACTATTTTTGTTTTTTTAATCCAAACAAATCAAATTTATGCGGTTTTTCTATTTTTTCTTCTTTCGGGGTGTTAATTATAACCAAAACTTCATCCTCGCCGGACATTTTTAGATTATTTCTTGCGATAGCTTCTAAACCTGTTACATTTGAAAAATTTTTTATACTATCTTGAAGCTGGTCGTTGAGCGCCAGTGCTGCATCTCTTGTTTTTGTTATTTGAACAATTTTAGCCTTATATGATATTATTTTTGAAACATTCAAAACTGCGCTGATTGTTATTTGAATCAAGCATAAAAGTAAAATTATCGTGAGGAATGAATAATAGAAGCCATTGCCGACAGAAGCCGGTCTGCTTTTTTTCGAAGCGTCCTTGCCTTCTCTATCTATTACTCTTTTTTGCGGTTTTTGTCTGCGTATCATGTTATTTTAGTTTAAATCCTGTTGAAAAACTTACAGCTTCCGATTTATTTCCGTTTGCATAGTATGACTGAGCAACACTTAATTCAAATTTAAGTGCTTCCGCATATTTTTTAAGTGCCGGAGTATAAACAATAGTCAGTTCTGTTTTGTTTTTTTGTGACTGTACAAAGTTAGAGAAAGAATTCTTTATTGTTAATTTTTCATTTAAATGCCATTCAGGAGTAATTCTTATAGAACTCCATTGACTGTCTTCCAATTCTCTGTTTGCAGATTGTCTCAGTGCAGTTTCAAAAGAAAAGTATTTCGGGCTGTCGTATCTTAAGAAAAATGCAGCAGTTGATTCAGGCTGAGCATAAGACAATTCTTCTGCAAATTTAGTACCGTAAGAGAATCCTCCTACGTTATTAACAACACTTGCACTTAGCGGAATTATATCACCAAGGGAAGAGCGGCTGACCATTGATCGGGCCAATGCGCTTCTCGATGTGTTGGTGTTTGATGTTATATTCAAGACCCCCGCCGGCAGGGTCAACTTCAGCTGGGGGATGTTCACCTCCGGCTTTTCTATATCCGAATCCAAGTATATGGTTTCTATAAGATTGTCATCGTATTCGACCTGTCCGTTTATCTTAAGCTTTTCTTGAACCAGTTCCTGAGCCGGGGTCGGAAGCAGGTTAAGCGTTAGCATAAGTATTATAATCAAAGTTATTCTCTTCATAATACTCCAATTATAGACTAAAAAAGTTATCTGTTCAAATCATGTAGTTTTGTTAAAATACCTGATTAGAGTTACAAAAGATGATTTAAAAATTTTTCTAAACAGGTTATACATAAGCATAAAGAGAGGTAAATTTTATGAAAAAAAGTATATTTGTAGTTTTATTAAGTTTTTTTCTTACGGGGAATTTTGCTATGGCAGAAAATTCGATTGCAGTTGTCGATTTACAAAAAATCGTATCAAATTCATCTCAGGTCAAACAGCTTAAGCAGGAACATTCAAAGAAAATGGAGGAGCTTAACAAGATTATTATTAATGCAAGAGGAGAGATTGCGAATGAAACTGACGAAAATAAAATAGTAAAGATTGAAGAAAAGTATACTAATGAGTTTAATACAAAAAAATCTTTGCTTGAAAAAGACTATAATAATCGCTTGTCTGCAATAGAAAAGAATATAAAAGACGAGATTGCAAAAAAGGCGAAAAAAGATGATTATGATTACGTTTTTGCAAAAAGCGTGCTTTTATACGGCGGTAAAGATATTACGGATGAAATACACGTTAAGTAAAAATACGAAGGAAGTTTTTATAATATTATATACTTTTTTATATTGTCTTGTGCTATAATAACGTTATAAAATAAAGTACAAGGAGTTAAAAAACATGAACGCAAAACGTATTATCTCATTAAGCTTAGTAATGGCTTTATCGGCAACAATATCTGCTTATGCAGAATCAACAATTTACACTGACGGAATCGGAAGAATACACTTTTTAGGACGAGATGCAGGAAATAACGTTCAGTCCGGTGCTAATTATGCTAATTCAGCAAATCAGGATTTAACAAGAAAGTTATATGAAAAAACCGATTCTGAAGTTGTAGAAGATACCAGTTTCAGCCAGCATCCGCTGAAAAATTATACAAATACTTTCCCGGGTTCAAGATTTAGTGAAGTAAAATTCTGGAAGCCGGTAGATGAAGAAACCGCAAAGGCAGAAAAAGCATCAGCAGCTGCAAAAACCACTGCGTCTGCCGAAAAGGGACAAACAGATTATTCTGGTATAGGGCCGACTAATCTTGATAATCCTTATGTAGAAAAAAAAGAAACGGTTGATTCTGTAAAAAAAATTAACTGGTGGTGGAAAAAAAATAAATAATTAAAAAATTAAAATAAAAAAAACACGTAATATAAATATTGCGTGTTTTTTTTGTTTAAACTAATATAAAAATAGAGTTTTATATATGCTCTGTTCCCGGATCGTCTAGTGGCAGGACTGAAGATTCTGGCTCTTCCAACGGTGGTTCGAATCCATCTCCGGGAGTTTTTTATTGCAAAATTTTAGCTAATTTTTTTTGGGCAAGTATGCCCAACCTGCTTGCTTATAGAAAATAGATTTATGATAAATTTAATGCATTAAAAAAAGAAAAAGATATAACTCGGCTCGTTTATAATATGCAATTTGGCTGTATTTTATTGAGTAGTTTGGTCGGAAGAAAACAAATGTAGGTTGGGGTTTCTACCCCAACACCACTAAATTGTAGCGGTAGGAAGTCGGCTGAGAATTTAAATTTCAAATCGGACGAAAACTAACTTTTCTTGCACTTTTTTACTCATTTTTTGCACTATTCTTTTACACTTTTTGCACATAATTGCACCCAAAAGTATTTGTCGGGTTAAAACCCGACCTATAAGCTACTCGCCCCATAAAAATGACCTCATCCGAGGTCTTTTTTTATTTATTTGGCAATTATGCCATACAGACTATGCTCTGTGTCTAATAAAGTTTGCATTAACTCTTTGTGAATGATATTGAATTTGAGGTTTTGCTTGAAACAGAAACTCAGGAGATTTAATCTTTGTTGACATTTTGCTGCCTTTCTGTGCATAAGCACACTTATATTTCTTCTACATATTTATATAAAGTCATTTATCCTTCAAAAATTGCCTAATTGTAAACAAAAATTGAAAATTTTGTTACAATTCAAACAAAAAATGCTTTCACTTGTTCAATCGTTTCTTCGTCGTGCAAACATAAATGAAGAAATTCTACATAATAGATTATAGGTCGGGTTTTAACCCGACAAAAACTTATTGTATAATTTTAGAATGAATTATAAACGCTTTTTTATACCAAATTCGATGGTATTTATAACAATTGTTACATATAATCGAAAAGATTTCCTTTTAGTTTATATTGATTTAATAAAACGTTCTTTTAAATATACAAAAACAAAAATTTCTTTTAATATTGTGGCTATTGTAATTTTAAAAAACCATATTCATTTGAT